>JAQGPJ010000058.1 GCA_028293125.1 Verrucomicrobiales bacterium | reverse complement strand
GCAGGACTGCGGCCCGGACGCATGAGAAGCTGCTGGAGGCCATCGCGGCGGCGCTGGACGCGGTGAGTTCGAAGGATGCCAGAGGATGGTTCGGCTCGTGCGGCTACAATATTAATTGAAATGCTCTAGATGCAGCCCTGCGGCGGGTGTCCTGGTCCGCCGGCGGGGCTGCGGTCAACCACATACATGATAATGGAAACGGATGCCTGCCGCCGGATCAGTTCCGACTGGTCACGCGCAGGCGGCCGAAGAGGCGGCCATCCGCGGCGGCGGAGGCGGGCAGGGTGATGCGCACGCTGTCCAAGCCCTGAGCCGGGGTATTGGGTGTGATGGTCACATTGCCGCCGGAGGCGGTGGGGATGGCGGCGGCCGTCCAGGCACCGAGAGTGGAGCTGTATTCGAACACCTGATCGGTGCCGGCCGTGGAGGCCCGGAGGCGGGTGAAGGTGAACTTAAATCCCGCCGGAGTCACGGCCACTGCGGGGAGAAGGTCCGTGTTGGCCTGGGTGGGATTGCCGTTGAGGGCGTATTCCAGCAGGTTGCTCACCCCGTCGCGGTCGGGATCGGCGCCGGGCGCGGAGTCCGTCAAGCCGGGAAACGCTGCGGCCCAGGAGGTGTATCCGCCGCCGCCAGTGCCGCCGCCGGGGGTATAGGCCAGCACCAGGCTGGAGCCGGACGCGCTGAGCGACCAGGTGCCGGTGCCGGGAAAGCCGGGGGCCTCCACCTGCCAGTTGCCGCTGTCCAGACCAGTGATGCCGGAGGTGGCGGTCACCAGTGTGAGGCTGCGGGCGGTTTCCGAGAAGTTGGCCAGCAAGGTGCTGTCCAGGCTGAGCCGCAGCTTGGACGCGGCGGTGGCCTGCACCGCCAGGCTGGCGACCGTGGCGGTGTCATGGCCGGTGCCCGGGCCCGGCTGGCTCCAGTCGCCCAAATCGATGGCCAGGGTGGAGCCTGTGGCCAGGGTCAGGCCGCCGAGTTCAATATGCCCCAGACCGGATCCCGGGGCCAGCGTGCCCTCCACCCGGACAGGGGCGGTGCCGCCGATATTGCCCGTGAGAGTGGCTCCCGGAGCCACGGTAACGCTGGTGCCCTCGATAGTGCCGTTGCTCTCCAGTTCGCCCTCCAAAATGCCGGTGGCGCCGGTGTAGGTGAGATTGGCGTTCACCGTGAGCCGGCCCGCGCCGGTCTTGGTGAGGCCGCCGGTGGCGTTGGGGGCCAAGTCGGCGGCGGCGAGGGGCTGCACAAACTCCGGGGCAGGGGTGGTGGCGCCGCCGCCGTTGAAGAAAAAGGTCAGGGAATCACCGGCCTGATTCAGCTGTCCGGGCGAGGTGATCAGCGCGCGGGTCACCGCTCCATTGGCCACTTCGGCGATGGCCGTGATGCCATAACCGCCGCCGCTGCTGAACACCGTGACCAGCGGGGGCGCCAGGTAACCGGCCCCGCCATTGGCCACCGCGAACGCGCCGCCGGCGGGATAAACGCCGAAGCCCTCCGCCGCCACGATGCCGGCGGCGGCGGTGGCATTGTTGCCGGCGGTGTCGATGGTCAAGCCGCCCTTGTACAGGTTCACCTGCGTCAGGGTGTCGCTCAGCAGCGAAATGTCCGGCAGGCCCGCCCGGAGGGTCGCGCCGTTGGCATTCACCGCCGTGACCGCTCCGCCCGCCGCGCGGAAGAGGGGGCCGCCCAGAGTCAGGACGCCGGCGTTCAGATTCAGATCCGCGCTGGCCGCCGAGCCGTTGGCGCCCACCGCCAGGCCGGTGGTGTTGAGCGTCGTGACCGAGGCATCGCCGCCCGCGAGCGTGCCCAGATTCACCATCGAGGTGGAGTTGGGCCGGTCGCCCAGAAGGATGCGGTAGCCGGCGGCCACTGTCGCCTCGCCGCCGAGGAAGGAGGCCACCCCGTCGCCCAGCGAGCCGCCATTGCCGCCCAGCGCGAACCAGCGGGCGCAGTTGAGCACCCCGCCGGTCTGGAGGAGGACACCGTTGCCGAAATCCCCCACGCGGATCCCGGAGGGACCGCCGCCGGAAGTGTTCAGCGTGCCGCCGCTCAGAATGTAAGCCCCGTAGGAGCCCGAAGGATTGGCCACGCCGCCGCCCAGCTGGAGATACTCCACGCCCGAGCCGCCGACGGTGACCGTGCCCTCCGTCTGCACGATGGCCGCCGCCGACAGGTCTCCGCGTCCCACGCGCACGCTGCCGGAGAAGTTGTATTCACCGGAGCCGTCAATATTCAGCACCGCGCGGGAGTTGACAGGATCCGCCAGCACCAGATTGCCATTGCCGGTGGAGGACGATCCCTCCGCGAGGGTCACCGTGCCGCTGGTGAGCGCCGTCAGGCCCGTGTGGCTAAGGGGGGCCCGTGAAAACCGTGTGGCCCGTGCCCTCCCGGCGCAGTCCCGCCGTGCCGGTGACGGGCACGGCGATGGAGGCGTCGGCGGTGCCGGTGATCAGCGCCGGCTCCGCCAGCGTCAGGGTCTCCGTGCCGGTGACCGTGTAGCCGGGAGCGGTGAAGTTCAGGGAATTGGCCGTGGCCGGTGCCGCCAGGCGCACCGCTTTGAGGCCGGGGGTTGAGAACACCGCCTCCAGCGGTTTGGTGTTGCTCCAAGCCACCGGGCCGCCGTCGGCGGTCCAGTTCAGCTGCGTGGTGTTCCAGTCGGCGCTCTGCGCGCCGCTCCAGACCAGGGAGGCCGCCGGCTCCGGTGGCGCCGGCACGGTCTGCGGCAGCGGCTGGTCCAGCAGGGAGATGCGGCGGCCCTGGGGCACCGGGGCATCCGACGTCACGCGGTCAATAGCGGTCCAGCTCACACCGTCCGCGCTGCCCTCCAGGATCCAGCGCAGGGGATCACGCCCGGAGGCGTCGTTGCCGGTGGTGAAGCGGTAGCCGTCAATGGCGGTCGGCGCGCCGAAGTCGAAGACGACGGGCTGGTTGAGCGCGTCCAGCCACTTGGTGGTGTCCAGACCATCCAGGAGGTTCTCCGGCACCTCTCCTCCGGGGCTTTCGCCGCCGGGATTGGTCACGGTCACGTTGGTGCGGCTGACGGACGCGCCGTCCTTCAGGAATTCAAACTCCGAAAGCTGCACCGCCGTGGCGAAGCCGTCGCGCAGACGGTTGGCGGTGAATCGGTAATACTGCCAGGTGGCGGTTTTACCCGCCTGGGGCACCGCCTTCAGCGTGGTGGTGTCCGTGCTGCCGTCGTAGTTGGAGGTGACCACTCCGGTGGCGTGGAACCACGGCTCGTCCACCAACGCGCGCTGATCACCGGTCAGGCGGATTTCACCGCCTTGGAAAAGCAACACCGGGGTGTTGCCGGTGCCGGGGATGATGGAGTTCGCGCTCAGGGTGCCGCCGCTCATCTGATAGTGCCCGTTGGACGCTCCGGCGCGGGACAGGATCACATCCCCGGTGCCCAGTGAGAAGGAGCCGCCGGTCTGCACCACGGTGCCGGCGCGGTTGCCGCCATCGCTCACCCAGAGGGGCGCGTCCTGCACGCTCACGGTGCCGCCGTTCAGCCGGAACACGCCGTCATTGGCGGCACCGACAATAAACGCGCCTCCGGCGGGCGTGTTGGCAATGGACAGGCTGCCGCCATTGATGATGAGGCTGGAGTTGGTGCTGTCCGCCACCTCACGGCCCATGATGAAATAGAAAAACCCATCGGCGGTCAGCGATCCGGAGTCGATCCGCAGCGTGCTCTCCCGCGAGAGATAAAAGCGGCGATTGGCGACGGCGGCGGTGAAGGTGGCGGTGCCGCCGTCAATATGCAGCAGGTCGCCGTTGCTCTGCTTGCCTAGGTGGATCTGCCGATCCAACGCGGAGTCGCCGGAGAGGGTCACGTCCAGCGTGCCGCCGGTCAGCTCGCAGGTGCCTTTGGCGTTTGCGCCATCGGACAGGAACCACGCCACAGAGACCGCGGAGGTGACCGAACCGCCGGACTGGACGATCTCCCCCGGATTGTTAATGGAGGCGATGAAATACTGCCCGTCATGGACCAGGAATCCGCCATTGACCCTCACCTGAGAGGGGAGACCGGAGCCATTGAGGAAACGGCCATTGGTGACCGTCAGCGTGCCGGTGCCGGACAGCGTGGTCAGCCCGCCGAGGTTCAGGTTGCCGGTGTTGATGGCCTCGCCGGAGGAAATGGTCAGCTCGTCCCCGGGCAGGGGAAATCCGGCAGGATCCCAGTTCAGATCCGTGGTGAAAAGCCCGTCCCCGGAGGTGCCGGTCCAGACGCGGGCGGTCTGCGCGGCGAGGGGATTCATCGTCAGCAGCAGGCCGCACAGCATCATGCCGGCGGTGCGCGACGATGGAGGGGGGCAGGAACGGGAACGCGAACGGGAATGGGCGAGGGGTGTGGGTTTCATAAGGGAACTTTGCCGCCGCCAGCGGGGAACCGTCTCTCTCCGGTCCGGGATTCCGGGAAAAACTCCCCTCCGGCCCTCCGGACCGATGCGGTGCCCGCCTTCCGGCGACGCCCACGCATGCCACGTCAACCAGGCTTTGAAAGTTCCGCTGAGTGAAGAAGTTGTCGCATGAAGCTAGCGTTAGCGCTGTACCAAAACGGGCCCGCGCCGCCTGCGGGCAGCCAAGCGGTCCGACCGTCCCATCCGGATATAACCATAAATCGGCATGACGGTTTCCAGCGGTTCCGGAGAATATTTTTCCGGTCAGGGAATTTAGACCGCCCCCCGGCAGACAAATTTTTCCTTTCCCGCGTCCTCCTGAAAAGAACAGAAGCTGATCCCCACCCTGTCCATCCATGGCCCCCTCCAGCATTGCCCGGCTTTACGACGCCTTCGCGCCATCGCTGCACCGTTTTCTGCTGAGCCTGACCGGAAACGAGGCCGACACCCGGGATCTGCTGCAGGACCTGTTCGTCAAGCTCGCCCGCAGAACCTCCCAGGAGACCGTCCGCGATGAGCAGGCTTGGCTTTTCCGCGCCGCCCGCAATCTGACTATCGACCTTGCCCGCCGCCGGATGCGCGGGCGGCGGATGCTGGAGGACTTCGCCGGCAGTCCGAACGGGGAGCCGGACTGGCTGACACCCGGCGCGAAGACGGATGAATTTCCCGCTGAACTCCAGCAGCGGGCCGCCTCCCTGCTGATGGCGCTGCCGGAGGAGCAACGGGCGGTGGTGCATCTGAAGCTCTGGGAGGATCTCACTTTCGCCCGCATCGCCGAGGTCCTCGGCATCCCCGCCAACACCGCCGCCAGCCGCTACCGCTACGCCATGCAAAAGATGCGCCAGGCTTTGAAACCCGCCGAACCCCTCCGTTATGAAACCTGATCCCGCCTTCCCGTCCGGTCCGGATCCCGAAGCCCTGCTCCGCAGCCTGCGGCACCGTCCGCTGCCGGAGGACTGGCGCTCCGGCATTCTGGCCGCTGCCAACGCCGCCGCCGAACCGGAGTCCCATGCCCATGACCATGCCGTGAATGCCCGGCCTTTTAATCCGGGCTTCCTCCGGTCCTGGCTGCGGCGTCCGCTTGTGCGCGGCCTGGCCGCCGCGTGGACGCTCATCGCCGCGCTGCGGCTGACCACGCCTTCGCCATCCGTCCCCACCGCCGGACAGCTGGCGGCCATCCGGACGCCATTCCGCCCCATGGAGCCGTCCATGGCTCTCCAACTGGCAGCCTCCTTCACTGACCCTTCCAGCCTCTCCTCCTCCCTGCAGCCATGACTGAACAGCCCACCACCCGTTTCCCCACCTTCCGCCGCCTGGCGGTGACCGTGCCCAAGTTTTTCCTCAGGCTGCCCGGCAGATTATGGCGGCTGTTCCGGCGTGTGTTTCTGAGCCGGAAATCCGTTGTTGTTTATGCGGTCCTGGGGACAGGGATCGGCCTGTTCTATGCGGGCTGCAGCTGGCACTACCGCCGCGCCTGGGAAAAGGAGAAGAAGCGCATCATCGCCTCCGGCAGCTCTCTGGACATCAGCCGCCTTCTGCCGCCCATGCCCAGGGAGGAGGACAATTTTTTCGCCACCCCGGTAATGAAGGAGTTTTACAGCACGCCAGAGGATGCTCCCACCCGGCTGACCCTGTGGTTCCTTCCAAAGAAAAGAACCACCACCGTCATTGGGAAAAACGGCAAACTCTATGAAAAACCCATTCCCCAGCCCAATGTCAGTTCCCTGACTGATTACTGCGAATGGCTGCGGCAGTATGGCAATCTTCCCAAGCCCGCACCCGCATCCCCTTCATCTCCCGGACGGGAATTGCTGGAGGATCACCGTCACGATGATATTTTTCAGGAACTGGAGGCGGCAGCGAAGCGACCGGAATCCCGCGTGCCCAAGCATCATGAGGATCCGCTCGTTTTTGGGGGGATGCCTTTCAAAATAGGTCCTATCAGAAGAATGGTCGACAGTCTTGGGCTGAGAGCGCGGGCGCTGGTGGCTGCGGGCCAGGCTGGAAAAGCGGTGGAGACCCTGAGAGTCACCGGCAAAATAGGGGATGGCTATGCCAACTCCGGCACTCTGATCGGTGTTCTGATATCCCCCGGCTACAGGAGAACGGACGAGGTCCTGATGGAGGGCATGCGCGGCCATCTTTGGACCGATGAGGCTTTGACCGAACTGTTGAGGATGGATCCGCGTACTCTGTATCACAAGGCCTGGGCCAAAGCGTCAGAAACGGAAAGAGCCTTCAGATGCAATTCGCATGAAAATTATGCCACTGCCATCATCGGGCAAAGTGGGCTGGGCCTGGGAGCGGCCCAGCGTCTGTATCTCCGGATCTATCCGGATGGCTTATGGATCCGCGACTGTATTCTGAACTCCCGTTACAGTGAAGCCTGGGGCAGCCTGACCGGGCCTCTGAGGGCTGGTGAGTCATGGGCCTCCCGCGCGGACCAGCTCAGGGCTTTTCCGGATCCCGGCTTGGCTGTGTTGAATCCCTTTAACAATCAAAAGGAGTTCAATAATATGCTGCAGTGGGTTGGCCCCTGCTTTATGCGGTTGGAGATCACGCGCACCGCCATCCTGCTGGAGCGTCACTGGCTCAAACACCGCCGTTACCCCGCAATCCTCGCGGAGCTTGACCCCGCCCCGCCGGAGAGCATTCCGCTGGCGATGGACGGCAGGCCGCTGCGTTACCGCACGAATGCGGATGGCTCCACCTTCCGCGTCTGGTCCCCGCCGGATTCTAAATCAGCCAGCTCCGATCCGGGGCATGTGGGGAAGGATGATCACTTTTTCGCCAATGAATAACCGGTCGGGCACCTGATCCGCTTGTTTCGAAGCGCCTCAGCGGACAGCTGGAATCCCTGCCTTGTCAGAGCCGCCCGGGCTCAGTCCGTGTCCGAGGCCAGCAGGCAGTGGATGCGGCGCAGAGGTTCGGAGATCACAATAACGGTGCGGTTCCACGTCACATCCCAAAAGAAATCGGAACAGCGGCGGTCCGCGAAGGTGGGAAGTTCATGCTTTGCGGCCATGGTGCTGTGGAGGATAGTGCTGTCCGGGCCTGTATTGAGCAATTTTGCTGCCTCTCCCCGCGTGGCGCAAAGCTCCGGTCACAGAGCGCGGCATGCTATGATTACGGACCTGCTTCAGTTGCCCGCCTCATAAATGGCCGTGGAGGGCGGGATGTCGAAGGACCCTCCGAGGTCGCCGAGGAGCTCTTTCTCGCGGGACATCCACTGGGTGGCGCCGGTAATGCCGGCGCTGACGCGCTCGATGCTGCTGCTGAGGGCGGGGGCGTCGCGGTCCAGCTGTGCGCGGTCGTGCAGCAGGCTGGTCTGCTCCTCCAGGCGGGAGAGTTCGGCGTCGATGTAACCCAGCTTGGCGGCGGTGTCGGAGTGTGCTTGGAGGCGCTCGCGCATGATGCCGCGGGTGGCCTCCAGACTGCGGCGGAGGTCGGGATGCAGGTCGGTGGCGGACAGGCGCTGCTCCAGTTTGGCCAGGCGGGAGGCCAGAGTGCCCTCGGCCTGCTCCTCGGCGGAGGCCGCGGCCAGCAGGCGGCTGACCGTCAGGCGGGAATGGAGCAGCTGGAGGAAAAGCCAGGAGACATGGGCGAGGGTGTCGTGCAGCGCCACGTTGTCAGGCAGAAAATGGGCGGTGCGGCGGCACTTGGCAATGAAGTCCCGGTAGCGCTGCCCGTCCTGCGGCGGCAGGACGTCGCGGAGCGCTGCAATGCGGGCGGCCTCACCGGGTTCGGAGGAGGAGCCGTCCCCGGCATCCACCACCTTCCGGAAACGGCTGCTGTTGGCCAAAGTGAACAGATAGCCGGCCTCCAGCCCCGCGCCCAGCAGCCAGAAGCCGGGATTCAACAGCCCCAGCAGGCCGAACACCCCGATGCCGATCCAGTTGGGGGCCACGAACATGCCCGCCGGCCGGGCATTGAAAGCGGCCTTGAGGTAGTCGTGGTAGCGGCGGGGGGCGGCGGCGGGCATGGGGAAGATTCAGTCAGAGCGGGGCTGGGATGTCATTGCCGGGGATGGCGGCGGGTGGGGGATCCATGGCCTCCAGCTCGGTGTTGAACTGCATGGAGTAAAGCCGGCGGTAAAGCTCCGACCGGCGCAGCAGCTCCTCATGCCGGCCCACGTCGGTGATGCGGCCATGGTCCATGACCACGATTTTATCCGCGTTCAGCACCGTGGACAGCCGGTGGGCGATGGCGATGACGGTCTTGCCGCGGCTGAGGTCCTCGATGGCCGCCTGAATGCGGCGCTCGCTCTCGGTGTCCAAGGCGGACATGGCCTCATCCAGCAGAAGAATCGGGGCCTCGCGCAGCATGGCGCGGGCGATGGAGATGCGCTGCTGCTGGCCGCCGCTGAGCAGGCTGCCCTTGTCCCCCACGACCGTTTGGTAGCCGTGCTCCTGGGCCATGATGAAATCGTGGGCGTAGGCCCGGCGGGCGGCCTCCTCGATCTCCTTCCTTGTGGCGTCCAGCCGGCCATAGCGGATGTTCTCGTAGATGGTGTCGTGGAACAGGAAAATCTCCTGGTTTACGATGCCGATCTGCTGCCGCAGCCAGAACTGGGGCACTGTGCGGATATCCTGCCCGTCGATCAGCACCGCTCCCTCCTGGGGATCGTAGAAGCGAAGCAGCAGGGAAAAGAGCGTGCTTTTGCCGGCGCCGCTGGGACCCACGAGGGCGCAGGTCTCGCCGGGCTGCAGCACCAGACTGATGTCCCGCACGGCGGGCAGGTCCTTCCGGTAGGCGAAGCCGATGGAGCGGAACTCCAGATGGCCAGTGGCCACCGGAGCGGGTGCCGTGGCGTCCGGGACGTCCTGAACCGCGCAGGGACGCTCCATCATTTCAAAGATCTTGCTGGTGGAGGCCAGGCTTTTCTGAAGGATCAGCGGGATGCGGCTGAGCGCCTTGGCGGGCGGGTAGAGCATGACCAGGCCTCCGTTGAGGGCGATGAATTTGGCGGCTCCCCCGGTGGTGAAATACACATAGACCAGCGCTGCGGCCACACCGGCGGACGCCACCACCTCCGTCAGGGAACTGACACCCTCCAGCGCGCGGTTCCACCGCATGATGCTGCTGAGCATGCGGTGGTTGGAGGAATTGAAGCGTTTGCACTCGTAGTCTTCGCGCCCGTAGGCCTTGACCACACGGATGCCGCTGAAGGCCTCCTGCATGATGACGCCCATCATGCCGGCCTCCTCCTCCTCCTGGGCCCCCGCCCTGCGCACCTTCCTGCCCACCACGATCACCGGGATGATGCACAGGGGGAAGAGCAGCAGGGCCATGGCCGTGAATTTGGGGTCCAGATAGAACAGGGTGGCCACGATGCTGATAATGGACAGCGGCTGCTTCACGAGATCGCTGATGACGCCCGTGAATCCCTGCTGGGCCACCCGCGTCTGGTTCAGCACCGTCTGCAGGAGGTCACCGCCCTTCTGCTTGTTGTAGAACTCCAGGGACTGGTTCAGGATCCGGGAAAAGAGATCGCCGCGGATCCTGTCCAGCAGGCGGACACTGACCCACATCGTGAAGTAGGAGTTCAGATAACCGAAAACGCCGCGCAGCAGCATGATGGCCGGAATGCTGGCGCACACCGCGATGACGGCCCACAGGGAGACGTATTTCTCCATGTGATGCCTCACTCCCAGCACGTCGGTGTTGCCAGGCGCCGCCGCCAGGGTTTCAGCGCGGCGCACCGTTTCCTCCTTCTTCTTTTTATCCGTCTCCAGCCGGGTCAGCAGATAGGCTGCCCAGGTGGTGCGGTGCCGCCGCTGGTCCTCCGGCAGGGCCAATAGTTCATCCAAAGCCGCGCGGGCCTGTTTTTTGTGCGGAGGATCACTGACCAGATGCCGCTCCGCCTCCAGCATCAGCCGGAACTCGGCGGGCATGGCGGCGGGCAGGGTCAGATTCCGCAGGGTTTCCGCCGCGGCCTCCGGCGGGCCATGGACCACGCCGGGGGGCTTCCGGGTGTCCAGGGATGCGGCCGGGGGCAGCCAGCCGGGGTCCGGGTTCTCCTCCGGCTCCCCGGATTTCAGCGTGCGGGCGTGCAGTGCCTGGCGGAAGTTCCGGTAGGCCTCCTCCACCTGTGCCTGATCCGCTTCCGGCAGATTCAGATTGCGCAGGGCGGCGCGGAGTTCCGGCAGCTCCAGGTCCGCGTGGTAGCTCTCCGTGACATGGGAATTGTGCTCCCCCGGTTTCTCCCCGCCCGGCAGGACTTTGTCGGAGACATAATGCACGATGAAGACCAGCACACTGTTGAGGGCGCCGTAAACCACACCGCACAGCAGCCCCATCATGAAGCGGCCGCGGTAGGGCTTCATATAGGCCAGGAGCTTGCCGTAGGGACCGCGGGCGGCGGCGGCGAACTCGGCGGGCGACATTTTGGCGACCTCTTTGCGGGAATATTTCTTCATAGGGAGTCCACCGCCAGCCCGGGGGCGGGGCGGGAATAGGATGTGCGGCCCCCATCTTCGGTGCCTCCTCCGGCACTGCAACGGCTCTTGGGGCAGGGGGAACTCCAGGTGTGCGAACCTCCGGACCCTGCCGGCGGCCCGGTCCGGGGATGGGAATGGGGAGGCGGGCCGGCCTAGCGCTTCTCAAAGAAGTTCGCCAGATCGCCCAGGGGATTGTTGCCGGACTGCGGGGGCGGGAGGGAGACCGGCCGCTGCCGGCCGCCGGGCGGGTTCTGCGGATGCTGCTGCTGCGGGCGTCCGTGGGACGGTGCCTGCCGCTGATGCTGCTGATGCCTCTGCTGCGGATGCGGCGCGGGGCCCGGAACCGGGGCCTGAGCCGCCGGGGATTTGACAGGGTTGGCTTTGGCCGCCGCCGCGGCCAAATGGGCGGCGGCCCCTGGATCGGCGGGCAGCGCCTCACCGGCGGCCTCGATGGCTTGGCGCTGCAGGGTGATGAGCTCCGCGATGCCCTGTTTGCCCAGCACCATGAGCTCAGCGAACTGCTGCTCCGTGAAGGTGCTCTCCTCACCGGCTCCTTGGATTTCGACAAACTCGCCGTTCTCCGTGATCACAAAGTTGAAGTCCACGGAGGCGTCCTTGTCCTCCAGGTAGTTCAGGTCCAGCACCGCCTCGTTCTCATAAATGCCCGCGCTCACGGCGGCCACCAGTTTGGTGAGGGGGGAGCGGAAAAGCTTTTTGGCGGCCACCAGCTTGTTGAAGGCGATGGCGCAGGCCACGGCGGCGCCGGTAATGGCGGCGGTGCGGGTGCCGCCGTCGGCGGTGAGGACATCGCAGTCGATCCACACCGTGCGCTGGCCCAGCACGCTGAGGTCGGTCACGGACCGCAGGGCGCGGCCGATGAGCCGCTGGATCTCCGTGCTGCGGCCGTCCAGTTTGCCCTTGCTGATGTCGCGGGGCTTGCGGGGGCTGGTGGAGGCCGGGAGCATGGAATACTCCGCGGTCAGCCAGCCGCCGGAGATGCCCTGCTGCTTCATCCAGAAGGGCACGCCCTCCTCGACCATGACCGTGCAGATCACCTGGGTGCTGCCAAAGCAGCTCAGCACCGAGCCGGTGGCCTGGGGGGCGATGTTGGGAATGAAGGTGATGGGGCGGCACTGGTTCCGCTGGCGTCCGTCGGGTCGAATCATGCGCCTTTCATGGGGCGGAACCGGGCCGATGACAAACCGTTTTTTTGCCGCCGGGCCGGGACCCGCAGAGCCTTTCCCCGCTTGCGGACGGGCTTCGGACGACGGGGAGTGCGGCCTATGACGAACTGGCAGCAGGAATACGAAAACGGCAGCACCCCATGGGACAAAGGCGCGCCGGCCCCGGCGTTGGTGGATTATCTGCAGGAGCACGGACCGCTGCGCGGACGGGTGCTGGTGCCCGGCTGCGGCACGGGATCGGATATCATCCCCCTTGCGGCGGCGGGGGCGGATCAGGTCACCGGGCTGGACATCGCCCCGCTGGCGGTGGAGGCCGCCCGCAAACGGCTGGCGGCGCTGCCGGATGCGGTGGTGGCGGTGGAGTTGGCCGATCTTTTCACGGATTGCGCCCGCCCGCCGCTGGCCGGCACCTTCGACGCCGTGTGGGAGCACACCTGCTACTGCGCCATCCCGCCGGAGCGCCGCCCGGACTATGTGCGGGCCATGGCCTCGGCCCTGAAGCCTGGCGGCCTGCTGCTGGGCGTCTTTTATTTGAATCCCTGGGATCCGGAGGAGGATCAGGATCAGGGCCCCCCCTTCGGCTGCACCGAGGAGTCATTGGAGGCCTCATTCTCCCCCGCTTTCGACCTGCTGGAGTCCAGGCGGCCCGCCCGGGCGTATCCGGGGCGGGAGGGTAGGGAGGTGGTGCGTCTTATGCGGAGGAGAGGTTAAAGGGGGGGAGAGTTTTCAGTTTTTCAGTTTTCAGAAGCTTCGAACGGCGCTTTTCGGGTTTTGGGGAAACTTTTAGTTGGTCCACCCAGTGCACTGAAGCCTGAAGAGGTTAACGGGTTCAGGGTGGAATAGAGATGCGACGGGCTGTGGCGGTCCTTGCCGGGACACGGAAAGAAAAAGCTCCCCCACAGTCCTGGCGGTAGAGCGGTGGAAAACCCGGGCTGGGCCTTCACCCGGACAGGCAATGTGGATTATCTCTGCCAAGGACTGCCGGGTATCCAGCGGCTGTATCCATTGCCAGAGGGAATCCAAGTGTATGCAACTTTATGTCAATTACAGGTCTGGAGGAGTATATTACAAAATACTCAGGCCGGGCAGTGTATTTCATGGTTTATTTAAACGGCTGTCAGGATTTGTGTCCGGACTTCACATGATGATTTCCGGGATTGGATATTTGCGAAAACTCACGCACCGGTGTTGACAGAGTGGGCGGGCGGCGCTCGTTTTCCGGGGTGGATTCCGACACTCCTGTTTCTCTCTCCCCGCTGCATGAGGTTCACCTGCGCAGCGGTGCGCGCATGGTCCCCTTCGCGGGATGGAAAATGCCCGTGCAGTACACAGGCATCACCGAGGAGCATCAGGCGGTGCGGTCGGGAGTGGGCATCTTCGACATTTCCCACATGGGGCAGTTTCTGGTGAGCGGGTCGGCGTCTATGGACTGGCTGAACGGGCTGCTCACCAATGGAGTTCACAAACTGGAGGAGGGGCAGGGGCAGTACACCCTGATGCTCAATGAAAGAGGCGGCGTCATTGATGACCTGATCGTTTACCGCACGGGCCCGGAGGAGTGGTTTCTGGTGGTCAACGCCTCCAAAATCGCCGAGGACCGGGAGTGGATGCAGGCCCGGCTGGTGCCGGATGTGGCCTTGGCGGATGAAAGCCCGGCCTTCGCGGGCATGGCGGTGCAGGGGCCGCAGGCGGTGGATGTTTTCGGCAAGGCGCTGCCGGGCGAGCGGATGCCGTCACGGAACGGCGTGGCCATGATCGCCCGCCGGAACGGGGGCAAATGCGTGATTTGCCGCACCGGCTACACGGGGGAGGACGGCTTTGAATTTTTCTGCCCGGCTACCGAGGGGCCGGAGTGGTGGAACACCTTTGTGGCCGCCGGAGCCCGTCCCTGCGGACTGGGGGCGCGGGACACCCTGCGGCTGGAGATGGGCTATCCGCTGAACGGCAATGACCTTTCACCGGACCGCACTCCGCTGGAGGCGGGACTGGGATTTTTTGTCGATCTGGAGAAGGGGGCTTTTGTGGGCCGCACGGTGCTGACGGAGCAGAAGGCCAACGGTCTGCCGTCCAAACTGACGGGTGTGCGCGTGACGGAGAAGGGGCCGCCCATCCGGGCGCATTATGCGGTTTTTGCCGGCGGGGCGCAGATTGGCGAGCTTTGCAGCGGAGGCGTGGCCCCCTCCCTGGGCGGGGCCGGCATCGGCATGGCCTACCTGCCGCCGGATTTCGCCACTCCCGGAAAGGTGTTGGAAATTGATGTCCGTGGCCGGCGATTCGCTGCCGAAACCGTTAAAAAGCCCTTTTACCGCCGTCCCGCCTGACAGGGCAGGCTTGCCTCAAAGCTCGGCATCCGACGTTTTCCCAAAATCCTTTTTCCCCCATCCATCCTCAAGAATCCAACTTGCCACCCGTCATGCCCGCCGCACCCGCCAACGCCCGTTTCGCCACCTCCCACGAATGGATCCTTACCGGCACGGAAATCTCTCCGGTCGGCATCTCCGAGCACGCCCAGGTGGAACTGGGGGAAGTGGTGTATGTGGAGTTGCCGGAGGTGGGCCGTCAGGTGAAGGCCGGCGACAGCGTGGCGGTGGTGGACTCCGTGAAGGCCGCCAGCGACATCTACTCCCCGGCGTCCGGCGAGATCGTGGAGGTGAATCAGGAGATCACCTCCAACTCCTCCTTGGTGAACGAGGATCCCTACGGAGCCGGCTGGCTTTTCAAGATCAAACTGGCCGACCCCTCCGAACTCGGTGCCCTGTTGGACGAAACCGCCTACAAGGCCCTTTACTGAGCCGGCCTGCGGGCGGCACTTCCCCTATTCTTTACAAATTGGCGCGCAGCCTGCGGTACCCACCGGCAGGCGGCGCCTTCTGTTTTTCCGGATTCCCGCCCATTTTCCTTTCCCGCCGCCCGATTTCTTTTTCCCGACGTTCCGCTGATCCAGTCACGCTCCAAGCCGTCACTTTCTTTCCAATTTTTCCACATTATCCCCACGCCCCTCCGCTCCTGTTTTTTTCCATAACCCCTATGGCCACTGAAACCTATCTTGAACGCCACATGGGTGGCCAGCCCGAAACCGCTCTCGCCCTGGCGAATGCCTGCGGCTTTCCCACGCTGGACGCGCTGATCGACGCCGCCGTGCCCGCCTCCATTCGGCTGGACACCGCCATGCCGCTGCCCGCCGCGCTGACGGAGCAGGAGGCCTTGGCGGACCTGCACGGCATCATGAGCCGGAACCGCGTTCTGAAGTCATGCATCGGCGAGGGATACCATGGCACCATCACGCCCCCGGTCATTCTGCGGAATATCTTCGAAAATCCCGGCTGGTACACCGCCTACACGCCCTATCAGGCGGAGATTGCCCAAGGCCGCTTGGAGGCGCTGCTGAATTTCCAGACCGTCATCACGGAGCTGACCGGCCTGGCCGTGGCCAATGCCTCGCTGCTGGACGAGGGCACCGCCGCCGCGGAAGCCGTGAGCCTGTGCCACGGCGGCAGCCGGGTGCCGGCAAAGACGGTGTTCATCGATGCCGGAGTGCTGCCCAACACCATCGCGGTGGTGAAAACCCGCATGGAGCCCCTGGGCATCGGCGTCACCGTGGGTGATTGGAAATCGATCAGCCTGACCAAGGGCGACGGAGTGTTCGCCGTGATTCTTCAATATCCCACCGTGCAGGGTGCAGTGGAGGACTACACGGATTTCACCGCCGCGGCCCACGCCGCCGGCGCGCAGGTCATTGCAGCGGCGGATCTGCTGTCGCTGACTCTGCTGAAGCCGCCGGGCGAATGGGGCGCGGACGTGGCCGTGGGCAATACCCAGCGGTTCGGCGTGCCCATGGGCGCGGGCGGACCGCACGCCGGCTATATGGCGGTGAAGGATGATCTGAAGCGCAAGCTTCCCGGCCGCCTGGTGGGAGTCAGCGTGGACCGTCAGGGCCAGCCGGCCATGCGCCTGAGCCTGCAGACGCGGGAGCAGCACATCCGCCGCGACAAGGCCACCAGCAACATCTGCACCGCGCAGGTCCTGCTGGCTGTCATCGCGGGCATGTATGCCGTTTACCACGGGCCGGAGGGGCTGAAGCGCATCGCTTCCCGTGTGCATGGCCTGACCGCCCGCCTGGCGGCGGCGCTGGGCATCAAGGACGGCACCTTTTTTGACACGCTGACTGTGGCCGTGCCCGGTCGCGCGGAGGAGATCCACACCCGCGCCGTGGCCGCCGGCTACAATCTCCGCGTGGTGGATGCCGATCATGTGGGGGTGGCGCTTGATGAAACCACCACGGGGGCCGACCTTGCCGCGCTCGTGGGAGTGTTCGGTGTCAGTCTTTCCGCCCCGGATGCCACCGGCACCGCCACGGACGGCATTCCCGCCGCCTTGGCGCGGAGCAGTGGATTTCTGAAGCAGGAGGTTTTCCACCGCTATCACACGGAGCACGAGATGCTGCGCTACATCAAACGTCTCGAAGCGAAGGACCTGACGCTGTGCGACAGCATGATCGCGCTGGGATCCTGCACCATGAAGCTGAACGCCACCTCCGTCATGCTGCCCCTCAGCTGGCCCTCGGTGGCCCATCTGCATCCCCTGGCCCCCGCCGGACAGCTGGCCGGGTATGCCGAAATGGTGGCCCAGTTGGAGCAGTGGCTGGCGGTGATCACCGGCTTCCACACCGTCTCCATCCAGCCGAATGCCGGCAGCCAGGGGGAATACGCCGGCCTGCTGGCCATCCGGGCTTATCATGAGAGCCGGGGCCAGAGTCACCGCCGCGCGTGCCTCATCCCCACCAGCGCCCACGGCACCAATCCCGCCAGCGCCGCCATGTGCGGTCTGAAGGTGGTGGCCGTAAAGTGCGACAGCGATGGCAACATCGACATGAACGATCTTCGCGCTCAGGCCGCGGCCCATGCGGATGATTTGGCCGCGCTGATGATCACCTACCCGTCCACCCACGGGGTTTTCGAGGAGACCATCCGCGATATTTGCCGCCTCATTCATGGTCACGGCGGCCAGGTGTACATGGACGGGGCCAACATGAACGCCCAGGTGGGCCTGACCAGCCCCGGACTTATCGGAGCCGATGTCTGCCACCTGAATCTCCACAAAACCTTCTGCATTCCCCATGGGGGCGGCGGTCCCGGGGTGGGCCCGGTCTGCGTGGCGGAGCATCTCACACCCTTTCTCCCCGGCAGAGGGCAGGTGGGACCGGTGAGCGCGGCTCCCTGGGGCAGCGCCAGCATCCTCACCATCTCCTGGATGTATATCCGCATGATGGGGCCGGACGGTCTCACGCTGGCCACCAAGTGGGCCATTCTCAATGCCAACTACATCGCCAAGCGCCTCTCCGCGTTCTTCCCCGTGCTCTACAAGGGCCGCAACGGTCTGGTGGCCCATGAGTGCATCATTGATCTGCGGCCCTTCAAGGACACCACAGGCATCTCCGTGGAGGATGTGGCCAAGCGCCTGATCGACTATGGCTACCACGCCCCCACCATGAGCTGGCCGGTGGCCGGCACCCTCATGATCGAACCCACGGAGAGCGAGAGCCGCCGCGAGCTGGACCGCTTCTGCGACGCCATGATCAGCATCCACGGCGAAATCCGCGCCATCGAAACCGGCGAGTCCGACCGGGAGGACAACGTGCTCACCCACGCTCCGCACACCGCCGCCATGCTCCTGGCCGCCGAGTGGACCCACGCCTACACCCGCGAAAGCGCCTCCTACCCCGACGAGGCCAGCCGCCGCTCCAAATACTGGCCGCCCGTCAGCCGCATCGACAACGTTTACGGCGACAAAAACCTCGTCTGCACCTGCGACTCCGTCGAGGCCTACGCCGAGCGCGGCTGAGCGGATGGGTGGACGGTTATGAACTGCTTGGCGGGGGCGGAATGGCCAGGCTTTCCGCCCCCTGTGCCCGGCTTGTGAGGGCGTGCGTTACAGACATCATCATGAACGGTCAGCGGCCTGGCTTTGCCGGAGTATTGATGCCCGTTATCAATGCGAGGTCACCCGCGTGAGCGTGCCGTTCCGCCGGCCGGCGTTGAGGACATAAAGATAGATGCCGGCGCCGAAGGCCATCCAGACGAGATTGGAGACCACGGAGAGGCCCAGCAGGCGGAGGTCGGCGGTGCCGTGGCTGAGCACGCCGCGCATGCCTTCAAAGACCGGAGTGCAGGGCAGCAGCCAGCCCAGCGTTTGTGCCCACCAGGGCAGGTCCCCGATGGGATAATAAACGGCGGCGACGGGCTGGATGAGGAAGGGCACCGCCCACGCGAGCGACTCCGCCCCCTGTCCCCAGCGCAGAATCAGCGCGGAGGAAATCAGCCCCAGTGTCCAGCCAAACAGCATCAGCAGGCCAAAGAACGGCACCAGGTTCCAGTGGAACTGGAGCACATTGAAATGAAACGCCGACGCCGCGAGGATGGAGAGCACAATGACGGTGACGCCGATGCGCAGCAGGCCGACGATGCAGCCGGAGATCACATACTCCAGCGGGCGCACGGGGGCCACGAGGATGTTGACCAGGTTCTTGGTCCACACATCCTCCAGAAAGGAGATGGCCACCGCCTGCTGGGCGCGGAAAAGCACATCCCACAGGATGACCCCGCCGATCAGGTAGGGAATGAAGGTGGGGATCTGCGCCCCTCCTTTGGATTTATCCAGCCACACGGAGAGATTCCCCCAGACCATCATCTCCATGATGGGCCAGAAGAGAAGCTCCACCAGCCGGATGGGATTCCGCCTGTAAAGATACAAGTGCCGCAGAACGAGGGCTTGGATGACACCGGGAGACATGGAAAAGGAAGGTGAAGAAGGGGGAAGGATGGAAAGATGGGAACGGGGATGCAGTTGCCGGCAGGCCGGTCAGGGGTGGGAACTCAGGGAACTCTATTTATTTGCCGACCGCCTCCAGATCGCCGTCACGCACGATGCGGATGAAGACGTCCTCCATGGAGGTCTCATTGAAGCGGCTGATCACCTGGGCGGGGCTGCCCTCGGTGACCACCTTGCCTTGGTGCATGAAAATCACACGGTCGCAGACCTCCTCGATATCCCGCATGTTGTGCGAGGTGTAGAGGATGGCGATGCCGCGCTCCTGCTGGATGCGGCGGAGGATTTTCCGCACCTTGTCCGCGATATCCGGGTCCAAGCTGGCGGTGGGCTCATCCAGCAGCAGCAGTTCCGGGTCGTTCAGCAGCGCTTTGCAGAGGTGCAGCCGGGTGGACTCCCCGGCGCTGAGGTGACCGGTGGTGCGGTCCTTCAGATGGGCGATCTCCAGCATCTCCAGCAGTTCATGGATTTTCGGCACGGGTTTTTTCACCCCGTAGATGCCGGCGAAGACCCGCAGATTCTGGGCGACCGAAAGGTTGCCCGGCAGGTCGGTGTAGGCGGAGGCGTAGTTGGTGCGGCGCAGGACGGCGATGCGGTTTTTCAGCGGGTCCATGCCGAAGATGCTCACACTGCCGGAAGTGGCCGTCGTCAGGCCGAGGATGATGCTCATGGCCGTGGTTTTTCCCGCGCCATTGGCCCCCAGCAGGCCCACCACCTCGCCGCGGGACAACGAGAAGCTCAGATTTTCCAAGGCCACGGATTCACCGAACATCCGATGCAGGCGGTCCACCACTAAAACAGGTTCAGACATGCCGTGATCTGTGACCGGGCCGCGCGGGCGGGCAATCGCATTCCACAGGCAATCCGCATCCGCGTCAGCTGCGGGCTTGCCCGGAGACCCAGTGACAATTATGACACCGGCCATGAACGGGATATTATTCATGAGCGCCTTCGTCCACTGGCAGGAGGAGCTGTTTGTGCTGGGACAGGCCCTGGTGGCCCTGGCGCTGGGCGGGCTGCTGGGCTGGGAGCGCGAGGCCTCCGGCAAGCAGGCGGGCCTGCGCACCCACATGTTGGTCTGCCTGTCGGCCATGCTGTTTGTGAAGCTGGGGCAGTTTCTGATCATGGACTCCGCCCACTATTACAAGCCGGAGGCGGTCCGCGCCGATCCCATCCATATCATCGGTGCCGTGGCCACCGGCATCAGCTTTCTGGGCGCGGGCACCATCTTCCGGGGAGGCGATGGAGCCCAGCCCCAGGGCCTGACCACTGCGGCCTCGCTGCTTTGCACTTCCGCCCTTGGGGTGGCGGTGGCCATCGACCGCTACATTCTGGCGGTTGGGGCCACACTGATGACGCTGTTCATTCTGAACACCCTCCAGAAGGTGATGGTGAAATACGATAAATCCCTGAAGTGAGGCCCGCGCGGCCTCCGGAAAGATTTTAATGCTTCATTGCACCGATTGATTCAGCCGGAGCCATGCGCCGCCACGCTGTGCCAGGCACTCTCCCTCACAGCGCGTGGTCACTCCGGTCGCTCCGGAGGTGGACGGTCTTGGCCTTGAGGTCGTGGACGGCGCGGATGTAGCGCACGGTGCGGCTGCGGGCGCGCATGAGGATGCTGTGGGTGATGGCCTTGCTGCCCACCAGCTTCACGCCGGGGAGCAGGGAGCTGTCGCTGATGCCGGTGGCGCAGAAGAGGGCGCTGTTGCCGGTGACCAGATCGTCGATGCCGAAGACGCGGTCCAGCTCCGTCTCTCCGCCGTCCAGCAGGGCGGCCTTCTCCTCCTCATCGCGGGGGGCCATGCGCAGCAGCATGCCGCCGCCCAGGCACTTCAGGGCCGCAGCGGTGAGCACGCCCTCCGGGGATCCGCCGACGCCGACGTAGACATCCACGCCCGTGTCCGGCAGGGAGGGAGCCACGGCGGCGGCGATGTCGCCGTCCTGGATCAGGCGCAGGGCGGAGCCGACCTTGCGGATGGTTTCGATAAAGCCGGTGTGGCGGGGGCGGTTCATGGTCACCACCACCAGTTCCTGCACACGCTTGCCCAGCACTTCGGCGATGCGGGGCAGGGTCTTCTCCAGCGGGTCGTCCAGGGAGATGGGCTCCATGCCCTTGGCGATGGCCTCCATGACATCCGGTCCGTAGGCCAGCTTGTGGGAGTAGAAGCTGGGCAGGTTCCGCATGTTGTGCTTCTGCCCGTTTCTGACGTTCACCTCGCTGGCGGCCATGACGGAGATGGAGTTGGGCATGCCGTTGGCCAGATTGCTGGTGCCGTCGATGGGGTCCAGCGCGATGTCGAAATGCGGGCTGCCGGGGGTCCAAGTGCCCAGTTGGTCGCCCAGGAAGATCCCCGGGGCGTTGTCCTTGATGCCCTCGCCGATGATGACCTCACCGCAGATGTTAACCTTGTCGAACACCCCGTAGATGGCGTCGCAGGCGGCGGCGTCGGCCAGTTCCTTCTCCCCCCGGCCCAGCCAGTGGACGGTGGTGAGGGCGGCGTTCTCCGTGGCACGGACAAATTCAAATTCGATGGTGCGTTCGGTGTCCTGCATGGGCGGTGATGATGAATGAAGTGATAAAAACGGGAAAGCCGGGGCCAGTTCTAGCCGAGGGTTTCCGCTGTCGTCGAGGGGGATTTTGTGTTTGGGAGGGGCCTCCGCATTTTCCGGACCACCATGAAACCCTTCCACCTCAGCCTCACCGCCTGCTCCCTGCTTGTGACCTCCGCTTTTTCCCACGCCGGCTCCATCACCTATCCGCCGGCCCGCCGTGCGGACACTTCCGATGTGCTGCACGGGGTGAAGGTGGCCGATCCCTACCGCTGGATGGAGGATATCGACAGCCCGGAGACCCGCGCCTGGGTGGAGGCCGAGGCCAAAACCACCACCGACCACCTCCATGCGCTGCCCCGCCGCGCCCCGCTGCTGGACCGTCTCAAAAAGCTTCAGGACTACGACAAGCTGGGCGTGCCCCGGAAAATCAAGGGCCGGCTGTTCTACAGCCGGAAGACCGGCCTTCAGAACCAAGCCGTGATGTACTGGAGGGAGGATGCCCCCAACGCCGAGGAGCACGTGCTCCTGGACCCGAACACCCTGTCCGCCGACGGCACCATCGCGCTGAAGGGGCACGACATCACGGAGGACGGCAAACTGCTGGCCTACGGGCTGTCGGAGGCCGGCAGTGACTGGGAGCGCTGGAAATTCCGCGAGGTGGAAACCGGCAAGGATCTGCCGGACGAGCTGCGCTGGGTGAAATTCACCAATGGATCGTGGTCCAAAAAGGGCGACGGCATCTATTACGGACGCTACGCCGCCCCCGCGCCGGGTCAGGAACTGAAGGAGCAGAATCTCAATCAAAAGCTGTATTTCCACCGCTTGGGCGAGCCGCAGGAGAAGGACACCCTGGTTTACGAGCGCCCCGACCATCCGAAATGGGGCCTCAGCGCCGGCGAGACGGAGGACGGCCGCTACCTCATCATCGGTGTCAGCCAGGGCACCAAGGCGGAGAACGCTGTCTTCTACCGTGATCTTCAGGCCGGTCCCGCCGCCCCCGTGGTGGAACTGCTGCCCTCCTTCGACTCGGAATACGATCTGGTGGGCACGGAAGGCGGCACTTTCTACTTTGTCACCACCCAAGGCGCGCCGAACAAGCGGCTCATCGCGCTGGATGTGGCCAAACCGGCCCCCGATCAGTGGCGCACCATCATTCCGGAGACCCCGCAGGTGATCACCTCCGCCCACCTGCGCGGGGGAAAATGGATCGTGGAGCGCATGGTGGACGCGCATGACGACATCACCATTTACAGCCCGGACGGCAAGCAGGTGGGCACCGTTCCGTTGCCGAACTACGGCACCGCCGGTGGATTTGGCGGCCTGCAGTCGGACACCGAAGTCTTCTATGGCGTGACCGGCTTCGCCGATCCGGGCAGCATTCACCGATTCAACACCGCCACCCTGAAAAGCGAAAAGTATGCGGAGACCAAGGTGGATTTCGATCTGAGCACGCTGGAGGTGGAGCAGGTGTTCTATCCCTCCAAAGACGGCACCAAAGTGCCCATGTTCCTCTTCCACAAAAAGGGACTGGTGAAGGACGGCAACAATCCGGTGCTGCTCTATGGCTACGGCGGCTTCAACATCTCCCTGACCCCGGCCTTCTCCCCCAGCCGCCTGGCGTGGCTGGAGATGGGCGGTGTTTTCGCCCAAGTGAACCTGCGGGGCGGCGGCGAATACGGCAAGGCCTGGCATGAGGCCGGTATGAAGCACCGCAAGCAGACGGTCTTCGATGACTTCATCACCGCCGGCGAATTCCTGATCCGGGAAAAATGGACCCGTCCCTCCCGTCTGGCCATCCAGGGCGGCAGCAACGGCGGCCTGCTGGTGGCCGCCTGCCTGAACCAGCGGCCTGACCTCTTCGGCTGCGCGCTGCCCGCCGTGGGCGTGCAGGACATGCTTCGCTTCCACAAATTCACCATCGGCTGGGCGTGGCAGGAGGAGTACGGCAGCCCCGATGACTCCTCGGATTTCGGCACCCTTTACCAGTACAGCCCGCTGCACAACATCAAGCCGGGAACGCGCTACCCCGCAGTGATGGTGATGACCGGCGACCACGATGACCGGGTGTATCCCGCCCACAGCTTCAAATACGCTGCTGAACTGCAGCATGCGCAGGCGGGAGAAGCCCCCGTCCTTATCCGCGTGGATCTGCGCGCCGGCCATGGCGCGGGCAAACCGACCCTCAAGGCGCTGGAGGAGACTGCCGACGCCTATGCCTTCGCCGCCGCGGCGCTGAATATGTGAAGTGAGGGCCCCTGCCGGCACAGAAACGGCACTCCATCCCGGACCGGGTCCCGCCGTCCACGTGGCGGCGGAGGCGCGGTCCAGGATGGTGAACTCCTTTTTAAGGCTGGGCCGCAGGCTGCGATTGCACTTCGCGCGGACCGCCGCACACTCGGGTTTTCGCCTGCTCCATGCTCCAAGTTGATTCCCTCACGGTCGCTTTTCCGGTCAGGCGGAGCCTGCTTCACCGCTGGACGCAGAAGGGCGCACCGCAATGGGTGAAGGCAGTGGACGATGTCTCCTTCCAGGTGCCGAAGGGAAAAACCGTGGGCCTGGTGGGGGAAAGCGGCTCCGGCAAAACCACCATCGCACGGGCGCTGGTGAAGCTGCAGCCGGTCACCTCCGGCAGCATGCGCTTCAACGGGCGGGAGATTGCCACTCTGAACGAGGCCGCCTTCAAGCCGCTGCGGAAGGAGATTCAGATGGTGTTCCAGGATCCCTACGGATCCCTGAACCCCCGGCTGACTATTGGCCAGACGCTGACGGAGCCC
Source organism: Verrucomicrobiales bacterium (assembly GCA_028293125.1). Lineage (GTDB taxonomy): Bacteria > Verrucomicrobiota > Verrucomicrobiia > Verrucomicrobiales > V1-33 > CAIZWU01. The sequence continues at coordinate 78,147 of JAQGPJ010000058.1, read as the reverse complement.
ATGGAGATTCATTTTCCCAAACTCAGCAGCGCCGACCGCCGGCGGAAGGCCGAGGACCTGCTGCGGAAAGTGGGGCTGGACCCCGGTTTTCTAAGCCGCCGGCCCCGGGAGTTCAGCGGCGGCCAGCGCCAGCGGATCGGCATTGCCCGCGCCTTGGCGGTGGAGCCGTCCTTCATCATCTGCGACGAGGCCGTAAGCGCGCTGGATGTCAGCATTCAGGCCCAGATCATCAACCTGCTGCAGGACCTGCAGGAGGAACTGGGGCTGACCTACCTTTTCATCGGCCACGATCTGGCGGTGGTGGAGCACATCAGCGACGAAATTCTGGTGCTGCACCACGGGCGCCTCGTGGAGTCCGGTCCCGCGGAGCGGGTCTGCCGGGAGCCCAAGCATGAATACACCCGCAATCTTCTTGCCGCCGTGCCCACTCTGGGCTGACAACAGAACTGGACGGAATCCGCTGTTTCCCGCATCCTGCCTGTGCCTTACCCTCACCGCTTTCCCCCAGGGTCATGACCCCGCTCCTCCGCAAGTTTTTCGGCCTTCACTGGATCCTCTTCGCCTCCATGCTCCTCATGGCGGCCATGGGGATTTACTCCATTTACGGCGCGGTTCATTTTCGACCGGAGCCGGGGATCGCCAACCAGTGGAACACCCAGATCCGCTGGGCGCTCATCGGGATCGTGGTCTTTTTCGGCGCGGCCCTGGTGGATTATAAATGGATCCGCTGGGCCTGTCTGCCGCTCTACGTGGCGGGACTGGGGCTGCTGGTCCTGCAGGGGCTCAAAGGCAAGGACACTCACGGGCAGGTGATCAGCATCAACATCGGCGGGGTCTCCGTCCAAGCGGCGCAGCTGGCGGTCATGGCCACCATCCTCCTGCTGGGCGTGCTGCTGGGGGAGGCCCACAAGTACATTCCGTGGCTGCGGCACTATCTGATGCGCTTCATGGCCGCCGGGCTGGTGTTCGCCGTGCCGTTTGCCCTGGTGGTGAAGCAGGGGGACCTGGGCACCGCGCTGGTGATGATCCCCATCGTGGCGGTGATGCTGCTGGTGGGGAACATCCCCTTCCGCTGTCTGGTCGCGGTGGCCCTCATCGGTCTCACCATCCTGCCCCCGGTGTTTTATTTCAAACTCAAGGACTACCAGCGTGCGCGGATTCAGGTGCCCATCGACATGCTGATGGGCCGGGAGGTGGATGTGAAGGGGGATGGATACGCCGCCACCAATCTGCAGATCGGCATCGGGTCCGCCGGCTGGGAGGGGAAGGGCACTGACCCCAACAACCTGCCGCCCGGTCAGAAGTCCATGCTGCAGCTGGGCCTGACCTCCAAAAGCACCGCCCATACGGACTACATCTTCGGCTCCGCGGCGGAGTCGTTTGGTTTCCGCGGGGCGGCCATCATGATCATCGGTTTTCTCTTCATGCTGACGATGTGCATCATGGTGTCGTTCTTCGCGCGGGATCAGGCGGGGCGGCTGGTGGTGGCCGGCATCGTGGGGCTGTTTTTCGCCCATATCTTCGAGCATGTGGGCATGAATATCGGCATCATGCCCATCACGGGGATCCCGCTGCCGCTCATCAGCTACGGCGGCACCTTCATGGTGGTGAATTTCTTCCTGCTCGGGCTGGTGCAGAGCGTGTGGGTGCACCGCAACGCCATGATCGAGGAGGCGAAGGCCAAGGCCAAACCGAAAGCCAAGGTGGTGGCGGCCCGAGCCCTGCGCTGAGGCGTTTCCCTGAAATGCCGGTCCTGTCCCCGAAGCAGTCCCCGGAAACGGATGCCGGCATCAACATAAAACAGCCAGCCAGGCAGGCAGCGGATTCACTGCCCGTTGAGGTCCAGAGGATCGACGCCGTATTTGGCTCCCGTTTCGTTCATGGCCTTGCCGGCGGGTTCGATCTCCGCCTGCACATCCGACATGGTTTTGATAAACTGGTCCATTTTCGCCTGGGCGGCGGCGGCGGCATCCTCCCCTTTGGCCGTCTCAGCCGCCATCCAGTCCTCAAACTGGTTCACCGGGACCGGCAGGGCATCGAAGGCGGTCTGGATGCGCTGCATGGAGGTGCGCACCGTTTTGAACGACGCGGCGAGATCCGCGGGCAGGTCATCCGTTTTGATGGCGGAGATCCGGATCACCAGTTCCCGCAGACGGTCGAGAGCCTTGGCAGGGTCGGTTTCGCTCTGGTGGGACTCCATGAAAAGCTTGATGTCCCGGATGGAGGTCCTGTAGGTTTCCAGCGATGAACCGGAGGCGGGCACGGTGGGCTCCGGCTCCGGTGTGCCGGTCTCCCCCACGGGAGGGGGTTCCGGCGGGGGGGCGGAGGAGGTGGCTGCGGAAGCGGGCGCGGGAGCAGGCTCCGCAGGCTTGTCGCATGCGCCGAGCAGCAAAGCGCACAGGATGGCCACAGTGCCGCCGCCGGCGGCGGGGCGGGAGGAAAGGCAAAAGAATTTCACGCCTGACCCATCGGAGGAAGGCCGGGGGCCGCAAGGGAAATTGCGCTCCGCCGGGGAAGGGGGCGGAGCGTGAGGCCACGGTAAAGCGCGGTCACGGATTGCCGGGGAGCACCATTTCCCCACCAACTGCGGTCCCCATGGTCCTGAAGTTGGTTTTGGATATTCAATGCATAATTTCAGGTGGTAATTTGACTTATTTTTTGCATGATAAACAGAAGTATCTAGGAATAAAAATTGTTTTTCAGTTGGTTGCGTGAATCCGCCGCCGCGAAAAGCGGTGTTCCGGTTTCAAATCAACCCCTGCTGAAGGCTTTTTATATGAAACCCTGTTATGCCCACTCCTTATGGCAATGGATTGCCGGTTCCACCTGTGCCGTCACTTTGATTCCCCGGCCGGCGCAGGCGCAGGCCCAGACCCCGGCGGAGTGGACCCTGCACCGGACTGCCGACGGTGCCCATCCCAGCGGCACCGAGCAGGAGATGGTTTGGCTGATGAACCGGGCCCGGGCCAATCCCGCAGCGGAGGGCCATTTTCTGGCCGCGACCGGTGATGTCTCTACCCAGTTTGCGATCAGTTTTTTCGGTGTGGACGTAGCCAGGATGAAGGCTGAGTTCGCAGCTATCGCGCCGTCTCCTCCAGCGGCCTTTGACCGCAGACTGTACCGGGCATCCGTCAGGCACAGCAATTACATGATCAGCATCGGCACCCAGACGCACGACGGGCAGTTCGAATTGGTGGAGGATGAGGGCTTCAATTACACCGGCATCATGCTTAGTGTCTTCGCCCACGGCAATACCGCCGTCCATACGCATGCCACGCTGAATATCGATCCAGGAGGTCCGTCCGGGGAGGGAGGGATGCAGCCGGGACGCGGACACCGCCAGGCCACCATGTCCTCCCATCCGGCGCTTCCGGAGTTCACCAATGTGGGGCTGGCCCTGGTGCCCGGGATCAATACCGGCACCGGGGTGGGGCCGCTGGTTTTCAGCGGAGCCTACGCCTCCGTCCGGGAGAACGCGTCCGACGGCTTCAACCGCTTCATCGTTGGAACCGTGTGGACGGATCTCAACGCCGATGGCCGCTACCAGTCCGGCGAGGGGCTGAGTGGAGTGATAGTGCAGCCGGACCACGGCCCATGGTATGCGGTCACCGGCGGCGCGGGGGGCTATGCCATTCCCATCACCTCCGCCGGCTCCTATATGCTCACCTTTTCCGGCAGCACATTCCCCGGCATCCACACCCGCGCGGTGACCGTGGGGAATATCAGCGTGCTGGTGGACGCGGAGACCAACAGCCTGCCGCCCCGACCCGCCGTGCCGCTGGCAGCCTCCCTGACACCCAGCCCTGCAGGCGGACTGACTTTGGCCTGGAGTGGCGGGAATCCTCCCTGGCAGGTCCAGAAAATGGATAAAACCACGGGAGGATGGATCAATGTGGGATCTCCGACGCAGGAGCTCTCCATGGCGCTGCGCCTTGAGGGCTCCTCCGGAATCTTCCGTGTTGCGGGTTCGCCGTGAGACGGATATCAGTTATGCCAGTCACGGCCAACAGTATGGCATTGTTCAGGCCGGTGCCCGCATGGTCTGCATCAGACCGCCGATATCCCACGAGTCCCAGCCCTCCACGATCTTTCCGTTCTTCACCTGGAACCATGTCATGCCACGCATTTTGATAGGATTGCCGGTGGGGGCCATGTCCATGCCATGGCCGGTGTGGGTGGCGGTGGCACGCCAGAGAATGCAGGCGTCGTCGCCGTCCGAAAGGGAATTGATGATCTCGATTCTGATATCCGGCAGGGCTGCGAGTATGGACTTCTGAAAGGCTTCAAAGGCTGCGGGGCCCGTGACTTCCAAGCCTCCCTCGAGATGGCCTTTCGCTTCTTCGGCAAACAGGTCGTAAATCGCCGAAGGCTTGCGCTCGTTCCAGACTTCCTGGAACCACTGGACAGCGATCTCTTTGGGTGAACTCATAAGGAATTAATAGTCTCCCGCGGCGAAGCGTCAATGCCGCAATACATCAATTCCGCTATCCATTCATTAGTCCGTTTAACTCATCATTTGTTCACGCCTTTGATCAGGCATCCCGCCACGCAGCCGTCATTCGATCTCCGTCACCTCGCCCTCGCGGTCCTCGAAGCGCATGAACTCCTTGCGGAAGGTGAGGGGCACGCTCCCGGTGGGGCCGTTGCGCTGCTTGGCGATGAGGAACTCGGCCTCGCCGGCGCTTTCGGCGCGCTCCTCCTCGTCCTCGGCATAATATTCCGGGCGGAAGAGCAGGCCCACCACGTCGGCGTCCTGCTCGATGGAGCCGGACTCGCGGAGATCGCTGAGCTTGGGCTTGCCGCTGGTGCGGGATTCCGGGCCGCGGTTCAGCTGGGCCAGCACGATGATGGGCAGGCTCAGCTCCTTGGCCAAGGCCTTGAGACCGCTGGAGATTTCCGCGATCTCCTGCTGGCGGTTGTCCTGCGCCCGGCGCGAGGTGGAGCGGCAGAGCTGGAGGTAATCCACGGCGATGAGCTCAATGTTGTACATTTTCTTGAGCCGCCGGGCCTTGGAGCGCAGGTCCAGAATGGACAGGGCCGGGGTGTCGTCGATAAAGATCTTGCTGCTGGCCAGAGCGCTGGCGGCACGGGTCATCATCTGGAACGCGCCCTGATTCAGAAACTGGCCGCTCATGAGGGCCCGCATATTGATTTTGGCGCGCGAGCAGATCAGACGCTGCACCAGACTGTCGGCGGTCATTTCCAGACTGAACACCGCGCATGCCTTCTGGAGGTCCACGGCCACGTGCTCCACGATATTCATGGCGAAGGAGGTCTTCCCCATGGAGGGACGGGCGGCGATGATAATCATTTCCCCGGCATGGAAGCCGCCTGTCATTTCATCCAGCTTTTTGAAGCCCGTGGCCACTCCCGTGATGGCGTTGGGGTTGGCGGCCTTGGCCTCCAGGTCGTCGATGGCCTTGAAGACCCGGTCCTTCATGGTCACCATGCCCTTCTTCTCCTCCTCGCCCTCGCGGATGCCGAGGATTTTGGACTCCACCTCGTCCAGCAGAGGACCCACATTCTCCTGATCCTCGAAGGCGCGGTTGATGCATTCGCTGCACGACAGAATGACCCGCCGCAGCACCGCCTTCTCGCGCACCTGGGTGGCGTAGTGGGACACATGCGCCGGGGTGGGCGCGAAGGTGTAGACCTCCGCCACATAAGCCGGGCCGCCCACGGAATCCATCAGCTTCCGGTCCATCAGCAGCTGCTGGATGGAGACAGGATCGATGGGGCGCCCCTGGTCGTTCTGCTCCACCAGCAGGCCGTAGAGCATCTGGTGGGCGGGAACATGGAAGTGCTCCGGCGTCAGTTTCTCCATGGCCAGCCCCACCGCGTACTCCGGGGCCTGCATCATGCAGCTGATCACCCCGCGCTCCATGTCGTGGGAGCTGGGCAGGGGCCGGGTGGGGTCATTCCACGCGGGAACCTCCGCCGCGCGGCTCCCCCGCCAGCCTTTTCCCTGAAGAGCGGGAGCGTCCTTGGAGGGGGGCGGAAGGGTTTCGGCCATATGAACGGGCATTGGGAGTCGAAGGCAGGAGAGGGTGGGAAAAGGGCGGGGAAGAGGCGAAAACCGGTCGCGAGGGACCGGAAGCGTAGACCGGGCCATGCGCGGCGGGCAATCCGAATTGCAATTTTTAAAAGGTTTGCCTGCTTTATGAACAGGTGTTCTCCTGAAAAGGCTCCTCTCAACATGCTTGAACGGCTCCTTTGGCTCCCAAGCCCTCTCTTTCCTCACAGGGCTGGCCCGCAAGCCTTGACGCTCCGGTTGGGGCGTGCAAACTGCGCCTTCCCATGAGCAGCCAGCCGTCCAAAAAGCAGAAGTCCACCTCCGCCGCCAGCCATTCCCCGCACCGCCAGTTCTCGGGCATGCTTGTCGACGGGCCGGAGCGCGCCGCCAGCCGGGCCATGCTGCACGCCGTGGGCTTCAAGCCCGGCGACTTCCGCAAAAACCAGATCGGCATCGCCTCCACCTGGAGCCAGGTGACGCCCTGCAACATGCACATCGACAAACTGGCGCTGGAGTCCGCCAAGGGCGTGGAGGCTGCAGGCGGCAAAAGCATCATCTTCAACACCATCACCATCTCCGACGGCATCAGCATGGGCACGGAGGGCATGAAGTACAGCCTCGCGTCCCGCGAGGTCATCGCCGACTCCATCGAGACCGTGGTCGGCTGTGAGGGCCTGGACGGGTTTGTGGCCATCGGCGGCTGCGACAAGAACATGCCCGCCTGCGTCATGGCCATGGCCCGCCTGGACCGGCCCTCCGTGTTCGTTTATGGCGGGACCATCCTGCCCGGCTGCCATCAGGGGAAGGACGTCGATATTGTCAGCGTCTTCGAGGCCGTGGGCCAACACGCCGCCGGCGCCATCGGGGACAAGGAGCTGGCGGAGATCGAGCAGTGCGCCATTCCCGGCCCCGGCTCCTGCGGGGGCATGTACACCGCCAACACCATGGCCAGCGCCATCGAGGCTCTGGGGCTTTCCCTACCCAACAGCTCCGCACAGGCCGCCGTCAGCGATGAGAAGATGCAGGACAGCTTCGACGCCGGGGCTGCCGTGCTGCACCTCATCAAGCGCGGCATCCGTCCCTCCGACATTCTCAGCCGCGACTCCTTCCTGAACTCCATCGCCCTCGTGACCGCCCTCGGCGGCAGCACCAACGCCGTGCTGCATCTGCTGGCCATGGCCCACTCCGCCGGCGTGAAGCTGCACATCGACGACTTCACCAAAGTCGGGGCCAAAACCCCCGTGCTGGCGGACCTGAAGCCCAGCGGCAAGTATGTGATGTGGGAGCTGGTGAAGATCGGCGGCACCCTGCCGCTGATGAAGCTGATGCTCGAGGAGGGACTGCTCAACGGTGATGTCATGACCGTCACCGGCAAAACCATGGCCCAGAACCTGGCGAAGGTGAAGCCCTATCCGAAAGGCCAGGAAATCATCCGCCCCCTCAGCAATCCCATCAAAAAGACGGGCCACCTGGCCGTGCTCTACGGCAACCTCGCCCCCGGCGGCGCGGTGGGCAAGATCAGCGGCAAGGAGGGCGAGCGCTTCAGCGGCAAGGCCCGTGTGTTTGACAGCGAGGAGGCCTCCATGGCCGCCATCACCGCCGGCAAAATCAAGGCCGGCGACGTCATTGTCATCCGCATGGAGGGACCCAAGGGCGGCCCCGGCATGCGGGAGATGCTGGGCCCCACCGGCGCCATCATGGGCATGGGCCTGGGCAAGCAGGTGGCCCTGATCACGGACGGCCGCTTCAGCGGCGGCAGCCACGGATTCGTGGTGGGCCACATCACCCCCGAGGCCTTCTCCGGCGGTCCCATCGCGGTGGTGAAAAACGGCGACCCCATCACCATCGACGGCGTCAGCCGGAAGCTCACCCTCGACATCCCCCAGGAGGAGATCGCAGCCCGCCTGGCCAAATGGAAACAGCCCAAACCCCGCTACACCCGCGGCGTCCTCGCCAAGTTCGCCAAACTGGCCACCACCGCCTCCGAAGGCGCGGTGACGGACAAGGATCTGTAATTGGCCCAGGGGCGGGCCCGGTTGCGGTTTCGTTCACTGTGGCGGAGGCGCGGTCGGATTCATATGTGAAAATTACTTGAAGGCCGGGGCGGCATAGCGGCCCCGGCCTTTTCTTTGCGGCTGTCTGAACATTTTCAGAGCGTAATTGAATTTGAATCTTTGGATCACAGGTGACAGCCACCAAGACTGGCCGGCTCGCATTCAGATGCAGAGCCGCACCCTTATGTGCTTGAAATCCTGAATCGCGGAGAGAGTAAATCCGGGCTGGGTCAAAGCCGGTGAAATGATGATTCAATCCAACGAAAATGATGGAAGCAATAACCGATGCCTATCTCAACGATTTATGGTCCGTTGACTGTGCGGACCTGAAGGAGAGATACTCCCTTCATGCCGCCCGGGTGAGGGAGATGGATATTCCCACAGCCGGCGTTGTCGGTAGGGACCTGCTGATCCGGCGCCAAGCGCTGTTTATCCCGCGGTTTTATCTGGCCGCCTTCCTTGCCACAGAAACCGAAACGGGGAACGACGGATTTCTGGATTTTACGGATTCGGTGGCGGTCCTGCCTGAGGATCAGTACAAAATAATCACGGACGATCCGGACAGGCTTGTTGAGCACCCCATCTCAGCCATGTTCGCCGAGCTTGGGTTTGTCCAAGCGCTGGTTGACCGGTTTGATGAGCTGGCGGGATTGGAACCGGACACAGAGCTTCTGGACCATCTGGTTTTTGGTTCCGGTCGATACGCCCCTTGGGAACTCATGCAGCAGGAGGCGACCTCCTCCAATGCCCGGATTTGGCTGCCCAGGCTTTTCGCCCGGTCAGGCCGAATTCTGAAACAATAACAGTGGATTCAGGCGGCTTGCGGCATCGGGTGCCACTGTATTCCTGAAACTGTTGCCCGTGCACACTTAATTCTACTTTGTTTAATTTTAAAGTTAGGCAGTTGATAGTCAATGGGTTATGTGAATTGTGCAGGGACTGTTCAAATGAGTGGAAACTCATTGACAATGAATGAGTTGTGACTTAGATGCAACAAAGTGGAATTAAAAAGCCAAAGAGGCCCGTTTCACCTTCTCATCAAACGCGGCCTGCAGGGCGCGCTGGAGGTTTCCGGCGCGGACCGGTTTGGACAGGTAGTCGTTCATGCCGGCGGCCAGGCATTCATCCCGGTCGCTGCCGAAGGCGTTGGCGGTGAGGGCGATCATCCAGGGGCGGCCGGACGGGGCATAGCGCCGGCAGAGCTCCCGGGCGGCGGTGAGACCGTCCATCTCCGGCATCTGCACATCCAGCAGCAGCACGTCGAATTTCGCATCCTGCACAGCCTGCAGCGCCTCCAGACCGTTGGCGGCCATCACGCAGCCATAGCCCATGCGGTCCAGATGCAGCGCCACTACCCTCTGGTTGATGGGGTTATCCTCCGCCACCAGAATGCGCAGCGGGCGCAGGGTGCCGGGCTTTTCCCCGCCGCCGGCACTGTCAGCGCCGTTGGTACCCCCGGCGGAGGGCAGCGGTTGGGTTTGAGGCTGGGATTCGGTTTGAGGTTTGGGAGGAGGGACAGCGAAGAAGGCATTCCGCAGCGCAAGCAGCAGCGGACCGGTTTTGATCGGCTTATTCAGCACCCCCGCGATGTCGGCGGGCTTGGGATCGGGGAAAGGGGCGGCAATCGAGGCCAGAATAAGAATCCGCGGGGAGGCTTCCCCCCGGAGTTTCCGGATTTCCGCAGCCAGAGCGTAGCCATCCATCTCCGGCATGAGGGAGTCGATAACGGCCAGATCGAAGGGTTCGCCGTCCCGGATCAGATCCAAGGCCTTGCCGGGGCCCCCGGCCATGACGGGCACCATGCAGCAGGACCGGCAGTGCTGCTCCAGGATCCAGCGGCTGGTCACATTGTCGTCCACGATCAGCACCCGCAGCCCCTCGGTTTCCGGCAGCAGGAGCAACGGCCCCGGCGGTGGAGCGGCCTCCTGCAGCGGGATGGCGAAGCGGAAGATGGAGCCTTTGTCCAGTTCGGACTCCACGCGGATCTCCCCACCCATATGCTGGACGAGGCGCTGGGAGATGGCCAGTCCCAGCCCGGTGCCGCCAAAGCGCCGGGTGGTGGAGGTGTCCACTTGGCTGAACGCGCTGAACAGCCGTTCCATGCCTGCCGGGGAAATTCCAATGCCGGTGTCCATCACCGCCACCCGCAGCCAGGGGCCGGACTCCTCCCGCATCAGGGACAGCTTGATGAACACCTCTCCCTCATGGGTGAACTTGAGGGCATTGGAGACCAGATTGGTCAGCACCTGGCGCAGGCGCGTCGGATCGCCTATGATGGCCGCTGGCAGGGCGGGGTCGATCCAGCCCATGAGGTCCAGCTTCTTTTTGGCGGCCTGACCCGCCAGCAGGTCCATCACAGACTCCATACAATCCCGCAGGTTCACGGGAATGTGTTCCAGATCCAGCTGGCCGGACTCGATTTTGGAGAAGTCCAGAATGTCATTGATCAGGCTCAGCAGCACCTCCCCGCTGGAATGGATGGTTTCTGCAAACTCCCGTTCGCGGGCATCCAACTGACCGTCCATCAGGAGTTCCGACATGCCCAGCACCGCGTTCATGGGGGTGCGGATCTCATGGCTCATATTGGCCAGGAACTCCGCTTTGGCCCTTGCGTGGCCCTCCGCGCGGGCGGTGGCCTCCTCCAGTTCCTGATTGCGCCGCTTCAGCAGCTCGGCGGCATTGCGACGGTCGTCAATGTTCTGGAAAACACCATGGATGGCGGTCACGTTTCCGTGTTCATCCTTTACCGGCTCCCCGCGGGAATACACCCAGAGCTGCCGGCCGCTGGCGGTGATCAGACGGGCCTCGAATTCATGGGCCACCCCTTTCTCGATCGCCTCCCGCACGCATTCGGAGATGGCGGGGCGGTCATCAGGGTGGTAGAAATTCAGCGCATCCGTCAGTGAGACGGGTGTGCCCGGCGTCAGGCCATGGATATTATAAGTGATCTCGGACCAGGTGGGGCCATCCGCGCCCATCGGGAGTTCCCAGTGCCCCAGCTGGGCGATGCGGCCCGCGGACTCCAGCAGGGCCTGCGATTTCTTTTTGGCCTGCAGGGTGTCGTGCAGCTCCTTTTCAGCCAGTTGGCGCTCCCGTATCTCCGCCGTCAGCCGCACGTTGGCGGCCAGAGCCATGCGCGTCCGGGATATGGCCCGCTGCAGCCCCCAAACCGTGGCGGACACCGTGCCCCCCAGCAGCACACCCAGCCCCAGAATTATGACCGGCAGCCCGCCGCCCGCCAGGATGGCTGATTTCGGCTCCGTCACCACCTTCCAAGGTTTCTGATCCCTCCAGAAGATCTGCTTGCCGGGAATTACCACCTGTGCCCGGACGCTGTCCCCCGCCGGCTCCTCCATGGGATCGCCGAGAACAAATTTATCCCCTTCATAAAAAGCGATGCGGCACGTGGTGAAGGCTGACTGGTTCAGGATGGTCTCATGGAGATCCGCCAGCCGGAAGCTGGCGAAAACGAACCCCCCGAAGCGGGGTCCAGGGAAAAAAGTGGGGAAGAAGACAAAAAAACCTTTGTCGCCGCCCCGGACATTCATGGACGGCGAAACCAGCATCCTCTCGTGGGTAATGGCGTCTGTCAGGGCAGGCACCGCGTCCCAGCGGGTGTCCTGGTGGAAATCCCGGCCCAGCATGGGCTCGGCGTCCGCATCAGCCTCCACGTAGTCCACCTTCCAGTTGACGTTGGTATGGCCCACGGCCTCAAAAACGGACTGGTCCGTCAGACAGTCCCAAGCGTCGTTGTACCACTGGGAATAAGGCGCGCCGCCTTTGGTTTCCCAGCGCCGGGCGATCCGTTCCAGCGACCGCAGGGAGAAAGTGAAGCGGTTGAAGGTGTCGGCGGCCACATTGTCCGCGACCACCTGGGCCTGCGCCTTCAGAGCCCGCGTGCGGTCCGCCGCCAGCGCCTGCCACATCATCAGCGCGGCCACGATGGTGCCGAATCCGAAGGGCACCGGCAGCCACCGGTCCTCGGGCAGCAGCCGCCAGCCAATCACCTGCACCTGGGCGGCCAGCAGGCCGATGCCCAGCACCGCGAGCCCTGCCGCCGAGTGGGCGGCCATGCCCACGGAATCCTCCGACATGAACACCATCCGGACGCCCAGCCGGTAGGCGCAGAGCGCGATCAAGCCCAGTGCGGTCACCGAGGAGGCCAGAATCCAGATCAGCAGCCGTCTCCGCGGTCCCGTTTCCGGCAGGCAGAGCAGCGCAATGGCGGCACCTGCCATGGCGAAGGCGGCCGCCATGGGCGAAGGCGGGCTGCCGGCCGGCAGCCCGGGAATACCGGGCCGCCATCCTGTGAAATACTCCACCGACATCAGCGCTCCCACCGCCCCGGTCAGTCCCCCGCAGTGCACGGGCAGGAGGCGCGGCAGCCGCAGGGCTGAAAAAAGCAGGCCAAGCCCGGCGAGGAGGAAGCAGACCGCTGTCGGATACTGCATCGGGGCAAATTCCGCATTGATGCGTATCAGGGCGGCATTGCCGGTATGCCAGCCTGCCAGCACCGCCGCTCCCAGTGCGGCGCACAGCAGCCCGCACAGCCCGGCGATGGATTCAGGCCAACCGGGTTTTCCGGGAATGGAGGAAAAGACACGCATGCAAATTCAGGTTATTTACCAAGCGGGAGCGGTCACCGCGAGAAAAAGCGATATATTTCTCTCCGGTGCATACCAATGTCCATCAACGACTTGAATGAAATCCCTTCTCCGGAGTGGTTATGCCACGCAATGCAATGCCGCAGCGGTCAGCAGCCCGCCACCGCCGCCGGGCGTGCCCGGCCTGCGGTTTCCGGCTTGAGTCCCCGCGCCTCCGCGCCAGTTAAATGACCTATGGGAATACAGCAAGGGTTTGTGCGGGGACTGGCTCCGGGAGTTCTGCTCAGCTGCTTGGCCATGGCTGCGGAGAAGGATGGCCCCACTGTGTCCACTGTCCCCCCCATGCCGGCTTCCAGCGCGGAACTGAATCTGCACCAGCGCCTGACGGAGGCCTGGCAGACCGGCGGGATCGACCTGAGACACAGCGATGCCGTGTTCGCCTGGGTGTTCCGGCATCTGCCGGACGAGGTGACGGTTTACCCCACGGAGAACTACTATTACTGGCGGCTCACAACGGGAGGGCGGGAAATCCGGGGCAATTTCCGCCCGGCCAGCGGAGAGCGGGAGAAGGGCATTCTCTCCTTCGCCTACACGGAATGGCGGGAGTTCCCGGACGATCTTCCGGAAAATCCGGACCTGACCCGCGTGCGGCGCTTCAGCGCGGAGGACGGGGTGACCGTCAAATGCCCGGATCCGCTGACCTGCGATGTCTCCAGCGAGGGCAAAACCGTGCGGTTCCACCTGCATGATTTGCCGCAGCTGCCGCCCGCGTCGTTCCCGCCGGCACTGGAGGAGGTGTTCGTGGAACGGACCTGGGACGAAAGCGGGCTGCCGTTTTTTCTCTGCTTCCACCGGGCCGCGAAGTGCTTTTTCTGGGTGCTGAACGAGGAAAAACCCGTGGCCGAAGTCTTCACGGAAACCGCGCCCGGCATTTTCATGGGCCGGCGCACCGGGTTTTATTTCTGGCGCGACGCTGCCTGCGGGAACCGGAAAATCCTCGCCGCCGTGCGCGGGTTGAGCGTGCGGCGGAATGATTACTTCGACGGTCCCTTCGACCAGCTGGCGGACAACTACGCGGCCCAGGTTCCCTTGCGGAAATACCTTGCCGAGGCCTTTCCGGCCATCGCCGGGGAGATTGATCTCCACGGCTACTTCACCTCCGGTCCGGACAAGGGGAACCGGGTGGCGCTGACCAGCCACCTGATGTATGACACCGCCGCACAGGCCATGGACTTCATCCGCCGGGCCGCGGAGTCCCCCGTGCCTGTGGCCGCCATCGCTGCCGGAGGAAAGGACCGCTGAATCCTGGGAAACATTTGCCACGTTTCCATTGACTGTCCGGGCGCGGGTGGCAGAAAACGCGGCGCGGCCATCACTCCGGTTCCGCTCCGTTCCTCCTTCCCACAACTTCCGAGTCCCTATGAAAAAAACCCTCATCATCGGAGCCGGCGGCGTCGGCCGCGTGGTCGCCCACAAATGCGCGCAGCTTTCAAAGGAGGTCTTCGGAGAGGTGATGCTGGCCAGCCGCACCAAGTCCCGCTGCGACGCCATCGCCGCCGATATCCGGGAGAAAAAAGGGATCGATATCCAAACCGCCGCCGTGGACGCCGACGACGTGCCCGCCACCGTGGCGCTGCTGCGCGATTTCAAACCGGATATTCTGATCAACGTGGCGCTGCCTTATCAGGACCTCACCCTCATGGACGCCTGCCTGGAGGCGGGGGTGGATTATGTGGACACTGCCAATTACGAGCCCCGCGACATTCCCAAGTTTGAATATAAATGGCAGTGGGCCTATCAGGAGCGCTTCCAAAAAGCGGGCCTCACCGCCCTGCTTGGATCCGGCTTTGATCCCGGTGTGACCAATGTTTTCTGTGCCCACGCCGCGAAGCACCGGTTCGACAGCATGAGCACCCTCGACATCGTGGACTGCAACGCCGGCAGCAATGGCCTGCCCTTCGCCACCAACTTCAATCCCGAGATCAACATCCGTGAGGTCACCGCCCGCGGCCGTTTTTGGGAGGGTGGGGAGTGGAAGGAGACGGACCCCATCTCCCTGGGCACAAATTTCGACTTCCCCGGCGTGGGGCCCAGAAAGATGTATCTGCTCTACCACGAAGAGCTGGAGAGCCTGGCCCGGCACTTCCCCGGCGTGGAGCGCATGCGGTTCTGGATGACCTTCTCCGACAACTACCTGACGCATCTCCGTGTGCTGGAGGGCATCGGCATGACCAGCATCAAGCCCATCAAATTCCAAGGGCAGGACGTCATCCCCCTGGAATTCCTGAAGGCAGTGCTGCCCGATCCCGGCTCGCTGGGGGCTCTGACCAAGGGCCGCACCTGCATCGGCGATGTCATCACCGGAGTGAAGGACGGGAAGGTGAAGCACTATTTTATCTGGAATGAGTGCGACCACGAGGAATGTTATGCCGAGACCGGTGCCCAGGGGGTGAGCTACACCACCGGCGTGCCCGCCATGATCGGCGCCAAGATGGTGCTGGAGGGGAAATGGAAAAAGCCCGGCGTGTGGAACATGGAGCAGTTCGACCCCGATCCCTTCATGCACGACCTCAACCTCTACGGCCTGCCGTGGCAGGAGAGGGAGCTGACGTCCAATCCGCTGGCGGAGATTGGATGAGGAAAGTTTTCAGTTTTCAGTTTTCAGGGGGCAGGAATTGGATTTTTCGCCAGTGCGGGGCATGGGGTGGTTTTGCCGCCTGATGCCCCGCGCTGGCGGGCAGGATGCGCGGTTGGTGGGGATGCCGCCCCGCGCGGGCCGCTGGACAGGGTTGCCTGATGCGCTGCTGCCCGCGTGATGGCAGGTGGATTATTTGCCGTTTCCATCCGCTTTCCTTCCGTCCTCCTTTGGCGCTTCCCAAGTGGCTGGCTCCGGCACTGGGCGGAGGTGGGCGGCGACGGCGGCGGGATCGGAGGTGGGCGGGCGGCAAAAGGTGCCGGTGCAGATGTAGGCGGTGGCCTGGGCGGGTTTGGCGGCGTTGTCCTCTCCGCCGCTGTTGCCGGCGGGGAAGGTTTTGACAAACGGATCCACGGGGCCCGCAGTGCCCAGGATAATGCGGTGCGGCTGGTAAACGGAGTGCGCGGCTTTTACGAGCGCTTTGGTTTCCGCCGCCGCGGGATCGCCGGCGATCACCGCGCGCAGCGGCTCCCTATCCGCGAAGGCCACGGCATGCAGCATCCAAGGCAGTGCCTGCGGCATATCGCGCAGGCGCTGGCTGAAGAATTTCAGAGTGGTTTCCGCTTTCGCGCGCCAGTCCTTGTTGTCCGTGATGGCCGCCAGCTGCAGCAGGGCGAACACCGCCGTGCTGTTGCCGCCAGGCTCGGCGCCGTCGTAGTCGTCCTTGGCGCGGAACAGCAGACTGGCGTCGCCGGCGCTGGTGTGGAATCCGCCGGCTTTTTCATCGTAAAAGCGCGAGATCATGCCCTCCGCCAGGGCGGTGCAGAAGCTGAGCACCTCCGGGTCCAGGGTGGCCTGATAAAGGTCGATGGCACCCTTCAGATAGAAGGCGTAGGCGTTCAGCAGCTGGGCGCTGTCCCGCCCGCCGTCGCGCCAGCGGTGGTAAAGGGTTTTGGTGGCGGGGTCCCACAGCTCTTTGACCACAAACCGGAAGTTTTTCCGCGCCGCCTCCACCCACGCCTCCTCACCCAGCACCACGCCGGCCCGCGCCAGGGCCCCCACCATGAGACCGTTCCACGAGGTCAGGATTTTATCGTCCAGATGCGGGCGCACCCGCTTTTCCCGCGCCGCGAAGAGTTTGGCTTTGGCCGATTCCAACAATCCGGACTCCGCCTTTGTCAGCCGGCGGTTGGGATCCGCAATGCTCAGCACATTCAGACCCGGCAGCGGCTGCGGGTGGCTGTGGTCCACAAAATTCCCCTCTTTGGTCACACCGAACCAGATGACGGCGAGGGCCTCCTCCTCCGGAGTTAGCAGAGATTCCATCTCCGCTTTGGTGAAGCAGTAAAACTTGCCTTCCTGGCCCTCGCTGTCGGCATCCTCGGCGGAGTAAAAGCCGCCCTCCGGATGGGTCATGTCCCGCAGCAGATAACGCACAATATCCCGTGCCACGGCGGGATACTCCGCATCGCCGCTGGCCAGTCCGGCATCCAGATAGAGGTCGAGCAGCCCGGCGTTGTCATAAAGCATTTTCTCGAAATGCGGCACCAGCCAGCGGGCATCCACGGAATAGCGTGCGAAGCCGCCGCCCAGTTGGTCCCGGATGCCGCCGGCGGCCATGCGGCTGCAGGTGAACAGGACCTGATTTTTCAGATCCTTGTTGCCTGTCCGGACGGCGGCCTGGAGGATCAGACTGGGAATTTTGGGCTGGGGAAACTTCGGCGCGCCGCCGAATCCGCCGTATTCCCCGTCGAAGTTGGCGGAGAACCCGAGGGCCGCCTGGACCACCGGTTCCCCTGTCAAAGGCGCGGCGGAGGGGTCTCCGGCGCTTTCCTGGGCCATGTGCGCCTGAAGCTGTTGGGAAAGCTCGCGGGCATTGTCCTGGACCTTGCCGGGATTCTCCGTCCACAGCTCTGAAATCCGGCGCAGCACGCTCAGAAATCCGGGTCTGCCACCGCGCCCGTCGGGCGGGAAGTAGGTGCCGCCATAAAAAGGCTGCCGGTCCGGAGTCAGGAAGACATTCAGGGGCCATCCGCCGCCCAGCCCCATCGCCTGCATGGCGGTCATGTAGATCTGGTCCACATCCGGCCGCTCCTCGCGGTCGAGTTTGATGGCGACAAAATGTTCCTTCAGAAATTTCCCCACCTCCTCATCCTCAAAGGACTCGCGCTCCATGACGTGGCACCAGTGGCAGGTGCTGTAGCCGATGCTCAGCAGGATGGGTTTGCCTTCGGCTTTGGCTTTGGCGAAAGCCTCATCCCCCCAGGGGTACCAGTCCACGGGATTGTGCGCGTGCTGGAGCAGGTAGGGTGACTTCTCCAGGGCCAGCCGGTTGGTGTGCTTCGGGCCTGGGCTTGGAGCCGGAGCGGGATCAGGCGGAGAGCCCGGGACTGGGGAAGCGGCAGCAGGGTTCACGGTGGGGGGTGGGGACGGGGTTTCCGCGCCCGCTGTGAATCCGGTGCGGACGGTGGCGGCCAGAAGGAGAACGGGAAGGGCGGGGCGCATCGGGGAAGCATCGGCGAAAAAGCGGCGCGGGGCAAGAGCGGAGGGCGGTTCACTTGTCAGGCCCGTCGTTTGAAAATCCTTTTTATCCTATAAACACCACTTTTTCTTTGCCACCGTTGCCGGACAGGGGATTGATCACTGCGAAGATGGCATCGTCCTGAAAGTGAGCATGATGGAAACCAAGGCCCCCTCAGCGGCCCCCACGGCCAGTGATTCCGATACCTTGCAGGACCATGGTGCCTTCAACCTCCGCCTGCGGCGGACCACGCAGGTGTTTGCCTGGTCGCTGGCGGTGCCGGTGCTGGTCCTTCTGGGGCTGGTGCTTTACCTGCTGCGCTCCGCCGCCCGGGTGGACCACTCGGATCAGGTGATTTCCATAAGCCATTCCATTGAAAGACGGCTGGTCAGCATGCAGACCTCCTTCCGGGGCTACCGCCTGACCGGGGATGAAACGTACTTGGCCGGCCATGCCGGCGGGATGGACCGCGCGGGTGTTCTGTCGGAGCTGAAAATGCTGGAGGATATGGTGGTGGACAATCCGGCGCAGACTTGGGAGGCGAAGGCCCTGCGTCCGGCGGTGGCCGCCTGGTTCTCCTTTTTGGACACCGAGCTGAAGCGTGTGCGGGGAAACACGGAGCGCATCCGCGATCCGGAATTTCTGATCCGCGGCGTGCCGCTCTTCGATGCCGCCCGCGACCGGCTGAACGCGCTGCTGAAGGAGGAGCGGCGGGTGCACCGGGAGCGTGCCCGGCGGCTGCGGCTGGTGGTGGGGCTGGTGCTGGGCGGATTCGCCCTCGCGGCTCTGGCCGGCATCCCGGCCTTGGCAGTCTGGATACGCCGGGTGATGAAAGAAATCCAGGGATTCTACCAGGCCAGCCTGGCCGCCGCACGCCAGCGGGCGGAGGAACTGCACGTGACTCTGAACTCCATCGGCGACGCCGTGGTGGCCACGGATTCGAAGGGCTGCGTGACTTTTCTCAATCCTGTGGCGGAAACCATGATAGGCTGGCGGCAGGCGGAGGTGCAGGGCATGCCGCTGACAGAGGTTTTTGAGATTTTCAACGAGCACACCGGCCAGCCGGCTGAGAACCCGGTGGGCCGGGCGCTGCGTGAGAACAAGGTCGTGGGCCTGGCGAACCACACTGTCCTGCGTTCGCGCCAAGGCCGGGAGATTCCTATTGAGGATTCCGCCGCGCCCATCCGGGGCATGGATGGCCGGGTGCGGGGGGGGATCCTCGTTTTTCATGATGTGACAGAGAAGCACCAGTCCGCCAGCCAGCTGAAGCTGAGCGAGAGCCGATTGTTTTTCCTGAATGAGCTGAGCGAGTCCACACGCGCTTTGGAAAACGCAGGGGATATTCTCACCGCCACTGTGGACCTGCTGCGGACATTTCTGAAGGCCTCACGCTGTGCGTATGCCACGGTGGAGCCCAGGACCGGGCATTTCAGTATTCTGCAGGACTCCACCGACGGCTGTGCAAGCACCGTCGGGGAGTATGAGCTGAGCCTTTTCGGCCCCCGCGCCGAGGAGGACATGCGCAGCGGCCGGACGCTGGTGGTGCGGCATGTGAATGCCGAGATCTCCCCGGAGGAGGGCGGCGGGATGTTTCAGGCTATTGGCATCCAGGCCATCATCTGCTGCCCGCTGCTGAAGAGTGGGCGCCTGCGGGCTATGATGGCCGTGCATCAGTCGGAGCCCCGCAACTGGACAGAGGTGGAGGTGAGGCTGGTGGAGACGGTGGTGGAGCGCTGCTGGACTATGCTGGAGCGCAAGCGCGTGGAGTCGGAGCTGATCAGCGCCACCAGCCGTGCGGAGGCGGCGGCCCTGGCGGCGGAGGATGCCGCGGACCGGTTCCGCCTGCTGGGGGAGGTGGTTTCCCTGCAGGTCTGGACGGCGGCGGTGCCGGACGGAGCCATCGATTATGTGAACCAGGAATGCCTGGACTACTTCGGGGTGGGGCGCGCCATTGAGGTGCTGGGGGTGAATGGCTGGTCGCGGTTTGTGCACCCGGACGATCTTCCCCTGGCGGCGGAGCGCTGGCGGCACTGCATGGCCACAGGGGAGCGCTACAGCGTGGAGATCCGTATCCGGCGCGCTTCGGATGGGGAATACCGGTGGCATCTGACACGGGCGGCGCCCATGCGCGGCAAAAATAGCGAAATTGTGAAATGGTTCGGCACCAACACTGCGATCCACGAACTGAAAACCGCCCAGGCCGATGCGGAGCGCGCCAGCCGGGCCAAGGACGAATTTCTGGCGGTGCTCAGCCATGAGCTGCGCACGCCGCTGACCCCGGTGCTGCTGACCGCCGCGGAACTGAAGGAGGATCCCCGGCTGCCGGCGGACGCACGGCAGCTGCTGGGCATGATGGAGCGGAACATCGCGCTGGAGGCCCGGCTGATCGACGACATGCTGGACCTCACCAGCATTGCCCAGGGGAAGCTGCGGCTGCGGTCCGAAACCTGTGATGTCCACTCGCTGATCAGGCTGGCGGTGGAGATCGTCCGTGACGAGGCCACTTTCAGGGAGTTGGATCTGACATGCGACTTCCAAGCGGTCCGCAGCGGGCTGGTGGCGGATCCCGCGCGATTCCAGCAGGTCATCTGGAATCTGCTGCGCAACGCGGTCAAATTCACGCCGCGCCATGGCCGTATCGGTATCCGCACCCGTGATGAGTCCGGACCGGACGGGGAGAACTGGCTGCGGATCGAGGTCACGGACAGTGGCCTGGGCATCAGTCCGGAGCAGCTGGAAAGCATTTTCCTGCCCTTTGAGCAGGGCGCGGCCACAGGGGACCACCGTTTTGGCGGGGTGGGGCTGGGGCTTTCCATCGCCCGCGCCATTGTCAGCCTGCACGGCGGCCGCATCCGGGCCTTCAGTGAGGGGGCGCAGCGGGGAGCCACCTTTACCGTGGAGCTGCCCGGAGCCCAGGATCCGCCCATGGGACTGGCTTCCTCCCCGCAGGAGCCGGCCACGTCCGCCATTTCCCCTGCCGCTCCAAGAGGGATGCCCCAGGCCTCCGCAGCCATCGCCGGCCTGCGCCTCCTGCTGGTGGAGGACCATGGCCCCACATTGGAGGCGCTGCGGACACTGCTCACGCGGGCGGGATGCCAGGTGGTGGCCGCCGGCAATGTGGCCGACGCCCTGGCAGCGGCGGAGCAGGGGGACTTTGACTGGGCGGTCTCCGATCTTGGATTGCCCGATGGCACTGGGGCGCAACTGATGGAGGAGCTGCGCAGGCGGTATGGACTGCGGGGCATTGCGCTCACCGGCTACGGCATGGAGGAGGACATTGCCCGCTGCCGCCAGGCGGGTTTTGTGGCCCATCTGGTGAAGCCGGTGCGGTTCGCGGATCTCCGTGAGGTGCTCGAGTCCCTGAGCCGTCCGGAATCCAGAGAGGATAAAACTGGAAAATGAGGTGGAATCCGGTGAAATTCATTAAGAATACCGGTTTTCAAAGACGGGCTTGGAAGGCAATGGCAAACAGGCATTTCCCTGGATCCCGTTTGTGCCCAATCGTTCCTGTCCGATAAGAAAACCGATGAGTATTGTCTCCGCTGTTCAAGTAGGCCCCCGGGACCTTTTTCCCGGCAACCTGCAGGAGGCTGTGCAGGCCGCGTTTCCAGGATCGGAATGGAGGGAGACGGAGAATTTTCCTGATGCCCCACAGCCGCCGCCGCCCAGCGGCAGTGATGACAGCGGTGCCATGGAAACCCGGGAGACGGAGGGCGGCGGGTGCGGTGAGGGTGAAATGATGGTGCTTTTCCCTGTCGGTTCCCCCGGCGCGGCGGGCATCGCGGAAGCCTTGGATGCCTGCCAGCTGCCCCGATGGGCGGCGGTGGGCTTCGGAAATGAGCAGGATGCCCTGCCAGTGGACGGCTGGTCCGTGAAGACTCTGGCCTGGGCGCTGGGCTCCGCCGCCGCCCGGCACACCGCCGCGCGGGAAAACGCGCGGCTGCGGGGGGATTTAATGACCATGGCCCGCCGGGTCAGCCATGATCTGCGCACCCCCCTCGGCGGGGTCATCGCCACCGTGGACATGCTGGCGGAGATCGTTCCCGACGGCATGAACGCCGTCCGGCCCCTGTTCTCCTCGGTGGATGAACTCACCAAAATCATCACCCGCACCAGCTACCTGCTCAGGGCCATTGCCCAGCCGCTTCCCAAAAAGCCGGTGGCCATGGGAACCGTGGTGCAGGAGGCGTCCATGAGGCTGGAGCGGATCATCACCCAGCGTCAGGCCAGTATCAGCCGCCCTGCCGCGTGGCCGCAGGTGCAAGGCGTGGAAAGCTGGCTGGAGGTCATCTGGTGGAATCTGCTGCACAACGCCGTGCTGCATGGAGGCCTGTCCCCGGTTATCGAACTGGACTGGATACCGGAACCGCAGGCGAAATCCCACCGTTTCCGCGTCCGGGACCATGGCCCAGGCGTGGCTCCCACGGCTCAGGGCGCTCTTTTCCGCCCCTTCCACCTCCTCCATGATCCCAATGCCCCGCGCGGCTTCGGCCTTCCCATTGTCCGCACCTTGGTGGAAATGCAAGGTGGACGCTGCGGATACAGCCCCCGCCCGGAGGGTGGGGCGGAGTTTTACTTTACGCTGCCGGAGGGATAGAACCCCGCAGGAGCGGGGAGTTTTCAGTTTTCGGTTTTCAGAATGCGGCTTCGGACGTGCATCATGATCATTCACCACACCGGCTATCTCAACGACCCAGCAGAAACTTCAGCCTGACGGCTAGGCTCTACGCGGTTGCCGCTGAAAACTGAAAACTTCACTCCCCTCCCGCCCCAGCGAGCCCTCCCACGCCCAAATCCAGCCGGTAAAGAATCTGATTGTATTCATACCGCGGAGTGGGCTGCGGGTTGCCGCTGAAGGTGCGGGTGTAGGTGCCTTCGAAATAAAGGAGGGGTGAGCCCTCCGGCGTGAATTCCGGATGGAGGACGGGGTTGTAGAAGGAGTAATCCTCATGGGTCAGGATTTTCACGGCGGATCCCCAGGGGCCGAGGGGGGAGGGGGCTTCCGCATACCAGATTTCCCCATAGGCGGAGGGGCTGCCCATGTCCTGGGTGAACACGGTCACCCACCGCTTGCGCCAGGGACTCCACGCCACCCCTCCGCGGTGGACTTTGACCGGGGAGCCGCCGCCGGCGTTTATAAGGGATTTGGGAGCGTCGATTTTCTCCCAGGAGGCGGGATCGGCCCACGCCTCAAAACGGTCCGGACATTTCAGATAAGGAAAGGGATCGCCGAACAGCAGCCAGGATTTGCCCTCCGCATCCGTCCAGCGCACCACATGCCCCTCAGGAAAGGGAGGGGACTTCGGGTGTTCATCGGATTTGGTCCAGAGCGTTTTCAGGGGATCGAAGACCGATTTCTCCTCATTCCACACCGCCAGCCCGGTTTGCCAAGGCTCCAGAGGCGGTTTGATCTTGTTCCACGAGCAGACCAGCCGCGCCTGGCCTGACTGGTCCGGCACGCTGATCAGACCGCCGGCCCAGGTGGGGCCCTCCCCGGGCATGGGCACCATGCCGCGCGGGCGCTGGCCGGCATCGCGGAAGTAGTCGAACTCCGGGCGCAGCGGCGGTTCCGGAGCCTTCAGTGGCTCCGGCCCGGTGGTGGCTCCGGTCATATCAAAAACCCCCAGCGGATAGTGGGCGAACAGGGTGTCACCCCAGAACTGGAACATTCTCCCGTTGTGGGCCGTGATCTGCAGACTGTCGCAGCCCAGCACCCCTGATTCCCTCCATCCGGTTTCCTCCCCCAGTTTCTGACTCTCCGCGAAAAGCCCTCCGCCCGTCAGGCGGCCCAGGCGCAGCGCCAGGTTGCTCCGCGTGACCTCCACCTTCTCCGATCCACCGGGGCGCGGGGTCAGCCGCACCCCCTTCAGCCCGAAACCGTCCTTCGGCACCCCATAGCCGTGGCCAATAACCTCAAACCATGTCTGCCGGCCCATCAACTCCGGCGCGTCGAAGGCGATGACCCCCGCGTTGTCCGTCACATACCGCAGTCCGTGCGTGGTCCGCAGCTCCACCAAGGGAACCGGCCAGCCGTTCTCCCGGTCCACCACCGTAATGCGGCATGGCTCCACCGCCCATGCGGAGGTGGAAAGCAGAACTGCCGGCAGCAGCCGGAAACCAAAACGGAGCAGTGAAAAACGGGCACGGAAAGGCATGGCAAACTCCGGTAACGGACAGGAGAGCAGGACTTTTCGTCTGAAAACGCGGAGTGTCCGGCCAAAACCAGCTTTTCAGTTCACTTGGTCCATTCAGTCCATCAGCTTCCCTTTTGCGCCCAGCCATGCCCGATGGTCCAGTGCCCTTCCATGTCTGATTCCCACCCCCGGCCTGCCACCTTCACCCTTCATCCCCGGCTGGCCGCCGGCTCCCACTGGCTGGGACGGCGGCAGGACTGCCGGCTGCTGCTGAAGGACAATGCCCTTTTCCCTTGGATCCTCATCGTGCCCGAGGTTCCGGAGGGCGTGGAGGACCTGCACCAGCTGGATCCGGACCGCTTCCGGCAGGTGATGGAACTCGTGCGCCGGGTTTCGGAATTTGTGTCCGCCCAATTCCGTCCTGACAAGCTCAATGTGGCCTGCATCGGCAATCAGGTGCGCCAGATGCATATCCACATCGTGGGCCGCCGCGAAGGGGACTCCGCCTGGCCGGGGACCGTGTGGGCGTTTGAAGCCAAAAGCCCGTGGCCGTTGGAGGAGATGGAGCGTATCCGTGCCGCCGCCCGTGCAGAGTTGGAGCTGGATACTGAATCAGCATGGAGTGATGCTGCAAAAGGAGCCGGGCCTGCAGGAGCTTCAGAACTCTTCCGATGATCCGGAGCGCCGCCCTGTCCTAACTGTGCAGATAATCCCGCAGATAATCCCAGAACCAGGTGTTGGTGCTTTGGTGATGGCGGACCACGAGACCGCAGAAGAAAGCGGCGGGAATCACGAAGCCCATGACGATGATGGAGAAGCAGCCGCCGTCGCCGGAGGCGCTGCTGCGGCGCCCGGGGCGGTGAAGGCTGTGGGCTGGCTGCGGCAGGTAAGCCTGGGGCACAGCCGGTGCCTGAACGGGAGCCGGGGAGGGGGCCCGGCTGGAGCGGGTGGCTCCGGGCTTCTCGTAAATCTGGGTCGGAGGATCCTCGTAATCGGTGCCGGTGACGGGGATTTCCGAGAAATAGCTGGCGGCAATATCGCCGAAGATGAGGCTGTCCCCATGTCTCAGAGGGGAAGTCTGGACGGCCCGCCCGTTGACCTGGGTTTTGTTGGTGGAGTCGAGATCCGTGACCGTGTAGTCCCCGGTTTCATTCAGGCGGATGACCGCGTGCTGGCTCGAGGAGGCTCCGGGAGGCAGGACAATGTCGTTGTCCGCTGCACGTCCGATGCTGAAGCCCGGCCCGTTCAGACCGTATTTCGCCTGGGTGCCGTCCGGATGGTGAATGATAAGCTTGGGCATGTGGGGAAGCGGGAAAATCAGCTCAAAAACCTGCGGTGCCGTGTGTAGCGCCACGGACGAATTCCGACAAGAGTCTGTTTCTCCAAGGTGGTAAACAAAAGGATTTCCCTACGGCGTATCGCGGACTTTCCGGACAGAGGCATTCCAAATCCCGTTTCATCGGTGGGCGGTGCTCCATTTCCGTGGTTCCTGCCCGCAGGCGCAGGGAAATCCGCCGGGGTCACCATCACTTCATGGACGAATCCCCGGGCTTCTGATCGGATTTGGCCTCCTCCGACTGCTTTTTCAGGTCCACATCGATCACCTTTCCGCCGCTGGGGTCAACAATCTCCTCCTTCAGTTTGGCGACATTGGCCGCCATCGCGTTGCCGGCGATGCGCCATTCCGGATTGGAGGGCTGGATGTAGAGCTTCTGGCGGCGGGCTTTGAGCTTGCGGGCCACGTCCTTGATGCGTTCATCCGTGATGGGGTCGGCGAAGTCGCTGAACCAGTAAACCGCATCCACATCCTTCAGACGCTCGGCCATGAGGGCGGCCCAGGTGGTGCTCACGGTGTCGGAGGGCACAAAGTAGGTTTTGGCCCGCTTTTTGACCATGTCGAGCAGCTTGCTGCGCTCATCGGTGGTCATGCCCACGGTCTGGGACTCCTTCAGATTGACATAAATGCGGCTCTTCTCGAAGTCCCCGCCGGCCGTCTCCTCGATTCTGATGCGGTTGTCCTCCTCCGCGCCCAGCCCGCAGCCGTAGTGCAGCACGATGGTGGAGCCGGCGGCGACCTTGTCCACCTCCTTGATGACGAGGGGCATGAAGGCATACATGGAACCGGACATGTCCAGCACCACCGCCAGGCGCTTGGCGTCGATTTTATTGCCGAAAATCATGGGCACGCTGACAAAACCCGCGCCGCTGCCCGGCCCCATGCCGGTGCCCCGGCCATTGCCGCGCATGCCGCCGGATCCGCTGCCGTTCAGACCGTCCGAACCGCCGCCGAGCCCCCCGCCCATGGTGGTGTTCTGGCTGAGGGCGCTGAGGGTGGAGATGGAGGTCTGGATATCCGGCAGTGCGATGGAGGAGGTGGCCGTGCTGGCGATGCGCACTTTGGGGGTGGCCATGGAGACCGCCTGCCGTTTTTTGATGGCCAGCTTTTCCGCCGTTCCCTTGCCGCCCCCCCCGCCGCCGGGGAGGAAGTCCACCTGCTCCGGAGGCGGGGTCACCGAGGAGCTGATATACCAGACAAGGGCGAGGAGGATCAGCACTGTGTGCAGCACCACGCTGATGCTGAGGCTGCCGCCGCCCATCCGCTGCCACAGGGAGGGACGGTCCACGATCACCGGGCTTCCGTGGATGGCGTGGCCTGCGGTGTCGGGTTCCGCCCAAGGGTCCACCGGCTGGCCGGCGGAGTCCTGGGGAGTGGTGGAGGGGTTATCCATAATTTCGGAAAGGGGAACGCCAAATTTACGGCACGCAGGCCTGCTTGGCCATCTTTTTCAGAACGAAACAGACCTGCTGCTCCCTGGATCAATTCTCAAACCCCCCCAAAAAAAATCAGGCGATCACCTCCAGGATGGGATTGCCGCTGGAGATCATGATAGGCCGCCCCTGGGCATCCATGACCTCGCTGCGGGAGTCGATGCCCATCAGGTGGTAGATGGTGGCCGCAATATCATCCGGGGTCACGGGGTTCTCCGCCGGCTTGCTGCCCGTTTCATCGCTGGCCCCGTGAACGTATCCGCGTTTCACCCCGCCGCCGGCCAGCAGCACGGTGTAGCACTGCGGCCAGTGGTCACGGCTGATACTGCCGTTGATCTTCGGGGTGCGCCCGAATTCCCCCATCCAGACGACCAGCGTCTCGTCCAGCATGCCCCGCTGCTCCAGATCCAGGATCAGCGTGGGCAGGGTCTGCTCGGTGATGGGCAGGTGATACTGCTCGATGATGGGGAACATGCGGGTGTTGTTGAACCCGTGCGTGTCCCAGCCGCCGCTGTCCGTGCGCTGGCCGCCGATGTTGTCGCTGAAGTAGCAGGTGGTGAAGCGCACGCCGCTCTCCGCGAGCCGGCGCGCCAGCAGGCAGCCTTGGCCGTAGGGGGTGCGGCCGTAGGCCTCCCGCATCTTTTCAGGCTCGGCGGCGATGTTGAAGGCGTCGCGGATGCGGGGGCTGCCCAGCATCGCCAAGGCCTTGGCATAGTATTCGTCCAATCCCTGGGCCTCGCCGCTGTAGTCCATCAGCCGCGCCTGCCGGTCGATGAACTGCTGCAGTCCGCGCCGGTGCCGCAGACGGTCGATGCTCAGGCCCGCCGGCAGACTGAACTGCGGCAGGCTGAAATTCGGGTCGTTCGGATCCGACGGCACATACAGGGGGTCGTTCTTTTTGCCCAGGAAACTGGCGAACTGACCCGGCGTGGGCGTGCCGTCCGCAATGATGTGGGGATAAGAGACGAACGTCGGCATCGTGGCATCCTGCCGCTCCAGCAGGCTCGAGGCCACGGAGCCATAGCCCGGAAAAAGGTCGATGGACTCGCGCAGCCGCTGGTCGTCGCTGGGCGGGGCCTTGCCGGTCAGGGCATAGTAGCCGGCGGAGTTGTGGTTGGTCATCGTGTGATGCACGCTGCGGATCAGCGTCACCTTGTCCATGATGGCGGCGGTTTTTGGCAGCCGGTCGTTGACCTCGATCTCCGGCGAGGCCGAGCGCATGGGACGGTGCGGCCCCCGGTAATCGTCCCTGGCCCCCGGCTTCATGTCGAAGGTCTCCAGATGGCTTGGCCCGCCCCACTGGAACAGGAAAATGACATTTTTCGCCCTGACCGGCGGCTTCGGCCCGGTGTACTGGCTGGACGCCTGAAGGATCTTCGGCAGGGAAAGCCCCAGCATCCCCAGCGTCCCGGCCCGCAGCATGGACCGGCGCGAGAGATTGGCCGAGGTGTGGAAGGAGGGGCAGGCAAAGGGGGACATAGGTTACATCAGCAGGGACACGATCAGTTCAGAGCTGTTCTCGAGACTGTATTTCAGCATGGGCCTCCGGCATTCCTGAAGCGGGGGACATGAGAAGAGTGATGACGATGGGGGTAAGAAGCAGCCCAATAATCATTCTTTGATCCGGCGGTTCAAAAAGATAAAACTTTTCCCCATTCCTTTCCCAAGCTCCACAAGCTCCAATTCCACAAAAAACCGCCACAATGAAGTAAAAGACCAGCAGTCCGGCACGCGCGAAACGCACGTGTCCCCGCCACAGACGGATCAGCATCCACATCCCATACACCCAGAAGGAGACTGGAAACAGGCAAAGCAATACAAATTTAAGCTCATTGCTGCCAATTTTGGCTCCCCGATCAAAGTAGGCCCCAATAATGCCGACAGGCATAATGAGAGCCAAGGCGCAGAATGGAAGGAGCACCAAGAGCACAACCCCCAGAAGCACCATATGCCCCCATGTTTTGGCACTTCTCGCAGCGGTCATAAAAAGCAATTTTCCGGCTCGGGAAGTCAGATGGCTCAATGCCGCAGAATGAACTCCTTTGAGTTGATCAGGCTCCAGACGATGTCCTCCAATGCAGCGCGGCGGCCGGCGGGGTCCTTCAGCAGGGGCAGCAGGTGGTTCATCTCGGCTTCGGACGGCGCGCGGGTGAGGCTGCGCCAAAAGAGGTCGCGCAGGGCCTCTTTCTGATCGAAGTCCTTGGCGGCCAAGGTGGTGAGGCGGTTGTCCGGGCTGGCGATGAGCCCGGCCACGCCGGGGCCGCTGGTGAGGGTGAAGACTTGGGAAAGAGAGCTTTCGTCGTTGCGCTCACAGCCGCAGGTGGTGGTGCGGGGCGACTTGCCGAACTGTTTCAGGAAGCGGTCGTCCTCCTGCGCTTTCGAGCGGCGGCCGGTGAACAGCACGCCGGGAATGGCCGCCGCGGTTTCCACGCCGGGATAGCTGCCGAATCCGGGCTTCATATCCAGCACGCGGTGAATGGAGTCCAGCAGCGGCTCCGCAGGCAGGCGGCGGACGATGGGGTGGGAGTAGTTCAGGGCGTCGCCGGCGTTGCCGGGCACGGGCACGCTGGACCACTGCCAGGCGCGTGACTGGCAGATCAGGCGGATCAGCGGCTTGGCCTTCATGCCGTTTTTGAGGAAAAAGTCCGTCAGGGCGTCCAGCAGCTCCGGATTGGACGGCGGGTTGGTCAGGCGGAAATCGTCGATGGGGTCCACCAATCCCGTGCCCATCAGGTGCGACCACACACGGTTCACCTGCACACGGGCGAAGAGGGGGTTCTCCGGCCGGGTCATCCATTCCGCCAGTTGCTCAAGGTGGTTGCCGGCGGGCAGGTTCTCCTGGGAGCCGAGTACCGCGGCCTCGGGGAATTTGCCGGTTTTGGGGTGCTTCAGCTCCTGTTTCCCCGTCAGCAGGACCACCTGTTCCCCGACGAACTCCAGTTTGTCGTTCTCGTCCTTCCGGTCGTTTTTGAGGATATTGTAATCGATGCCGTCGAAGACGGCAGAGAAGCGGTAGTAGTCATCCTGCGTCCAACGCTCGAAGGGATGGTTGTGGCACTTGGCGCAGCCCAGCCGCGTGCCCAGGAAGACCTGGGCGGTGGCCTCCGCGCGCTGGGTGGGCTCACGAAGGGAACGGTAGTAGTTGGCGGGGGGATTCTGGTAAGTGCTGCCGGTGGTGGCGGTGACCGCGCGGGCAAACTGGTCCAGCGGCACATCGTCGGCCACGCATTGCCGGATCCAGCTGTGGAAGGCGGCGACGCCTTTGGTGTCGAGGATCCGCTCCTCCACCCGCAGCAGATCCGCCCATTTCATGGCCCAGTGGTCCGCGAAGGCTGGAGTGGCCATCAGAGCGTCGATCAGTTTGGCGCGCTTGTCGGCCTTGCCGTCGTTCAGGAAGTCCTCCGCCTCGGCGCGGGTGGGGACCCGGCCGGTGAGATCAAGGTGGGCGCGGCGGACAAAGATGGCGTCATCGCAGACCGGCGAGGGCGGCGTGCGCATTTTTTTGAGCTTGGCGAAGATCAGCTCGTCCACAAACCCGGAGGGCGGCAGGGCGGTCCAGACAAAATCCGGCCGGTTTTCGATAAAAGCCAGCCGCACCGGGGTTTTGAGCTGCTCGAAGCGGACCACCACCGTGGTTTCACCGGCTTTCCCCGCCTTCACCAGCCCGCCGGGGGAGACCACAGGGAGCAGGTTGGAGGGCTCGTAAACCGCCCAGCGTGTGACATCGCGCGTGGTATTGTCGGAGAAAGTGGCGGTGGCCTGCAGCTGCACCTCCCGCACGGGATCGGCGAAGATGCCGCTCTCCGGCGAAACCGTCAGTTTGGTCAGGACCGGGGCCTCGGGAACATCGTATTTGGCCCCGCCCGCGATCCAGTCGCGCAGGATTTGATACTCCTCCGATCCGGGGTCGAAGCGCTTGCCACCCTCGTGATCCGTCAGTTTGGCCGGCTTTTTCAGGAAAAAACTGGCATCGGGATCGTTAATGTCCAGCCGCTTGCTGTGGAGGTTCTGCGTCAGGGTGGCGAAGTCCGTCTCCGGGGATTCGCCCCGCAGGGAGAGTTTCAGGTTTCCTTTCCCGGACCCGCTGCCATGGCAGGCCCCCATATTGCACCCGGTCTTGCTGAGGATGGGCATGACCTCGTGGACAAAGGAGGGAGGGGCGGGCGGCGCGGCTGAGGGCTCCGATGCCGGGGGTTCAGCACCCGCCATGGATGCTGCGGCGAGGCAGGCGGAAATCAGCGCCGGCAGCCGGAAAGGGGACGGAAACATGCGGAAATCATTACGTTTGGAGAACGGGGGGCTTTCAGGGGAGGGGGCAGGGGAGTTTTCGGTTTTCAGAAACAGCGCTTCCCGGCCGCTTGTCCACTCAGTCCACTGAATCCTGAACCCTTTCACCTCTTTTTCCCGAAAGACCGGTTCTGAAACGACGCTATTATTTCAATTCATGAATAATCCTGTGCGGTTGGCGGCGGCTTTGGGTGCATCCCTTGTGCTGGGCTGGGGTGCAGCGCCCTCCTCCATGGGGGCGGAGCCGGCCCCGATGCGTCCCTTGCCTCCGGGGCA
Source organism: Verrucomicrobiales bacterium (assembly GCA_028293125.1). Classification (GTDB taxonomy): domain Bacteria; phylum Verrucomicrobiota; class Verrucomicrobiia; order Verrucomicrobiales; family V1-33; genus CAIZWU01. The sequence goes on along the minus strand of JAQGPJ010000058.1, from coordinate 46,854 downwards.
GCGTGTCTCCGGACCGGGGAGTTCGGACTACATCCACGCCAGCTGGAGTCAGACAGTGGTGGGTGCCGGAGCCACGGCCTGCTGGCTTTTCGAGCCTGCGGACCCGGTGCCGGCGGAGGCTCCGCTAGTGGTGTTCATGCACGGGTGGGCGGCTCTGGATCCCTGGCTGTACGGAGCGTGGATTGAACATCTGCTGCGAAGGGGGAATGTGGTGCTGTTTCCCCGGTATCAGACGACGCTGTTCAGCAATCCGCCCGGTTTTTACACCAGCACCGTCCAAGCCCTGCGGGATGCCCTGAGGCAGGCGGGGCAGGGGGACCATGTAAAGCTCAAACCCGGACAGGTGGCCTATGTGGGTCACTCCATGGGGGCGGTGCTGTCGGCCAATCTGGCTGCCGGCGCGGCAAACGAGGGCCTGCCGCCACCGAAGGCGCTGATGTGCGTGCAGCCTGGCGGCACCCGCCGCACCCCGGACAGCATCGGCTTGGATCTGCACGATCTGCGCACCATTCCCACCGGCACGCTGCTGCTGTCCGTGGCTGGGGACCGGGATGCTGTGGTGGGGGATGTCGACGCGGTGCGTATTTACCAGGGAGCCGGCCATCTGCCGGAGGCGGACCGGAATCTGGTTTATTTTCTCACGGACGAGCGGGGCAGTCCCCCACTGCGGGGCAATCACTACGCCCCGTGCTCGCCGCCGTGCGATTTCTGCAATTCCCCCGGCGAGCCGCCGCCGGGCTCGTTTCCCACCCAGCTGAAGGCCGCGCTCGGCGTGGCCCTGGGGGACTACAGCCCGCTGCGCTGGCTGCTGCAGACTCCGCATGGGCGGGAATGGATGCACTCCCGGATTCACTGTCCGGTGTATGCGGAGACCTTCTACGCACCGGACGCCATGGACTTTGACCATTGGCGCCTTTTTGACGCCCTTTGCGAGACGGCCTTCACCGGTCGGAACCGCGGCCAGGCGCTCGGCAACACCGCCGCCCAGCGGGGCCGCGGCAGTTGGAGCGATGGCACCCGGGTGAAGGAGCTGCGGGTCATCACCGGAAATGTGATCCGGCTGCCGTTCAGCAAAAAATGAAATCCGCCGCAGCCGCCAACCGGAGGCGGAGCTGGCTGATGAATAGTGGGTTGGTGGCTGATGCCTGATGGCCGGCCACCCGTCGAGGGGGTGGATTTTCACCAAAAAAAATCCCGGTGCGGGGAAAGGGCTTCCCCCGTCACCGGGATTGAATTTGAGTTTGGAATGAGTGATTAATCCAAGTTCAGCCGTTGCCTGACATCAGGCTCAGTTTCCCTGAAGACCCTGACGGCGGAGGAAGTTGAAACCGACCAGCTGACGGTTCTCCTCGTCCCACAGGCGCAGGTGCATGGCCTTCAGGCTGGGAAGAAAAGTGATAGGCTTGATGCGCTGGAAAATCTCGTGGGACTTGTGGCAGGCCTCCAGATTGTAGTTCGGAATGCGGGGGCTGAGGTGATGGATGTGGTGGAAGCCGATGTTGCCGGTGAACCACTGAAGGATACGCGGAAGCTTGTAAAAGGAGCTGCCGAGCAGGGCGGCGCTGGTATAGTCCCACTCTTGGTGATGCTCCCAGTAAACGTCCTCATACTGGTGCTGAATGTAGAACATCCAGACGCCGGCGGCCCCGGCGGCCATGGTGATGGGAATCTGAATCAGGCACCATTCCTTGAAGCCGACCGCCCAGATGAGCAGGCCGTTGAGCAGCACGATGGCGGCGTTCATCCAGTGCACGGAGAGCTTTTCCCGGCGGTTGGCCTTCTTGCTGGGGATGCGCTGGTAGATCATGAACATCACCACCGGCGCGATCAGGAAAAGCACGATGGGATTCCGGGCCACGCGGTAGATGAACTTCCTCTTGGGGGACGCTTGGCAGTACTCCTTCACAGTCATGGTCCAGATGTCGCCCACGCCCCGGCGCTCCAGATCGCCGCAGGAGGCGTGGTGCAGGGAGTGCTCCCAGCGCCAGTGATGGTAGGGGGTGAAGGTGATCACCCCGGTGATGAATCCGGCAATGTCGTTCAGCTTCCGGCTCTTGAAGTAGGAGCCGTGGCCGCAGTCGTGGAAGATGATGAAAATGCGCACCACAAAAAGACCGGTGAGCACGGCGAGCAGCAGGGTGACCCAGTAGGGACCTTTCAGGCTCCAGGCCATCAGCGCCCAAAGCGCGGCGTAGGGCACAACGGAGTTGATGATCTGCCAGGCGGCCCTGCTGATGGAGGGGCGCTGGAATTTGGCGACCATGGCCTTCCATTCAGCCACCGTGGGCAGCTTCGTGTCGGAGATGGACGTCGTCGGGGCGGGCGGAGTCATGGGCGGGTCAGTATGAATTTCTTCAAGGGATTTGGTTTGGCACGGTGAGGAAAAAGCACACCGCTGCATGCGGGGCTCGAAGGAGCAACTCCTAAAGGAATGCGGAACAATTTCCAGCCTGAAAATTGGCGTCGGATTGCGTCTGGTTTGCCCGGTTTTGGCGATGAAACAGAGTGGCTGCGCCTTAAAAGCGGGGGCGGGGGCGGAATTGTCTGGAATTTATCGGTCCGGGTGAGAAAAATTTGCATTTTCCGTCTGGAGTTCCATCCGCGTGAACACTTTGATCCGGCTTCAGCCGGAAAAATTGGATTTCACCTCTTCAAATCCACCGGTCCGAGCAGCGCGTCCAAGCCTGCGCCAGCCGACTTTTGGAAAGCTTCAGCGGTCCGGTTTTTGATCTTCGGAACCCGTTGGAGAACCCTGAGGGGCGATCGTTTCCGGCACAGCTGAGGCTGGCAGAAAGGGGAGGAGTTTTGCCGTGAGATCGGGATCGGCCAGGATGCCCGGCATGTCAGCGGGCTGGAGGAGTTCGGCGGCCCGTTTTCTCAAATGGTCGTGGATTTGAAGGATGAATGGAGGGTTTTTGAAACCCCTGTTACGGTTTTCAGCCAAAGTATCATACACGGCATTGTCCCTGATAAGATCAATGAGCGCAGGCAGATTCGTATGGGAAACCTGTCCCAGAATATCCCTCCACAATACCACGCTTTTGAGCAGCTGCTCCTCAGCGGTGGCTTGGCGGTTCCGCCCCCGCTCGATGTGGTAAATCAGATTGAGGGCATACCGGAGATCACTGCGTGCCTCATCGACGGATGCCTTTTCATCCGGATGGATGCCGGCGAGCATTCTCACAAGGTCCGCTGCCGTGCTTTGCCCCGTCCATGGAATGACTCCAGGAAGCGTGACGGACACATCCAGCGTGCCCACAGGATTGCACGCGCCGATTTTAAAATGGCAGCCGTCAGGAAGCGGCGGGCCGGCCATGCTGACCGCAGCCGTAGAATGTTGAATCCATGCTGAACCCTCAATCCTCCCATGGCGGACCAGAAATCCTCCGGAGAACACATCGTTGCTGACATAAACCTCAAGTGGCAGCTCCCCCGTGTCCCAAGTCAGACTCATTCTCCACAGGTGCGGGTAACCGGTGTCAAAGAAGTTCACATTGGAGAGTTGGATGAGCTTTTTCCCAGTGCTTTGATTTTCCCATTCACCCCGTTGGGCATCAATCAGCACAGGGCCCAGCGGGCTGGCATTAATCCGGTCATCCGGATAAGGAAGAATGCCTTCCTGCCAGGAATACAAAGTCAGCCTGAGGGTGCCGCTGGCGGTGCAGCGCGTGAGATCGTAAGGACGGAGTTTCCCGCTGGCGAAAGGCGTCCCATAAGTCCTCAGCGCGGCTGGATTCTGTGGCATGGTCCCGTACGGCGGAGGAGGATATGATTGAGTATCTGCCTGAAGGACCGTGCCGTCGGGCGCGGTCAGCCGCAGATTCAGCCAGCGGGCGCTTACTTTGGCGCCGGACGGCAGGCCCTCCACTTTCAGGGTCGCGTAAAACCAGATCCTTTCCGAGGATGGCCAGGCAATATGGTAAGGATCCCAGGTGCCGCCGTCATAAGGTCCCATGTCATCAAAGCTCCCCACGGAGGGAAACCGTTCAGTGATTCGAATTTTTCCAGCCATGGCAGGATCGGCGGGCGGCAGGGCCTCATCACGCGGACTGACCGCCGGTGCCCGCCAAGCGGCCGACGCCGTGAGCAGGATCCCGGCAGGCATCAGCAGCACCCAGGCAAGCCCGCGTCCCGGAGGCAGCCGCCGCCGGCGCACCAGCAGCAGATAACCAATGGCCGCCGCCAGGGAGAGGACCGCCATCAGCGGCGAGAAAAACCCGTTCCGAAGCCAGCGCTCCAGCGCCGGATCCATGGACTTCGAGGCTAGGGTGTCCCAGATTTCCCGCAGAGCCCATACCCCGGCCGCCACAGTGGCGATGGAGGCGGCCAGATGCAGGTAAAAATCCCTTTTGCTTTCCGGCCGGGCAGCGGCCAGCGTGAAAGCGCTGACCGTCAAAGACTGGATCCAGAACAGGAAAGCTGTCCAAGACAGGCCGGTGGAGGACTGGACAACAGCGTATTCCTGAAGGACACAGAAGGCATTCACCGCCCACCACGCCAGCACCGGCAGCGCCACAAAGAATGTGAGCGCCAGCACCAGTTTTGAACCCGCCACCGCCACGCCGGAGGGCGGACGGGTTTTCCAGAAGTGCCGCGGTCCCTTGGCGGGGTCGGCATTGAAAAGGGCAAAAAGAAAGCCCAGCTCCACCAACCCGAGCAGGATGGGGATGTAAAGACTGCGGTCCATGACATCCTGACTGATGGTCAGGAAGCGGAGATGCACCCAGCCCAGAAAAACGGCATAGCTGGTTACCAGCAGCGTCCACACGCCGAGGATGAGGCGGAAGCGGCGGAGATCGAACCGGAGCCAATGAAGATGGAGTTTCATACAGGCGGGGACATGGAGGCGATAGTTTGGATGGCAGGCGGAGTCCGGCCAGTTTTGGAAAGGGTATGGTTTGGCGAAATGCTGGTGCCTTTCCTAATGTGATGGAATGATTGGAGTGATCCGGTGTCACTGTGCCTCACCGCCGGCGGACGGCATGGGCGTTGGAGTCGCCACCGGTTCCGGCTTCGTAGAGGACCCCATGTAACCGCGGAGAACCCACGCCGTGTGTGAATCGGCCGGGATGCCCGCCATATCGGCGGGCTGAAGCAGAGCGGCGGTCCGTTTTATCAGGAGATGGAAGGGGTGTGTTGGAAATTCGATACTCTCCGTGGGTGACAGGGAATTTTGGGTGATTCCAAATTCGTCATAAGAAGTGAAATAGTTTTTCTCTTGGATCAATTCGAGCAGCACCGGAAGGTCCCCGTGGTCAGCCTCATCGAGAATACCCTGCCACATGGTGACCGCCTGATGCCATTCTCGGAGGTGACCACCCTCCCCCCGGATGTTGGGCATGCTGGAGATCAGCCCGTAGGCGTGGCGCAGGTCACTGCGGACGCTCCCTTGGGAGGTATTTTTCCGAAGATGAACGGTGGAAAGCGCTTTCAGAAGGGCTGGGCCAGTACCGCGGCCGGTCCATGGAACCACATCGTTGAGAGTGACCGGAACATCCACGGCGGCATAAGGCTCGCTGGATCCGATCCTCAGCTGCCAGCCATCCGGAAGGGTGCGACCAGTGTAAACCGCTTTAAGCAAACCCCAATCCTCAAAAACATAGAGATTATCCGGCTCTTTCGTGGGATTGATTTTTTTGCTTTTGATAAAAGCGGCCCCGGTCAGAAGCTCGTGCCGGATCAGAAATCCTGTGGGGAACGATTTGCGTCCCAAGGCCATTTTGATGGGGATGTTATCCCTCCCTTTGACCGCCTCAAAGGTGGCGGATGAATCGCCAAGGGAATTGATCGGGGGATATCCGGAGTTGAATGAACTTAAATCGAAAAACCACATGGCGTCAGGAACAGAGTTCAGAACAGCGTCTTCCAGCGCGGAGGGCGAGTTAATCCATTCCGCCCTCTCCTTGAGGTTAAGCAAATCCTCCCGCGTCCGGCGCATTACCAAAGGTCCCCACGGACCGGAGCGCCGTTGGCCATCCGGCAGAGGAAGCAGTTGATTTTTCCAGGCATACAGAGTCAGACGGAGAGTGCCGGAGCCGGTACAGGGAACGGTGGACCAAGCCTCAAGTTCCCGCTTTGGAAAATTCACCGACCAAGGGAAAAGATTGTCAGGATTGTCCTGATGAATTCCTCCAGACCCGAGCTTGCCACTGCGGGGCTCCCCACGGATCACAGTGCCGTCGGGCGCGGTGAGCCGCAGGTCCAGCCACCGGGCGCTGACCCGCACGCCGGGCGGCAGGCCCTCCACTTTCAAGACAGTGGAGAACCGCATTTGTCTGGGAGGTGGTCGGAAAAGATTGAAGGAATCAAAGGCTGAGTAGGAGCGTGGCGGATATTCCACCTCCCTGAAGTCCCCAGTGTGGAGAGGCATTTCCGTAACCCGGATTTTTATGGCGGTCGCTGGATCAGGAAGGGGCGGGAGTTCATCGCGGATCGGGAGCTCTGCTGTTCGGCTGTCCGTGTCAAAGATGGCTGCGGCGAAGAGCATGGCGCCCGTCGGCAGCAGCATGAGGGAGGCCAGCCCTTGTCCGTGGGGCAGCCGGCGGCGGCGCACCTGCAGCAGATACAGGCAAGCTGCAGCAAGGGTCAGGACCGCCATGGGCAGGGTGACAAAACCATTTCCGAGCCAGCGCGCCAGCCGCAGGTCCACCGGTGAAACCGAGAACGCGCTCCAGATTTCCCGCACCACCCAGACCCAGATTTCCTGCAGGGTCCAGACTCCGCACGCCACAACGCCGGTGCAGACCAGCAGGTGCAGATGAAACTCCATTTTGTTGGCCGATCTGGCGGCGGCCAAAGCGAAAGCGCTGACAACCAACGACTGTGCCCAGAACAGAAAGACCGTCCACGACACACCGGTGGGGGATTGGGTAACAGCGTATTGCGGTAGGACACAAAGCGCATTTACCGCCCACCACGCCAGCAACGGCAGTGCCACGAAGAACACGAGTGCCAGCACCAGTTTTGAACCCGCTACCGCCACGCCGGAAGGCGGTCGGGTTTTCCAGAAGTGCCGCGGGCCCTTGGCGGGATCGGCATTGAAAAGGGTGAAAAGAAAACAAAGCTCCACCAGCCCTAGCAGGATGGCGATATACAGGCTGCGGTCCATGACAGCCTGACTGATGGTCAGGAAGCGGAGATGCACCCAGCCCAGGAAAACGGCATAGGCCGCCACCAGCAATGTCCACACGCCGAGCAGCAGACGGAAGCGGTGGAGGTCAAACCGGAGCCAGTGAAGATGGAGTTTCATGCGGCGGTATCCCGGGGTTGGGAGGTGGAGTTGGACGTGGAATGACCAAGGGGGCCGCCCCCTGCCTCCAACCGGCGCAGGCAGTCCACATAGAACCGGGTCAGGCCGGGAGCGCGGAGGGAGAGGGAATGGGCATCCGGCCAGTACTGGCGGATGGCGGCGGTCAGGGCGGCCTCATCGGCTCCGTCCCGCGCCGTGAAGGTCACGCCGCCGCTGCGGCTGGAGATGTTCCACCAGTCAGCGGGCGGGGGGCTGGCCGGCAGGGCGGTGCCGGTCAGGAAGCTGACCTCACGGGCCCGGGAGAGCAGTTCGTCCACGGGTCCATGCACGCCCAGCCGGCCCTCCTCCAGAATGGCGATGGTGTCGGCGAGGCGCTCGACTTCGTTCAGGTCGTGGCTGGACAGCAGCATGGTGCACTGGCCTCCGCTCAGAAAATCGACCAGGGCATCCAGCAGCTCCTCCCGCACCAAGGTGTCCAAGCCGCTGAAAGGCTCGTCCATGACCAGCACCTCCGGGCGGTAGCAGAGGGCACCCAGCACGGCGGCCTTCATGCGCTGACCCCGCGAGAGGGCGCTCAGTTTCCGGTCCATCGGCAGGGCGAACATTTTCAGCAGCCGGGCCGTCAGGGCGTCATCCCACCGGGGATACATCGGCTTCAGAAAACGCAGGAACTCCTCCACCCGCAGCCAGTCCGGCAGGTGCTGGTTTTCGCTGACATAACCGATTTTCTGACGGTGCTCCGGCTTCAGGCTGATGGATGGGACCCCGAAAATCCGGGCCGCGCCGCCGGTGGCCGGCAGCAGATCCAGCAGCAGCTGGATGGCAGTGGTCTTGCCGGCGCCGTTGCGCCCCAGCAGGGCCACGGCGCAGCCGGGGGGAATAGCCAAAGTCAGGGGGTGCAGGGCGGTCCGCCCTTTACGGTAGCTTTTAGTCAGGGCATCAAATTCGATGGACATGGCGGCGGGGCAGGGCGGGTTGGTTTGGTTTGGGGATGCGAAAGGCTTGGGGAGGAGAGATGAGAGGATGTGGGAGGAAGCGGGAACGAAGGAGTGCGGGAGAAGGTGAGGGAAGGGAGAGTGGGAAGGAGATCTCAGCCGCCCAGGCGCGACCACTGCTCCCGCAGCGCGGCCTCCAGATCGGTCAGGTCCAGGCGCAGCTGCCGGGCCCGCAGCACCAGGACCTCCAAGTCGCCGTTCAGCAGCGCGGCGCGCTCGGCGGCGCGGGGCTCGGGAGATTCGCAGACCCGGTTGCCGATGCCCGGCACCGTCTCCACCAGCCCCTCGGTTTTGAGGGCGGTCAACGCCTTCTGCACGGTGTTGGGGTTGATCCGCAGATGCGACGCGATCTCCCGCACACTGGGGAACGGGTCACCCGGCTTCAGCTCACCCGACAGAATGGCCTTCCGCGCCGCATAGAGCACCTGCTCGTAAATCGGCGCCCCGGCCTTCAGGTCGATGGCGAAGAGATTCATTGATTTGTGTATTACTACACGTAATACAGTTCGGCAAGAATTTTTGGAAGGAAGGTTAAGGGTTAAGGGTTCAGGATGGATTGAGTGGACAGAGTGGACTGAACTTTTTTCAGGAACAGGAACTGCGCTGCTCCGCACTTCCAAAACCTAAAGCTCTTATGCTTTCTCCAGTATGTCCGGGGAGACTGATACTCCAAGCTGGCATGCTCCTTTGCGGCTGGGAAGCCAAAGCCTCAGCAGACACCGGTGCCCGGACTGTCCACTCCGTCCATCCTGCAGCCTTTCTCCTGAACTCTGAATCCTGAACCCTTTAACCTCTTCTCACTATCGAGGATCCTCCTATGATTACGGCCACATGAAGGAAGGAATTGACCTTCAGGTGACATTTATGTCACCCTGCGGGTTCCAAAGGCTCCGGTGCCTTTCCAAACCCCCCTCCATTTTCATGATTCCACTCCAGCACTGGTGTGTTCTTCCCGCTGTCCTGACATTGGCCTGCCCGCTGGCCGCGCGGGCGGATCTGGTGATCTCCGAGTTCATGGCCAGCAACAAAAAGGGCATTGCCGACGAGGACGGTGACCGCTCGGACTGGATCGAGATCAAAAACACTGCCGCCACCCCCGCCGATGCCGCCGGATGGTCCCTGACGGACGATGCGGCGAATCCGCGGAAGTGGACGTTTCCCGCCGTGTCCATCCCGGCCAACGGTCAGATTGTGGTCTTTGCCTCCGGCAAGAACCGGACTCCCGACAAGGGCAATCTGCACACCAATTTCTCCCTCGCCATTGGTGGGGAGTATTTGGCGCTGGTCCGGCCTGATGACTCGAAAGCCTCGGAGTGGGCGCCGGCCTATCCGGCGCAGTATGAGGATACCAGCTACGGGCTCTCCACCAATGTGCTGGAGGAGACGTGGGTGCTGGGGAACTCGCCCCTGAAGGCCATGGTGCCTACGGACACCTCCCTGATTCCCCAATGGCGCGCCTTCGGCTTTGATGACGCCGGCTGGACCTCCGGGACCTTTGGCGTGGGGTATTTCAACAACGGGACCAATCCCGACCTCAATGTGGATTTCGGCTTTTCCTCCCCAACGCCCATGACCGGCACCGCACACCACAGCTACATCCGCGTGCCCTTTCAGGTGGCGGATCCCGCGCTGGTGCAGTCGCTGATCCTGCGGGTGAACTATGACGATGGCTTCGTCGCCTGGGTGAACGGCGTGCGGATGGCCAATTCCTCAGGCGCGCCGACTACGGACCCCATCTCCCCCACCGCGCTGGTCCCCAACCACGGTGTGGCGGGGTTCGAGGATTTTCCGCTGCCGACGGTGGCGGTCACGGCGCTGAGGGCCGGCACCAATGTCCTGGCCATCGAGGGCATGAACACCACTACCACCAGCTCCGACGCCTTCATCAGCGCGCAGCTGGCGGCGGTCCTGACCAGTCCGGGCACGGGGGAGACCGGCTATTTCGCCACCGCCACGCCGGGGCTGCCGAATGGCGGGGTCAACTCCCTGCAGCTGCCGGTCGGTGTCACGCCCTCGCGGCCGCCGGGCACGTTCACCACCGCCTTCGATCTGGCACTGACGCCGGGCGAGGCCGGCTTGGAGATCCGTTATATCCTGGCCGACCCCTCCAACTCCCCGGGAGCCGGCATTCCGGAGCCGACCGCGGCCTCCACGCTTTACACCGGCCCCATCCCCATCAGTTCCACCAAGCTGCTGCGGGCGGCGGTCTTCAAGGGAGCCCAGCGCGGCAGAACCCTCACCGCGGAATATCTGCAGTTGGAGACGGGCACCACCGGCAACACCTCGTCCTTCACCTCCAACCTGCCGGTGATGGTGCTGGACGACCATGGGGACGGACAGCCGGTGGACAGTGGATCAAGCAACTACACCACCACCCTGCTGCACCTTTTTCAGCCGGTGAATGGCGTCACCCGGCTGGCGGATCCGGTCACAGGAGCCGGCATTCCGGATGTCTTCACGCGGGCTGGCACACGGGTGCGCGGCTCATCCTCCGCCGGTTTTGAGAAGAAAAGCTACGGCATGGAGACCTGGACGGAGAAGGACGAGGACTTGGACATGCCGCTGCTGGATCTGCCATCCGACAGCGACTGGGTGCTGAACGGCCCCTACTATTTTGACGACACCTATATCCACAATGCCTGGGCCTATGAGATCTCGCGCCGGCTGGGCCGCTGGGCTCCGCGCACCCGGCCCGTGGAGGTGTTTTTCAACCAGAACGGCGGCAAGCTTGACTACGGGGACTACTCCGGGATTTATATCCTGACGGAAAAGATCAAGTCCGGCTCCAGCCGGCTGGATATCGGATCGGTCGATCCCGAGGACACCACGGGGGAGGCGGTGACCGGCGGTTATATTTTCAAAATCGACCGCGCCGACGGAGATGAGATCGCTTGGACCATCGACAACAGCGCCTTCGGCCTCGGCACGTTTCCCAACCCGGAGAGCGGCCAGTCCCTGGTGGTCGTGGAGCCCGACCCCGACGTGGACCAGCCGGAGCAGATCGACTATCTCCAGAACCAGGCCATCAAGCCTTTCAACGACACCCTGTTCCGCGAGCGCGCCGCCAAGTTCGCCACCCGGCAGTATCGGGATCTGATCGATGTGGGCTCCTTTGTGGACCACCACATCGTCAATTCCCTGGCCATGAACGTTGACGCCCTGCGCCTCAGCGCCTTCTACTTCAAGGAGCGGGGAGGTAAAATCTCCGCCGGGCCGGTGTGGGACTTTGACCGGGCGCTGGGATCGGACGACGGGCGGGACTCCAATCCCGCCAGCTGGAACAGCATTGAGTATTTCTTTGACCGCGACTGGTGGGGAGGCCTCTTCAAGGATCCCCAGTTCGTGCAGGACTGGGTGGACCGCTGGTGGGCGCTGCGGCAGCCCGGCCAACCACTGGCCACGGATGCTTTGCGAACCCTGGCGGATCAAATGGGCGCGGAGATCGGCAATGCCGCCGGGGCCCGGGACGCCGCGCGCTGGAGCGAGAACACGCCCTCCGGCGGTGTGTATCTCAATGAGATCACCGCCATGAAAACTTGGCTCAGCTCGCGGGTCAATTTCATCGACGGCCGCGCCCCGGCCCCGCCGGCCACCAGCACCGCCAGCGGGGTTCTGGCTGCGGGCACGGCGGTTGCCCTGACGGGTGCCGGCACCATCCGCTACACCTTGGACGGGTCGGACCCGCGCCCCTTCGGAGGTGCTGTGCCGGGCACCGGCACGGCTTATACGGGACCGGTGGCCATCAATCAGAGCAGCCTGCTGACCGCCCGCCGGCAGTCCACCTTCACGCCGTTTCCGCAGGGGGCCTCCAGCATCTCGTGGAGCGCGCCGCTGCGGCGTGTCTATCTGGTGGGCGAGGAGTTCGCCGCCGCCGGGGATCTCTCCGTGGCCGCCATCAATTATCATCCTTTTCCTCCGACGGTCGCCGAACTGGCGGCCCTGCCGGGGATTGATGACACGGATTTCGAGTGGCTGGAGATCAAAAACACGGGAACCCGCGCGGTGAATCTGGTGGACATGGGGTTCCCCGCGGGCGCTCCCTTTGACGGTGCTTTCAAATTCGGCCTGCGCTCCCTGGCGGCGGGCCAATCGGTACTGCTGGTCAAGAACCGCACCGCCTTTGAGCTGCGCTACGGCACTGCCGCCTCCGGGCTCATCGCGGGCGAGTGGGTGAAGGGTAATCTGAAGGACTCCGGCGAGGCCATCCAACTGCTCAGCCGGGCGGGGGAGGCGGTGATCAGCCTCACCTACAGCGACCAAGGCGGCTGGCCGGCGGCGGCGGACGGCAAAGGCGCAGCGCTGGAATACCGGGGCACGGCCTTTGGCGGCGCGGAGCAGGCCCTGCCGGCCAACTGGGCGGCCTCCGCCTCCCTCAATGGCACGCCCGGCGGCGGGTCCGGCGGCGCGGCATCCCCGGTGGTGGTCAGCGAGCTGCTGGCGGAGACGGCGACTCCTTTTGTGGACGGCATCGAACTGCACAACATCAGTGCCGGGCCGGTGGATATCAGCGGCTGGTTTCTGACCGATGCCGTGGAGTATCCCACACTGGACGCCGTGCAGAAGTTCCGCATCCCGGCGGGCACGGTCCTGCCTCCTGACGGTTATACTGTGTTCACGGAGACCAGCTTCAACCCCAACGGGCCGTGGAATCCCGCCGCTTCCCCCGGCGGACCGGGACCGAATGATTTTTCGCTGGATGGCCTGCACGGTGGCAGCGTCCGGCTGATCTCCCGCGATGCCGGCGGCGGTCTGCGGGTGGCCTCGCAGGCGGATTACGGCCCCATGCGGCTCAATGAGTCCCAAGGGTTGCGCGCCGATGGCTCCGGCCTGTTTGAACCGTCGGCAGTGCAGACTCTTTTGGACACCACCTCTGCCGCCCGCCCGTATCCGGGTCTGGGGGCTGCCAATGCCGCGGTGCGCAGCGGTCCGGTGATTGTGAGGGAAATCCAGCGCCCGGCCACCTCCGGGGGCGGCGGTGCGGATCTGTCCTTCATCGAGCTGCTCAATCCCACGGACACCGTCATTTCCTTGGAATCCTGGCAGCTGCGCGGCGCGGTCTCGCGGGATTTCGCCGCCAGTGAGACCATCCCCGCCGGCGGACGGCTGGTGGTGCTGCCCTTCGCGCCGGCGGATGCGGAAAAACTGGCCGCCTTCCGTCAGCACTATCAAATCGGCACAGCGGTGCCGGTCTCCGGTCCCTGGACCGCCGCGGCTCCGCTGGGGGATGGGGGAGAAATCCGGCTGCTGCGCGCCGCGCCCGCGCCCGCCGGGGAACCCGCCTACCGGCCTCTCACTCAGGAGGACCGGGCCGCGTGGCGCAGCGGTGTGGACGGCTGGCCGGACACCACGGGCAATGGCCTTTCCCTGAACCGCCGTATTCCCGCCGCCGATGGCAGTCTGGCCGCCAACTGGGCAGCGCAGGTCCCCACGCCCGGTGATTTCGCCACTCCGCCGCCGTCCTCCTATGCTTCATGGCTGACGGAGCACTTCCCCAATGGCGGGCCGGTCTCCGATGATCCTGACGGTGATGGCCTCGGCAACCTGCTGGAATACGCCTTTGACACTGATCCGCTGATTCCAGGAAGCGCCTCCGCCATGCTGCCGGTGCTGACCACAGGGGCGGATGAAAACGGAGCCCCTGTCCTCATCTGCACCTGGCGGCGGCCTTTGAACCGTTCGGGTGTGCAGTGGCAGCTGCAGCAGTCGCCGGATCTTACGCAATGGACCGCGGTGACTGATGTTGCCGCCGGTCAGGAAGGGGGGCTGGAAATCCGCCGCGCCACGCTGCCGGTTACGCCGGGCCTCCGGGTTTTCCTCCGTCTTCAGGTCACCGCCACGCCCTCATAAGCAGTGCGCCGGCCTGTGTTTTCCTGGCATCTTGCCGCTCTGAATGGCGCGTTCCACGGAGTGGAGCCGCCCTGTTGCCGGAAAGCGCAGACATGGCTTGACGGGGTGCTTAAAAAAACTATGCTCGGCCTCCCTCATTGCCGCCGGACCGGTGACAGGGAGGGGCTGTCACCCACGTTTTTCCATTCCACTCAAACCAGACCAGGAGGCAATTTTGGACCTGAAAGAGATTCGCCAGATCATCGAAATGATGAAACGCAACGACCTGTCGCTGTTCCATTTGGAGCGCGAGGGGTTCAAGATCAAGCTCCGCAAGGGTGTGGACTTCGACACCATGGTCGAAAAGCTGGGATCCTCCGGCGTCTCTGTCCCCGCTCCCCATCCGGTTTTCCTGGGAGGCGCAGGCCCCCAGGACAGTGGATTCCAAGCGGCGGGGCAGGGCGACAGCTCCGCGGACGAGGGTTCGGAATCCACCACTGCCCCCTCGGGCACATCGCAGATCCTTTCACCCTTGGTGGGCAGCTTTTACCGGGCCACCAGTCCGGGCGAAAAGCCGTTTGTCACGGTGGGTGACACCGTGGAGGTGGGGACCACCGTCTGCATTATCGAAGCCATGAAAGTCATGAATGAGGTCAAGGCCGAAGCCCGCGGGGTCATCACCCGCGTGCTGGCCGAGGATGCCACCGCCGTGCAGTATGAAACCCCGCTTTTCGAAATCCGGCCCTCCTGATTTCCGGCACCGCACCTACCGGGATATCCGACCCCATCCGCTTCATGTTCAATAAAATTCTGATCGCCAACCGCGGCGAGATCGCCCTGCGTGTCATCCGGGCCTGCAAGGAGCTTGGAGTGCGCACCGTGGCAGTTTATTCAAAGGCCGACGAGAAATCCATGCACGTGCAGCTGGCGGACGACGCCATCTGCATCGGCCCGGGGCCCAGCAGCCAGAGCTACCTCATGATCGACCGCATCATCGCGGCGGCGGAGGTGGCCAATGTGGACGCCATCCACCCCGGCTACGGCTTTCTCAGCGAGAACGCCCGTTTTGCCCGCATCTGTGAGAGCTGCAAGATCAAGTTCATCGGCCCCAACGCGGACACCATCGAGATCATGGGCGACAAGAACCGCGCCCGCGCCACCGCCAAAAAGTGGAAGGTGCCCATCACTCCCGGCACCGATGGGTGTCTGAAGGATGACAAGGAGGCTCTCGCCGCCGCCGCCATCATGGGTTATCCCGTCATGATCAAAGCCGCCAACGGAGGCGGCGGCCGGGGCATGAGGGCAGTCCACAATGAGGCCGCCATGGGCGCGGCCTTCTCCAGCGCCCGGCTCGAAGCTGAAAAGTGCTTCGGCAACGGGGACATGTACATGGAGAAGCTGATCCTGAATCCCCACCACATCGAGATTCAGATCCTCGGCGACACCAAGGGGAATGTGATCGCCCTGGGCGAGCGCGACTGCTCCCTCCAGCGCCGGAACCAGAAGATCATCGAGGAGTGCCCCTCCCCCTTCATCAGCGAGAAGCTCCGCAAGCGCATGTGCGACGCATCCGTCCGCCTGTGCCGGGAGATCAAGTATGTCAACGCCGGCACCATCGAGTATCTGGTGGATGAGCACGAGAACTTCTATTTCATGGAGATGAACACCCGCATCCAGGTGGAGCATCCCGTGACCGAGGAGGTCTACGGCGTGGACCTGATCAAGGAGCAGATCCGCATCGCCGACGGCCAGCCGCTTTCCGAGCACGTCCGCAAGGCCGAGCCCCGCGCCCACTCCATCGAGTGCCGCATCAACGCTGAGGACCCCTATAACAACTTCGCGCCCAGCCCCGGCCGCATCGGCAACTACTACGCCCCCGGCGGCCGCGGCGTGCGGGTCGACAGCCATATCTACGCTGGCTACGAAGTACCGTCGTTTTATGACTCGATGATCGCCAAGCTCATCGTCACTGGCAACACCCGTGACATCGCCATCGCCCGTATGAAGCGCGCCCTGCTGGAGTTCAAGATCGAAGGCATCAAAACCACGATCCCCTTCCAGCACGCCATTCTGGACAACAGCGACTTCAAGAGCGGCAACTACAACATCGGCTGGGTGGAGCAGTTCCTGCAGAAGCAGCCCCGGGGGGTGGGGTAGGGGATGGGGTTATTAGTTGTCAGTTATTAGTTATTGGTTGCTGGCTGCCGGAACAGGGGGCTGAGCCGGTTCTCCAAAGCCGGGGATGCCGTACGGGGGCTGGGAACTGCTCCCCCGCTTGGTCATTCCTGCGCCGCCGGCCTCCGGTCTCTTTCCGGAGCGGTCCATCTGTTTCCCGGCTGCCGTTTCCCGGCGGGCGGGGCTTTGATGGCCGGTGGCGGAACGGAAAACTGTGCCGGCCTCTTCTCTTTGCCTGCCAGCTCTGCCCGGTCCAGATTCCCTGCGATGCAGCACAGGAAACCCAACGCCTACACGCCGGAGTGGTTTGAATTTTTCCATCGGGCCATACCCTCCGCCGGCACGGAGCAGGAGTGCGCGTCCGTGCGGTCCGTGTGTCCCCTTCCGCTCTATCAGTGCATCCTGGATGTCTGCTGCGGCATGGGACGCCATGCCCATAGGTTGGCCGGGGCGGGATACCGCGTCACGGGGATCAAGCGGAATGCGGACCCCGGAAACCAGATTCTCCTCACAAACTGGCTGCCTTCCAAAGCCTGCGCCTTTTGTCACCTTCCATAAACGCCGCAGCGGCTCCATTTCAGGAAGAAGGTCGTGCTCCATTCGTCCCGGCTCGGGTCGGCCCAAATCATTCGGGTCAATCCACAGCCTGTGCCTCAATGACCATTCCCGGAGCAGGAGGGTCTGTTTATCGCGGATCAATGGTCAGCGCTCAGGTGTCCAAGGCTCGTCCGCACCTGAGCCAATTTCTCCGGCAAGAAAATCATGGGCTGCGATGAGATGATTCTCCTGGCTTCCTCGGCTGAGCAGAATAGAGAATGCGCCCCTGTCTTCCGGTTGGGACTCCTTCGCGCCGGGGCCGGGTTGATGCTCCATGCCGGAATAGTTGCACCGGCCTTGCTCACGTCTCTAGGATGGACTGCTTCTGACTCAATCGCAATCCCGGACTGGAAAAAGGTGGAAAATTTGAGGCGTTTGTGGCTTCTGCCTTGATTTTCATGGGTTGCAGTGATGTCCCGGCACCCAAATTCCGGGCTTCATGACTGTGTTAGTGGCATCCTTATTGCCGCAGACTGACCCGGAGCCGCAGGAAGAGGCGCGGTGCCTGGGCACGGGACAGCGGTGCCCGGTAAACCAGGGTCTCCATGCCTTGGCCATCGGGCTGCCGACTGACCAGCACCGCGTTCGCGGCCCAGCCATTTTCCTGGAGCGTGGTGGAGGTTTCCACCGCGGTGCTGATGTCCGGGGCATCCGTCCGGCTTTTGAACGTGAGCACCGGGTAGTCGCCGGCCACCCCGTCAACGGTCAGGGACATCAGACCGGCGGTCGGCAGGATTGCGGTATCCGGGGCGGAGGGATTGCCTTTGAGAGCGTATTCAAGCAGATTGGGCACACCGTCCGCATCAGGGTCCCCGGTGGCCACAGCGCTGGTGCCGTTCTGCGCGGCCCAGGCCGCAAAGGTGCCGGAGGGCGGGTCGGGCAGATCCGGCCCGCCGGGGTTGCCCAGCCCCACTGTGTGCGCGGACCAGTTGGCAGGAAGGCCCGCATCAAGAGTGGCCGGGGAGATATTGGAGAAAACCAGAGTTGGTCCCCCGCCATCGGCCGCAGCCGGCCAGGGGGCGGCGTCGCTGAAGGTGAAATTCCTGATCACCTTTCCATCCCAGCCTTTCAACATCAGGTGCTCGCCACTGTTGGACAGGGAACCGGTAAGGCCGCCCAGGGTCTTCCCGCTCAGGCCAGGGTAGGACGCATCGGGATACCGGCTGGCAAAAACGGCGGGGTCCTTCACCACTACTACCCGTGCGCCGCCCGCCAGCACATAGCCGATGGGGAAATCAAAGGCGGCGCCGGAGGTGAACTTCACGCCGGTGAGGTCGATGGGCGCGCCGCTGACATTCTGCAGTTCCACAAACTCATACATCTGCGGGTCGGCGGCGGTGCCCGCGCCGGAGGGAGGGTTGTAATTGATCTCCGTGATCACCAGATTGGCGGAGGAGGCGGGGACCCCGGTGATCCAGAGCCCCTCCACCAGGGCGCTCCAGGCGGTGCCGTTCCAGACGCGGGCTTTGATGGCTGAAGTATTGCTCAGCGTCAGCGGGCCGGTGTATGGCACCGCGCCCCCGGCGGTGTTGATAGCTCCGCCGGGCAGCCGCGGGTCCTCCCCGTTCAGAGTGTAATAAACGGTTCCCGCGGGAGTGTTGGCCCCGGGGATAGTGATGGTGAGCGGACTGCCGGCACCCACCGCGCCGTTTTGCAGACTGAACACCGGGGCGTCCACGGGGGAGTACAGCGGCTTGGGTGTGCCGTCGACGTAGCCGCGCAGCAAAGTGACGATGGTGTTCCCCCGGCCGTAGGTGGCGAAAGCCGTGGTCAGGGGATTGTTCGGCACTGATCCGCGGGCGATCCAGTTTTTCAGGAAGGTGACCTCCGCGTTCCAGGCGGCTTTGGTCAGGCTGGTATTGTTTCCCCAGCGGGCCTGCTCGGCCAGGATGATGGGGTCCAGCTGGGCGCGCCGGACCTCCAGTTTGGCCAGCACCGCGGCGTCCGTAAGCGCGCCCCCGTTGAAAAAGTGCTTCTGCACCCGATCCCCAACCCGTGTGCGGTATTCCTGGCTGCTGAAGGCCAGATCCTCGTGAAGATAAGCAGGGTTGCTCTTCAGGAAGGTGCCGCCGGAGCCATACTTGTTCTGCCACGAAGGCTGCTTCCGGAAGATGCGCATGGGGTCCGTGGCGGGCAGGGAATTGTAGATATTGACGGTCGTCCCCGTGCCGGACCAAGGGCCGGTGCGGTCAAAACTCCTCCAATCACGGTCCGCTCCCATGCCGTGCTCGAAGTCATGGACTCCAAAGATGAAGCCCCGGCCGGTTTCAGGATTCCGGAAACCGAACCAGTTGTTGGAGGCATCGTTCAGAAAGGTGGAGAGCGGGGCATCGAAGCTGCCGCAGTAGAACGAAACCAGCATGTAGTCGATGAGGTTGTCCACATCCAGCAGCGGGGGACGGCCATCCGCCAGCCTGGTTTTCCCGTCCGGCTGCAGCCCTTGGATTTCCCAGAAAATGGTATCGGCGTTTGCGGGCGTGGCCCGGGCCGCGCGGGTCCGGCCCCACAGCACCCGCCAGGCGGACTGGGTGGTGCTCCAGGCGGCATCGCCGGGGCGGGGGCTGAAGCCGGCCGGGATGGTGTCGAAAAAGCCGGAGGTCGCCTCCGTGTTGTAGCTGGCAGCACTGCCGGCGGATTTCACGACATCGTAATTGTCCTTGCTGCCGCCCAGATACTCCTCGCCAAAGGAGGCGTCGAAGCGCTCATCGGTGTCATACAGGCCCCAATAGATTCCATTGATATAGAGGTGCATGTAGCGGCACTTTGAATAGGGCTGGCCGGTGGCCCCCTGAAGATCCCGGCTGATCTCCTCGCGCAGGAAGGTGTTTTTGTTGTCATTCTGGTAAGCCCAGGAGTAGTTCTGCGAGGTGCGCAGGTCGAGCTTCTCAAATTGGGCCGCCCCTTCGGACTGGAAGATCGGGTAGTTCAGGGGACCGCCATAGTCGTCGTTGAAAAAGAAGCGGAAGGCGTGCTTGGGATTGTTGGCGTCCCGGCTGAAACCACCGCGGACCCGCAGGCCGCAGTTGATCTGGAATTGGCCGGTGCCGGTGCCGTCCTCATTCAGCAGCTCCAGGGAGCAGGGCACCTCCTTTCCGCGGGCGGCGGGAGTGGAGTAGATGCCGGTGGTCACATTGCTGAAAAACCGCTGGTCGATCACGATCGACAGGGTGGGGGCCTTCAACAGCGCCTGCCTGACACCCTCGCGGTTCGCGTTCACCACTGCCGCCTGCATGGGGTAGCGGTACACCTGGCCATTCACCGAGGACGCCGGAAAGCCAAGGGCGGTGGCTTTGGATGCGGTCTGGGTCAGCACATCCTCGGGAAAGATGAAGGTGTGGGTGTCCACATCCGTGACTCTCCAGCCGGGACGCACCGCCACCGCGCGGATGGCGCTGGTTTTGTCCAGAGGCAGCGGGGCCGTGTAGACGAGCCCATTGGTCAGGCTCGGGGCAGAGCCATTGACCGTGTAGCGGATTTCAAAATTCTGCGGGTCGGTGATCCCGGGAGGCAGGGTCAGGGTCAGGGTCTGCGGAGTGGAGTAAATACCGCGGTCCACACTGAACTGCACCGGCGGTGAAAATCCGTCGTACCCGCCATTGTTGATGGTGCCGGGCGTGGGAGTGTTGAAGAAGCCGGCTTTCAGATCGGAACCGTAAAAGCCATACGAATGATCCGTGTGCTGCGCGGGGAAGGTATCCCAGCCGCTGACCCGGGTGTAACCGCCCGCCCCGTTGGATTTGTAAAGCCCCAGCGGCTCTCCCCCCGCGGAGAGCTTGAAATTGGTGTGGAGCTCCCCGCTTCCCAGGACGGTGTTTTTGCCGGAGGCCCATACCAGGCGGTAGGTGCCCGGAGCCATGGTGCCGACCGGGAACCGCCACTTGTCCGGCTGGGCGGCATCGTCACTCAGCCAGTAGTCCTGCAGGTTCACCGCGGCCGCGGTGCCGTTGTAAATTTCGATCCAGTCCTCGCGCGAGCCGTCCGCATCCCGGAGACCTTCACTGTTGTCCGCGAGGAACTCGCTGATGATCAGGTCCTGGGTCGGGGGTTGGGTGTCCTCCACCGTTGCCTCCAGCAGATACTCAATGCCGTTCAGCTCATAAAACACCTCTCCGCTCATGGCTCCCGCCTGGTCGAAAAAGGTGTATTCGACGGCATATTTGCCCGCGGCCAGCGTGACCGGCCCTCTGAAGGTCGCCGCCGTATGCAGCGTGTTGTCCGTGATGACCGCCTCTCCGGTATCGTAGATGTCGGACGCGGGATCGAAGACGGTGACGGCGGGATTTTTGTAAAAATCGCCGTCTCGGTTCAGATCGATGAGCAGCCGCCCGCCATCGGCGTTGTTGATGCCGAAGTTATAGGTTCCCGGAACGTTCACCACCAGCGTGGCGGTGGCGCGGATCGCGAAGTTGTCGCCGGTCCCGCCGCCGGGGGCGGCGCGGTTGAAGGTGAAAACTCCCCCGGCGGGACTGGCGTAGTCGATGAAGGGAACATTCGCCGCGGAGACAGAGGCCTTCGACAGTCTGGTATCGCCATCCGTCGCTCCCAGAATTTGGTCCGCCTTGGTCAGGTTGTCGAGAATGCCAAGAGTGGCAGTGTTCGCAAAAGCCTGTTTGACCGACCATGCCTCCGCCGTGACGCCCACGTGGTCCGGGATGGCCACCGTCACCGTCGCTGTGGCGCTGCCCTCGGCGTTCACAGCCCGGAGCGTATACGTGGTGGTCTCCAGCGGATAGTCCACAATTTCCCCGGACGGCACGGTCACGGCTCCGGGGGCGGGGTTCAGCGTGGCGCTCACCGCTCCGGTGATGCTCCATTGCAGTTTCACCGTTCCTTCGGGACGGATCACGGTCCGGTCCGCGGTGAAAGAATCAATCACCGGAGGAGCGGCGGCGGCACCCCCGGCCAAGGCCAGCAGGACGGAGAACAGATGGAGAATGCGGGGGGCAATCATTTTTTTAATGGCGGTTTTGGCACCCCATTTTCCATAAAATGGCAAAAAATGGAATGGATTTCGGCGTGATTCGCCATGGGCCGGTCCAGATTGATTCCACTGTGTTGCAAAAATAAGTAAGGCTATTGATAATCAATGAGTTGAGAAAAATACGGCAAATCCCCGAAAAAGTCATAGCTCGTTGATTATCAACGGAATTTTAAATTCGTGACATAGTAGACTTGATGACGCAGGGGATGGCCGGGGAGGATGTCGACTCCGGCGGATTGAACACGGTGCACTCCCGAGTGGTCCTGACAAAGAGCCATGATTTCCTGCATCCGCGCTTTTTGGGTTCCCTCTCTGCTGCCGTCATTCCTGTTAATAACGGCGGGGCCCGGCGTGCGTGCCGATGCGGTAAACTATGACAAAACAGTCACGGTCTTTCAGGAAAAAGGCTCTCTTGTTTCCGGCATCATCACCGTTGGGGCGGCCCTGGTGCAAGCAGACTGAGTGCGGGCCGGGGGCACCCGGAGCGGATTTTCACCACACACAACAATTTCTCATGGGTGGAGTTGACCACCAGTGACGGGAAACGCCTTTTCCGCTCTCCGTCACCCGCGCTGACCTTTCTATGGATTTCCTCCGACCCGGAGTTTCTGGTGGGCGTTTCTGATATCAGGATGCGGGTGGCCGGTGTTTTTTTCCTTCTGATTTCCGCCATCCACAGGACTCTGCTGAAAAGACGAAATCCCCGGGAGCATCCGCATTCATCGGATTGACCGTTTCCCTGTCAAATAGTGGGGGCTTTGGCAATGGCTGCCGTCGGAGCCTGTCCGGTTTCAGTTCAAACGGAAAGCCGCAGGCTTACCGGGTTGTGCGGGAGCGGGGCCGGGGAAATAATAGGGCGACTTTGTGGACTGCTCCCTTCCAGCCGGAAATACATCCCCTGATGCCAACAGCGGCGGGGGGGGGGAGAATCATGCTCCCGGAGTCAAAGTCAGGCCCGCGAAGGCAAAACGGTGGCGCCGGGCGCGTCGGCTGCTGGCAATGGGACTGGCCTTGGGGCTGATGGGCTGGTTCGCCCTGCCGTGGGTGATGCCGTGGCCGGCGGCGCTGAGCCGTCCGGTGCCGGCGGGCATGAGGATCACGGATGTTCACGGGACCTCTCTGCGCCGGCTGCT
This sequence comes from Verrucomicrobiales bacterium, assembly GCA_028293125.1. Classification (GTDB taxonomy): domain Bacteria; phylum Verrucomicrobiota; class Verrucomicrobiia; order Verrucomicrobiales; family V1-33; genus CAIZWU01. The sequence continues at coordinate 23,898 of JAQGPJ010000058.1, read as the reverse complement.
GGCGGGTGGGATGCGGGCGGAGGCTCCGCCAAGTCTTCCAGAAATCCCTAAAGCACTGGTGCTGGCCACTTTGGCGGCGGAGGATCACCGGTTTTACCGCCACGGGGGTATCGATCCCGTGGCGATGGCTCGCGCCGTGCGCGACGGGGTCTCAGCCGGGCGGCGGGTTTCCGGAGCCAGCACCCTCACCCAGCAACTGGTGAAGCTGGCGGTGCCGCGCGCCCGCACGCTGCGCACCAAGGGATTGGAAATGCTCACAGCCCGCAGGGTGGAGATGACATGGTCAAAGGATCAAATCCTGGAGCAGTATCTTCAGCGGCTGGACTACGGGAATCTGCACCTGGGACCGGCGGCGGCGGCGGCGGGTTATTTTGGCAAGCCGCTGGCGGACTGCACCCTGGCGGAGTGCGCCTTTCTGGCGGGGCTGCCGCAGTCGCCCTCGCGGCTTAATCCCTGGCGCCACGCCGACCGCGCGGTGAAGCGTCAGCAGTGGGTGCTGAACAGACTGGGTGTTCTGGGCTGGGCGGATGCGGATTCCTTGGCCCGTGCGAGGACGGAGCCTTTGAAGCTGCGCCGGCACTATGGCTCCTTCATGGCACCGCATTTTGTGGATCTGCTGCTTTCCTCCCTGCCCGAGACCAGCCGGGCGGGCGCGGAGAATCTGACGACCACGTTGGATCTGGACATTCAGCAGACGGCCGAGCGGGCGGTGGCCTCGCATCTGGCACGTCTGGCGGGAAAAAATGTGACCCAGGCGGCGGTGGTGGTGCTGGAGAACAGCACCGGCCATGTGCTCGCCCTGACCGGCAGCCGCGACTACGGCGCGGCGGACGGCGGGCAGGTGAATGGCGCAGTGGCCCGGCGTTCGCCGGGATCGGCGCTGAAGCCGTTCACCTACCTGCTGGCGATGCAGCAGGACCTCAGTCCGGCCAGCATACTGGCGGATCTGCCGGTGGAGTACATGACCGCCACCGGCATCTACCGCCCGCAGAACTACAATCACCGCGCCGCCGGCCCCGTCTCCCTGCGTACCGCCCTGGCCAACAGCCTGAATCTCAGCGCCGTGCGGACCCTGCAAAACCATGGCGGGCCGCAGGCGCTGGTGGAAGCCCTGCAATCGGCGGGCCTGACCACTCTCACAAAACCGGCGGCGGACTACGGACTGGGCCTGACCATCGGCGGCGGCGAGGTGACGCTGCTGGAGCTGACGGCGGCCTGCAGCACCCTGGCCCGGATGGGGGAGTCGGTGCCCGTGCGGTTCCAGCCTTCGGCGGCCCCGCCGGTCCGGCAGCGTCTGTTCGATCCGGAGGCCTGCTGGCTGCTGGCGGACATTCTATCGGACAACGACGCCCGCGCCCGTTCGTTCGGGCTGGATTCCGCCCTGCGCATGCCGTTTCCCTGCGCGGTGAAAACCGGCACCAGCACCGACTACCGCGACAACTGGACAGTGGGCTACAACGCCCGCTTCACCGTCGGAGTGTGGGTGGGGAATTTTGACAACTCCCCCATGCGTGGCGTGAGCGGCGTGAGCGGAGCGGCCCCCATTTTCCGGGAAATTTTCACCTGGCTGGGCAACCACTTTCCTTCGCCGTGGTTTCCCATGCCGCCGGGGATCTTGGTTTGTGAGGTGGATCCGCTGACAGGACTGCCGCCTCCTCCGGAACTCCGCGGACGGAGGCCGGTGATCCTGGAAAAGTTCCGCCGCACCCTGGCTCCCTCAGGCCCGGAGACCGCACCCTACGACTCCACGGGCCGCGTGATCCTTCCTGCGGAATACGCCGCCTGGCTGGCTGGGCCGGACAACTGGCTGGGCAGCACGGCAGTGGCTGAACCGGCGGGCGGCACCGGAGGAAACAGGCAGGGAGGCAAGGCCCAAAGCAACAGCAACAGTGGCGGCAATTGGCGCATCACCAGCCCCTTGCCGGGCACCACCGTGCTCCTGGATCCGGATATTCCGGGCGGCGGCCGCTGGCTGCCGTTGCGGACTGTGCCGGACAATCCGACGACCCAATGGTCCTCTCCCACCTTGGAAATTCAAAACGGCCGGGCCCGTCTCCTGCCAGGCCGCCATAAGCTGACGGTTCAGGATCCGGTCACCGGGCGGAGTCTGACGACCTGGATTATGGTGAGGGAAAGGTGAGGGAGGAGAAGTTTTCAGTTTTCAGAAATTTGATGCTGGACCTGGCTCCAAGCTCAGGGGTTTGCTCCACACTTCTGAAAACTGAAAACTTCCAACTCCCCGGCCGCAACCGCCTGCTTCGCAGTGAAATTCCTTCACCGGGCGGAATTTCTTTGCCGGCCAGCAAGTTTTCGCTAAAACGAACGGCTTTCCGCGTTTTTGAAGTTTCCATTATTCCGCCCCTCGGATTTAACCATCCCCCTTTCTCTTCTTCCACATGGCCAAGATCAAAAAAATCATCAACAATCCCAACGCCTGCGCGGCGGAACTTCTGGACGGACTCGTGGAGGCCTACGACGGCGAGGCGAAGAAGGTGGGGCGCGGCTGTATCGTGATGACGCGGATCCGGGACAACAAGCCGGGGCTGCTGATCGGCGGCGGCTCGGGGCATGAACCGATTTACCACGGTCTGGTGGGCCATCAGCTGGCGGATGGCGCGGCCTGCGGCGACATCTTCGCGGCTCCGCCCCCGGACATCGTGCTGGAGGGCACGCAGGCGGTGCACCGCGGCAAGGGCGTGCTCTATCTTTATGGCAACTACGCCGGCGATGTGATGAATTTCGACATGGGCGCGGAGCTGGCCGCCGAGGAGGGCATTGAGGTCCGCACGGTGCTGATCCACGACGACGTGTGCAGCGCCCCGCCCAGCGACAAGACAGGCCGCCGCGGCATCGCAGGTCTGGTGCCCATCGTGAAACTCGCGGGAGCCGCCGCCGACACGGTGGATTCCCTGGACGAGCTGGAACGCATCGCCATCAAGGCCCGGGACAACACGCGTTCGGTCGGGGTCTCCATGTCCCCCGGCTCCATTCCGGCCACGGGCAAGCCGACATTTGAGATCGGCGACGACGAGATCGGTCTGGGCATGGGCATTCACGGGGAAAAGGGCGTGGGCCTGATTCCCCTGTCCACGGCGGATGAACTTGCCCCCCGGCTGCTGGACCTGATTTTCGCCGACGACCTGGCCTTCAATGCCGGGGACGAGGTGGTCCTGCTGGTCAACAGCCTGGGCTCCACGACCATGATGGAGCTGCTGATCATCAACCGGAAGGTCAGGGCGGTGCTGCGGGAGAAGGGCATCACGGTGCACGACACCCTTATCGGGCCCTTCGTGACCTGCCAGGAGATGGCCGGCTTCTCCCTGAGCCTGACCAAGCTGGACGACGAGCTCAAGCGCTTGTGGGACATGCCCTGCGCCAGCGTCTGCCTCACCAAGGCCGACACCTCCGCCAAGGGCTGACATCCGTCCGCCTGCCCCGGGCAGGTTCACCGGTTCGGGCTGCCAGACGGGATCCTATCTTTTTCCAAGCGGGGCACAGCTCCCGACGGGCTGTGCCTCTTTTGCGGTCCGGAAACAGGGCAGAGGGGGAATTTCGGGTAAGCGGATGGACGGTTTTCCTCTTGGCAATCCGGAAAAATATTGTTCATTGGAACAATGAAATCCCGGTTTTCCTCATCCCCTTTGACTGCCCGGGGGACTGCTCAAAACCCAGTGGGGCGGTTTGAGCGTCTGGAAATCGTGCCGGACCCGCCGGAGGACGGGGAAGAGGCCTCTCCCGTGCGGACGGTGTTCCTGCGGGACGACTCCCAGACCATCCTGTCCTGGAACAAAAGCCCGGACATTCCCTTTGAAGTGGGCCTGAATCCCTACCGGGGCTGCGAGCACGGCTGCGCCTACTGCTTCGCCCGGCCCACGCATGAGTATCTGGGAATGTCCGCCGGCTTGGATTTTGAATCGCGGATCGTGGTGAAGCCTGACGCCCCGGAGTTGCTGCGGTGTGAGCTTTCCAAAAAAAGCTGGCAGCCCCAAACGATCGCCCTCAGCGCCGTCACGGACTGCTACCAGCCCGTGGAGCGGCGGCTGGAACTGACCCGCCGCTGCCTGCAGGTGCTGGCGGAGTTCCGCAATCCGGTGGCGGTGATCACCAAAAACCATCTTATTACGCGGGATATGGATATCCTCAGCGAACTGGCAGCCCATCGGTGTGTGGTCGTGAATATCTCTGTAACCACCCTGGATCCGGATCTGGCGAAAGTGCTGGAGCCAAGGGCCTCGCCCCCGCAGCGGCGGCTGAAAGCCATTCGGGAACTGAGGGAGGCGGGCATTCCCGTGCAGGTGATGATGGCTCCGGTGATTCCCGGCCTCACGGATCACGAAATGCCTGCCCTGCTGAAAGCCGTGGCGGAGGCAGGGGCGGGCAGCGCTTATTATGTGCCGCTGCGGCTGCCCGGGGTTGTGGCCCCTCTGTTTGAAGCCTGGCTGGAGCGGCACGCGCCCGGTCACCGGGAGAAGGTCCTCAACCGCATCCGCGAGATGCGGGGCGGCAAACTGTACGATGCCGCCTGGGGCACGCGGATGCGCGGGGAAGGGTTTTTTGCGGACCAGTTGAAGGCGCTTTTCACTTTGGCCAAGCACCGGGCGGGTTTTCACAGGGATCCTGTCGAACTGTCCACCGCCAGCTTCCGGGTGCCCTCCGCGCAGATGGATCTTTTTGACTGGCAGAAACAGGGGTGACCATGCACTGGGAGCGGGAAAGGGACGGATTGTGTGAGGGTGGATTAAATTCAGGCGGGTTTTGGCGTTTTTGCGCAGTTTTGAGTCAATATCGGGATGGACAAGGCCTTCAGAAAAAGGTTTTCTGATCCTGTACCACCCCTGTTGAAATTTACGTGTCCCCCGCCCCGCCTGAAACATCCCGCATTTTCTGGAAATGCCAGCGCTGCACCGCCTGCTGCCGTTGGCCGGGCGATGTGAAGGTGAATGAGCAGGAAATCCGCGGCATCGCCGATTTTCTAGAACTGGACGTGGACACATTTATCCAGCGCCACACCCGCCTGCGCACGGACCGGGCAGGGCTCTCCCTCATCGAAAAGCCGAACGGCGAGTGTGACTTTCTGGAGGGAAATGACTGTGTCATCAACCCGGTGAAGCCCCAGCAGTGCCGGGATTTTCCAAACAAGTGGAACTTTCCCGGTTGGCGGCAGGTGTGTGACGCCATTCCGGTGCCCGTGGAAAATGAAGGGCTGTAAAATTTTAGGAAAAACTTAATAGTTGCTGTCCGTTCTTAAAAATCATTACTCTTCTGAAAATTGATCTGAATTGAAGATCCTCACAGTGGCGCTCTTTTGAACAGAAAGAAGATGGGCCGCAACAGCAACCAGGAGGCCCAAGCCCATGAAAAGCACGTCCATCCCCAGAATCACCGCCGTCAGCGCCATGGTTCTCAGCGCCCCGCTGGCTGTATTTGGGATCCACAGCATCGTCACCTCCGGCCCCCGCCAGGCGCAGCCGAAGCCAGGACCGCAGCTGACGAGGCCGGTGGATGGACGGAGGACGGAGATCCGCGTGCCGTTGGGCACAGGAGAGGATATCATCCGCGCCATTGCAGCCCTGCCGCCCGGCGGTGGGCGGATCGTGCTGGAGGCGGGCATCTACACTGTGCGCCAGCCGCTGGTGCTGGACCGGAATGACATTGAAATCACCGGGGATCAGGAGCAGACGGTGCTGCAGCTGGCGGACCGCGCGGACTGCCCGCTGGTGGTCATCGGCCCCATGGAGACCCCGCCTCAGCGCAAGGTGTCGGGCGTGGTGCTGCGCAAGCTGATTCTGGACGGCAACCGCGCCACCCAGGACAATGAATGCAATGGCGGCCCCTGTGACAATGGTGGCTTGTCCTTCATCCGCAACAACGCCCTGACGATCCGTTCAGCGGAGGATATCCGCGTGGAGCGCGTCACCGCCCGGCGTGCCCGCAGCGGCGGGATGGTGCTGGAGAAGGGCTGCCGGCGCATCCATGTCAGCGACTTCACGTCCTACGACAACCATTACGACGGCTTCGCGGCCTATGAGACCGAGGAGAGCTTCTTCACGCGCCTTTATCTGCACAGCAATGCCGCCGCCGGCATCAGCGCCGACCTGCGCTTCGACCGCAACATCATTTCCTACACCCGCCTGGAGAACAATGGCAGCCAGGGCATCTTCATGCGGGACAGCAATTTCAACAATTTCAACCACCTGACCATCACTGGAAACGGTGCCCAGGGGATTTTCATCGCCCAGGCGGACGACCGCCACACCACCCCCTGCACCGGCAATATCTTCAGCGATCTGGCCGTCACCAACAGTAAAGGGGCGGGTCTGCGGGTGAACGATGTGAGCTGCGTCGCCAACGTGCTGGCGAACTCCTCCTTCACCGGCAATGGCGAAGGCGGTGTCAGTGAGGTCAGCGAGCGCCTGCTGGCCCGGCAGAACGTTGATCTGCGCTGAATTCCGGAAGTCCGGCAGAGACCCGCCGGCTTCATTCCATCCGCCACAGCCACCGGAAACACTGGGTACCGCAGCCTGACGGCATCCCCGGCCTTGCTTCCGCCTTGCAGCGGGGAGGATGACAACCGTTCACGGGTGGCAGCCTGCCTTGGACAGCGGAGCCAGGCGAGGCGTCAAGCGGCATCCCAAGGCACAAAGACCGGCACATACCAGTTGCAGGTGCGCAGTCCCGCTGGTCCTGCCTAATTACCCCCAGGCGGAGGCTGGATTCCACGCCCCAGTCCACGATGCTGTGCCCGTGTTCCTCCGACCCGGTTTTTTGTTATGGCTTCAACCTGGGCTGGATGGGAGTCCTCCATCAGAATGCTGTCCAGCATCTCATTCAGCATGCGCAGCGAATAGGCAGCGGGGGTGCGCTGATCGTTTTCCCAGCAGATAAGGGTGGCCAGAGGCACACCCCACGCCCGGGCAGCCTCATTCTGGGTGAACTCCAGTTTTTTTCTGGCCGCTTTCAACTTGGCACGAAGTTCCTGGGACATAGCTTGAAGGAGGTTTTCCGGGTCAAGCTTTGCTTGCCGGGAGTGGCTTTTCACCCTCCGCAAACAATTAGAGCCGGCTTATAATGGGGTATCGCTAAAATTTCCGGATGTTCCGAAAATTGACAAGTGAAATTTTCAAAAATTTAAGGTTTGACGTCCGGATTTAATGGATTTTACCAGTTATGCGATGCATAGGTTTGAGAAATTCATACCATTCCATGCAAAAAAATCAGGTAGGTTGGATGCATGATAAATGCGGAAAATTTTGATTTGATCGGAGTTATGCGGAATGGCAGGAACGATAGCCACACCATCCAATTAACAAAACATGAAAAATTATATATCAGCCTTCATTCTACTGACTGCGGTTCCAGTTTCAGCACAGATGGCGGCCACTGTTGGAAGCAGCTGGGCCAGAGACCTCGCGGCCGTGGCGTATGTCGCCGGAGACCTGGTGGTGGTGTCCCCTATTACCCTTCCAGTGCCTGCCACGTTACTGACGGTGGGACCCATCAATTCGGCATCCGACACAGCACCCATTCCTTACGCCTCCACGATTCCGGTTGTCGGAGCCGGAGCCGGCACGGAAGGAGTCCTCGACTTGGATTTGACGACAGCCGTGGACTCTCTGGACATAGCCTCCGATGTGGACGGGGCCGAAGGTTCCAGATCCGCCATCGGCAATATCACACTTACCGATGCCAGTGCCACTCTGGGGGTCATCGGGCTGGTGGATATCCTCACCCTGAACCTGGACACCACAACCGCCCTCGTCTCCAATTCCTCGGTCACTTGGGATGGTGCCACCCTCACCCCCGTTGGAACCTCCAATTTCATCACCAGCGGAGCGGTGCTTAATTTGAACATTCTGGGAGTCAACGTTGTCCTGCCGGCACTCGCAGCCAATGCGTCGGTGCCTTTCACCGTGGATGTGAGCGCGCTGGGACTGAGAGTCCAAGGGGATGTCTCCATCAGGGTGGATGCGGTGGACATTCTCACGGGAGGGGACACCGCCTCCGCCAACACCATCTCCGTGCTGTTCAGCACCGAACTGAGCGTGACTTCAGCCTTGGGAACCGCTCTGGACCTGAACACAACCGTCGCTCTCAACCAGAGCTCAGCGCAGCTGACTGCGGTTCCAGTGCCTGAGCCCGGCGTCTCCACCGGCGTGATGCTGGCCGCCGCAGGATTGTTGATGCGGCGTGGCCGCCGCCGCTCCGGCGCGGCCTGACCGGATCCCCGGTCAGCCGGTTTTATCCTCAGCCACCGCCATCGCCCACCGTGGGTTGCGGTGAGTGCCGGCGGTGGCTGGGTGGTTCTTTTATTTCCCTTCCACCGAAACCGGCATTCCCCAGTCCAGTGGGGTAAAGAGATTCCAGCCTACCCCTTAACTTGCACAGGAAGGCGCACGTTTGTTGCTGAATTTCTGCTTTTTGTGAAGTGTCATGATCCCTGTCACACCATCATCGGGAACATCATTTCCGGGGGCCGCGTCAGTCTGACGGTGTTGCCATCCGGCGGCGCGCCTGTGCCCAACCGGCTGATGCTTTCATTCCCGCGGGAGGCCACGCGGATTAAATCCGCTTGAATTCATCAAGGCAGTCGCGAGCATTGAATGCACCCCATGCCCACTTACGCCGACAGCTCCGAGGACCGCGCCAAATCTGCAGCCAAAATCATCAAATCCCCCGCCAACTACAAAATTTGCCAGGGATGCGATTCCATCGTGCTTATGAAGGCGCACACCTGTCCCAACTGCGCCAGCTACCGTTTTGAGGACAGTATGGCGGCAGTGATCCGTCAGGCGCGGCGCGAACGGCGCTCCGTGGTGCCAGCGGATCTGAAATAGCCGCAGGCCGGGAATGCGGATACCAGTAAATGCGGGTTAATTCAGACTCCCTGCCGGCAGGGAAGGCCACTCTTTCTGCCTGCGGCCGGGCCCTTTGATGGTTGAAACCCGTGTCCTTTTCCGGCACTGCCCGCCTTTGGAGGCAATGTTAAGATTACGGGTTTCCCCTATGAAAAAACCGTTACGGGAACTCGTATCCAGTTTAATCCGAGACGTGGTTTGCCGCCATCCGCCGCCACTGTCCAAACTCTTCATCCCCTTTCGCCATGTCCGCCTCCTCCTCCTTCTCCAACCGTCTTGCCCGCCGCGGGTTCATGCATGTGGGCGTGTGCGGGGCTTTGGGCCTGACATTGCCGGGATTTCTTAAGACCCGCGCCCTCGCCGACATCAAGGATTACGCCAGTGTGGAGGGCAAAGCGAAAAGCGTGATCCACATTTTTCTGCCGGGCGGCATGGCTCACCAGGAAAGCTTCGATCCCAAGCCCTTCGCTCCGCCGGAATACCGCGGCCCTCTGGGTGCCATCAACACCAACGTGGACGGCATCCAGATCGGCGAGCTCTGGAAAAACACCGCCACCGTGGCCGACAAGCTGGTTTTTGTGCGCGGCATGACCCACGGCGAGGCGGCGCATGAGCGCGGCACGCACAATATGTTCACCGGCTACCGGCCCAGCCCCGCGCTTCAGTATCCCAGCTTCGGCAGCGTGGTCTCCCACGAGTTCGGCTCCCGCAACAATCTGCCGCCCTACATCTGCGTGCCCAGCATGCCCAACGAGTTCGCCGGCAGCGGCTATCTCAGCTCCGCCTACGGTCCCTTCAGCCTCGGCGGCGACCCCGCGAACGGCAATTTCAAAGTGCGCGACCTCGCGCTGCCCGGCAGCATGACTGAGGACCGCTTCAGCCGCCGGCGCTCCATGCTGGACACTGTGGATTCCCACTTCAAAAAGCTGGAGAAGTCCGACTCCCTGGACGCCATGGACACCTTCTACCAGGACGCCTACAAGCTCATCAGCAGCCAGCAGGCGCGCGAGGCCTTTGCGCTGGACAAGGAGCCTGACAAGCTGCGCGACGAGTATGGCCGCAACGACGCCGGCCAGCGCCTGCTGATGGCCCGCCGCCTGGTGGAGGCCGGAGTGCGCCTGGTGACGCTGACCTACGGCGGCTGGGACCACCACGACAATGTGAAGGGCAACATGGAGGGGCAGGTGCCGAAATTCGACCAGGCCTTCGCCCGTCTGATCCGCGACCTTTCCGACCGCGGCCTGCTGGACAGCACGCTGGTCATGGTCAGTTCCGAATTTGGACGCACGCCCAAGATCAACGCCACCGGCGGCCGCGACCACTGGCCGAAGGTGTTCTCCGTGCTGCTGGCGGGTGGCGGTCTGAAGAAGGGCATCGTTTACGGCTCCTCGGACGCCCTCGGGGCTGAGCCGGAGAATGATCCCATGACGGTCGAGAACCTGGCCACCACGGTTTACAACCAGCTGGGCATCAACGCCGACAAGGAGTTGATGGCTCCCGGCGGACGGCCTATCGAGATCGTGGATGGCGGCAAGGTCGTGAAGGAGATCATCGCCTGAACAGCCGCTCCGCCATTTTCCCTGCGCGGAAAATCCAACATTCCATCCCATCCCTTATGAGAGCCGTACCCGCTCTAGTGCTGGCTTTTGCCTGCGTCTGTCCTGCCGCGTCCCCGGATTTCGGGGCCATCTATCCCCGCGGTGGCCAGCGCGGGACGTCGGTGCCGGTGACGCTGGGCGGTGCCCGGCTGGACGATGCCGAGGAGATCGTCTCCTACAGCGCGGATATCAAGGTCGCGGACCTCAAAGTGGAGTCCGCCACGGCGCTGAAAGCCACCTTTCAGATCGGTGCCGGCTGCCCGTTCGGCGAGCACACTTTCCGGGTCCGCACCAAGTCCGGGGTCAGCTACGGCCGCACTTTCTGGGTGGGGCCGTTCCCGACGGTGGATGAGGTGGAGCCGAACGACAAGTTCACCTCCGCCCAGTCCGTCACCTACGGCTCCACGCTGGCGGGAATCGCCAAAAACGAGGATGCCGATTACTTCAAAATCGAAGGCAAAAAAGGCGACCGCCTGAATGTGGAGGTGGAGGGCATCCGCCTGGGGTCCTCCTTCTGGGATCCCTATGTGGCCATTCTGGACAGCAAAAAATTCGAGCTGGCCACCTGCGATGACTCCGCCCTGCTGGTGCAGGATCCCCATGCCTCCATCATCATTCCGGAGGACGGCACTTATTACATCGAGATCCGCGACTCCTCCTATGCCGGGAATGATGTGGCCTTCTACCGGGCGCACGTGGGCCGGTTCCCCCGGCCGACTGCGGTTTATCCCAACGGGGGCAAGGCGGGATCAAAAACCGAGGTCACTTTCCTGAATGATCCGGCGGGGCCGGTCAAACAGACGGTGGAGGTGCCGAACACGCCGGGCGAAAAGCTGCCGCTGTATGCGGTCACGGACCTGGGCTCCGCGCCCTCGCCCAACCTGTTCCGCATCTCCGATCTCGAGAACGTGCTGGAGACCGAGCCCAATGACAGCCTGGCCGAAGCCAAGGCCCAGCCATCCGCGCCTCCCGCAGTGCCCATCGCCTTCAACGGCATCATCGGCAAACCCAATGACAGCGACTGGTTCCGCTTCACGGCCAAAAAGGACCAACGGCTGGACCTCGCCATTTACTCCCGCAGCCTGCGCTCGCCGCTGGATCCGGTGCTGGAGATCTTCAACGCCGACGGCGGCGGACTGAACGGCAATGACGACAACGGCCCGAATCCCGACAGCCGCATCGGGGGCTTCACCTTTCCGGCGGATGGCGACTACTACATCCGGGTCCACGACCAGCTGAACCGGGGCGGTCCCGACTTTGTTTACCGCGTGGAGGCCGCGCCGCCCGCGCCGTCGATGAACGCCTATATCACCCGCTTCGACCGCGTGGACAGCCAGATGCGGCAGCAGATGCCCGTGCCGCGCGGCGGGCGCTATGCCACGCTGATCAATGTGGACCGTGCCAACTGGGGCGGGCCCGTGGCGTGGGACGCGCCGAATCTGCCTCCGGGCGTGACTTTGGAGTCCGACCCCATGCCCAACGGCATCGGCCAGTACGCCGTGGTGTTCGCCGCCGCCGCGGATGCTCCGCGCGGACTGGCTCTGACCCGCCTGATGCCCAAATCCACAGAGGAGAAAAACCCCTCCGCCGGCCGGTTCAGCCAGAATCTGGAACTGGTGCAGGGCGAGCCCAACCAGACTCCCTATGTGATCTGCAGCCAGACCACCCTGCCGGTGGCAGTGACGGATGAGGTGCCGTTCTCTCTGGAGATCATCAAGCCGACGGTGCCTCTGGTGCAGAGCGGCACTATCGATCTCAAGGTCCACGCCACGAGGAAGGAGGGATTCACCGCCCCGATCACCGTGCGCCTGCTGTGGAATCCGCCCGGCATCACCAGCCCCGGCACCATTGATATCCCGGCCGGGAAAAGCGACGGCATTTACCAGCTGACCGCACGCGGCGACGCGCCCGCCCAGGCTTGGAAAGTGACCATGCTGGGCGAAACCGACGCCGGTGCGGGACCGATTTACAATGCCACCCCTTTCACTGAAGTGACCGTGGCGCCGCCCTATCTCACCATGAAGATGGAGATGGGAGCCGCCGAGCAGGGGAAACCCGGGGAAATCTTCTGCACCCTGGAGGTGGCCAAAACCTGGACCGGCCCCGCCAAGGTGACCCTTTACGGCCTGCCGGCCAAGGTGACCACTGTGGAGAAGGAGATCAGCGCCACCGACAAGGAGGTGCGGTTCCCCATCACCACTGTCGCCGACAGTCCGGTGGGCAAGCACCAGAGCCTCTTCTGCCAGGCGGTGATCATCGAGAACGGCGTGCCCATTCCCCACACCATCGGGCAGGGCGGAGTGCTGCGGATCGATGCCCCGCCGCCCGCACCCGCTGTGCCCGCGCCGGAAGCCGCCGTCGCCCAGGCCGCTCCGCCGCCGCCCCCGCCCTCCGCCAAGCCCCTCTCCCGTCTCGAACAGCTCCGTCAACAGCAAGCCGCCGCCGCCAAACCATGAACCTTCACCTCCCGCGGGTCCCGTCCGTGATGCTCCGCTGCCTGCCGCTGGCCGCTGCCGCCTCCGCCCTGATGCCGCTGCTTCCCGCCTCCGCCGGGGCCGCGCCGCTCAAATCACTGGCGCTGTATCCGGACCGCATCACGCTGGAGACCAAACGCGACTTCAGCCACTTCACCGCCGTGGGCACCACCACGGAGGACATTTCCCTGGAGCTGACCGAGAAGGCGAAGTTCACCCTGGCTGATCCCGCGCTGGCGGAAATGAGGGACGGAGTGCTCTATCCGTTGAAGGATGGCAGCACCACGCTCACGGTGGCATGGGAGGACAAAACCGCGTCCATCCCGGTGGTGGTGAAAGATTCCGGCACCGACCGTCCCGTCAGTTTCCGCCTGGATGTCATGCCCGTGCTCATGCGCAACGGGTGCAACACCGGATCCTGCCACGGGGCCGCGCGCGGCCAGGACGGTTTCCGGCTTTCCCTGTTTGGATTTGATCCGGATGGCGACCATTTCCGCATGACTCAGGAACTCAGCGGCCGCCGGCTGAATCTGGGTGTGCCCGAGGACAGTCTGATCCTGACCAAGTCCGTCAACAGCGTGCCCCACACCGGGGGCAAGCTCATGGAGCCCGACAGCGCTCCCTACCGCGTGCTGAAGGAGTGGGTCGTCAACGGCGTGCCCAACGACCCGCCCACCATTCCCACCGTCACCAAAGTGGATATCTTCCCGCCAAGCGGTGTGCTCGAGGGGCAGGGGGCCAATCTCCAGTTCACCGTGCGGGCCACGTATTCCGACGGCACGGACCGCGATGTCACTCCGCTGGCGGTCTTCAAGTCCAACAATGATCCCTCCGCGGCCATCACCAAGGACGGCATGGTGACCGCCGGAGCCCGTGGCGAGGCCTTCATCATGGCGCGGTTCAACACTTTCACGGTGGGCAGCCAGGTGATCGTGATTCCGGACAAGCTGCAGTATGCCCGGCCTGTGGTTCCGGAGAACAATTACATCGACGCCCTCGTCCACGAAAAGCTGCACCGCCTGCGCATCCTGCCGTCGGATGTCTGTGATGACGCCACCTTCCTGCGCCGGGTGTATATCGACATCGTGGGCCTGCTGCCGGAGGAGGCGGATGCCCGGAAGTTTCTGACGGACACCGCTCCGGACAAGCGCGCCAAACTGGTGGATGAACTGCTGGGACGGAAGGAGTTCATCGAGATGTGGGTCATGAAGTGGGCGGAGCTGCTTCAGATCCGCACCAACAACGTCAACCAGGTCAGCTACAAAGCCACGCTCCTTTACTTCAACTGGCTGCGCGACCGCCTGGCGCGGAATGTGCCCTTCAACCAGATCGTCCAGGAGCTGCTGGGATCCAACGGTGGCACCTTCACCAATCCGGCGACCAACTACTATCAGATCGAGCGCGACACCCTGAAGGTGTCGGAGAACGTGGCCCAGGTCTTCATGGGCATGCGCCTTCAGTGCGCGCAGTGCCACAACCATCCCTTCGACCGCTGGACCATGGATGACTACTACGGCTTCGCGGCCTTCTTCGGCCAGGTCGGCCGCAAGCAGGCCGAGGATCCGCGCGAGACTGTGGTCTTCGATGCCCACGGCGGGGAAGTGAACCACCTCGTGAGCAAGCAGCCGGTGAAGCCCAAGTTCCTGGGCGGCGCTGTGCCGGAGAAACCTACCGAGGACCGGCGCAAGGTGATGGTGGAGTGGCTGGCGAGCGCGGATAATCCCTTCTTCGCCCGCAACCTGGCCAACATCGTCTGGGCTCACTTTTTCGGCGTGGGCATCATCGAGCCCGTGGATGACGTGCGCGTCTCCAACCCCGCCGCCAATCCGGAGCTCCTGACGGAGTTGGGCCGGCGGTTCACGGACTACAAATACGACTTTAAGAGCATTGTCCGGGACATCTGCAACAGCCGCACCTACCAGCTGAGCAGCCAGGTGAACGACTCCAACGCCAGCGATAAGCGGAATTTCGCCCACTCCCTGCTGCGCCGCCAGCGCGCGGAGGTGATGCTGGACACGCTGACGCAGGTGACCGGCACCCAGAACAAATTCCAAGGGTTGCCCAAAGGCGCACGCGCCGTGCAGATCGCGGACGGCAATGTTTCCAACTACTTCCTCCGCACCTTCGGCCGCGCCGAGCGCGCCAGCGTGTGCTCCTGCGAGGTCAAGATGGACCCCAACCTGGGCCAAGCGCTGCACCTGCTGAACGGCGATATCACCTCCGAGCGCATCAGCGAAGGCAAGCTGGTGAAGGACCTGCTGGACCAGAAAAAGACGCCGGAGGAGATTGTCGGCACCCTCTACATGCGCTGCTTCACCCGCCAGCCCACGGACGTGGAGCTGAAAGCCGTGCAGGACGCCATCACCGCCACCCCCCAGGATGCACAGGGCATCCTGGAGGACCTCTTCTGGGCGCTGCTGAACTCGAAGGAGTTTATGTTCAATCACTGACAGACCATTACTGGTGCTGCCATGCTGAGAAGCTGAGGCCACTCATTGCCGCCGGTATTCAATGCCGTTTATGCTGTGGGCCGCTTCAGCCTGTTCAGATCCAGGCAGGTGACTACGGATTCCCCGGCGTTGCCGGCATGCTGAAAAAGCAGCAGAACCTTGGCGAGTTCGCCGCGGAGAAAATCGTCATCATGAGACTCATGTCCAGTTGATGCATATATCCCGTTCAAGAGCGGCCAGTTCCAAGGCGATACCGCACACGTCAGCGGGGCTGTGGAATTTAAAACCCCGTAGGGGATGCCAAGTATCCGTTTCCAAATGACTGCCCCCATCCATGGCCCGTGTGACCGGCGCGCAGGCGGGAGCAATATAGTGGGATACCATCATGATCCGCGATGCCAGCCGCTGAAGGTCGGCGGGAACCCGGATACCGCCGAGCTGTTCGTGAGGCACCGAGGCGAGAAAGCAATTGTAAGCCATGATTGGTTCAGTGCTGAAATGACGGGTCCGAGAAATACGGGATTCATTTTCATAAATACGACTTCTTCCAAGTTTTATTGATTTGCCTTCCATGCTGATAAGGGCTGTGGGGGCAATAATCTGAACCGGATCAGGACGCCCGCCACGCATCCACCAGCAGTTTCAGGGTAAGCGCCATGACCACCGTCAGAAATACGGGCCGGATGAAGGCCGCGCCCCGGCGGATCACCAGGCCTGAACCCAGTCTGGCACCCAACAGCTGGCCGGCGATCATGGCGGCGGCGATGGGCGGGTGCACGGCTCCGTGGGCGGCGAAGAGAGCCAGCGCCCCGAGATTGCTGGCGAGGTTCACGGTCTTGGTGTAGCCGGTGGCGTGGCGGAGGTCCAGGCCGAGCAGACTGACCAGCCCCACCGTCCAGAAGGAGCCGGTGCCGGGGCCGAAAAAACCGTCGTAGAATCCCAGCAGCAGCCCGCCGGCGATGGCGAAGACGCCGACCGGCATCACCGCGTGGCGGGCCTCCTGGCCAAAGCGGCGGTTCAGCATGGTATAAACCGCCACCGCCGCCAGCAGCCAAGGGATCACCAGCCGCAGCACCTCCGGAGGGGCAATGCTCACTGCCCATGCGCCGGCGGCTCCGGCCAGACCGGAGCATACCGCCGCCACAGGGATGCCCGGTGACTTCAGCAGCCCGGCGCGGGCGTAGCGCACCACTGCGAGCAGGGTGCCGCAGGCGGATTGCATTTTATTGGTCCCCAGCGCCAGCTGCGGGGGCAGGCCCGCCGCCAGCAGCGCCGGCACGGTGATCAGGCCGCCGCCGCCCGCCACCGCATCAATCAGCCCACCGGCAAAACCCGCGCAGGCCAGCAAAATCAGGGTCAGTGGGGAGGGTGACAGAAAGGAATCCATCGGAAAACAGGGAAGGGGGAGCCGGAAAGGATGTCCGCTTCCGCCGGTTTCCCCGCACCGCAACCGGAAGGAGTTGCGGGGGCGGGTGAAAATTGAGTCAGAGCCTGCCCCGTGATTGCCCGCGGGAGACCTCTGTCAGGATGGCGGAATACAAGCTCCCAGTGATGCCGCCCCCGGTTCAGGCTTCAGACCTGGCTGCATACCCCGGCGGGCGCAAAGGGGCTCAGGCTGTATCAGGAGATGGCCGATGAATGCCTGAAAGCTACCCAGCCCAGTGGAATCCCTACGCCGGCTTTTGAAATCCGGGGAAAAAGCTGAAATTTCGAACGGGGATCATGAATGATTTTTCTGGAAAGTGTGACGTGATTTAATATAAGCGGCTGATTATATCCCCGTCCGGGCATGCCGTCTGCCCTGATGGAAAAGCCGCCGCCCAGTCTCCGGCACCCATCTGAATCCTTCTTAATTCCTTTGCTCCGGCCGCCATCGCTTCATGAAATCATATCGCCATCCTGTCTCCCTTCTCCTGCCTCTTCTCCTCACCTCCACCGTGGCGGGAGCGGGGGAGGCCAAGGCTCCGGTTCCCGGCCCTCCGGCCGCCAAAACCGAAATCAAATCCGCCGGTCTGCTGAATGACGCTCTGCGCCAGGCCTCGCCGGCTTTTTCCGAGTGGGATATCGGCGGCCAGATCCGGCTGCGGTATGAAGTGAAGGAGGATGCCGGCTCCTTCCCCCAGCAGGATTTTATCTCCGGTGATGTTCTGAATGACAATGACTACTGGCTGTTCCGTGAAAAATTCCACGTGGGCTGGCAGCCGGAAAGCTGGCTGAAATTTTACGTCGAGGCCCGCGGCTCGCAGACCGCCTCCGATGTCCGGCCCGGCGATCCCGAGCGCGACGTGGTGGACCTGCATCAGGCGTGGATCCAGCTCGGCGATCCCAAACTTTTCCCGCTGACCCTGAAGATCGGGCGGCAGGAAATGACCTATGGCGACCAGCGCTTCATCGGTCTGGGCGACTGGGGCAATATCCCGCGCAGCTTTGATGCCGTGAATCTGAGGATCTCCCTCAGCGAAAAATCCTGGATCGATCTCTTCACCGGACGAGTGGTCATCGGGCGCGATGATTATTTCAATGTCTCCAACGACTACGACCAGTTCTCCGGCCTTTACGCCTCCAGCCAGGAGCTTCTCGCCGGGGTGGAGACTCAGGCCTTTTTCCTGGCCCGGAACGTCGGTGAGGGATCGCCAAACGCTGTGACCGCCGGGCTCGGCGGGCCGGGGGAGCGCGATGTCTACACCTACGGCACGCGGCTCAAGTCCCTGCCGGGCGCTTTCGGAAACTGGGACTTTGTTTTTGAGGGGGCAGGACAGTTCGGGGATATCGGCACCGCCACCGGAAATCTGGACCTGAGGTCCTTCGCCCTGACCGGCACGGCGGGCTACACCTTCAAGGATATGCGGGCCAAACCACGACTGGCGGTTGGCTATGACTATGCTTCGGGCGATGACGACGCCACGGATGGCAGGCAGGGCACCTTCGAGCCGTTGTTTGGAACCAACCACAGCCTCTACGGCCTGATGGATCTGGTCGGTCTCCGGAACCTCAGCAGCCCGCGTGTTTCCCTGACGCTGAAACCCATGGAGAAGCTGTCCGTGAGCGTGGATTACCTCGCCTTCTGGCTGGCGGACACCGCGGATTCCTTCTATCCGGAATCCGGAGCCGCCCGATCCCGGAATGGCTATGGCCGGCATGCGGACTACGGCTCCTTTGTGGGATCGGAGCTGGATGTGGTGGCCAAATACGCCTTCACCCCGTGGGCTGATCTCCAAGTGGGCTATGGTCACTTCTTCCCCGGCGACTATATCAAGGACTCCATCAACAGCGTTCCTGCCAATGCCGGAACCACCGGGGCGGACTGGGTCTATGTGCAGACGTTGATTAATTTCTAACGCTCATGAGGAAGCGGAAATCCCTAATTTTCTCCTCTTGGTTGCCGGCGTTCGTGTCCGCCCTGGTTCTGCTGCTGGCGGTTCCGGCGGTGAAGGCTGAGGAGGCCCGGCTGCGGGTCTCCGCCGCGGCCAGCCTGGCGGATGCGCTCAAGGAGATCGACACCGCCTTCACCAAAGACACCGGCGTCAAAGTCTCCTTGAACATTGGAGCCTCCAGCACGCTGGCCCGGCAGATCGGGGAGGGCGCGCCCGCGGATGTGTTCTTCTCCGCCGATCCGGCGGGGATAGACATCCTGGAGGCCAAAGGACTCGTGAAAAGCGAAACCCGCCAGGACCAGCTCTCCAACAGCCTGGTGATCGTGGTGCCCGCCGACAGCACCCTGAAAATCAAGGAGGCCAAGGATCTGGCCAACGCTGAAATCCGCCGCGTGGCCACCGGCAACCCCAAGGCTGTGCCTGTGGGCGTGTATGCCAGAACGTATCTGGAGAAAACCAATCTCTGGAAGGACGTTGGCCCCAAAATTGTGGCCGCGGAGAATGTGCGGACCGCGCTGGCGGCGGTGGAGTCGGGCAATGTGGAGGCCGGCATCGTTTACAAGACGGACGCCGCCATCTCCAAAAAGGTGAAGGTGGCCTGCGAAATCCCGGCCCTGCCCGACCAGAAAATCACCTACCCCATGGCAGTGCTGAAAAGCTCCACCCAGCCGGATCTGGCGGTGAAGTATCTGGATTACCTGGACATCCCGGCATCCAAGGCCGTGTTCCGGAAATTTGGCTTCATCGTGCTGTCGGAGGGGGAGGGGGAAGGGGGGGGAGGTCAATAGTTATTGGTTATTGGGTGCGGGCTGCTGGAAAAATGGGCCTGCACTCGGGAAGTGCCGGATTTTCAAAGCCCAATAACGATTAACCCATCACCCGCCCTCCGGGCGGCGTCACCGGAAATCCTCCGCATTCACCATATCCCGGAAGGCCATGGCGCGCATGGCGGTGCAGAGGGCGGCTCCGAAGATGGTGCGCTCCTTCGCGACCTGGGAAACCTGGCAGGCGGGGCGGGCCAATCCGAGGATGAGCTGGCCGTAGGGTTCGGCACCGGCGGCGATTTCCAGCATCTTAAAGGCGACGTGGGCGGTGTTCAGGTCCGGCAGCACCAGCACATTGGCGTGGCCGCCGAGGATGGAGCCGGGGGCCTTGCGCTGCATGGACTCCGGATCGATGGCGGCATCCAGCTGCAATTCACCGTCGATGTCCATCTGCACCCTCAGGCGGTTCGCCTGATCGCGGGCCAGCTCCATGGCGGCCACGATTTTCATGGTGGAGGTGTTCCGCGCACTGCCGCGGGTGGAGAAGCTGATCATGGCCACGCGCGGCTTTTCCCCGGTCAGCAGCTGCGCGGCACGGGCGGTGAGCACCGCGCTGGTGGCCAGCTGGCTGGTGGTGGGCGAGGGCACGAGCGCGCAGTCGCTCAGAAACAGCGTGCCCTTGAACCCCAGGTCCGGCCGCTGCGGCAGGCGGATGGGCAGGCAGCTGCTGGCGGTGGTGAATCCCGGCTGGGGCTTGATCAGATGCATCAGCGCCCGGAAGAAGGTCGCCGGGAATCCCTCGTTGCCGCCGACGATGCCGTCCGCATAGCCGTACTGCACCATCATGGCGGCATAATAAGGGGGTTTGGCCATCACCTCCGCCGGATCCTCGACTTTGCGGTGGCGGGCTTTCTCCACGCGGCGGTAGCGCTCGCAGAAAAAGGAGAAATCCGAGGACTCCACGGGATCAAGCACGCGGATGAACTCCAGATTCACGTCCAGACTGGCGGCCAGGGCACGGATTTCCGCACGGGGCCCCAGCAGGATGGGCACCACTGCCCCGGTGCGCACCAGCTCCGCCGCCACCCGGATTACCCGGGTATCCAGGCCGGAGGGAAACACGATGCGCTTCGGCTGCCGGGACAGAGTCGTGACCATCGGGCGCAGAAAATCGTTCGACGGGTCGTAAATCGGCTGGTCAGCGGTGCGGGAGGGCATGGCGGGGGCAAACCGGAGGAAAAAAGCGCTTTGCCGGAGCCGGGCACATGCACGGCAATGAGCGGAAGTTCAACAAAGATTCAGAATTCCGGACTTGCACCGGGACTGCGGGCCGGGCCCGCGGCTGCGGATTTTGATTTGGCGTCCGGCGGAATTCCGGCCATGGTGAACCATCATGAGCGAATCCCACAACCGGCAGCAGGAGTCCGCCAAGGCGCGCCGGCACCGCCGGATGCTCATGGAGTGGCGCGGGATTTACGAAGCGCCGGATCTGCGGGCTTTCGAGAAGAACGTGGGGGATGTCGTGGGCAAAATCATGGCGCGGGCCGGTCTGGGCGAGCGCCTCGCGGAGGAGGCGGTTGTGCAGGAATGGGCTGCGGTGGTGGGGACTTTCCTCGCCGGGCATTCCAAGCCGGTGGGACTGCGGGCAGGGGTGCTGCAGGTGGCCGTGATGCAGGCCACCGTGCGCTACGATCTGGAGCGGAATCACAAGCGCGACATTCTGCGCCGGCTCCAGAGCCGGTTCGGCCGGCAGACCGTGACCAGCCTGCGGTTTGTCCCCGGCTGAGCGCGGTTGGAGCCGATGTTTTTGCAGGAAAAAGCGCTGCCTCCCGCTCCGGATCAGGGCGGAGTATGGCTTTAGCCATCAAACCCGCACACCGTGGCCGATCAATTGCTCTCTCTATTTCTGGAAAATCTCCCCGCTGTGGGCCTTGGAACCGCTTGATCGTCCAAAAAATCCACATCGACGGCGTTCTTCAGTCCACGGGGTCCGCCCCCGCTCACTTTCCCGCCGCGCGCAGTCTCAGAATGCGTCCCGGCAGCATGGCTCCGGGACCGCTGTTGCTGGCGGAGCGGCTGTACTCCGCGATGAGCACGGTGCCCGGGCCGGACACCAGGGCGTCCACCGGGCGGCCCAGCGGTTTTAGAAAAGTTCGGACACTGACTTTCCGCGTGCCGTCAGGGTTGCCCCCGCGGCCCGGTGCCGATGCGGTCTCCGGACGGGCCAGCACAGCGTCGAAGCCGGTGTCATGGGGCTTGGGCAGCATATTGCCGAAGCGGGGAATCAGGAAGGCGCCGCGGCTGCCTTCCGGAAAGCTGCTGTCCAAATAACAAATTCCCGCCGGGCAGGAATGAGCATCAAACGTGGACATGGGCGGGCCTCCGGGGCTGAATCCCCCGTCCGGTCCGCTGTTGACCAGGGGGCGGGTTGTTTTCAGATCCGCCGGCGCATCCGGGGAATAAGGGTAGGCTTTTTGGGTCCAGTCCGAGAACTGATAGGGAAAACCGTAATGGGCTCCGCGCACGATGACGTTCAGCTCCTCCGGGGCGTCGGCGTCCGGTCCGTTGTCGGTGGCGAAGAGCTCCCCTTCGGGGGTCCAGCAGAAGCCGTAGGGATTCCGCAGGCCGCGGGCGAAGATCTCCGGCTCCGGCTTCATCTGCTCCGGATCCAGCCGCCACAGACAGGCGGTCAGGGGATCCTCGCCGGTTTTGGCCAGATGATCGTCATTTCCCGGCTCATTGCCGTCCGTGCGCGATCCGCTGCCGCAGTAGAGCATGCCGTCCGGTCCCAGCGCCAGATGGCCCACCCCGTGATTGAAGGGGCCGATACCCCAAGGATAGGACACCTCCAGCCAAGGCTCCGGTTTGGCGGGAACGCCCTCGGCCAACGGTGCGCCGGTGCGGTAAATCATCACCCGGTTCATGGCCACCGGTCCCGAGCGGTCCTGGCGGTTGGAGGTGATGTAAAGCCGCTTTTTCCGGTCGAGCGCCAAGCCCATGCAGTTGATGCCGCCCCCTTTGGCCGTCAGGAAATCCTCCGCCCGCACCACCGTCCGCACGGCTCCCGTTTCTGTATCCACGCGCCACACATTGCCGGTGGTGGAGAGCATGAAGGCATGGCCCGGACTGCCGTCCGAGGCCAGGCGGGAAACCTGCTCCGGCGTCTGCGCCAGCTCGGTCAGGGTGAACCCCTCCGGAGCCGGCGGCAGCGGCAGAAAACCCGCCTGCATGGCGGCCACGTTCTCCCGCGTCCGGGAGAGAGTCTCCCTGACCCGCGCCACCTCCGCCTCCGTCAGGGCCTGCCCCTCATTGCCCCAGCTGCGCCGCGTATAGGTCAGCACATCCGCGATCCGGGCATCGTCCAGTCCGCTGGGCGGCATCACGTTGTTGTATTTCACGCCATTGACCGTCACTTCACCGCTCAGCCCCAGGATCAGGTCGCGGATGATGCGCTCATTGCTTCCCATCAGATAGTCCGATCCCGCCAGCGGAGGGAAAATCCCCGGCAGTCCCTGGCCTCCGGTCTGGTGGCAGGTCCAGCAGATCTGGGAGTAAACCTTCGCTCCGCGCTCCATCCGGGCGGCAAGGCCGGCATCGGGAGGAGCGGATGTGCCCGCTGCGGCCGTGGTCTCCGCCGCAAGGAGAGGGCCGGCGGGTGTCAGCTCCATCAGCAGCAGGGCCGCCGCCGCGCCGGCTGCGGCTGCGGAGGCGGTGGCGCGGGAAACAAAGGCAGCCGGCTGCGCCTTGGCAAGGGAGCGGAGGGAGGAGCGGAAAAGCATGGGATGGGACCGGTATTCAGCCAGATGCGCCCCCGGTTTGCCCAGAACGAATTCGGCGAAAAACCGACGGTGTTTCCCGGTAGAAGGGGGATGCCGGAGAAAGAGGAGCCGGCGTGAAGAGCGCCAAGCCGGTTTCCTGCGCCCTGATGACAGGCGGACAGCCCCGCCATGCGGGACCGATCAGTTCCGCGAAAACCGCACATCCATCCACACCGCAAAGGCCAGAACCGCGCCGCGGGCGATGTATTTGATCTCCGGGGAGACCGCCATCAGCGTCATGCCGTTGAGCAGGCTGGTCATGATGAAGGCCCCCAGCAGCACCCCGGTCACCGTGCCCCGCCCGCCCTTGAGGGAGGTGCCGCCGATGACGCAGGCGGCGATGGCGTCCAGCTCCATGAGATCGCCTACCGTGGTGGTGGAGGCACCGGTGTAGGCGGTGCTCATGAATCCCGTGAGGGCCACGGCCACCCCCATCAGGACAAACGCGCCGATGATGGTGCGCCCCACATGGATGCCCGCGATCATCGCCGCCTCCTCATTGCCGCCGATGGCGTAGAGATTCCGTCCGAAGGGAGTGTGCTCCGTCAGGAACCAGACCGCCGCC
>JAQGPJ010000074.1 GCA_028293125.1 Verrucomicrobiales bacterium | reverse complement strand
TGGGGCAACGGCCAGCGCCGCCTGAGCAAGGATTATGAAAAGAGCACCCTCTGTTCGGAAGCCATGATCCACATCTCCGCCATTGCCCGCAACCTTAGGGCTCTCGCCGCTTAACCAAACAGCTTCTGAGAGTTTGAGGCGTTATCGCACAGGGGGCAGCCGGTCAAGTCCGCCCGCACCACTCGCGCTTTGCGCGACCGGGTTGCTCCCGTGACCTCAGCTTCGCTGCTGCCTCATCCCTTTGCTGTCAGCTGTCAATCCCGCATGATCAAGGAAAAACTATAATAGGAGACACCAAATAAAAAACTCAAATTGCCACGACAATTCAGTCACTTTGCCCGTCCCGGTTCTCGAACCGCCCCGGGCCTTGGTGGATTATGTTTATCTGGACGAAAAGCGGTCCTTTGAAGAAGGCGAAGACATCTTCGAGGACGTTCTGATACTAGATGCTTGGCTGGCCACTCAGGACTAACGGGGACTGCCCGGCGAAAGCCGGGCTAAACTGAATTTGTTCTTGATCCGAAAGCGCGCGGAACCCATCCTCGCAAACAAGACTGCAGCGGAAACCTTCCACAAAAAATCAGCCGGGTGTAAGGTCATCCTTTCGGGCCGTCGGCGTCGAGCAGAATCCAAGCGATATTCAGATAACCATCGCATCGCTCAAATGCAGTAGGGAGGGTTGAGGCTTTTTCTTCTGTGATTGGCCCATCCGCGATTGCTTTGGCAAACGACTTTGCTTCTAATGAGTTCTTAACTTTTGCGAGTGATCTCTGCGAACCGACGGAATCGCCCTTACGCGCTTGGATCACGGCGATCGACCCATACGTTGCTTCCTTGGAACTCTCGGATTTGATCGTGTCCGCAACTTGCGTGGCTCCTTCAAAATCACTAATTTGTGCACGGGCACGGGAAATATTTTGCAGCGCAAAATCCTTCTTATTGCCGTCGATCTTGGTATCCACCGTTTGCATCGCCTCGGCAATGCCCCGTGTCTCCGCTTGCGCCGAAATGATCTCCAAAAAATCCGAGCCACCCTTCTCAGCTGTGGCAAAAGCCGCCGTCATGTCACCCGATCTAGCCTGTGCGTAGGCGATACCGCTATAGGCACTAGGCAGGCAAAACGCACGCGTTTTTTCGGAAGTGGCTTCTTTCTCAATCCGCCCAATGGTCTTCATGGCTTCGGCAAGATCCCCCATCTTTGCTTGGGTGCGGGCGATAAATTTCAGGGACCTTAGCCTGTCCAGTTCGCGTTCGATGGTATTTGCTTCTTTTAATGCCTTACCTATCAAAGCCAACGCTTTCGTTTGGTTCTGGCTTAGTTTGGACCGTGGGGATTCAGCCAACGTTGGACTGATGGCAATCAACAAGGTCAAAATTGTTCTAAAGATGGATTTCATTTTTCGAGGACTACCTTTGAATGTTGGGCGTTCACTTTGGCGACTGTTTCGCGGGGTGCGACCGTCAAATCATGTGATGTAATTAATTAGCGGGCCACCGCCTTGGGCATGGGGCGGCCGCTGATCATGCCGGCAAGGGCGCTGGACACCTGATGACCGCGCAGGGCCAAGGTGGCGGTGATGCTTTTCATGACCTCACAGGTCCGGGCTCCTCGTTCGTTTTTCGAGCAATGCGACACTTTGCGGGCGATCACGGCTCCGCGCAGCCCGCGTTCAGCGCGGTTGTTGGTGGGCTTCATCTCCGGACGCTCCAGAAAGAGAAGGACGCGCCCGTTGTCATGCTGAAGCCCGATGCCGTCGAGCAGCCGCTGATTGTCAGGGTCCCTGAGCCTGCGGTCCCGCAACTGGCGGTCAATTCTTTGCCGGATCATCCGTCCCCGTTGCCGGTATTGCTCCGGAGCGCAGGCCTGCTCCCGGTGATCCCGCCACAGTTTGACGGCTTCGCGCAGGGTGGCTTTGAGCTCCCTTGTGAAGGCCTTCGCCCGGCCGGTCTTTGTCTCCTCCGCGGCGCTGAGGTTTTTGAGGAGATGGCTCAGACATTTTTGCTGTTCAATGCTGTCCAGCGCCTCCGCGTCATAACTGACACTCCGGTCGGTTCCCAGCAGTCCGGCGAAGCAGGCGCCTGGCATCTCCACGACCTCCTGATCCCGGTGCCGCCGGCGGAGCTGGAACACGGCCAGCAGCGGAGTGAAAAATCCAATGAAAAAAGCCGCCGCCCCGCCGATGCGCCAGCCGGTGTCGGCGGTGTTGACCACCGGGGAGGTCCGCACCGCCTCCCGCAGCCCGTCATAGGCCGTGCGCAGGACCGCGCCCGGCGCGCACAGCGCGGCGGCGGCTTGGGTGAGCGCGCTTTGGCTCAAAGCGATGCCGGTGGCGGCCCGGATCACCGCCGGGACTTTGCACAGAGGCAGGCCATCATGATAGTGAAGCGTGAGTGCCCGCGCCATGACCTGCGGGCCGGTCCCGTGCGCCGTGGCCCCGTGCTGCCCGGACGCAAGGTCCGCGTGCCGGCCCCGGCCGCTCCATCCGCACACCGCGCAGGCCCCATGCTCCACGCGGAAGCGGCGGATGATCCTGACAGGCTGCGCCGGTGTGTCCTCCACCGTGCCCGCCCGCTCCGACATCTCCAGCCGGGCCCCGCATTGCGGGCAGTCCGGCGAATCCAGTGGAGCGGACAGCTCCTCAAACTGGTCCGCCGGACCGGGCACCGGCTCCCCCGGTCTCTCAGACCAGCCTTTTCCCTGGTGGCGTCCCGGTTTTTTCGGAGTGCCGGGACCTGGACCTTTGGAAAATGGGGCTCCCGGCCGCTTCGCGGCCCGCAGCTGCTCCCTCAATGAGGCATTCTCCTTCTCCAGAGCCTCCACCCGCCCCAGCAACCGCCTCACCAGCGACACCAGTTCGGTGACCGAAAGGTTTTCCAATTCATCACGGTCTCCAGCCATGGGCATCCCACCAATACTCATTGCGGCCAAGGCAATTTTCACCCGCTAATCAATTACGAAGGAAGGATGCTTCAGGAAGTGGAAAAAAAAGATCGCCGGAGGAAACGGGACGGGGAGGCGCGGACCCGCTGGCTCTCCAGTGTCGCGCGCAGCACAATCCGTCGCCCCGAAGCTTTTGGAAAACCTGGAGGACACCGCTGTGGTGGGTGATAAAGGATATGACAGCCGGCCGCTGCGGGACAAAATCCGCGCGCAGGATTGCGGACCCTGCATTCCGGCCCGCAAAAACGTCAAGGATCCCGGGCCGTATGACGCCGCGCTTTACCGCACCAAGCGCGCCGTGGAGAACGTCTTTCAGCGCTTCAAAGTGTTCCGGCGGCTGGCCAGCCGCTTTGAAAAGAAAAAGCGCATGTTTTTCGCGTTCATCTGCTGCGCCCTGGCCTCCATTTACACCGCTGCAATGTCGACAAGCCCTAATGATCCTGCGAAAATTTGCGATATGAATTATATACACTCGATATTCAGAATTCAAAACCGGCCCCCCGCAGGAAGTGTTCTGCTTGGAAGGGATGACAGTTCCGGATTACGAGATCAAGCGCGCCTGCGAACTATACGGATTCACCGGGTTGATTTTCAAGGAGATTTGGAGAGAGGAATAAAGGAGTGTCCGACATGCACCTCCCAAATGAAATGATCGAGTCGGCCCGTCGAATGAGGGCTGCGCGCCAAAATGCACCACGGAGGTCGTCGGAGGAAGCTTACGCCCAGATGGAGGAGATGCGGAAGGCTATGCATGGATTGGACTGGGAATTGAACTGGCATAAACTCCACACTGCCAAGCCTTTGAAAGTGGACCCGGTTTCGGAATCCAAAAAAGAGGGCTGAAGCCCGCTGCTGCACATTTCCCTTGCTTCGTCTTGGAATTACGGTAATTTCTGTCAAAACCGAAATTTCAGAAATGAACACACTTTCGCCCGTGACCGAAAAATTCGTTCTTCATTGGGGCGAAATGGGAGCCCGGTGGGGAATCAACCGCACCATGGCTCAGATTCACGCGCTGTTGTTTGTTTCGGAGAAGCCCCTGCATGCGGAGGAGATCTGTGAGGTGCTGGGGCTGGCACGGTCGAATGTGAGCACCAGCCTACGCGAACTGCAGAACTGGGGGGTGGTGAAGGTGGTGCATCACATGGGCGACCGGCGGGACCATTTCGAGACCCTGAAGGATGTGTTTGAGATGTTCCGCACCATTGCCGTGGAGCGGAAGCGCCGGGAAATGGATCCCACCCTAAGCGCCCTGCGGGAGTGCATCGCGGAGGCGGATCCAACCAACTCCGACGACATTTATGCCCGTCAGCGGATGAAGGATTTGGAGGGATTTTTCGAAATGAGCAATTCCTGGTTTGAAAAAGTGAGCCGCATGCCTGCCGGCCGGGTCCGCAAAGCCATGAAGCTTGGGGATCAGGTGTTCACCCTGCTGGGGCTGACCGGAGATTGAATTTTTTACCCACAACTTTCAATGAAGACCGAAAATTCAGAACAAACTGTTCTTTCCGGATTGGATGCTCCGGCAGCCTGCGCGGTGGCGGAGCCTTGGGCGATGAAAATGGAAACCAAAAGAGCGGGGCCAATCGCGGGTTTCCGGAAACCTGTTTTTGATCAAAGGATTATGGACACCAAAGCCTCCTCCCGTATTGTGGTGGCCGGCGGTACCGGCTTTCTCGGCACCCGTCTCCAGCGGGCTCTGGCTTCCGCCGGCTACGAGGTGGTGGTGCTGACACGGCACCCGGAGAAGGTGGCGGCTCCCGCACGGGGAGTGATGTGGAGTCCGGAGAAATTCGGTGACTGGACCAAGGAGTTGGACGGAGCTTATGGCGTCATCAATCTGGCGGGTAAAAACATCAATTGCCGCGACAGCGCGGCAAACCGCCGGCAGATTTTAAAATCACGGATCAACAGTGTCCGGGCACTGGCGGAGGCGGTGCGACGGTGCGCGGTGCCGCCGCAGGTTTGGGTGCAGGCGGGCTCGCTGGCGATTCACGGTAATGCCGGTCCGCTGTGGTGCGATGAGACTGCCCCGGATGGCCGGGGGCCAGCGCCTGAAGTCTGTCGGAAGTGGGAGGACGCCTTCTTCAAAGCCCCTATGCCGCCCATCCGGCGCGTGATGTTGCGGATCGGGGTTGTGCTGGGCAACGAAGGCGGCGCGCTGCGTCCGCTGGCCCGGTTGGCCAAATGCTTCGCCGGCTTCCCGTCGGGCAGTGGCAGGCAGTATGTCAGTTGGCTGCACGCGCACGACATGGACCGGATTTTCCTGCATGCCCTGAACGAGCCGGAGCTGTCCGGGATCTGCCAGGCCTGCACGGCGGGCCCGGTGACCAATGCGGAATTCATGGCCGAACTGCGTAAAATCCACCGCCGCCCATGGATGCCGCCCATTCCCGCGTGGCTGGTCAACGTCTGCGCATGGTTACTGGGGTCGGATGGCTCGCTGATTCTGACGGGCCGCCGGGGATTGCCTGGCCGGCTGATGGAGACTGGATTCCGCTTCGACTATCCCGCGCTGGGGCCGGCCTTGGATGAACTGCTGCTGGGCCCACGCCTTCCAGCTCCGCCGTCCGCCGCCATAGTGGCGCTGCCGGCGCGGTCCACCTGAAAGCAGGCGTCGGCTGACGGATGGACAGACAAATAGTCAGACCGGGCAGGGCAGAGATTCTATCCAATCGTGGTGTTTGCGGTGACTCCGGGTTGCGCGGAGTGGAAATCGGCGGCACACCGGGCTTTATGGGCAAAAAATCCAAGCACGGGACCACCACCCCCGAACGGCAGGCCGCACGGCGGGTGATGAAGGAGAGGGAGATCGACCCCAGCTACGGCATGGGGCAGAACTTCATGACCGATGCCACCGTGGCCTCGTGGATCGTGGACCAGCTGGAGGTCCGCCCCGGCGACAGCGTGATGGAGATCGGCCCCGGCATGGGGGCGCTGACGGAGCATCTGGTAAAAAAGGGAGCCCGGCGGGTCATCCTAGTCGAGAAGGATGACAAGCTGGTGGAGGTGGTGCGGGAAAAATACGGCCACCTGCCCGGAGTGACCATCCTGCATGCGGACGCGGTGCGGCTGGACATGCGGCCTTATTTCAAGGAGCAGCCGCTGAAAATGCTGGGCGCTCTGCCTTACTCCTGCGGCACGGAGATCATCCGCAACTGCCTGAAAAATCCCAGTCCTGTCCAGCGGGCGGTGTTCACGCTCCAGAAGGAGGTGTGCCTGAAGCTCAGCGCCCAGCCAGGCGACAGTCTTTACGGGCTGCTCAGCCTGCGCCAGCAGGCGCGCTGGCAGGTGAAGTTTCTGCGCCAGCTGCCACCGGATATCTTTGTGCCGCGCCCGGCGGTGGACAGCGGGGTGATCGCCATGGAGCCAAGGCCGCGCGTGGGGATGCCGGTGTTTGATGAGGCGGTGCTGGACCGCGTGCTGGCCTCCGGTTTTTCCCAACGGCGGAAAATGCTGCGCAACCTGCTGCCGCCCCATCCCGCCATGCCGTGGGAGGAGATGGCGGCGGCCCTGGGGGTGCTGGTCACGGCGCGGGCACAGGAACTGACCCTGCGGCAGTGGGTGGAACTGGCCAACATTTTTGACAGCCATGCGCTGAAGGGCAATCCGCAGCGCGGCGAGGAGATTTTCGATGTGGTCAATGACCGCAATGAGGTCATCCGTCAGGAAATGCGCCGCGTGGTCCATGCCGAGGGCCTGTGGCACCGGGCGGTGCATCTGTTTGTCCGCAATCCCGCCGGGGATATTTTCCTCCAGAAGCGGAGCCATCTGAAGGACAGCAAGCCTGAAAAATGGGACAGCAGCGCCTCCGGGCATCTGGATTCCGGTGAGGACTACCTGACCTCCGCCGTGCGTGAGCTGGAGGAGGAGCTGGGCATCAAAACCACCGCCAGCCGCCTCACCCTGCTGGGAACTGTGCCGGCCTGTCCGGGCACGGGATGGGAGTTTGTGGAGTGCTTCCTGACCGACTGGGACGGTGGGCTGCACTGGCCTGTCAGTGAAATTGAGACCGGCCAATGGTTTTCCGTGGAGGAGATCGACGCCTGGACCGCCGCCCGTCCGGAGGATTTTGCGGATGGATTTCTGGAATGCTGGCGTCTCTGGCGGACGGGAAAGACGAGGGAGAGTCCGGCCCCCGGCTGATTCCGGACCGCTTTCCTTTTGGCTCCGGGTGTGTTTGCTGAAGGATGCCTGCTCCTCCCCCCCATTCCAGCCGTCTTGCCCGTTCCTATCTGTGCGCCATCGGGCTGTTTCTGATGGCGCTGGGGCTGACTTTCACTTACTGGCTGTTTCGGGCCGGAGAGAAGGCCATGATCACCCGGCACTGGACGGCGGTGCCATGCGTGATTCTCGACTCCGGCATTCAGGAGGGGCAGTTCAGCGAAAATTCCCCTGTGACCTGGCGCACGGTATTGGATTACCGCTATTCATGGGAGGGGAAGGTTTACCACGGCACCAAACTCAAACGCATCGAGGGGCCGACCCCTCACCGCGAAAGGGCGGTGGCCGCCGTTTCAGAGTTCCCCGCGGGCATGGAAACCACCTGCTATGTGAATCCCGCCCGACCGGAGGAGGCGGTGCTCCAGCACTCCACCAAAGCGGCGTTTTACACCCTTTGGTGGCCAATGCTTTTCACTGTGGGCGGAGCGGGCATGCTGTGGTCCACCCTGCGCCGCCGGCCCGGGCCGTCCGATGTCAACGCCGCGCCGGGCTCCTGATCAAATCAGCGGGCGGGAGCACCCAGCAGTTGGTTGATGGCGTCCAAAAGCACCGGTTCGGCCTCCGGGCCCACAAAGGAGGAGGAGGGCTGCACTTCGTATCCGCCCTCACCAAAGGCGCGGGCGGTGCCGATGTAGCCGGGGCCGTAGTCGCTGTAAGCGGCCATGGCCACATGCAGATCCGGACGCCGGGCGGCGGCGGCCAGCTGGAACTCCACAAAAAGCTCGCCTGGAAGCTGAAGCACCCGGGTGGAGCCCAACCGCAGGCAGCCCACGCTGATTTGCCGGGAACTGCGCAGCCAGGCCAGCTGCATGGCGGTGCCCAGCACGCCTTCGGGACGGCCCTCGCCGGCCAGCAGCGCCAGCTCCAGTTTTTTCTCCTCCAGCGCCGGATTGACAGGCATCTTCACCGTGACAGCGGACCATCCGAGGTCATCCCCGGTCACCGGCTGTTTTTGGGTGGCGGCAAACGCTTTAGCCATGCCGTCGGCCAGCCGCTGGGCTAGGACCGTGCGGTTTTCCGGTGAGCCATCGTTGTATTTTCCCGCGCCGATATTCCCGCCGGCTCCGTCAAAGTGGATGTGCAGTGGGCCCGGCAGGGACTGGCCGCGCAGGAAACGGGCGATTCCGGGGAAGTCAGGATTGGCGATTCCGGTGCGGTAGTAGCTCTGGGGGTGGGTGGCGTAGTAGCTGATCACCGCCAGCGGCTTGTCCGCGCGCCACAGGCTGAGCACTTTGACCAGAGGATCAATCACCCCCTCCGGAGCGGCGATCAGTTCGGGGGTTTTGCAGGCAGTGTAGCGGACGCCGAGGAACTGGCCCTGGCTGTCAAAAACCCGCCGGTTGCTGGCCACTTGGCGCACCTCCGCCTCGCCCCAGCCGATCTCCGTTACCTCCACCGCGCCGGGCACCGCTCCGCGCACGGCGGCGGCGGCACGGGCGATGAGAGGGCGGGTGATCTCCCCCCGGAAGGGACCGGGATCCTTGTTGAAATCACGCAGGATTTTTTCCGTGGTGTAGTCGCAGATGGGGGAATCGTGCTGGTGCAGGGCATGCAGGGCCACCCGACCGGGCTCGGTGCCGGCGGCTTCAGCCAGTGCTTGGCGGAATTCCGTAAACCCCTCGTTGGCGATGCCGATCCAGTCCACGGCGCACAGGACCACCGGCGCGCCGTTGCCCATCAGCACCACCCCCCGGCAGCGCAGGTTCAGCTCGCCAACACCGCGCATGGGATCATAGGTCAGCAGGCTGCCAGGCACGGGCGTGACATCGCAGTCAAACACCGCCGCCTTCAGCGGGGCGGCCCGGACGTCCGTGAGGAAAAGGGAAAAGGAAACCCAGGCACCGATAACCAAAGCTGAGGAACGGATTTTCATTAAACGGAAAACGCCGCCCGGCAGTGTGTCCTTGCGGCGCAAAACCGCCTGGCCCCCAGCCTTTTCCAGATTCCTCAAAATCCGCCGAATCTTCCGGGGTTTTGCTAAGCACCCGGCGCGGCGGGGGCAGGCGCTGCCGGAGCTGGAGCCGCGGCGGGGGCAGAGCCAGCGGCGGATGCGGCGGCGGGTACCGTTGTTGCCGGATTCAGGACAGGCTCAAGGACTTTCCAAATGTTTTCAGCCACGATTTTCTGGCCTTCGGCGGTGGGGTGGATCATATCGTCCTGATTCAGCTTCGGATTTCCCCCCACATTTTCGAGAAGAAAGGGCACCAGCAGCGCTTTCCGCTCCGTGGCCACGGTGGGGAAAACGGCTTTGAACTTCTCTGTGAAATCCGGCCCCAGGTTGGAGGGCATCTGCATGCCGGCCACGATAATGCGGATATCTGGATATTTCTCCCTGGCCTTGGTGATAATGCCTGTGAGGTTCTCAGAGGTTTGTTTGGGGGAAATGCCGCGCAGCCCGTCATTTCCGCCCAGGGCGACGATCAGGACCTGGGCTCCGTTCTGCCCCAGCGCCCAGTTCAGGCGGCGGAGGCCGCCGGCGGTGGTGTCGCCGCTGACACCGGCATTGACCATGGTGAAGGGCAGGCCGGCGGCGTCGATTCTTTTCTGAAGCAGTGCGGGCCACGCCTCCGAGGGATCAATCCCGTAACCCGCCGTGATGCTGTCCCCCAGGGCCACCACACGGGCTTTCTTTGCAGGCACGGCGGGATTTGCACTTGGCGGATCAGCGGCGAAGAGTGCGCCCGCCGTCATCCAGCCCGTCACGCCCAGCGTAAGCGTAAAAACCCTCCAAGATGTCATCAGCTTCCGGTTCACATTCATCCACTACGATTCTGGACCCCGGTGCGGGCTCTGTCAAAGTGCCCATTCTCGAAATCCGCGATCTTCGCAAGACCTACCGCAGCGCCTCCCATGAGCTGACCGTGCTGCACGGCGTCAGCCTGACGCTGGACGAAGGTGACACCTGCGCCATCATTGGACCGTCCGGCAGCGGTAAAACCACGCTGCTGGGCCTGTGCGCCGGATTGGACGACGCCACCAGCGGATCCGTGAAGTTGGGGGGCCAGGCTCTGGAAAAAATGAGCCAGGATGAGCGGGCCGCCCTGCGGAACCAGTTGGTGGGATTTGTGTTTCAAAGCTTTCAGCTGATCCCCACCCTGACCGCGGTGGAGAATGTGCTGGTGCCCCTTGAGCTTCAGGGCATGAGCGGGCGGGAGCGGGACGCGGAGGAGCTGCTGGCGCAGGTGGGACTGGAAAAGCGGCTGGACCACTATCCGCTCCAGCTGTCCGGCGGCGAGCAGCAGCGGGTGGCCTTGGCGCGGGCCTTTATCCACCGGCCCCGCATTCTGTTCGCGGACGAGCCGACCGGAAATCTGGATGCCGACACCAGCGGACCCATTGTCGAAATGCTGCTGAGGCTGAACCGCGAGGCCGGCACCGCCCTGGTGCTGGTGACGCACGATCCCGCGCTGGCGGCCAGAGCCCGGCGCGTGGTGCGCATGGGCGGCGGAACCATTATCGGAGAGGAGGAACATGCCTCCCGCTGAGCCCTCCCCCCCCGCTTCCCCATCAATGGCCCCCCGCCGCGGACTGCCCCGTAGTCTGTGGTCCGCCCTGTTCCATCGCTGGACGTGGCGCATGGCCTGGCGTGACAGCCGGTCGCAGCGGATGCGGCTGGCCGTGTTCTCCATGGCCATCGTGTCCGGCATCGCCGCCCTGGTGTCGATCCACTCGCTGAAAAGCAGCATGGAGGATGGCATTCAGGGGCAGGCCAAGGCGCTGTTGGGATCGGACCTGATGGTCTCCAGCCGCCAGGCTTTCAAGCCGGAGGAGGAAAAATCGCTGACCGCCGGCGCCATCCGCGTGAGCCATGAGGCGGCGTTCTCCTCCATGCTCAGTTTTCCCGCCAATGGGTCGGCCCGCCTGGTGCAGGTGCGGGGGCTGGATGGCAGTTATCCCTTTTACGGAACCGTCAGAACCACCCCCGCCGATGCCTGGGCGCGGTTCAGGCAGGAGCCGGGGATTCTGGTGGAGCCCGCGCTGCTGGAGCAGTTCAGCGCCAAAATCGGTGACAAACTGAAGTTGGGAGCAAAGGAACTGCCAATTCTGGGCGTGGTCAACAAAGCCCCGCCGCGCAGCAACCGTTTCAGCGGATTCGCGCCGGAGGTCTACACGGGCATCGATCAGGTGGAGGGCATGGGACTGCTCGGCGGTTCCAGTCTGAGCATGCGGGCGCTGCATCTGGAGCTTCCCGCCACGGTGGATTCAAAGAAACGGAAGGAGTCGCTGCGCCAAAATTACCCGGAGTCCAGCTGGCGGCTGGAGACGCCGGATGACCGTCAGGAGACGGTGGGCGAAGCGCTGGACCGGTTCCAGCAGTTCCTGGGCATCATTGGGCTGGCATCGCTGGTGCTGGGGGCCATCGGCGTGGCCGGGGCCATCCACGCGCATATTGCCCGCCGGGTGCCGGTGGTGGCGGTGCTGCGCTGTCTGGGCTGTCCGGGAAATCTGGCGTTCGGCATTTACCTGGCGCAGGCGGTTGCCCTGGGGCTGCTGGGGGCTTTGCTGGGTGCGGCGCTGGGTATTGGACTGCATATGGGGGTG
Organism: Verrucomicrobiales bacterium; assembly: GCA_028293125.1. Lineage (GTDB taxonomy): Bacteria > Verrucomicrobiota > Verrucomicrobiia > Verrucomicrobiales > V1-33 > CAIZWU01. The sequence continues at coordinate 2,332 of JAQGPJ010000074.1, read as the reverse complement.
TTGGCGGCTTTCAGGGGGAGTTTTCCGATCACAGTGGAGATTGCTCCGCAGTGGGCGGTGGTCGCGCGGACGACCTCGGCGGGCTTTCTGGTCTGCTGCGGATTCGCGCTGCTGCCGTTGTTGAGAATCCGCAACATCTCCCCCGCCGCCACCCTGCGGGAGGGAGCGACAGTTTCAGGCGGCCGCGCTGCGGGCTGGCGGGCATGGCCGGTTTACCTGCTGCTCGTGGGCGCGCTGGTGCTGCTGGCCCGGCTGAATGATCCGGAGGGCATCCGCCCCTACGTGCTGGTGGCGGGGCTGGCGGCGGCGTTCGCGGTGCTGTTTGGGGTGGCCAAAGCGCTGATGTTCCTGACGCGCCGGCTGGTGCGCCGCTCGTGGCCTTATCTGATCCGGCAGGGCATTTCCAATCTGCACCGGCCGCGCAGCCAGACGACGCTGTTTCTGCTCTCGATGGGACTGGGAACCTTTCTCCTGGTGACCATTCTGCTGGCCCGGAATCTCCTTCAGGAAAAACTCCATGCCCCGGATGCGGCGGAGAGCCCCAATGTCTATCTCATCGACGTGCAGCCCGACCAGATCACCGGCGTGCAGGACCTGCTGAAAAAACAGAACCTGCCGGTGCTGGAGAGTGCGCCCATGGTCACCATGCGCATCGCCAGCGTGCGGGGTGTGGCTGTCACCGAACTGGCTAAAACCGATAAAATTCCCCGCTGGCTGGCCCGCCGGGAGTTCCGCTCCACTTACCGGGACTATTTGAATCCCACGGAGACCATCTCCGCCGGCGCGTGGTCCAAATCCATCGCCGGTCCGGACGACCCGGTTCCGGTCTCGCTCGAGGAGAAGATGGCGGAGGACCTAGGTGTGAAGGTCGGCGACGCCATGAGTCTGGATGTGCAGGGAGTGACGGTGAATGCCAAAATCACCAGCCTCCGCCATGTGGATTGGAGCCGCTTCAACCTGAATTTCTTCATGGTCTTCCCGCCCGGTGCCCTGGAGGGCGCCCCGGGATTCACGGTGGTCACCACCAAGGTGCCCGACAGCGGCTCCTCCGGCGCGCTGCAGCGGGAACTGGTGGGCGCTTTTCCCAATGTGTCCGCCATCGACCTGACGCAGATTCTGGAGACGGTCCGCGAAATCCTTTCCCAGATCTCCCTCGTGGTCACGGTGCTGGCCGGCTTTACGGTGCTCGCGGGGATTCCCATCCTCGTGGGCACCCTGCTGAACGGCCGCGACATGCGTCTGCGGGAAAGCGTGCTGCTGCGGACCTTGGGGGCCTCCTCCAGGCAGGTCAGGACTATCCTGCTGGTGGAGTTCACCGCGCTGGGCGTGCTGTCCTCCCTGACGGGGCTGGTGCTGGCGGTGGCGGCGAATGCCGGTCTGGCCGTGAAGGTTTTCAAGGCCGGGCCATGGCCGGACGGCTGGCTGCTGGCCGGGGCGTTTGTGGCGGCCAGCGGGGTGGCGGTCATCGGCGGCCTGCTGCTCAGCCGCGGAGTTTCCCGTCATCCCCCGCTGGAGATTCTCCGCGGCGGGGCGTGACAGGCCTGGCTTTGAAACGCTTCCGGGCCGTTCCGCCGCTGTTCTCCTGGTGCGAGGATTAAAGGGCTCCGAAAATTGGACCGGAATCCGCTTCCGCAGCGCTTATTCCCACCGATGAACGTTGAAATTTTCGCCATCTGCGACGCGGCCACCGTCTCCTCCGGCAAGCTCAATATCCTGGGCGCTTTCGACACCGTGTCGGCGGCGTCCTTTCCGACGCGTCATGAGAACTGCACCATCGCCTGCCGCCTGCGTGGCGAAGTGGAGGAGAGGGAGAGTGCCATGCGGCTGGAGATGCGGATCATCGATCCCGACGGGCGTGCCGTGATCGAGCCGGTGAGCAATGAGATCCAAGACCGCGGCGGCCTGCAGCACCATCTTTGGCACATCCACGGCTTTGAAATTCCCCAGCCCGGCACTTTCTTCGTGGATCTGCTGGTGGACGGCAGACTGCTCAGCCGCCTGCCGGTGCATATTTTGAAAATCCCACAGAGCGGCCTGCCGCATCTGTCCTGAGAACGGAGAATTGGTTGGTTGGGACCCGGGGTCCTTGCCCCGGTGTCCGCCGGATGGGCAATGGCCCGCCGCCGGCATGGCGTCAGCGCTGCGGGGGTGGAGCGAGGGATGAATATCCCGCACAAATCCTTTTTTGGACTCTGCGGATCAGAAGTAAGCCTTTGACGCGTGACCCTCCGTCAAGGTTTGACACGGGCTTGCCTGCGGTCATCAGGCGGCTTTTGAAGCCTCCATCCCGTCTCGGCCCGCGGTGAGCGCCGCGTAAGCGGCGGGAGTCAGG
>JAQGPJ010000012.1 GCA_028293125.1 Verrucomicrobiales bacterium | reverse complement strand
ACAGTCTGGGCGTGCTCCTCTACGAACTGCTCACCGGGCGCACCCCCTTTGACCCGGAGGTTTTAAGGAAAGCGGGGCTGGAGGAGATGCGCCGCCTGATCCGGGAGGAGACGCCGCCCAAACCCTCGACCGCACTGCAGACGATGGCGGCGGAGACACGAACCAAAGTGGCGGGACGCCGCGGAGCGGACCCTGCAAAGATCGCGGGGCTGCAGCGGGGCGATCTGGACTGGATTGTGATGAAGGCGCTCGAAAAGGACCGGACGCGCCGCTATGAGACGGCCAACGGCCTTGCGCAGGACCTGCGCCGCCATCTGGCCGGGGAGGCGGTGTCCGCAGCGCCGCCCGGCACCGCCTATCGTCTGAAAAAATTTGTCCGCCGCCACCGCGCGGCCCTCTTTTCAGCGGCCCTCCTTTCAGCGGTTCTGATCGCCGGAGCCGCAGTGAGTATCCATCAGGCCATGCGCGCGCGAACAGCTGAAAAAGCGGCTGAGGACCGCCGGGGGGAGGCGGAGGCGGTGTTGTCATTTCTTGTGGAGGCCTTCCGCAGCCCGGACCCGGCGCGGGACGGGCGCACGATAACCGTCGCCGAAGTGCTGGAACGGGCGGCCCGAAGGCTTGAGACCGCTCTCTCCGGCCAGCCCGAGCAGCGGGCAAAGCTGCGGCGCACACTCGGCTCCACCGCCACAGCTCTGGGTCTGTCACAGGCGGCAATTCCGCTTCAGGAAAAAGTGCGTGATTTTTACCTGAGCCGTTCAGGCCCGCGTCATGTGGACACACTGGCGGCCATGCAGGATCTGGCGCGTTCGTATTTTGACACGGGGCGCAGGCGGGAGGCGCTGGAGTTGGGCGAGGAACTGGTGCGGCTGCGGCGCGATCTTCAGGGAGCGGGCCACCCGGACACGCTGACCGCCGTATCCAACCTGGCGAACATCCTTGAGGCGGCGGACCGCGGACCGGATGCGCTGGCACTGCGTGAGGAGGTCCTCGCAGGACGCCGCTCCCGGCTTGGCCCGGAGCACTGGGACACGCTGCTGGCGATGACCAACCTGGCCAACAGCTATTCAGATGCCGGACGCCGCGGCGATGCCCTGAACCTGCGCGGCGACGCCGTTGAACTCAGCACCCGCATTCTGGGCGAAAGGGATCTCCAGACGCTTCGCGCCATGCAGGCTCTTGCCAGCTCCTATTTTGATTCCATGCGCCGCCCGGACGCACTTGCCCTGCGCCGGCGGGTGGTGGAGCTGAGGACTGAAATCCTTGGTCCCGGCCACTCGGATACTCTGGGGGCGATGGCCGATCTGGTGAATTCCCTCGCCGAAGCAGGCCGGATCGAAGACGCGCTCCGGCTCAGCAGGGAGGTGCTGGAGGGCTGCCGCCGGACACTGGGTCCGCGTCATCCCTATACCCTCCATTCAATGGACAATCTGGCGCTGATGCTTTCCAAAGCCGGAGGCAGCGGGGAAGCGCTGAAGCTGCAGGAGGAACTGCTGACCCTGAGCCGTGAGGTTTTCGGGCCGGATAAGCTCCCCACCCTTAAGACGGCCAATCTTCTGGCCGGCTCCTGTTTTGCGGCGGGACAGCGGGAGAGGGCACTGAAGCTGCGGGAGGAGGTGATGGAGATCCGCCTGCGGACCTATCCCCCCGACCATCCGGACACCGTTCTGGCAAAGCAGGATCTGGCAGACTCCCTGTTTGACGCCGGTCGTCACAGCGGGGCGCTGAAGCTGCGCCAAGAGGTTCTGGACATCCGCCGCCGCCGTTTTCCGCCCGGACATCCCGACATCCTTCAGGCGATGAAGAGCCTTGCCGACTCCCATGAGGCAACGGGTCACCCTGGAGACGCGCAGGCCCTGCGGGATGAAGCGAAGAGCATGCGGCAGCCGGAGCCGGCTCCGCCCCCGAAATAAAAAACCCCGCTGCTACCTCAGCCGATTTTCTGTTCTCCCTATCCCGTCCGCACCTCACGCACCATTCCCGCCATCAAACCACGAAGACGCGTCCGCTCTCAATCCCTGTGGCAAACACCGCACGCCGCCCTCCCGCCGCGCCGCCCGGGTCACGCGGTTCGGTTCTCCCGCGGTTGTCCCTTACCCTTGTGCTGAGCGCCTGCACCCACAGGCCGGCGACCGCGCAGGAGTGGCTTAAAACAACCGCGCCTGACAGCGCTTGGACCTCGGTCGCCTGCTCCGCCGACGGAGTGAAACTTGTCGCGGTTGCCCGCAGCCCCGTGGATCCGGAACTTCATCCGGTTTACACCTCCGCTGATTCCGGTGCCACATGGACTCAGACCGCGGCCCCCGCTGCCGGGTGGACATCCGTCACTTCTTCCGCGGACGGAAACAGGCTCGTCATTGCCGCCGATGATTTTCCAGGCGGCTTGGTTTACCGGTCAAAAGACGCCGGAGCCACTTGGGAAAAGGCGGATTTTCCAGGGTCCTTCTGGACCTCGCTCGCCTCCTCGGCCAGCGGTGACACGCTTCTGCTGAGCAGCGCCAATTTCCCGGACGGGCCTGTTTACCGGTCGGGGGATGCGGGCTTGACGTGGAAGCGGACCGGCCTTCCCGCGTCGGCTTGGACCTCGGTAACGATTTCGGCCAATGGCCTGAAATGCCTGGCGGTGAGCAACAGCTTTCCGGAATCCCGCGCTTATTCTTCGCAGGACGGGGGGATCACTTGGAAGCCGACGGGCCTGCCCTTCTCCGCATGGACATCGGTTGCCTCCTCGGCGGATGGCTCCAAGGTTATCGCCGTAAGCAATGCCTATCCGGACGCACCCGTTTACATTTCAATCGACGGCGCTCTGACTTGGACGCGAAGCTCCGCCCCCTCCGACAATTATACCGCCGTCGCATCCTCCGCGAACGGCCTGAGGCTGGTGGCCGCCGCCGCCCTGATCAACGGTCAGCGGGGAACGATCTACGCCTCCCGGGACGGCGGCGGTTCCTGGGCCCCTACTGTCTCTCCGGCTCTGGAGTGGACCGGTCTCGCCTCCTCCGCGGACGGCCGTCTGCAGGCGGCTGTGGCGAAAGGAGAGGGAATTTACCTCCGGCGCACCGCGTCTCCCCGGATCACCGGCTTTTCCCGCCTTGGAGACGGTGGTTTTCAACTGGACTGCGTCGGAGCCGCGGATGACCGGCTTTCCGTGCAGGCCTCCACTGACTTGAAGGCCTGGGCTGAAATAGGGACCGCGGCACAACTGACCCCCGGAGTGTTCCGGTTCATTGACAGCGAAGCGCCGCGCATTCAAACCAGATTCTATCTGGTGAAGTAGCGGCCGGAGCCAACGTCAAGGGAAAGTGCAAGGGAGCCGAAGTGCGGAATTTCTGAAAAAACCGTGCCCGGGGTGTCTGATGAAGCGCAGTGTTTTGCGCATGTTACTCCGGGGGATATCCCCGCGCTTCATGATGACACGCGGGAGGCGATACCCGCCCGTCCGCCGCGGCCGCCGCGGTGCCACCTGTTCCATCATCAACTTATTTATGAAACATTCCGTCTTCCCTCCCGCCGCCGCGGGTTCCGCCTGTCTCCTCGCGCTTTTCGCCTTGGCGGGTGCCGCCCCGGCCGCAGAGCTCTATTACACAGGGTTTGAAAACCCGCCCTTTGTTGCGGGAGGCCAGCTTCCCGGACAGGACGGCTGGGCTGCCATTCCGCCGTTTCTGAATCCCGGGGCGGCGGTCATCACGGATGCTGCAGCGGCGACCGGCGCCCAGTCCCTTCTGGTGCGGGGATCGGACATGACCGCGGCCCCTGAGGTGGATCCCTACGCGGTGGTGGGATCCTACCGGCGTCCTGTGAACTACGATGCGGGAGCGGGCCTTTCCACGGTTCTCATCACTTCCGACGTCATGCTGGAGGGAGCGCCGCTGGGGACGGGCGACTTCTTCACCGCCAACATCGCCGCCCGGTCGGCTGACGGGGCCGTAGGCGAACTGTCCATCTCCTCCGACGGCAGGGTCTACGGGTTTACCGGCACCGGAGCCGATGGACTGACCCTCATCAACGAACCCATCAGCCTGAACGAGTGGCACAATCTGGGCATCAGCGTGGATTTCGCCGCCAACACCTACTCGTTTCTGGTGGACGGCACGGGCTACGGAACCTTTCCCTTTGAAGCGGGCTTCACCTCGGATGTTCTGCTGCGCGGATCGCTGGTCGTTTACGGAAGGCCCGACGCCGGGGCCTACAGCAAGGACAATTTCACGGCGCGCTATGACAACTTCAGCATCGCCACCGTCCCTGAACCCGGTTCCCTGAGCTGTCTTCTTCCCGCCGCCGCCGCCTGCCTGCTTAAACGCCGCCGCAGGGGCTGAAGGCGAATCCCGGCCGGACTGATCTCCCTCCGCTCCGACTGGATCATTCTGGTATCCTCGCGACAACCCGGCATGAGGCGAAGGCGCTGTTTCAGCCCCCGGCTGCGACAGCGCCTGAAAACGCGTGCGGCGCAAAACAGTCCCTTTCTTCACCAGTGCCAAAAAATGCACTGTGTGTATCCATCAGGGGCCAGCACCTCATCCGCCCACATTTGAGGGCAGGCCGCCAAGGACAGGAGGCACAGCCGTAAAAGGAGTGCCAAATGCTGGGCGAACCCTCTTTCCCTGTCCTGCCCCGCTTTTCCCCGTCCGGCAGCCGTTCCAATAATGTATTTTATTGTGTCTGAGATGCGAAATCTGTGCCGGTCATCGGATTGGGGTGAGTGTGGAAAGCCAGCTTGGCTGAAGCTGTCCGTGAAAGGAGACTTTTGAGGGAGGCGGCTGACCAAGTTTTAGCCTTACCCCGGCTCAGGAGGAAGCTTTTAAAAGAGCGGGGTCTGGAAAGAAAACTGGAATCGGCGAAAGCAGCAGGGTAATGCGGGCCTGCCGCGCAAGATCCCCTTTGGATCCATTCCTGGTTACCAAGGCTGCAGCGCGGAGGTGGCGGAGCGTCTGGTGACCGGAAGGGATGAGCTGAAGCCAAGCGCTTCAAACCGGGAAGGTCCGCTGATGGGTTCCCCACATCTTCCAGAGATTGAGGCAGCTGGCGAATGGAAGCATACGGCAGGCACCGCGGATCACCGCTCCGAGGGGATCCTTCACCACCCGGGTCTCGATTCCCGTGGCGACGGCCACCGCCTCCCTCATGCCGTGAATCAGCGCTCCGCCGCCCGTTAGAAAGATTCCGTCCTCGATCACCTCCGCGCCTTTGCCGGCGTCCAGATTTTCAAGGAGGGTTTTGACCGGCCTGAGCATCAGGCCCATGACAGGCCATAATTCGGCATACAGGTCGGCGGGCGGGATGGGGGCGCTGGAGCACCGACCGCAGGAGATGCCCTGCACCATCACCGGGTTTTCCCAGTCCGTCCCGAGCGACCGGAGGATACGGTCAGCCTCGGAGTCGGAAATGACCATGCCGGTGACATCGGCGGCAAACCGCTGGATGACCCGCCGGAGATCGGCGCAGCCGGTCCGTTCAGCCATGGAGGCGGTGATCCGGCCATCGCTGATCACGGCGCAGTCGGTGACACCGTCCCCGAAATCCACAATGAGCTTGGAGTAGCGGGAGCCGATGTCCACATGGGAACCCACCGCCGCCGCCAAAGGCTCAGGCACAATAATCACCGAGGTGGCACCCGCCTCCAGGATGCATGAGCGGACCAGATTGCGCTCCAAGGCCGAGACATCCGTGGGAGCGCATGCCAAAACCCTCATCTTTGCACCTCCAAGCCGCCGCCGCTCTTTGAACATCGGATGGAGTATCCGGCTCGCCGCGCTGGCATCGACCACCACGCCCCGTTCCATGGACACCCCCGTGGCTGGATTCGCAGGACGTTCGCAAATCCCCGTCCGGCCTCCGGCCACCCGGATTCGGGCGGTGCCAAGGTCCACAGCAAGATCGGGAGTGCGCAGCAAAGTCATTCCTTTCAGTGTGCCCGGAAGCCCGAGCCGTGCAACCCCGGCAAAACTCCAACTCCGGCGCGGACGGAACGGGGATTGCCATCCATACAGCGGTTTCCCGGTCGGAAGCAGTGTCCGCAGAGAAGCGGAGGCGGGCGTTCCATGGAGTCTTCGGACAGCACCCGGCCCCGAAATCCAAACAAGTTCCGGTTACCGCCAGTTAAAATTACCCACCGTTCCCGGAGGCAACTCCCAGACGGGAATGCGTCCGGGACGCAAATCCAAGCGGCCATCGGTCTTCCAAGTGGCGAGATGAACCCTGTCCCCTTTTGGGCCTTGGAACCAGACCGTGGTCCCCTTTTCATTCTCAGAGCAAAGGAGGGAAGGCTCATCAGGCGGACCATCGGAGTTGACATACACCTCGTCACTCCATTCGTTTCGGATCATTTCAGCCATATCCACCGGTTCCTGGGCAGCATTTCGTCCACGCCCCTGGAGACCGTGGGAAAATCGTGAACCGGCAAACCATGCGCTTTTCAAAAAACTGCTGTTATAAGAATTTCCCGCCGGATGGCGGCCTCCCCGTCTGATGGAGACGGTGTTTAAAAACGTTCCGTAAGCCAGGCTCCAGACAACACCGGTCACGGCAAGGGACAGCAGGAAGGGACTGGCGTCACGCCACCGAAAGCTCGGACAGCTCCGGTCATTTTTCCGGTTCCTCCATGCTCCTTCCAGCCTGATCAACATCCCAAAAGCGAGCACCACCAGCGCCGCCCGGTTCAGCGCGGCGTGGATGGCTCCGCTGACCGTGGTCGCCTCCGGGTCGTGCAGGACGGTTTCCATCCAGACGGGCATGACATCCCTGCTCAATTGCTCCGCCGGAATGGACCCGCGCAGCCAGGTGCCAACGTTGGCATCGCCGAACCAACGGCGGATTTCCAGAGGAGCCCCGGCCAGAGTGCGGCCTGATCCGCTGGCCGCACCGGCAGGACCCCGGTCACCATAAGTCAGGCTGCTCCGTTTCAAAGCCATACCGGGCACGGTGGCGGTGGACGGTCCGAGGACAAAAAGGTCCAAAGCCAGAGCTTTCCCCTGGGTGGCGCTGGCGGTCAGTCGCATGGGGTAAACGGGTTTGTCCGATTTGAAGCGGAAGGTGACAGGATGCAGCGGGCCGGAACCGCGCTCTCCCGCGCGCCGAACTTTCATGGCGGCAAACACCCAGCCCTCCCGCACATAGGCCTCCACCGCGGGCCGGGTTTCCGCCGGCAGATGGAAATCATTCTCACTCATCCATGCCGAGAGCGCGCCGCTGTCCCCCGCTTGGAGCGTGGTGACATCAAAACGCCCCGCCTGGGTGATGCCCAGCACCCGCACCCCGCCGCCCGCCATGATTTTCCCGTAGCTGCCAAAACCCGCCATCACAAGAATCAGGCCTACGCCCAATATGAGTGCGAACCATATGAAAGCCGGCCACTCATCCCCTTGAACACGGCAGGCCACTGGCGCCGCGGCCAGAATAACGATCAACATAGCCAGAGAGCCGGCGTCAGCCTGCCCGGCGGGCTTCCCAAAAATCAAAGCCGGGGCTGCCATCCATATCAGCCCCATCACGGCCAGACGGAATCCCTGGCTGCAGGCTGTCCGCCCAAACCACCACCGTAGAAAGGGAAGCCCAAGAAACGGGAACCACCACGGCGTCTCGACCTCCACCTTCGGACCGAAGGTCTCGGCGAGTGCGGGGAAGAGCGCCGGGGGAGCCTCCTCGACCTCGGGCGGTGAAGGCAGAGGCACCACCCACGCGAGATCCCCGCCGCCTCCGTTCACGGAGGTTTCGATCACCAAGATCTCCTCACCGTGCATCCAGTGCAGCAGTGCCCGCTGATCGGGAATCCACGGATCCTCCGCCACCAGCGGCCGCCGGAAAACCATGCCGTCCGCAGTGGCCCGCTGCGGCAGCCCCAGCATCAGAACAAGCAGCAGCAGGAGGAAAAATTGGACCGGCTTCATCACGGGTCATCGTGTCATTTTGTCAGGAATCGGTCCAGATCAATAAGCCTGCCGGACCTTCATGTTGCCGAATCCCCAACCGAAGCATGCGCCCTTTCATAAGCCAGGCGTTCCCCGGAAGGCTGAAACCGGAACTGCAGCGGAACATTGTTTTTCCAGAAAACGAGGATGCTTCCATGGAAGCCCTGAGCAAAACCGGGATAACCCGCACGCCAAGGAGCTTCCGGCTGCGGCGGAAGCAACTTGTCAGGACAGTCTTACTGACGTGCCGGGCAAGGCTGCGCCGTTTCAAAGAAGGCCGCATCCAGAGCATCTGCCCAGAGCCGGGCCGCTTTCACAGCACCGGAGGCGCTGAGGTGGACTTTGTCCGTGGTGTCCTCCGGAGCCAGGGTGTCATAATCCGGACCGGGGAAGCAGTAGGGATCTTCCGCAATCATGCGCTGCTGCACCCGGCGGATCCGGCCCATGTCCCCGGGGGGCGACTGGCGGTTCACCACGACTGCGAGGTTGGGGAAACCGGCGTCTTTCCGGGCCTGATCGATCCATGCTTTGTAATTCGTGAGGATCTTCTCCACGTCTTTCTCCGGCCAATCATTCTGCCCATGGTCCGCAAGGACCGCGCGCAGACCCGTGACCGCGCCGTATTTGGTCAGCGCATGCTCCAGACGGATGTATGGCATGCGGATGGATGCGTTCACAAACGGGTGGTCGAACGGTGCGCCCCGGGCGGATTTGGCCCAATGCTCCAGACTGGTGCCTCCGAAGGCCGCGTTCAGCAGCAGCACCGGCACGTTTTGCTCGCGGGCCACGTGCTCTGCGAAGGCGGCCCAGAAGTAGGTGCCGTGCCCGGCTGGAGCGGGCTGGACGTTGGAACCGAAATGGCTGCCCACCACCTCCGGCAGGAAGCGCGGGTCGCCGGTGGATTGGTATTGGCGACGGGATTCCCGATCACCCGGCGGCAGCGCGATGGTGTTGATGCGGTCGTCCTCCGCTCCAGGAAGATTAATTTCACCGCCATGGGCGACCGAGTGGCCGACAACCACAAAAACCTCACCGACCCCCACCCGGCCAACCGTTGCGGTGGCGGAGTTCCCATCAGCACGGGCATGGACCTCCAGCGAATACCAGCCCGCCGCGGCCGTCAATTTTCCTCCATAGGTGAAATCCGGTTGAACCGTCCCAAGCGAGGTCCAATCCTTGGCGACCTTGCCCGTGGCAGCGTCCAGCAGCCGCGCTTCCACCGCCGCTCCCAGCCACGCGCAGTTTCCGGTGACAGCCATCGTTGCATTCCCAGCCTGATCGCGCTGAAACACCAGCCGGTCCGCGGGCGATGTGACCGAAAGCGTTGTTTTTGCGGTCGCGCCGTCAGCCGGACGCAGCCGGACCAGCGCAATGGCCGGAGCCTTCAGCGTCAGGCGCAGCGCCGGGCTTTCACCCCTGACCGATTCCGTCCGGGCATTGGAAAAATCACTGGCCGGATCCACGATGCGGATCTCCGCGGCCACCCCGCCCTCCCATGCAAATCCTTTCCAATTCAGGGAAATGTCCTGGCGCGGGTCGGCGAAGTTGCTGATCAGGAGGGTGGCCTCCCGCCCATCGGTGCTCAGACCGGCGGCAAAGGCCAACTTGCCGGCCACGCCCCCCCCGGTCCCCACACGCCGGGGCGTCTCCACAAGCCCCTGAAAGGCGCGGAGAGCCTGCCAAACTTTCAGCGGCACACCCTGCCCGGTGAAGATACCGAATCCACCCAGTTCCCCGTGGAAGAAATTGCAGACATCCACCGGCACGTCCTGCAGCTCTATAAGCGCCGCAGTGGTGAACGCGGCTCCCGGCGCGCCCGCCATTTCCCCGTACCACCGCTGACGGCCGGCGGCGGTTCCCGATTTGGTAATCGGCTCCCAGCTGTTGCCGGGGAGAAAGTTCCACTCGTTCAGATGGTTCTCCGTATCCGTGAACCCCTTGGAATCCAGCAGCCGGCGGATAGCCGTGGAGCGTGCGGTCAATTCCGTGGGGTCCGCCGTGTAGCAATGCCAGGAAAAGAAATTCAGCGGCACATGGTCCGTGCGGCACATGGCCAGAAAACGGACCGCAAAATCCGTGGGGACGAACTTCCCATTCACAAAACCGCCGCTGGCCCCCAGCGCCGGGCCGCCGACTTTCAAATCCGGAAACTGCTTTTTGATGGCCAGCGCGGCGGTGCGGTAGAGCCGCAGATAGTCATCGTCTGTCCCGCTCCACATCGCCGGGCGGTTCTCGGGCTCATTCCAGATCTCCCAATAGCGGATGCGGTGGTGGAATCCGTTGGCCCACCCCTCATTGTAATGCCGGATGATGCCGACGCAGACCGCCGCCCATTTCTCCATGTCAGCGGGTGGATGCACATACCTTTTCACGCCCGTGTGCTCAATGCTCTCGCCCAGCCGGTAAATGGGTTCCGCGCCGGTTTGACGGACAGCGGTGATGTATTCGTCCGTCAGCCTGAAATCGTAGCTCTCCGGCAGGGCGGGATCGGCGTCCGGATTGGGGAAAACGGCATGATGATCGACCACATACGGATTCGGCCAACCGCAGTCGTGCAGGCGCGTGAAGGGAATTCCCAGTTCCTTCTGCTCCTGAACCACATCAAAAATCCCCCCCGGTGCCAGTGGTCCTTTGTTGATGCCGTGCAGGGGACGGATGGTTCCAGCGTGAATGGAGAAGTCCACCTTCAGAACAGCCTCCTCAGCCCGAGCCAGAACGCCCATAAGCAGGAGCGGAATAAGCCAGCGGAGGCACAGGATGGGGAAAAGGCGGGAAGGATTCACAGGTGGCGGACAGCCCTTAACGCCAATTTCAGGTTTGGTCACCGCGTTTTTGTGAACGCGTCCAAGGCGGTTTTATACGGTGGCAGTCCTTTTGAAATTAGCTGACTCAGCCACGGGATTCCGGAAGATGCCCTGAAAGCACAGCGGCCTCCGCTGCTGACAGGAGCAACGGAGGCCGTGGGTGATTGATTGATTTCAGCAGCCCTTTACAAAAGAGCCGCGAGGGCCAGTGACCTTTCAGTCTTCTGTTTTCGCAGATTCCTTGCCGGCTTCAGCTTCAGGAACGGCGTCGGGTTCCGTTTCCGCAACGGAATCGGAAGCGGGCGTCTCCTCAGATGCGGGGGGAGCGGAAGCTTCAGCCTCTGGATCAGCTCCGGCAGTTTCCTCGGTGGCGGATTGGTCCGCAGCCGGCGTTTCAGCTTTAGCTCCGGCCTCGGCACCGCTTTCAGCAACGGCGGGGGCGGGGGCAGCAGCGGCGGCGGGCGGCGATTTTTCCTTCTCCTTCTTCTCGGGAGCAGGCTGTGGCGGGCGGCCAAGGATCTGGAGTTCACCACTGGCGAACTCCGTCACATACCCTTCCTGCACCAGCCAGCGCAGATCCTGGAGCACGGCGATCTCGTCAGCCGTCAGGTGGGGGGCCGCTGCGGGAGCGGGAGCCGCCAGCGGACTGGCTTCGGCAACCGCCGCTGTTTTGGCCACAGCCTCCGCAGGGGATTCCGTGGAGGAAGTGGTCTCCACCGGGGTGCCTGGCTCCTCGGCTCCTGCGGGTTCAGCAGGAGCGGCGGACGCGGGTTCGGATTCCGTTTCAGCAGCAGGTTCGGAGGCAGCCTCTCCGCTTCCCGTTTCCGGAGCGGGATCGGTGGCCACGGACTCCACAGCGGATTCAGCCGCCGCTTCCGCGGAAACAGCCTCCACCTCCGGAATTCCGGCAGCGGCGGGCTCCCCAGCCGGGGGGGCTTCAGCCACGGGTGCGGTCACGGCTTCCGGAGTGTCATGAGGTTTCACTTCCACGGGCGCTTCAGCCGCGGCGGGGGCTGCGGCTTCGGAAGCCGGCGCCACTGGGGCGGACGGCTTGGAGGAAAGCTCCACGTGAGGTGCCAAGGTCGAAACCAGGCGGGAGAGCGTGATACCCGGATTGCCCCGGACGACACCGACGATGCTGCGCAGTCTCGGGGAAAGATGCGCCTCGTCCGCAATATAGTGCGGGCGGGTGCGGCAGACGAAGGTGGCCTTGCGGTCGCGTTTGAAGAATTTGAGGCTCTGCTTCTCCAAGTCCCGGCAAAGATCCTGCACCAGTTGCATCGGGAAACGCTGCTGCTGCTCCACCTCCATGCGCAGCAGGGCCAGCAGCGGCGGGGCTAGGAGCTTGCCGGGGATGCTGCCCGGGACCTTGGCGCGGGTTACGGCCTTCACCGCATTGGGAGCATGGTGCTGGAGGAAGTGGGCCTCCATCTCCGCCTGCGTTTTCAGCGGGGCCGGAGCATCCACCGCAGCCGGCGGGGCGGCGGCCTCGTTGCCCGGCGCACGGACAAACTCCTCCGGGATTTCCTCAGAGGCCGAAGCGGCGGCGGCGGCGGCATTCTCCTCCGGAGCACCGGCGGCGGAAGCCTCCTCCGTTGCCGGTTCAGCGGTGGATTCCTCAGCGGCGGCAGGTTTCTCCGCAGTGGAGGCAGGAGTGGGAGCCGCAGCGTCCGCCTTGGCCTTGGCGGCGGCGGCAGCCACCTCCTCCGGCGTCACCGGCACGTAAACCGTAGTGGTGCTCTGGTTTTCCAGCCACTTGGCCACTTGGGCCTCATCCTTCTCCGTGCGGATGCGGGATTTGTAGCGGTCGATAGGAATGTTGGAGAACCTCTCGCGGTGCAGACGGGCGACCGTGCTCTGGAAGGAGTGGTGGTTCGGCGGGCCCAGGACCTCCCCCGAGAAACCGCATACGGCCACCGCGGTGAATATTCCCTTCGGCGGATCGATGGAAACCGTTTCACGGCGGTAGAAATTCTGAATGCCGGCACCATGCAGGATGTGCCGGATGGCCTCCTCCCGCGTCAGCCACAGGGAGCTGTCGGTGATGACTTGGAAAATCTCCGCCGGCCCCTCCAGAGGCTCCGCCTCCGGCACTGGCTCACCCTTGGCCGGGCGCTTCGCAGGCGGCGGGGTCTGACGGGAGAAGGAGGCGATATAACGGTCACGGCCCGCCAGGAACAGGCGGCCCAGCTCGAACACCGGATAGGCGCGGCCGGAAGCCTTGATCTGACGGACGATGGCCTCCAGCGAGCGGGGCTCGGCAAACAGGCGCACACTCCAGCCGGGCAGCGGCTCCGCATGCTGGCGCTCCTCAAAACGTCCCTGCCCGCCCTGATACGGCCCGCGGCCCCTGAATTCCCCACGGCCTCCGCCGCCGCCCTCACGGCGGTCACCGCCGCCAAAACCACCGCCTTCACGGCGGTCACCTCCGGGACCCGGACCTCCACGGCCTTCCGGACGCGGACCGCGCGGACCATCAGGCCGGGGACCTCCAAACTGGCCGCCAGCTCCCCCGCCGCCCCCTCCGGGGGGACGCGGACCTCCAAAACCACCGCCCGCCGGGCGCGGGCCACCGAATCCACCACCACCGCCTCCGCCCGCCGGGCGGGGGCCGCCGAAACCACCTCCGCCTCCAGGACGGGGACCACGGTCATCCTGACGGGGGCCGCGCGGACCGCCGGGTCCACGGGACTGAAAATCACCACGTCCACCGCCGCCGCCGTCACGGCGCGGACCGCGGCTGTCAAAGCCACGGGCCCCGCCGCCGGCATTGCCTCGGCCTCCACTGTCCGGAGCGCGTCCCCAGACCACTTCACCGGGGGCAGTATCCCGGCGCTGCAGATCCCCCACCCAGTCAGGCGCCAGATTGAGATTCTGCAATTGGGAGAGGTCGATAGGTTCGGGATCGGACATGGCGGGCGGAATAATTCCGTGTGTAAGGGTGTGACTTGGGGAAAGGCGGGATTGGTTTTTGAAGAGATTTCCGCCTTCAGCTCCGCACTTTATGAAAGGGTGGCGGAGGGACGGCAGCCTACGGGACCCCGCAGGCAAATCAATGCCATTTACGACTTCCCTAAGACGAAAAAACAGCATCTGACGGATGAGGGAAACCAGAGGGCGGCAGCCTGGCCCCAGTCTTTCCCATTCACGGATACCGGGTTTTCCGCCGAAAGGGCCGGCCCTGTCCGGCGCGTCTTTGTTCCGTCCGCCATCACCGTTATGACTCTTCATTTTCCTTTTCCTGTCTCCCTGCTGCTGCCGGCGCTGCCCGCTTTCCTGACCTTTGCCGGCACTCCCACCGCCAACGCCGTGGAGGGGGACAGCGCCCTGCTGTCGTCGGAATTCATTTATGAGTCCGTCCCCTTCCCCTCCTGCCACGCGTCCACTCTGGCCCAGGCCAAAGATGGGACTCTGGTGGCCGCATGGTTCGGCGGCACGCATGAAAAACATCCTGACGTGGGCATCTGGGTTTCCCGTCAGGAAAATGGAAAATGGACCGCACCCTCCGAAGTGGCGAACGGCGTGCAGTTCACCAAAACCGACGGTGCCGTGGTCCGTCATCCCTCATGGAATCCGGTGCTGTTCCAGCCGAAGGAGGGCCCGCTGCTGCTGTTTTACAAGGTTGGCCCCACGCCCGAAACCTGGTGGGGAATGCTGACCCGGTCCAACGACGGGGGCCGCACGTGGGAGGAGCCCCACCGCCTGCCGGAGGGCATTCTGGGACCCATCAAAAACAAGCCCGTGCAGCTGCCCAATGGCGATCTGCTATGCCCGGTCAGCCACGAGACCCCGGAGGAGGAGAGCAAGTGGACGGTCAGCTTTGAGCGCACGCCGGATTTTGGCAGAACGTGGTCGGCCACCGGTCCCCTCAATGACGGGACCGCCATCCAGGCCATCCAGCCCAGCATTCTCTTCACGGAAAACGGTGGCCTGCTGGCCATCGGCCGCACCCGGCAGAACCGCATTTTTGAAATTGCCTCCACTGACGGCGGCCGCACATGGGGCACCATGACCCTTGGCACCCTGCCCAATCCCAATTCCGGCACGGATGCGGTCACGCTCCGGGACGGGCGGCAGCTGATCATTTACAACCATGTGCCCGGCGATCCCGGTGAGTGGGGCGGCAAGCGCACGCCTCTGAATCTGGCGGTCTCCCGCGACGGGAAAATCTGGCAGGCGGCCTTGGTGCTGGAGGACAAGCCCGGGGAATACAGTTATCCGGCCATGATCCAAAGCGCGGACGGCCGGGTGCATCTCTCATGGACTTGGAAGCGCAAACTCATCCGCCATGCGGTGATTGATCCTGACAAGCTGCAGCCGCACGATTTTGTGGACGGCGCCTGGCCCAAGTGAGACCGGATTTTCTCCTGCCCTGTCTTTCCCGAATCGGCGGAAGCTGTGCGTGACTGACTGGGACGGTGATGAGCGGCTGGATTTCCTCACCAATTCCACCAGCGTCAGTTTGCACCGCCGGACCGGCGGCACGGACAGCGGCCGGACCTTTGAGGACCGGGACGGCTGGTGCGGCAGAATATCGAAGGCCATGACGTCAGCCCCGCCACGGTGGATTTCAACGCCGACGGCGTCCCCGATTTCCTCCGCGGCGCGAAGGACGGGCGCTTCTACTATCTGAAAAACCCCCGATCCCGGAAGTGGCGGTCTTCGGACGGACTGTCAGGATACGCCGCCGTCCCGGATGGGCGGCCAAAACCCTGACTGCCCCGGAATGGCAAACGCCATCCCGCGGCTCTGGCTGGAATCCTTGAGCCTCAGGCCACGGAGGGCATCAGGGCGCGGCTGTCCTTGAGGCCCAGGCTGGCGTAGATTTCGCGCGTGGCTGTGGACTGGTTGAGAGTGTAGAAGTGGATGCCGGCCACCTTGTTGTTCAGCAGGTCGGCGCACTGCTCGGTGGCGTAGTGCAGCCCCACACGGCGGATGGCCTCGGGGTCGCTGCCGGCGCGCTGGAGGTTCTTGAGCAGGCGAGCAGGAAAAACGGAGCCGCCGGACAGCTCGGCCATGCGTTTCATGCCGTTGGTGGTGGTGATGGGCATGATGCCGGCGATGATGGGCACATGGATGCCCGCCAGGGAGCAGCGCTCGCGGAAGTCGTAGAAGTCGTGATTGTCAAAAAAGAGCTGGGTGCAGATATAGTCTGCTCCGGCATCGATCTTGGCCTTCAGATGGTCCATTTCGACCAGCCGGTTCGGCGTCAGCGGATGCCCCTCCGGAAAGCCCGCCACGCCGATGCCGAAGCCCCGGGAATCGGGATGGGCTTTGCTGTCGTTGAAGCGGCGGATGTAGGCCACGAGGTCGGAGGCGTATTTGAAGGCGTCCTTCGACCGGTCATACCCCGCGCGGTCCGTCGGGGGATCGCCGCGGAGGGCGAGGATATTGCTGACCCCGGCGGCGGCGTAGCGCTCCAGGATTTCCGCAATTTCCCCCTCCTGGTGGCAGACACACGTGAGATGGGGAATGGGGTCCAGCTCCGTGGTCTGTTTCAGCCGCACCACAAGGTCGTGGGTCATCTCCCGTGTGCCGCCGCCCGCCCCGTAGGTGACGCTGACGAACGAGGGCTGGTAGGGCTCCAGCTGGGAGATGGTTTCATACAGCCGCTCCACGGCCTCCGGTGTTTTCGGTGGAAAAAACTCGAATGACAGCGTGGTCGGCGTGGAGGCCAGAATATCGGAAATGTGCATAGCGGTTAGAATGGATCGAAAAGCCCCGGTCGGCGGTATTATGCAGGGCCGCCGCCGGTTCTCAAACCGGAATGCGGCAAATCCCGTGCCCGCCGCCTGCCCGCAGTGCGGGCCTGTAGTGTCCAAAGACGGGCCCTCAGCCCACGGCGCGCTGGACGGCCAGCTTTTCGCAGGCTTTGAGATCCAGCTTGCCGGAGGCGAGCATGGGAATCTGTTCCACGCGCACCAGCCGGCGGGGGATCCACAGGGCGGGCACCCCGCGCTCCAGCAGGGAATACCGCAGTTGGATGATCTCCTGCTTCACGGCCTCGCTGGCGACGGTGCTGATGAGCACCAGGGCCTCGCCCTTGTCATCGTCCGGCACGCCCACGATGGCGATGCGGCGCTCGGAGTCCCCGTCCAGGTGCATGGCCTTCAGAATCTGCTCCTCCACAGCCTCGTGGGGCACCATCTCGCCGGCGATCTTGGAAAAGCGGTTCAGCCGGCCCTCGATATACAGAAAGCCATCGGCATCCAGCCGGGCGATGTCCCCGGTGCGGAACCAGTCGTCCTGCAGGACCTCCTCCGTGCGGCGGGGCTGTTTGAGGTAGCCTTTGAAGACGTTGGGCCCCTTGAACCAAAGCATTCCCGTCTGGTCAACCGGCTGCACGGCTCCGGTGATGGGGTCGGTGATGCGGATGGCGACGCCGGCCAGCAGTTGGCCCACGGAGCCCAACCGCCGCGTGGGCATCACCGGCCACGGCCCCTCCTCGGCGTCGGGCAGGTTGAAGTTGGTGGCCGGGGAGGTCTCGGTCAGACCATAGCCCTCCATGACCGGCTTGCCGAATTTTTTGCGGAACTCCTCCTCCAGATTCACCGGCAGCTTCTCCGCGCCGGTGACAATAAGCTTCAGACTGGCCAGCTGCTCCACCTTCACCCGCTTCAGGAATCCACGCAGGAAGGTCGGCGTCGTCAGCAGCAGCACGGCGCGGTGCTGATCGATGAGCTCCGCCAGCTTGGTCACCTCCATGGGATTGGGGTAGGTCACCAGATTGACCCCCTCCATGATCGGGAACCACACGGTGACTGTGCCGCCCATGGAATGGAACAACGGCAGGGAGCCGACGATGCGTTCGTGGGGCGGAAGATCCAGCCGCAGGGCAAACTGGGTGACATTGGACACAATATTCCGGTGGCTCAGGGCCACGCCCTTGGGCTCGCCGGAACTGCCACTGGTGAACAGAAGGGCCGCCTCGTCATCCCCGCCTTTGACCGGCAGCTTCAGCAGTTTGGCCAGCATGGTGACCGGCAGCAGCTTCAGCGCGATCAGCCAGCGCACGATCTTCGGCTTCAGCTGGGGCAGCACGCGCTCCAGGAAGATGAGGTGCTTGGTCGCCGGCCAGGGGAAGGACTGGAGCTTGCGGACAAAGGTGTCGGCGGTGAGGAATTTCTCGATGCCGCTCTGGCGGATGGCGCTCTCGATGGCCTCCTTGCTGGCTGTGAAGTTGATGTTCACCGGCACCTTGCCCGCAAAAACCGCGGCGATGTTGGCGATCAGGGCGGCCCGGCCCGGAGGCAGGGCGATGCCGACGCGCGGCTGCTTGACCTCCTGGCGGATCACGCCCGCCAAGGCTGCGGAGGCGGCGAAAATCTTGGAATAGGACGTCACGCTGCCGTCCAGTCCGTCAACAATGTTGGAGGTGGGACCGTGCTTTTTGAAGCCGGCCAGCAGCAGCCGGCCCAGCGGCGCATCCAGGGTGGGGCGGTGGGCGAAGGCCTCCGCACTGGCTTCGATGATGGCGGCCTGCACCGCCTGAAAGGTCATGCGGGCGGCGGGAATGAGCGGAGCCACCACATACACCGCCTCATCCAGACTGCCGATGGCATCCACGGACAGGAACGCGGACGCCGGGTGGTCCATCCCCACCGGCTGGACCGGCACACCCGCACGCGCCAGTTCCTCCAGCAGCGGGCGGGGAATTTCCAGATTCGCCACTTTGGGGGCCTTCACGGATGGCGGCAGGTAAAGCACGGCCTGCCGCTGGCGCACCGCCGCCTGCACCGCCTCCCACGTGCCGTGGTCCGGACGGAGAATGGATTTCGCGTGAAGGGCTCCAATGGCCGCCGCCACCGCCGGCTCATAGGCCGCATCCGGCTCCCTCAGCAGAACCAGCGTGCGGCTGCCGGCCAGTTTGGCCAGACGGGGCACATCCGCGGCTGTGAGACGTGAGGGAATGAGGAGCGTGCCGTCGTCCGCAAGCCGGTCGGCGTGGAGCACGGCCACGCCGCGCAGGTGAAGGGTGGCGGAAGCCATCGGTGCTGGGATCGGAAAAGATAAAAATAGAGACAGTTGGCCCGTCAACGCCGGAGCCCGGCCGGCATTATCACGACCCGGAGGAAAATCTCAATGAATAACCGCGCAGGGAATATCCGTTGGAATCCCGCTCTGCACAGCCGCATTGACGGCCTCTACAGCCGTGCAAACCGGAGTTCGGGTCTTGACACCTGCAAACGCGGAACGCACCCTCGCGCGGGTCCCCCCCATTTTCAACCATCAGCAAACAGACCAATCTATGTCAATCAAAGCAGGAATCATCGGTGCCGGCGGCATGCTGCAGTATCACGCGGCGGGATTCCGCCAGGCGGGCGCGGACATCGTGGCCGTGGCGGATCCAGCTCCCGGGGCGGCGGCCAAAGCGGCTGAAAAATGGGGCATTCCCAAGTCCTTTGAATCCGTGGAGGCCATGCTGAGGGAGTGCCCGGAGCTGGAGGCCGTCAGTGTCATCGTTCCCAACAAATTCCACAAGCCTCTGGCTGTCCAGTGCCTGGAGGCCGGCAAGCACGTCTTCTCCGAAAAACCGCCCGCGCTGAATGCCGCCGAGGTCCAGGAAGTCATCACTGCCGCTGAAAAAGCCGGCAAAAAAGTGATGTTCAACTTCAACAACCGCGCCCGCCCGGAATCCCAGGCCATGATGAAGTACATCCAAGGCGGCGTGACCGGCAGAATCAACTCCGCCCAGGCCAAATGGATCCGCCGCACCGGCATTCCCGGCTTCGGCGGCTGGTTCACCACCAAGGAGCTCGCCGGCGGCGGCGCTCTCATCGACCTGCTGCACATGGTGGATCTGGCCATGTACTTCATGGGGTATCCCGAGCCGGCCCACGTGCTCGGCCAGACTTTCTCGGATTTCAACGATGACAAGAATTTCAAAGGCCCGTGGGGCATCCCCGACCGCGTGGGCGGCGTGACCGATGTGGAGACTGCGGCCCACGGTTTTGTGACCTTCAAGACCGGCCAGGTCCTTTCGCTCCAGGTCTCCTGGGCGGAGATGATCAAGCGCGAGGAGGTCTCCGTGGTCTTTCAGGGAAACAAGGCCGGCGGCAAGGTGGAGCGCCTCTTCAACATTGACGGCCTGGACAACACCGCCATCGACTCCTGTGAGCTCTACGTGCAGGAAAACGGCCACAGCGTGAACCGCAGCATCACCGTGCCCGCCTGTGAGGACATGGGCCGCATCGGCTCCGCCGCCAACTTCATCGACGCCCTCACCGGCAAGGCCGAACCCTTCAACACTCCGGAGCAGGCCCTGCGCCTGATGCAGGTCATCGACGGCATCTACGCCTCCGCCGCCTCCGGCAAGCCGGTGGCGATTGCCTGACCAACAAGGAGATTGACGCTTTGGAAAAGCAAAACCGGGAGCCAGCGGAATCCGCCGGCTCCCGGTGAAGCCAAATCCGTTCATCAACCGGCCAGCCTGGTTTGCCCCGCCCAAAGCTTGGAACACGGGCTACCGGGTTCCAAGCCAGCTCAGCTCAGGCCTCCGTGTTTCTCCGTTGAACCCGCCGCGCTGCCGCCGGCGGGTTTCTTTTTGGGAGTGGGCACATAATCGAGCGGGGTCCAGGCGGCGTTGGCGGCACCGGATTTGACCGTGGCCTCGATGAAGGCCATGCCGGCGACGCCCTCCTCAATGCCCGGATAATCGGCCGCGAATTCCTTGCCTTCAGCCACGGCGCGGATGTGGGCGGTAAAATTGCGGTAAACGTTTCCAAAAGCCTCCAGATACCCCTCCACATGGCCTGCGGGAAGGCGGGTGGCGGCGGTGGCATCGCTGCCCAGATAGCCAAGGCCGGTGCGGAAAATCTGGGTCGGCTCATTCAGCAACTGCACCTTCAGGGTGTTGGGGTCCAGTTGGTGCCACTCGATGCCTCCCAGTTCGCCGTACACGCGCAGACTCAGGTTGTTCTCCTCGCCCACGCTGATCTGGCTGGAGTGCAGCACCCCCTTGGCCCCGTTGTCAAAGCGCAGCAGCACATTGCCATCGTCCTCCAGACGGCGGCCCGGCAGGAAGGTGGTGAGGTCGGCGGCGATCTCCTTCAGGTGCAGCCCGGTCACAAACTCCGCCAGATTGATGGCGTGGGTGCCGATGTCGCCCATGCAGCCGGCGGCCCCGCACTGGGCGGGATCGGTGCGCCAGGAGGCCTGCTTCTGACCGGTCTCCTCCAGCAGGGTGGCCAGCCAGCCCTGGGGGTATTCGGCGACGACCTTGCGGATGTTGCCGAGCTTGCCCTCGGCGATCATCTGGCGGGCCTGACGGATCAGGGGATAGCCAGTGTAGTTGTAAGTCACGCCGTAAAGTTGCCCGGTTTTTTTGACGATCTCCGCCAGCTCCTTGGCCTGTTTCAAATTGAAGGTCGCGGGCTTGTCGGACAGCACATGGAAGCCGTTCTCCAGCGCCATCTTCGCCGGCGGGAAGTGGAGGTGGTTCGGCGTCACGATGACCATGAAGTCCATGCGCTCGCCCTCCGGCAGGGCTTTCTCGGCAAGGATCATCTCCTCATAGTTGCCGTAGCAGCGGTTCTCCGGCAGGAAGAGATCAGCTCCTGACGCCTTGGATTTCTCCGGATTGGAGGAAAACGCGCCGCACACCAACTCCACCTGCCCATCCAGGCTGGAGGCCATGCGGTGCACCCCGCCGATAAAAGCGCCGCGTCCGCCGCCCACCATGCCCATGCGAATTTTCCGGTTCATGTCTGAATTTTAGAGAGTTGGGAGTTGAGATTAAGGTGAAAAATGCGGGAAAAGGTCAGCAGTAGCCAGCCCTCACAGGGCTGGCAAGCAGAATGAGCCATGGCACCATACGGGGCCAAAGCCCGTGCTTTGCGGGCAAAGCGGGAACTTCCTCCCGGAAATGCGCGGAGATGGCCGGGCACCGGCTTTGCCTTGGCGGAAAGCCGCAGCCCCATATGTCAGCACTGACGGCGGCTTCCTGTCTGTGCCCCAGGCGTGTGGCCTGACCGGCGGATGCTTTCAAAAATGGCTGCGCAGCATGGCCAGACTTTCCCGGATGGAGGGCTCCGGCGCGGCCTTGCCCTCGAACTCCAAGGAGATATAACCCCGGTAGCCCGCGTCGTTCATGATGCCGGCGATGCGGGCATAATCGAGGTCCAGCGTGTACCAGACCCCGCCGCCCTGATAGGTTTTGGTCTGCATGAGCGCAGTTTTGCCCGCCAGTATTTTCAGCCGGTCGTAGGGATCCTCCAGAAAGTTGCCGGTGTCCAGGGTGACCTGCAGCCAGGGGGAATTCAGCTCATTCACCACCCGCAGCACCCCTTCGGGGGTGCGGCCCAGGCCCCAGTGGTTCTCCAGCCCCATGACCACTCCGCGCTTCTCCGCCTCGGGAATGAGTTTGGCGTAGGCGTCGATCACCCACTTGAAAGCGTCCTCGGTGGTGTAGCCCGGCAGCGGTTCCTCGGCTCCGCGGTGGGCCATCAGGTCATCAAAATCCTTGCGTGTGCCCCAGGTGCCGGAATTCACCCGCATGGTGGGGATTCCCAGGATATAGGCCTCCTCCAGATAACCGATGGTGTCGTTGATGTTTTTTTTCCGCTTCTCCTCATCCGGGGAGACGAAGCCTTGGTGCGTGGAGTATCCCATCAGATCCAGCCCCAACGAGAACGCGCGGCGTTTGACGTTGTTGAGGACAGCCGGAGAGCGGTCCGTCCACTGGCGCTGGAGAATCTCCACCCCGTCGAATCCAAGATCCGCCGCCGATTCCAGGCATTTGGGGATGGGACGCCATTCCTCACGCTCAAATCCCCAGTAGGAATAGGTGCTGACCCCGATACGGCGCTTCCAGCTTTTCCGGGCTCCTCCGGCAGGCGCCGGCGTGGCGGGCGCGGCGTCCTGGCCGTGCAGCAGCGGAGTGGCGGCAGCCCCCATGGCGGCGGCGGAGAGAAAATGACGGCGGTTCATAGTGCGGGCAATGAGAGGCGGGCTGCGGCGGATTGCCAATTAAAGTTGCTCCCGGATGCGAAACCAGTGAATTTTCATCAGCGCCGCCCGCCTTTACAGGGGCCTGATTGTGCTCCAACATCGCGGCACATGTCCCGCCATGATCCCCCGCCGTCCCGCCGGGACGAGTTTTCCGGTATGCCCTTTCCCCCTTCCGCTTTTCCGGGGGAACAGCGGGATGTCCCAATGCCTCACGAGTTCATTCCCGCCTTGGCGCGCGGGCTGATGGCCCCTCCTCCTCCTGCCGCCGCCCTCCTTGGACCGGAGGATTCCCTTGTGGCTCCAGGACTGCTGGAACCTGGCTTTGCCAAACCGGAGGAGCGGGAGGAGGAAATCCCGGCGCTCTCCCCAACCATGGCGGACCATCCGGATCTGGGCCCGCTTCTGGATCTCCTGGCTGCGGACCCATCCGGGAACCCGGCATCCCGAGGTTCGGCAGGCCCGCCTTTGGCGGCTTCCATCCCCAGCATTCAGGAACTTGCCGGCTCCCTGCTGGCTCCTCCCGCCGCATCCCGGCCTGCTCCATTCCGGTCCCTGCCCCTGCCCGTCCGCCCGCAAAAGGTGGGGGCTCCCGCCTCTTCGAGCGCCCCCCCCGCTGCCGCTGCTTTTTCCCTGGCTGATCTGGCGGGGCAGCTTTCCTCCCGTTTTGTTGATCAGCCCGCCGGGGGGGCCGGCGATTTGATGGCCCCTCCGCCTGGCTTTTTGGCGGACCGGTATCCGGACGCGGACGTGGAACGGGGAGTTCCGGATGAGGCGGAGGACGACTGGAGCATGGACATGCTGCTTCCGGACACTCCGGCAAAAACGGAAGCTTCCGCCCCGGCAGTGCCCCCGTCGACTTCGGACTCCGGCCTGGCCGCAGCCTTTTCCCTGGCCTCCACCCTGGCTGCCCTGCCTGCTCCCGGTGGCCTCCGTACAGCCCCGCTTCCTTCTCCTCCACCGCCCAGCCGGCCAAAGGGGCTCAGCCGGACAGCCACTCCTCTTCCAGTCCCTGCTGTTCCAGCCTCCAAGGCCGGGCCCAATCCTGTTTCCGTTCCTGTTTCCGTTCCTGTTTCTGTTCCTGTTTCTGTTCCTGCCTCCTCTCCCGTTCCCATTCTGGATTCTCCCGAACCGGCACTGGAAATGGAGCCGCCATCCGCGCCTGAAACGCACCCCCTGTTCAGCAGCCAGCCCCCCGTCCTGACACCCCCGCCGCCGCTGCGCCAGGAGGATTCCGAACCGTCCTCCGGAGGCCTCGTGCTGACGCTTGGCGGCGCAGGATTGATTCTGCTGGGGGTGCTGCTGGCCTGCACGCTGCCCCTGCAGTGGCTGGACCTCAGCAGCCATCCTGACGAATGGTCCCGCCAGGTCACCTATGCCGGCATGCTGGTCCGCGCCGCCGGAGCCGCAGGAATGATGATCCTGGGACTCGGCTCCCTTTTCCAAAGGCGGTGGGCTCCGCCTCTCATCCACGCCGCCGGCTGGGTATGGGCCTTTGTGTCCAGCGGCATCATCGCCGCCGCCGCCTGGCATTCCATGGGCAGCGATGCGGCGGCCGGCTCCTCCGCTTTCAGCGGCATGGCGGATATGCTCCCCGCACTGGCCGGCCTGGGTGTTCCCCTGGGGATGATTCTCCTTTATCAACGGCCCGACCTGCCCGGTCTCTGTGCCGGCGCGGACGGCAAACCGCGGTGGACGGACGGACTGGCCATTCCGGGCGTGATGGTTTTTGTCTGCGGCATTCTGATCACCGTCCCGGCAATCGTGATGCTTCTGTGCTATCATCCCGCCATGCCGATTCCCCCCCTGCGGATGCTGTCCGGCGCTCCCGCCGTGGCCGCATGGAGCTTTGTGGCGGCTTTGGGGCTGGGACTTTCCTGGGCCGCGCTCCGGCATAGCCGCCAGGCATGGTGGCTGCTGCTCGCAGCGGTTGTGGTTCTTGCCGCCGGCCCCGCCCAGGCCGGTTTCTCCTCCCCGCTCTGGTCCGATTTTCTGACCGCTTTGGGAAACCCGGCGGCGGAGTCCGGCGTTCCCTCCCTGACGGCTCTGCTGGCCGGCCTTTCCCCTCTGCCTGTGGCGCTGGTGCTGCTCATGGCCCGCCGCGCCTTCCCTTCCCCTTCTTCCTCCCCTTCCTGATGTCCCCCGAACCCATCACCTACTTCAACCGTTACACCGGCAAAATCGAGGAGGAGCAGATTTATGGCGAGCGGGCTCTGCGCTTCGCCTACCAGACTCCGCCGGGACGGCTGGCCCTGTCCTGGGCGGTCAAGCGCGCTTGGTTTTCACGCTGGTATGGCCAGCGCATGGACCGGTGGAAAACCTCCCTGCTCATCAATCCCTTCATCGAAAAATATAAGCTTGACCCGGAGGAATTCGCCCTGCCGCCGTCCAAATACCACACCTTCAACGAATTCTTTTACCGGAAGCTGAAGCCGGAAGCCCGCCCGATTGATTCCGATCCCGGCAGCGTGGTTTTTCCCGCCGATGGCCGGCATCTGGGCTTTCAGCGGATTTCAGAGGTGGAGGCCGTTTTCGTGAAGGGCCAGCGCTTCAACCTGAGCGCTTTGCTCGGCAATGGTGAACTGGCGGAAAAATACGCCGATGGGACCCTGGTGCTCAGTCGGCTGTGCCCTGTGGACTACCACCGCTTCCATTTCAGCACAGGGGGTACTCCTGTCTCTCCCAAGCTGATCAACGGGCCGCTCTACTCCGTCAGCCCCATCGCCCTGAAGCGCAACCTCAGCTACCTCTGGCAGAATAAGCGGGTCCTCACCGTCATCCGCACCGCGGGACTGGGCGAGGTGATCCAGATGGAGATCGGAGCCACCAACGTCGGCAGCATCGTCCAAACCGCTGTGCCCTATCAACCGGTCACCAAAGGTGCCGAAAAAGGCTATTTCCGCTTCGGAGGCTCCAGCACCATCACCCTCTTCGAGCCCGGCAAAATCACCTTGGCCTCCGACCTCCTTGATCAAACCGCTCAGCAGCGTGAGCTCTATGCCCACGTGGGGGATAAAATGGGCGAATTACGGGCGGTTTGAACAATCTGCAAAATGTAAAACGCGGAAGCAAGAAAATGGTACCGCTCCCGCAATTTCAGAAGATCAATCAACGCCTGCGGCGGCTGAGGAGGCCTAAGCCGAACAGGCCCATCAGCACGCTTGAGGAGGCCTCGGGAACCCCAAGAATCAACTGATCCTTGGCGGCAGGGTCCGCTACATCCACCTTCATGCCATAAACAGCATCAAAACTGGTGACGTCCCGCAGGACAACAGAAATGCTTTCAGCAGCGGAGACATCAGCAGTGAAAGTCCATGGGGTGCTTCCTTTGAGAATGGCGAAATCCGTGGAGTTTGCCTTGGTGGTTCCATTGCCGACCAAGATGTAAATCTCCTTACCATTATACAATCCAGCATCGCTGAAGCCACCTGTGAAGGATCCTGTGATAGTGCCAACCGTTGCCCCTGTGGTGGAGGAAGTGGCACTGGCGAATTCATTAAAAGCTGCGACAGCAGCCAGAATGGATGCCGGAGTGTTCTCGACAGTGGGCACGGCGGCATAGGAACCAACCGCAAGGTAGTAACCACCAGCGCTGAGTGGGCCACCCAAAGTGGCCGCAACAATGCCCAAACCACCACGGGTGACTGCAACCGTTGCCGAATGGGCGCAGACAGAACTTAAAAGCAGCAGGCTTAAGGTGATTACTTTCATAGAGGGGGGATTTACATTGCCACTATGGAACGGCAGGCTAAACGGATGCAATTCAAATAACCAATCCTTTCAAAAAATTTCAGACAGCAAATGTCAGCTATACTATTTACGAGGATACCCCAGTAAATTCACACAGAAAAATTTACCGGATTCTGTCTACCAACAGCCATTGGCTTCCAGCTCCGCTACAGCTTAAAGACGTGGACCAGCTTGAGGTGCACCTGCTGAGAATGCTTATGGACGGCATTCGCATTCCAGTGGATTCAACTCTGCAGCCAATGATGCCAGAGCAATGGAAGCAGCGACAGAAGTGTTGATCCGGCAGGGATGCCAAGGGGAATGCTGGTGCACGAAACAGCAATTTTATTTGGACCATTTCTGCCAATGTAACAGCCTTACTTTGCGAGAGAATCAGCCTCAAAACGGCTAAAAAATTTGGGGGAATGCTCTAAATTTTAATAATCAGCCAAAAACACAAAAAAGCGGCACCACTTTCATGGTGCCGCTTTCGCAATTTTTTACAATCAGTAAGCCATCAGCCAATTAGCGGCGGCGGCGGCTCATGAGGCCAAGACCGAAGAGGCCAACCAGCACGCTGGAGGAGACTTCAGGAATAGCGGTCCACAGTTGAACCTGATCTTTGGCGGCAGGATCCGCCACATCCACTTCCGTACCGGCAACGGCATCGAAGCTGGTGACATCACGCAGGATGACGGCAATACTGTCAGCAGCTGAGACATCAGCCGTGAAGTTCCATGCAGTGCTCCCTTTGAGGATGGCGAAATCCGTGGAGTTCGCCTTGGAGTTTCCGTTGCCCACCATGATGAAGATCTCCTTGCCATTATACAGCGCGGCATTGCTGAAACCACCTGTGAAGGAACCAGTGACAGTGCCAACAGTTGCCCCCGTAGTGGAGGAAGTGGCACTGGCGAACTCATTGAAGGCTCCGACAGCAGCCAGAACGGATTCCGGAGTGTTCGTGACAGTCGGCACAGTGGTAAAGGAACCAACAGCGATGTAATAGCCACCGGTGCTGAGTGCCTCATTATTGGAAGTCAGGGCAACAACGCCCAGACCGCCGCGGGACACGGCAACAGTTGCTGAATGGGCACAGACAGCACTCAGGAGCAGCAGGCTTAAAGTAGTAATTTTCATAGGCTTGGATGTTTCAACTTACGATTATGGGGCAACAACCTGAGCAGGGGCCACCCAAGTTGAATTTACTGCAGGAGTGCGCACATCCCGACGGATGATGATACCACTGCCCTCAGGAATGACCGTTGTGCCAGCCGCTTCCTCTGTGACTTCATTGATGAAGCCATCTGTTCCAGTAAGAGCAACGAAGGAAGTTGTCACCTGAGATGAAGAAATCGTAAAGACACGGTCAGGAGCGCCATTGGCGGCATTGTAATCCTCTTGGAACACACCGGAGGCAGTATTGCCGGTGTTCAGGCCGGAAGTTGCCAGAGTTGTCCCTGTGGCCAGACCGGGGCTGACCCAGTTGTCGCGCTGATAAATGTCGATTTCTGTCGGAGTGGTCTTGACATAACCAACATTGACCACGGAAAGAGGTCCGTTGGAAACGCGGCGGATCTTGATGGCATCACCGGGATAGATGATAACATCAGTGGCACTTTCCTCAGTAACTGAATTATACCAGCCGGCGGGGCCATACACACCTTCAGCGCCATAGACATAAGCCGTCACCACTTGGGTGGCGGGATTGAGCAGGAGCACTTTGTCCGCGTTGTTGGCACCCGTGGAGGCAGTCAGGCCGGGAGTGTTGGCTCCGAGATAGCTGCCCAAGGTGACATGCTTGCGGATCACAAAATTCGCACCAGTGGCCAAACCAGCCGGCAGAGCGTCAACAGTAGTAACACCTGTGGCGGTGGAAGAGGCAATGGAGCTCCAGAAGCCAGCACGGGTGCCGGATTTGATTTCAAGGTAATAAGCACCATTCAATCCAGCAGGCACGCCAGAGGCAAAGCTGACGCTTGTGGTGCCGGAGGGATTGTTGGTGGAGACACCGGCGAATTCTGTCTTTCCAACCAGAGTGGGGGAAACCAGAGTATCAGCACCCGTGGTCGTGCCCGCAGCATTGGGGGCAAGAGAGGTGGTGATGTAGCCCACCGGATCAGTCACTGCAGTCTGCGCAGTGGCTCCGACGAGGGCTGCCAGAGAGGCAAGGCCGACTAGGAGAGACAATTTATATTTCATTGGTTGGTTGAGTAGAGGGTTCTGGTGGGCTGGCGTCAAGATTAGCGGGATGATGGGTGGCTGTAAAGGATTTCGTGGAAGTTTTTTTACTTTTTTTACGGCAGGCGGTTGCAAATGATCAAAATTTATTTGGAATTCAGTTTCAACGACTTGGATCCATTTTTACACAGACGCCTTCACTTGGGGAGTGGATTCAGCGGGGTTTCAGGGCAGCTCCGATGCGGCGGAAGAACCCTTTCGGAGCCGTTGGAGTGCCCGGCGGGTAGCCTGCGGAATCGTAGGGCACGGTCGTTTTTCCCGGAGCGGCGGCCGGAGCGCCCGGCGGGTAGCCGGCGGAGTCATAGGGCAGCGCCTTCTCATAGGTGGGCAGCTGGAGATCGGAGGTGTCCCGTTCCGGTTTGGTGAAGTTCTCAGCTTCGGGGCCGATCACCGTGCGCTGCACCTCCGTGGTGTGGACATCCACCAGATCGTCAGCGGTGTCAATGATCCGCGGCTGGAGCATAATGAGCAGCTCCTGCCGGGTGGTGCTGGCTTTGGTTGTGCCGAACAGATGCTTGATGATGGGGATGCGGCTGACGAACGGCAGCCCTGTCACCCCCATGCTTTTGGATTCTGTGATGCTGCCGCCGATGGTGCAGATAGCTCCGTTGGGAACCGTGATTTTATTGTTCAGGTTCTGCGTGGAGATATTGGGAACCTCGTTGCCATTGATGACCGAGGAGCCTGAAACGGTGTTGTTTTCCTGGTAGGTGACGATGGTGATCTCATTTTTGGAGTTGATCAGCGGGGTGACCTCCAAGGTGAGATTGACGTCCTCGTATTCAATATTCGAGGTCACGGATGTGGTGCCGTTGCCGACAATGGAGGATTGCTGGTTGGCGGGAATAGGCACCCGGCTGCCGACCGTGATCTGCGCCGGCTCGTTGTTGGCGGTGGCGATATGCGGTTTGGAGAGAACCTTGAAGCGGTTCGTGCTCTCCAACGCATTGACATAGACGTTGAAGAGTTCACCGACGGTCGCATAAACATTCAGACCGCTCAGGGACGAGGTGAAGCCTCCAATGGTGTCCAGATTGGCGGGATCAAGGAAGGAGCCATTGGCGGTGGTTTTGTAAAGACCGGCGATGCTCACATTCTGCCCGCCGATTTTGACATCCTCCACCCGGCGAAGAAGGTCCATACCGGTGGAGATGTCATCCCCCAGAGTGATCTGTGCGATGACGGCATTGATATGCACCTGAAGAGGCCGGCGGTCCATCTCCTTTACCAGCTCCGAGATGCGCTCAATGGATTCCGGCGGACCGCTGACCAGCAGAGAATTCATACGGGGGTCGGAAATCAGAAGGGTCTTGCCGATCACAACCGAGCGCGGAACCGGCACGGAGCTTTGCGTGCCCGCCCCCCCGCCCCCGCCACCGCCACCGCCCGCGCGGCCGGTGCCACCGGTGCCGGTGCGGCTGGTGCCACCGCCGAATCCACCAGCGCCGCCGCCTCCACCGCCGAACTGATTCTGGCCAAACCCGCCGCCGCGGTTGCCGCCAAACTGGTTTTGCCCGCCAGTGCCCCGGTTGAAGCCCTGCGCGCCGCCGCCGCCGCCACCACCACCACCACCGCCGGCCTGCCCGGCTTCCCCCGCGCCCCGGGCCTGCAGGGACTGCCCGGCAATATCCAGAAAGTCATCCACCGGAATATAGCGCAGCTGCTGGGTGAGCAGGTTTTTAACACGGGAGGGCTGATCGAATTCCTTGACCAGCTTTTTCAGATAATCCACGTGCACCTTCGGACCATTGATGAAAATGCGGTTGGTGCGGGGGTCCGCCTTCACGATGACGGATTTTCCGTCGGGCATGACCCCGCTGACGGTATTGGGTCCTCCAGCCCCGCCGGCCACCACCGGTTGGCCACCGGCGTTGGCTCCGCCCGGGAAACCCGCCGGCCGCCCGCCGCCTCCCCCGCCGGTGGACGCCTGCGTCTGGGCCTGAAGGATGCCCTCCATAAGCGTTTGGATATCCTCCGCGGAGGCCCGCTCGAGCTCCACAAATTCATGCACCTGCTTCACCGGCTCCACATCCACCTGATCCTTGATCCGGATCAGGGTGCGGATGTTGGGCACGGTGTCCTGGACAAGGATGGTGTTGGCGGACGGCACCGCCACATATTTGCCCCAAGTGTGGCTGGAAACCGCCGCCGCAAAAACCTGGGCCGCATCCGCCGCGCTCAGGAAATCCAGACGGATAAGATAATTCACCACCTGATCCGTATTCGGCAGCTCCTTGGCGCTCATATAGATGGGCGCACCCTCCAGTGGTCCCTCCAGCAGAGGGGGCCGGGTCAGGGCGATGATTTTATCGACTCCCGGTTTGTATTCCTGAATGCTGAAATTCTGCAGCAGCAGCGAGGCTTTAATAAAATCCACCGCCTCATCCCGCGTCATTTTCACATTGGGATTCTGCACAACCACCACCGTGCCGGTGAGCCCCGGATCCCGGATGACGTGGTGCCCGGAGATCAGCTGATATTTGTCAATAACCTCCTCAATAGGAGAACCAGGAAAGGCCAGAAAGAAATCATCCGGATCATCGGAGACCGTGGACTGGGGTGTGGCCACCGGACCTCCCGGTGGAGGATTGCCTCCAGGAGTGAAATTGCCGCGGTTGGGGAAAGGAGCATTGCCCCGCCCCGGCCCGGGACGCCCAGGACGGCGGATTCCTCCGGGATTCCCATTATTATTATTGTTGGCGGGAGGAGGCACTACAGCGCCATTGCCCGTGGGAGGAGTCACCGGAGGGACCACTGCATTGGAGGGAGTGGCGGGCGCAGGAGCCGGCGCGCCATCCGTGGCGGCGGGAGCCGCTGTGTCCGCTGGGGGCTCCGGGGCCGCCTCCACCGGGGGAGGGATTTGGGGCACGGTATTCTGAGCCAGCAGACGGGCCCGCAGGGCGGGCGACAAATTGGAAGGAAGCTCTATCTGGTCATCCGCCCGGAGTAAAAAAGGACAAACGAGAAGAAGCGGAAGGATGGCGGAACGCATGGATAGGATGGAAGGGATGAAAAACTTGAAATTTCGCAAGGGACAGACAGCCGCTGAAGCCACCGGCTCAGCACGCAAACGCGGATTTGGCGGCCTGTTTGCGCCATGACTCCCAAGGACTGGAAACAAACCGCTGTCAGCGCTGGGTGGGCAGAACCACCCGGCGGCGCGGCTGGTTGTTTGACTGATTCACTCCGGGAGCAGGATTTCCGTTGGGCTGGGGCCCGCCGGCCGCTGGCTGCGGATTGATCTGCGGATTGCCATTCACCATATTTCCCGTCAGGTTGACGGGGCCGGGAGGATTGCCGTTGGGCACAGGGCCGCCGTTGGCATTGTTGTTTCCACCGGGAATAAAAGCCGCCGGAGCCACATAGGGCGTCTGGCGCACGGCGGCATTCGGAGGATTGACCCCGCCGGGCCGCCCAGGCTGGCCCGGAATTCCCGGCTGCCCCGGAACCCCCGGGCGCCCGCCCACCTGAGCCGCGGCTCCCGAGCTGCCCCCGCTGGCCACCATGCTGCTGAGAGCTTTGGGATCAAAGGACAGCTCCTTGGTCACTCCGTTCTTCTCCAAAGTGGCGGTGGTGGTGCGCAGGGTTCTGCCGCGGTTGACGGAAATAACGCGGAATCCGGTTTCGCTGCCTTCATTGCCCCCCGGAATGGTCAGCCTCTCCTGGGTCTTGGCATTGACGAGGTAAACGCTGATCTGCTTGCCGCTGCCGGCGTATCCGGCCAGGATGAGATCCATAAAGGGGTCCACGGCCTCCTCCGGCTTGGGTTTGGCCAGTTCAAACTCGAAGGGGCTCTTCCCCCGGATCCTGTCATACCGGCTGGGTTCATATTCCGGTGCCGGCGAACCACCCGTGGCGGGATCAGCGGCAGGGGGGGTGTCCCCGCCTGGCTGCGCCAACAGAGAGGAGGGCTGCCCCCACATGGCAAATCCCACACCGGCGGCCAACACAGGAAGAAAAAGCACGGAACGGCTGGAGGGGAAAAGAGAAGGCGTTTTCATTTGGCTTCAGTGTTGACCTTGTGGTTTCGGACCAGCACAGGAGGCGAATGTTCAGTGGAATCCGGCAAAGAGGCACTGGAGGCGGTTTGGTTTTCCGCGGCGGCGGCAGGGTCGGTCACGCTTTCGGGTGACCACCATTTCTCGATGTCAAAGACGCAGACGACATCGGCGGCCTCTTCGGAGGCGGCCTCCTTTTTCTGGGATTTCAGGGAAATCGTCGGGACGAAGCGGAACTCACCGGGCTTCTGCAGCTGGTAGATGAATTCCAGCACGTCGCCCCACTGGCCGGTCACTTCACCGTGATAGCGGCTTTTGTGGAAAAGATCCTCCAGCTTGGGCTCCAGCGCCTGGTTTTTCTTCAGTTCCAGATTCAGATTTTTGGACAGATCAATGACAAAGTTGTCCAGATAGCTGTCCCGCGTGGTGGGATCGGGATAAGCCTTGAGGTGCTGGGCCAGCCAAGCCTGCTTTTGCTCCGCCTCGGGGGCTCTGGCCTTCATGGAGGCCAGCATCCGGGAGCGGGTCTCCAGCTTTGACCGCTGCTGATCCAGCACCAGCATCTTTTTGGAGTACCAGCTGAAACCGACCAGGTTGATAAGGAGAAAGCCCGCGATGCCGAAGACCGCCAGCAGCCGTTTTTCACTTTGTTTCAGCGGAGTCATCATAAGTCATCAGTTTTGGTGGTGCCGATAGTCGTGAAAGCGACTTTGCCATCCTTGGCGGGCTGGGTGACAGTCTTCCATTCCAGCCCCTGCAGCGCGGTGTTGCCTTTTACTTTGTTTCCGTAGGCAATGGCCAGTGAGGCATTGCCGGCCACTTCGCCCTTGATGGTGATTTGGGATTTTTTGGTGTCACCATGGGCTTTTTCGATATCGTAGCTGGTGATGCGCACGCCGGGGTTGGCGTTGTCGTAAAGGGAGGTCAGGCTTTGGAAAAGCCATTCCACTGGAAACTGGTCCCGGTTGATGGCGCTGTCGGCCAAAGCGGCCTGATCCAGAATGTTCTGCACTCCTCCATACTGGCTCTCCAGGGAGGAGGTCCCAGACTGGAGATTGCTGATCTTTTTGGACTCCATGAAGTAGCGGACTGCAAAAAATCCGGGAATCAGGAGATAGGCGGCCACACAGACGGTGATGATTTTCTGAATCCTGGCCGCCCGTGCGGCGCGGATTTTTCCTTGGGCGACGGTGACCGGCTCAATTGCCGAGGTGCGGGTGCCGGGCCGGGGAGGGGGCTGCTGGGCCCGGAAGACTTTGGCTCCGAAGATTTCCCTCAGCAGGGCCTCCACTTCCGGATCCACGGGATCCGTCCACAGCACGATGGAATCCAGTTCCGTGATAATCCCCTGGGTGTAGAGCGGCATCATCAGGTGCTCGATCTCCTGAACCACCGACGGGGAAAGGACGGAAGCGCTGAGGGCGTGGAAATAAACCGGGTGCTCATGCCGGGTGACGGCAAACACCAGCCGGCCCAGCTCCTTCCAGATCACCAGGGAGTCGTCCGGCAAATCATAAAGATCCGGACTGATCTCAAACCGTGTGGGAGCCTCCCGCGGCAAATCATCGGACAGCGCCGGATTGAGAACGGAGGCGCACACCAGAGTCTCCTGCTCTCCGCGGTCCACCACCCGCCAGTCCGTAAGACAGCCTACCGGCACCTCGGGTTTCAGCCCCTGCCTCTCCAGTTGGATGTCCACCAGATCCGGCAGCAGGTCCGGATCGGCCGTGGCCGAGCGGATGGGCACAGCGAAGGCGCTGCTGACCGGATAGGCGAAAATGGTGGCTGTTTTAAACGACGAAGGCCCCGCGGAGGGGTTCGTGCCGGGCTGGCGCTGCCACCCGCCGGGTGATGCCTTCCAAAGTTCCCACGATTCCGCGCCAGGCAGGCACAGCGTGCTGGTGTTGTCTGTCGTCGGCGATTGCTTCATTGAAATAGGGGAACCTCCTCGCGGGCCAGGATTTGGGGTGTGCCCTGAGTGCGGTTACGGATCACTAGGACAACCCGTTTACGGTAATCGTTCACTGTAGCCACACTTTCGATGTGGACCGTGGTGTCATTCACTCCAAAATAGGTGCCTCCCTCCGTGGAGTCGGGGGTGAATCCGAGCTGGGAATAGGCTTCCTCCACACTTTGCACCTTCTGGTCGTCGGTAGTGAATTCGATGCCGTCCGCGCCCCAGCGGTATTTTTCCACAAATTCCACGGCGTCCTTCATGTCGGCCTCGAAGTCCTGACTGGCGGCGTCAAAGGAGGCCTTGCTGATATTCATGCCCAGCGCGATCACCTTGGGCTCGGCGGCGTTGAGGTCCAGCTTTCCGGCGCTGTAGATGGTGAAATAATCGCGCCAGTCCTTTTTCAGAGCCGTCACTTGGTCGAACCCCGGCACCAGCAGCATTTCATCCAAGCTGTAAAAGGGACGGTCAAAAGGGTAGCCGCTGTAGTTCAGCTCCTCGAAGTCCTCGCGCTCCATGCCGTGCAGCTCCTTCTGTTCGTCGGCGTCGGTCCAGTCCAGCAGGCAGTCCGTCACCGCGCTGGCCGCATCCTTGTCCAGTCCCCACAGCTCGAAGGTCCGCTCAAAAAAATCGCGGCTTTTGTTCTGAAGGAGAGTGTTGACATTGAAGCGCCCCCCCTCTCCCCGAATGGTTACGGAGAAGGACTCCCCGTCCCCCATGACCTGATTGAGCAGGGCGGTGTCGCTCTCCTTGACCACCGGGTTGCAGGCGATGTTGATCCCCATCTCCGTCAGCTGACGGGCGCGGAAGGCCTTTTTCTGGGAGATAGTGATGTCCATGTCATGCGCCACCACCTGCACGGTGGAATAAATCAGGAGGCTCAGCATGGAAATGAGCCACATAACCAGCAGCAGCGCCGAGCCGCGCCGCCGGTGACGGCGGCGGCTGCGCGGCAGATGGCCGGAGCTGGAAAATTGGGGAGTCATGATTGATGGGAAAAAGCCCGCAGTTAGGTAAAATGGTGAAAATCCGATGCAGCCAAAAGCAAAATCCGGAGCGTGTTTGTGGAAAAGAAGTGCGGCTGTCAGGAAAAAGGAACGCTTCCAACGATTGAACGGAGCCCTAGCGCCGGCCTCCGCCTCCACCACCACCGCCGCCCCTTGGGCCTCCGCCTCCGCCGCCACCTCTTGGGCGACCGCCTCCGCCGCCCGGACCGCCTCCGGGAGGTGGTCCGCCGGTCCCGGGTCCGCCACCACCGCCTGGCCCTCCCCCTCCAGGACCGCCGCCGCCGCCCCCGCCTCCGGGCCCGCCAGTCTGTGTAAAAGTGGAGGGATTCGCCATCTGGGGAATCCAGAAGTAAAGCTGCACGGGATCCTGTCCGTCCAGATATTCCAAGGTCAGGGTCACAAAGGACGGGCGTGTGGTTTTGTCCCGCAGCCACTCCGTCTGCCATTCCTGGGTGGTGTCGTCAAAAACCGCCCACTCCAGCCGCGCAATGCCCTCCATCAGATTCAGCTGTGCCAGCACTTGGCGCTCGTCCAGCTTGTTCTGCTCGTAATCCTGGGTCTGATCCTCGTCCAGATACATCAGGGTGGCCCCAAGGCCCACCCCGGCGGGTGTGCGCTCCGTCCGGAAGACCACGCTTTTCGAGCCCGCCGGCACCCCTGGCCAAGAGAAGGCGAGGGGATAATCGATAAACTGCACATCGCTGTAACTGGAATTGATTCCTCCCACCCGTGCAAGCACCAGCTTTGAGTTGCCCGGCATGGACTCAAAGGTCCGCCGCAGCAACTCCGCAAAACTGTTCATGCGCATGGTTTTGGCCTCGCGTTCCGTGATGGCCCGGCTGGTCTCCAGAGTGCCGCGCTGCACGGAGAAAACCCCGCCGATCAGAATGGAGAAAAGCGCCAGCCCCAGCAGCACCTCCATCAGGGTGAAGCCTGCCGCTTTCCGTTTGATGGACAGTGACCGTGGAAGGGGCCGGGCTCCGGTCCGGGAGGAGAGAGGGGGAAAAGGGCTCATCACTGCTGGCTTCCGGTCGGGATCAGTTGGTGGTCACTGCTCCTGCCTGGGTCTTGTAAAGATTGGCATAGCGGTAGGTGTCGGCAGTCATCTGGCCCTTGGTCCCGAAATTTTCGTACTCCGCTGTGACCATAATGTGATACATATCATTGAGCGGCTGCCCATCGGCGTTGAGGAGTTTGTCCATTTTCTCCACCTGCACCCGCATGGCCACACCCATGTCGATATCGGTCGCCGGAATGTCGTAGGCCCCCTCCTGGAGGGTCTGCACCTTGCTGTACTCCGTCAGAGTGGACTGCATTTTCTGGATCATCCGCAGCTCCATCTGGGCGATGATGGCCGTCTGCGCTCCGATCATCAGCGCCCGCATGAGCCCCAGCGCCACCATGCCGAAAATGGCGATGGCCATCAGCATCTCCAGCAGGATCATCCCGCTGTGGACACGGGCCCGGCGGCGGTGCGGGGACGGGGGCGGATGGATTTTCATTGTTTCTGCTCTCCGACGAATTCAAACATTTCGTCAAGGGCCGCGGCGGTCAGAGGATCAAAGCTGGCGGTGACGGATGCGGTTTCGGAGATAAAGCGGATATTGATGGGCTCACAGAGCCCGCTGTGCTCGAAGACCCAGCTGTCCGGCATGGGAGGATGCCATTTGGCCTCCCCCCAGTGCCGGACTTCCATGCGGATACCCGGCTCCAGCACATAGGACTGAATCCCGGTGGAACGGCCCATCTGCTGGTCCGTGGTTTGAAAATACCGCTGGTCGTCTGCATTGACCGCCTGCCGGGGCTCCAGAACAAACCGGTCCTGCATCAGCCGGATCTGCCAGGCCCGCTGCTCCTCCATGGAGCGCGCCCAGGCTTTTTTGGCCATGATGCGCAGCTCATTCAGGGGAGTGCGGAGCGCCCGCTCCTGATTCAGGGTGCTGGCCGCGATAAAACTGCCGGCCAGCAGGAGCCCGATGATGGCCAGCGCCACCAGCATCTCCATCAGGGTAAAGGCGCGGCGTTTCATAAGGTCGAAGCAGGGAGGAGGGAGTTTCCGGCGGCGGAATTCAGGAACCAGTCATCAAACCAGCCCCTTGGGAAGCGGACGAGGGAGGCGGTCCCTCAGGGAGTGATCCAGTTGCCGATATCGTCGCCGGTGTTCTCCAGCTTGTCCGGTCCCTTGGACCAGAGATCGAACCCGTCGCCGCCTTTTTTGGCGGGAATATTGTAGATGAGAGGCTCACCCCAGGCGTCGAGGAGTTCCTCCTCCGTTTTGACGGCGCCGATTTGCTTCAGGGCATTCAGGCCCACGCTCTGGCTGGGCAGCTTGCCGCTCTTCTGGGCCTGGTACTGCTGGATCTGCATGCTGATGGTCCCGATTTTGGAGCGGGTTTTAGTGGCTTTGGCACCATCCATGATGCCGCTGTAAACCGCGGCGCCGCCTCCCATGAGCAGGCCGATGATGGCCAGCACGAGGAGCAGCTCCATGAGGGTGAAACCGCGGCGTTGGCGGCGGGAGGTGAGTTGGGTGTTGAGCACTTTCATGTCTGGGAGGTGGTTAAAAATTCGGGGCGTCAGGGAAATTGGAACACTTCAGCCCCATTGGTGTTCAATTTCCTTTTTCCACGGCGGAAATCCATGACAGCCACGCTGCAAAGCGCCGCCGGCCGCGGAATCAGCCGCAAGGGACAGATCAGGGCGGGCATTTATGCCACGGATTGCCGGAGTGCCCACGGTCAACTCATAAAAAAACGCGTATGTCGTTTTCATGGACGTGCTCCGTGGCGGCGGGCGGTTCATCCTTTTTCCTCCACCCTCCCTGCCCTCCAGCGCCCTCGCCTCAACGGCGGGAGGGACCCAGCTCCGCTTTCAGGTTGAGTCCCTCCCGCCCCCGTCCATTCTGCGGGATGTTATCCGCCGTGGACTTCTGCCACCTGCTGCTCAGCGCCCACTTGAAGCCGGGGGATTGGGCTCTCGACGCCACGGCGGGCAATGGCCACGACACCCTGTTTCTGACCCGGCTGACAGGTCCTCAGGGCCATGTGTTTGCCTTCGACCTCCAACCCCAGGCGGTTGCCGCCACGCGGACCCTGCTGGAGAATCACGGCATTCCCTCCGCCTGCCAGGAGGTGCTGACCGCCTGCCACAGCCGGATCAGCCAGTATCTGCCCCCGGATTCCGAAGGACGTTTTGCCGCCATCATCTTCAATCTGGGTTACCTGCCCGGTGGCGACAAAACGGTCATCACCCAGCCGGAGACCACCCATGCTGCCGCCGTTTCCGCCCTGCCCCTGCTGCGTTCCGGAGGCCTGCTGCTGATGGTGCTGTACCCCGGCCACCCCGGCGGTGCCGCCGAGGCCTCCCGGATGGAAACTTTCGCCGCCGGACTTCCAGCGCGGGATTATCATGTCTCCACTTTTAAAACGCTGAACTCCGGAGCTTCCGCCCCGTTTGTGCTCGTCATCCGTAAATCCGACCGGCGGCCTCCGGAGCTTTCCCCTTCCCTTTGAATTTTGACAGGAAGATGGAACCCGGTTGAGTCCGGCTCTGCTTTCCGGTCAAACCCCGCCGGCCACTGTGGGAAAGCTGCGGGAAAATTTTCGAAAAATTCCTGTTTCCCGCCGCAGCGGCTCCCAAAATCCGCAAAAACCACTTGCACGGGCGCAGGGGGTGTGGAAGTCTCCCGGCCCTCCGGCCCGGCTCATTCCAAGCTGGGGCGTTTCTTTTTTCCCAGTTTCAGGATTATGGCTTTCGCAATCATCAAAACCGGCGGCAAACAGTACCGCGTTTCCAAAGGCCTCAAATTCGACGTCGAGCTTCTCGACGCGGAGGTGGGCAGCTCCGTCACCCTCGATCAGGTGCTCTTCTACGGAGCCGAAGGCGACAGCCGCATCGGTGCCCCTTTGGTTGCCGGAGCCACCGTCACCGCCAAGGTCATTGACCAGCACCGCGCCAAGAAGGTCATCAATTTCAAATTCAAGCGCCGCAAAGGTTTTCACAAAACCAAAGGCCACCGCCAGCATCTGACCCGCCTTGAGGTCGAATCCATCAACCTCTAATCCCTCCTCTGTTTTATGGCCCATAAAAAAGGACAAGGTTCCGTCAAAAACGGACGTGACAGCCAGAGCAAACGCCTCGGTGTCAAGAAATTCGGCGGTCAGACCGTCATTGCCGGCAATATCATCATCCGTCAGCGTGGCACTAAATGGGTGCCCGGTGTCAATGTCGGTCTTGGCCGTGACTTCACCATCTTCGCCCTCACCGATGGCCGCGTGCGTTTCGACCGTGAAGGCCGCCGCGTGAATGTGGATGGCGTGCCCGCCGCAGTTGAAGCCGCCGCTCTCAACTGAGCCGAACATCTTCAACTCATCCAATTCTCTTTAAAACAGGCGCTTCTCAGGAAGCGCCTGTTTTTTTGCATTCCGGATGGCCGTGATGCAGGAGCCATTCAAAACCTGGTTTTTGCGTGATCAGAACGTGCTGAGCCATCAGACTGCAAGCCGTTGTAAAATCACTGTACCCGCTCCTCCGGCAGATAATGCAGAAGGCGGTCGCCAACGAGCTCCGAGGCGGCACAGTCCTTTTTAAACCGGGCTTCCACCAGAGCATAAGTCATGGGCCCTTTCAATTCAAAAACCGGGTGGATGGGATACCGACAAGTTGCTTAAATCCGGGGTGTTGTTGACTTTTTCTGAATCCGGTAAATCCTATAGGAAATAAGGAGAATTCCATTATGGCTTTTTTACTTGAAGAACATGCCGGGTTGAACGTTCACGCGGAAGCTGAGCGTTTTGAGACGGCCAAGCTGGAGGATATCCTGACTTGGACTTGGGAAACCTTCGGCACGCGGGCGCAGATCGGCACCAGCTATCAGGGATCGGGGCTGGTCATTATCCACCATGCGCGCAAGCTGGGTCTCGATTTCCCGGTCTTCACTCTGGACACCGGCCTGCTGTTTCCTGAAACCTATGAATTGAAGGAGCGACTGGAGAAATTTTTTGGCATCAGGATTCAGAATCTGGAGCCGGCTC
Organism: Verrucomicrobiales bacterium; assembly: GCA_028293125.1. Classification (GTDB taxonomy): domain Bacteria; phylum Verrucomicrobiota; class Verrucomicrobiia; order Verrucomicrobiales; family V1-33; genus CAIZWU01. The sequence goes on along the minus strand of JAQGPJ010000012.1, from coordinate 188,096 downwards.
AAACAGTGCCCGAACAGTACACCACCTACGGCGGCAACCTTTGGGAATCCAATCCGGACACTTGCTGCACCCTGCGCAAGGTGCTGCCGCTGCAGCAGAAGCTATCGCATCTGGACGTTTGGATCACCGGTCTGCGGCGGAATCAGAGTGATACCCGCTCGAAAACCGGCATTTTGGAGCTGTATGAGTTCGACAAACTGCGCGGGAACCACATTCTCAAGCTCAATCCCATGGCCAACTGGAGCCGGGAGGCCGTCTGGGAATACATCAAGGCCAATGGCATTCCCTACAATCCCCTGCACGACCGGGGCTACCGCACCATTGGCTGCTGGCCCTGCACCCGTGCCAGCGGCGGTGAGCAGGAGCGGGCGGGCCGCTGGGAGGGTTTTGACAAAACAGAGTGCGGCATCCATACCTTTCTCGGGTCCAACATCTGAGGACCGTCCGGAAGGGAACAGCCACCCGGTGCCTTCCTGCAGCGTTCTGTCCCGCAGCCAGATCAGGCTGTGCGGCGTCTGCGCTTCAGAAAGCAGGCGACCGCCCAGACCTTGAAGCCGCCCCAGGCGAGAACGATGGCCGCCACCCCTCCCAGAGCCCAATTGATGGGTTTCTGGAAGGCTCGGTAAACAGCTCCGGCGGCGCGCTCAATGAAACCCTGCTGACCAGTGGCGGCAATGCCGAAAATCTCTTCGCGGGCCAACACTACAGCGGTGGTGGCGCTGGCGGCAACCAGCAGCCGGGGATGCTTTTCCACCCAAGCCAGCGCCTTGGCAGGGGACTGCCGGATAAAGCCAAGAAGCTGCGAGCGCTCGGCGGCCGGCAGCTGCGCCAGGCTGTCGGCGTTGCGGCTGAGCATCGCGGCCTGGTCCAGATTCAGATGGCGGGCAGTTTCCAAGCCTTCAGTGCCCAGGCGTCTGCCGATAGGAACCGCCAGACCGGAATGTTTGGCGGCGGTTTCCAGAGCCGTGCTGCCGAACTCCGTGGCCAGCTGCCTCATGGCGACCGGCTCCCGCACCAAGGCCCGCAGACTGTTCTCCGCCAATTCCGCCGGCACACCGTCCACGGCGCGGATCACGGGGGCTCCGGCACCCTTCAAGGCCTGAAGCGCCAGCACGCCGTGTTTTTCTGTCTGCGACGCCACTTGGCGCATCAGGAGTTCCCCCCCTTCGCGCTCGGCCTGCTCCAGAATTTCACGGACCGCTTTCTGACCTCCAAATTCGGCCAGTTCCCGTGCCGTGCGCTCCGTTGCCTCACTGGCCCCGCGGCGCATCACGCCCTCCATCACCTCCACTGCCACACGGGCGGCGGCTCCTCCCTGGGCAAAGGCGGGAGTGGGGATAGCCAGCAACACAAAAAGAGGCAGCAATTTCATGGCGGTCAGGAAGGTTGAAGGGGGACTTTAAAAGTGGATTCAGATTCAGGCTGAAGCTGGGAGGGGGAAAGAGACCGGAAGCGGGAATCAGGGTGGCGGATGCAGCGACGCCTGCAGGGAGCCGGTGACGGCACGTTCCCATGCGGAGGACGCCTGGTCCACCTGAGCTTTCAGCAGAGACTCAATCCCCTGCGGTCCACCCACCAAGGCATTGCGGGTGGCTCTTAGAAAAGTCAGCACATCCGTCTTCACCTGGGCCTCGAATTTATCCGTCATCCACCAGTCCACCACGGCTCCCACCACAAATCCTCCCGCCACTCCGATGGCGGTGCCGACTCCCGGAGCCACCACGGTGCCGCCGGTCCCGCCCGCGGCCACCGCAGTGGCCGCCGCGCCGCCGCTGGCCATGGCGCTGCCCGCCAGACGCGCCGCCGCCTGGGTCAGCACGATCCTCACCAGCTGCCGGACAGCCTCCTCAGCTACAATCCCCGCCGTGAGACTGCCCACACCGACCCCGACGGTATGGGAGGGCAGCTCTTTGAGCAGCCGTGTCAGGTTCTGCTGAAACTGGGTTTGAAACTCCTGCATGGCCACCTTCCGCACCTCCACCGGCAGCGACGAGGCCGCCAACCGGGTTTTCAGCGTGCCCAGCAGCTCATTGCGATTGGCCTCCAGATCGTAGGCGAACTGGCGCATGACCGCCATCACATCCGCCTCCAGCCGGGCGTCGGACACCACACAGGATTCAAATTTATCCCGCACCAGTTTGGCGGTGCCCTCGGGAATCTCCCGCTGTTTGGCAGTCTCCACGCCTTTCCGCCAGATCAGACGGAAGCGGGTGCCCCAGCCCGTGAGCTCACCAGTGAATCGGTCAACGCCCCCGGCATAGCGGTCAAAGCACGCATCCAGCGACCGCACCGCGCGGTCCAGCGCCTCCAAATCCTTTTCCCTGGCCACCGCCAAGGCAGGCCGGGCATCCTGGCTCAGAAAGCCGGACATTCTGCGCCGCAGGTCGTTGGCGGCGGCCCAGGCCTCCTCCGCCCGCGTCCGTTCCATGGCGGCGGCGGCGGCTGACGCAGTTCGGACCGCCTGCAACGCGGCTCCATCCCGCGCCATGGTCCAAGTGCGGTGGAACACCAGCCCGGCGGCGGCCAGCAGCGCGAGGCCAACGGCGAGCCCGGGCCAGAGCCGCGGCGGCGGCACCGGCATAGACTGGCAATCATCCGCAGCGGTCTGGGCAGTCATGGGATCCTCAAAGAATATGGATACGCATCCCCGTTGCGCAAGGATACGCACCACTTCTCCGATCCACCTTTTAAACCGCCCCGCCCCGTTCTGTCTCCGTTTTTTGCTTTTCTCACTGGCTGACGCGCATCGGCATCAGCACGTAGAGAAAGGGCGAGGCGATCTTGATCACGCCCGGGCTGACCTCATCAATGAGGTCCAGAAAAATCTCATCGGCATCCAGGTTGCGGAAAGGAGCGACGAGGTATTCCGGGTTGAAGGCGATGGCCATGTTGGGACCGTTATATTTCACGGCGATGGACTCCCTCGCTTCCCCGATGTCCGCGCTGTTGGCGGTGATCTCGATGTTGTCCTTCGTGAAGTGCAGCTTCACCGAGTTGCTCTTGTCCGGCGCCAGCAGGGAAACACGTTGGGCCGCTTGGAGGAAAGCTTCGCGCTCCAGCGTGACACGCTCGTTGGCGGCGCCGGGGATGACTTGGCGGAAATTGGGGTAGTTGCCTTCGATCAGCTTGCTGACGAGGAGGCTCTGATTCAGTTCAAAGGCAATCTGCCGCGCGCCGATGCGGATGACCAGCTGACCCTGATCATCCTTCAGCAACCGCTGCAGCTCGCTCACCGCCTTGGTGGGCACAATCACGGCAGCCTCGTTGCTTTCAGGAAACTCCACCTCGGCCTCGGTCATCGCCAGGCGGCGGCCGTCCGTGGCCACCAGCGTCATTTTGTTTTCCTTGAACTGGCAGTAGATGCCGTTGAGCACGTAACGGGTCTCGTCAGTGGAAATGGCGTAGGCCGTTTTTTTAAGGGCGTCGCGCAGGGTTTTCTGCGTAAGGATGAACTCTTTGACGTCCTCAAATTTGGGCGGCGGCGGGAAGTCCTCCGCAGGCAGTCCAAGGATTTTGAAAAAGCTGTTGCCGCAGCGGATGGCCGCAGTGTTCTCCGAATCCACGGTCACCGTGACCTCGCTGGCGGGAAGCTCCCGGACGATGGCCGCCAGCCGGCGCGCCGGCAGGGTGACGGAACCCGTCTCCATGATCTCCAAAGGACCATCCGGCTCCTCCGTCACCGCGATGCGTCCGCTGACCACGATGTCCAGATCGGTGGTGGTGAAGCGCAGGCCGCTGCTCTCCGCTTCGATCAGCACATTCGAGAGAACCGGCAGGGTGGCGCGGCTGCTGACCACATTCTGGACCTGCTGCAAGCCCTCCAGGAGTTTCTCTTTGCTGATGCGGAACTTCATAACGTCTGAGGAAAGGAGGAGAACTAAATCCGGGGCTGTTCCAACTGCCAGGGCTAATTTGCAACAGGAGGATCAAAAGAACACCCGGCTGCGAAAAACCGCAGCCGGGTGTGTCTGGAAAGGATGAAAATCCGACCGGCCTACCGGCTCTCCTGAATCCGGAAAGACCGGTGAAAAGCTGGCTGGATGGGATTGGTCAGCGGCCTCCCCGGCGGCCTCCGCCCCCTCCGCCGAATCCGCCAAACCCCCCTCCGGGGCCGCCACCGCCGCCGCCCCAGTTGCGGCCTCCACCTCCGTTTCCGCGCTCGTTCACCTGCTGCTGGGCCTCCGCGGACAGTCCGCTGGTGGCCACCCAAGCCGCATAACCTTCGGGGTTCTGACGCTGAAAACTCCGGGCCACCTCCACCAAGGCATTTTCGCGCACCTGAGGATCGGAAATGGAGTTCGCCCAGATGATCCCCGTGGAGGCATCCCCCTCGCGGGCCACCGTTCCGGCCAGAGCGGCGGCGGATGAATCACGCGCCGTGCCCTGCGGCATCTGGTTCACATAAGTGCTGGCGGCGGTGGCGTCCTGGCGGGTCCATTCCTGCACCGCCTCGCGGTAGGCGCGGATCTGGTTATCCCCCTGAACGCTGGAGGCAAATTTTATGGCCTCCTCAGGACTCTTGCGGGCCAGGCTGCCCGTGACATCGCCGATGGCGTTGCCAGCCCATTCCTCGCCGGCATACTGTTTAATATATTCAGCAGCTTTGGCGGGATCGGTGCGGGAATACTGATTGGCGATGGCCTGAGCCGCGCCTTTTTTCATATCCGGATCCTTCAGTCCCGCCGCCCAGGCGGCGGCAGAGTCAATGCCTCCCTTGATCTTCTCCTGCGCGATGGTCTCCGCAGCGCGGGTGCGGTCCTCGGGCCTCTCCTGCTTGGCGGCGAAGGCCAGTGCGGCCTCGGGATCCGATTTGGCCATCCCGTTGATGATGGACTGTGTGTAGAACTCCCTGCCGGGCAGGTCTTTCTGCTCCGCCAGCCAAGCCTCGGCGGCGGCGGGATCCTTGCTGGCCAAGCCGGAGAGAATAATGGGCCGGGCCATCATGTTCTCGCGCCCGTTCTGGCCCTCCAGCTCCTTCAGAGCGCCGACGGCGTCCACGGAGCCCCACTGATAGGCCAGCAACGGCATGTAGCGCATCATTTCAAACCCGGAGATACTCTCCCGCAGCGTGGTCATGCCTGCGGAGGCATTCTCCGGCGTCATCTCCTCCAGCAGACGGGCGAAAAGCATGGTGCTCTTGATGGGATCCGTCTCGCGCAGGGCCTCGGACATGGCATTGCGCATCTTCTCCTGCGACATCGGCTTGCCGGAGCCCAGCTCATAGCGGCTGAGAAATTCAGCGATGGAGGCGTCCCGGGAGACTGCGGAGGTTTTGAGCGAGCCGGCTTTCTCCGCGGCGCTCATACCAAGGGACACCAGCACGGCCCTGGTACCGGCGGCGGGAGCCGGAGCTTTGTGCAGGGCGTTCCCCGCGAAGTAGGCTCCTGCGGCGACAACGAGCCAGGTGCCATGAATCAGTGCAGGTTTCATAAGAGAGTGGCTGGAGATGGGAGTGGGCTGGTATGGTGTGGTGTGGCAATGAATGGGACGCAGAAAAAACGGCATTCAGCATACGGACTGCCGCCGTGAACGCGGAAGAGGAAGGTAATTAATTAATCCTGTCCATGAAGTCTTTAGGGCTTATTTCTTCAACCATTCGCGTAGCGGGGGCCGCATTGGATTTTCCAGCCAGCCATTGCCGCCAAGCTTCAAGCTGGAGACGGGACGGCTTATGCGCAGCGGGGACAGCCTCCGCTGCGCAAATGGCAGGGAGGATCAGAAGGCTGGCAAAAAGCGGAAGGAGTTTCATGGGAAGACCTTGAGGGATCGGGGAATCACATGGCCGGCACCGGATTTTCCCAATGCCGCCCGCTTTTCCAAACGACGCTTCGTCAGGCTTTTACGGTTACAGAATTGTTCCCGTCTGATTCATTCAGACCCCCTGCCCGCCGTGCCGTTCAATCTTTGCACAGTCACAGCCGGGTGCTCCGGCCATGGAGTATCCTGCACCTTCCGTTGTCAGCCCTGCACCGGCCTATGACCGGCGGCGGAAAACCGCCACGTGGCGGTCCACGGATTTTCCCGGAGAATCGGTCGGCAGCAGGCGGCTGGATTCATTGATCTCCGTCACCATCAGCTCCGCGCCGGCACGCTCCAAAGCCTGGAGCGCCAAGTCGTGCTCACGGTCAAAATAGGACGTGATGACCAGCAGGCCGTCGTCCTTCAGCTTGTTCAGGCCCTGCTCGAAAATCCGCTGCCACACAGGCCGGTCGTTCCAGTAGTTCTGATGCCGCAGAAACGTCACATCGAATTCCGAGCCGAGTTCCGCATGGCGTCCGATTTTCGCGCAGTTCTCCGTCAAAAACTCAAAGGAGTCACCCTGCCGGCCTGCATTCCGGGCGCGGGCCGCGGCCTCGTCCAATTCACGCCGGCGGATGTCCGCGCCCACGAACCGCACGGAATCGCTCCCGCCCCGCACCTCGCGGAACACCTCCGCCAGCGTCGCCGCCTCCCGGCACGGGCCGCAGGCCAGATCCAGAATCTGCAGGGGACCGCCCTGCGCCACCGGCATCTTCAGACCGGATTTTCCCAAGGCGCGGCGCAGCACCCTGGCGAGCGCCTCGTTCTCCTCATGATAAATGGCTTCGAATTCGCGGGACATGGGTGGGTATAGGAAACAGCGGCAGTGACGGGAAAAGGAAAAACGAAGGAAAGGGAACCTCCGCACAACGGCACGGAGAGCCGGAGCTGTCAGGCGAATTTCATGGGAGGGGCGGCTCCCTGGGGATGGCAAATGCGTTGGATGCACTCGTCCACCGCCTCGTGTCCCCGCAGGATCTCGATCTCCACCCGGAGGAAATACACCGGCAACAGGGTTTTCTCAAAAGCCGGGAACCGCACGGCGTCCTTCTCGGTGGTGACCACAAAATGGGCCAGCTTGTCATCGGCGCGGAGGATGGCCTCATTGACCTCGTCCTCGGTGTAACGGTGGTGGTCCGTGAACCGGCGCCGCACCACGATGACGGCACCCAGCTTGTCGAGAATGCCCTCGAAACTCTCAGGCACGGCAATGCCGGAGATGGTGGCGACTTTTTTCCCGTCCAGGAAATCCAGCTCCTGCCGGTCGTGGGGATCATAAACATTCTGAAGATAAACCGGCCGGTGCCGGCATTCCATGATGGAGGCCGTGCGGTTGTGCCGGCGCAAACGGGCGATCAGCTCATCATTGGACCGGTCATCGCATTTGGTCAGGAAGATATGACTGGCGCGGCGCAGATTCCGCGGCGGCTCGCGCAGGGTGCCGCGGGGCAGCAGGTGCTCATTGCCAAAGGGAGCCTGGCGGTCCACCAGAACCACATCCAGCCGCCGGCGGAGCCTCAGATACTGCAGGCCGTCATCCAGCACCAGGGTGTCGCAGCCCAGCTCCCGCACGGCATAGCGCCCGGCCTTCACCCGGTCCTTGTCCACCACCACCGCCACGCCCGGCAGATTCCGCGCCAGCATGTAGGGCTCGTCCCCCGCCGTGAAGCTGTCCAGCCGGATCTCCAGTCCATCGCTCACCACCCGCGGGGGAATCTCCATCGTGCGCCCGGTGAACCGATACCACAGCCGCCGGGACAGCGCCGGCTTTTTGCTTTTGTAGCCGCGGCTGAGAATCGCCACCCGCCGGCCCTCGCTGTGCAGCCGGCGCGCCAGCATTTCGACCACCGGCGTCTTGCCGGTGCCGCCCACCGTCAGATTGCCCACGCTGACCACCATGGCACCGAGGTAGTGGTCCGTCTTTACCCGGTTCCGGAACAGTGCCAGCCGCCCCTGCACCATGCCGGCGAAGACTCCCGACAGCGTCCGCAGCAGCCCGCGCAGCAGCCCGGCACGGAATCCGCGCCGGCGGTTGAGGATGACCTCAATGCCGAACTGCTCCAGACTGTCGAGACGCTCACCCATGGTTTGTGAAAAGGCCCCCGGCGGCGCACCGGCACGGCCATGGACTGCGCCACCATGATACCGGATTCCGCCGGCGGAAGGGAAAATCCGTAAAAATGCCACGTCCGGCATAAACTTCGGCAGGAGCTTTTTTCACAATGCCACACCGCTATTCCACATGCAGCACGGTGGCTCCGAGATTGTCCGCCGTCAGGATGCGCGTCTCCGCCGCCGCCGTGCCTTTCCACCCCTTCAGCATCGCCGCCGCCACCGCATCCTCATTGCCGCCCAGAGTCAGGCAGGCGATGGTGGAGCCCGACCCGCTCAAAAACCCGCCCAAGGCTCCGCTGCTGGCCCCGGCCTCAATGACATCGAACAGGCCCGGCACCAGATGCGCGCGATAGCGTTGGTGGAGATAGTCTTCAAAACCGTCGCGCAGCTTCGCGTACTGCTGCGTGGCGAAGGCGGCGGTGATGGTGCAGGCGTTGCCCATGTTCAGCACCGCCTCGCGGTGGGAGATTTGGGGCGGCAGCACGCGGCGGGCGTGCTCGGTCACTACCTCCTGATCCGGGATGAGGAGCACAAATTTCAGCTCCGGCCCGACCTCGAACCGGAAGGATTCGCCCCGGGCGCTGGTCAGGACAAATCCCCCGAACGCCGCCGGACCGGCATTGTCCGGATGCCCCTCCATCTCGGAGCACAGAGCGAACAGCCCGTCCCGTGTCAGCGGCTGGCCGCACAGCTCATTGAGCGCCGCCAGCACTCCCAGCCGGACGGTCACGCTGCTGCCCAGACCCCGGCTGACCGGCACCTCCCCGCTGATCTCCCAGCAGAAGGCGAACTCCGGCACATTGGTCCGTTTGAAGAACAGTCGGGCGCACTCCCGCACCATGCCGTGCGGGGGGTGAATCTCCCTCCCGCCCTCCGCACGCGTCAGAGTCATGCGGTTGTAAATGCCCAGCGCGATCCCCAGACAGTCGTAGCCGGGACCGATGTTGGAGGTGCTGCCTGGAACCTGAATCGTGACAGTGCGGTAAGCCATATGGCCGCACCCATGCAGTGCTGCGCCGCCCGCGCACCTGGGAAAATGACACCGTCGGCAGCGCTGGGCTGGCGCAGCCAAGACGGTTCCGCCGGAGAATTCCAGCTGACTTTCTTTGCCTCTCAACGCCAATGCCAACGGCCTCCGGCCACAAAATTGGAACCGCTTCAACCTACTGAAGAGTCTCCGACTTGAAGTGGGTGGACCCCGCCGCCTGCGGGGTGAGTCTGATTTCAGCGGTGCCGTGTGAGCCATGAAGGCGGGCAAGTTCACCAGTCCCGCCGCTGCCCGAATTGACTTGGCCAGGATGCCCTTGGAATTTGCGGCTTCGGATGCGGTGGATTGTATGAATGGTTCCTGGGAAAGCTTTCGGGAAGTTCCGTCGGGACTGATTCTCCAGCTGACAGCCAAAAGGCTCCAGCCCTTATTTCTTATCCTTTTTCTGCCCTCCCTCTTTGGAGTCCTTATTATGATCCTTCCCTGCTGACCCTTTGTTCCCTTTGGGCTGCGCGGCTGGCTGGTTCTGTTTAGGCTGGGAAGGGGGCTTGCTCTGTGACTGAGGCTTGTTTTTTGACTGGGGCTTGCTTTTGGGGGCCTCCGGCTTTCCGGATTGAGGACGTTCTCCGGACCGGTTGCCGGAGGATTTTGACTTTTTGGAATCTCCGGCAGACTGGTGCGGAGATGACGGCCCATCCTTTTTGGCTTTCTGCCCCGGCCCCGGGTCAGGCTTTCCTGCGGAGGGAGTGGACTTTTTATCCTGATTTCCTTCCTTTTTCCTTGAGGAGTCTTTGCTTGGTTTGTCCGCTTTGCCTGGGGTATTCCGGCGGGGATCATTATCGGGCCTGCGGGAGTCTTTTCCGTGGGAATCTTTGCCCGGCTTGCGGTCATCACCCTGCGGGGGAATGCTGTCCGGCCTTCCAGGATTGTTTTTTGGGCCTCCCTTGTCAGCTTTGCGGTCGTCAGGCTGCGGAGAGGTGTTGTCGGGCCTTTGGGAATGCCCATGCTTGCCGTCATCCGGTCTGTCTTTATCTCCCCCTTTGGGTCCCCGCCGGGGCTCAGGGGGCTTTCCTCCTCCTTTGCCGTCGCCGATGTTTTTGAACACGATGGGGGACCGGGCAGCCCTTCCCTTGAAGGGCTCCTTCTTTCTGTCTTTTTTATCGCCGCCGCCTCTCATCTCCAGATCCCTTCTGTCATCGCGGGATTTCTGCATTTCCCTGCCCAGAAGGCCAAAGCGCTCGCGGTCCACAGCGGCCACGGGCAGAAACCGGTTTTCCCCGCCCTGCCTTTTGGTGTAATCCCTGAAGCTCTGCGCCAACCGGCTCTTTTTTCCTCCATCGTCACCACCACCTTCCGGGTGCCATTTCACCAGATCAGCCCATGTGCGGGGTGGCCTCGCCCTCTCATCATCCCGGCGGTGCTCATATGCCTGCCGGTAACGGCTCTCCCAGTCCCTGTCCTGGCGGTGGTCCCAGCGCTGCCAGGAATAAATGGGATCGTATCCCCGGCGGTCCGACTGATAGGAGTAGGAGGTGTAATAACCCCGGCTGGCATATTCCTTGGAATAATAATCCCCAAAGTAATAGTGATCGTAACGCGGCCGGATGAAAAGATGGTCCGTGATCAGCCCCAGACCAATCACCACAGATGGGGAATAGGAGTAACCGGGACGGGAATAGACTTGCGCGTTGAAATAGACCGGTGCGAACAGCACTCCGCGGCGGCGCACTGGATAATCCCAGTAACCATCGACAAACACATGCCCGCGGGGCGTCCAGACGTAGTGGGCGGGGATCCAGTCCCAGTCCTGGCGGCCCTCCTCCCAGTAGCCCGGACTCCAAGCGTAACGATCGCTCCGCCACACCCAGTTCCCCGGAGTCCAGCCATAATCCTCCGAGGGAGCCGCAATATTCGGCCCCTCCTCCACCGTGGGTGGGGGCGCAGGCAAATAGGTGGTTTCCTGCGCGCCGGCGTCGGACCAGTAACCGGAGGTCCACTGATATCCTTCATCAATCCTGGCCCAGTAACCGGCGATCCACTCCCGTTTGGGCGGCAGATTGCGCCAGATCCCGCTCACCCAGAGAAAATCGCTGCGCTCATCGTCCCAAGCCCAATAGCCAGGGATCCAAGTGACATTGTCACCCTCGGGCCGCTCCTCCGGCGGGATTTCCTCGATTAGTTCCGGCGGTGCCTTGGCGACCACCATGCCTGGCTCCGCATTGTAGCTGATGACCCCGGCAAAGGCCTCGTGAACCGGCCCCCGCGTCATCACTTCCCCTTCCTGCGGATCATTGCCGGCGTCCTGGGCGAACGCGGCCGGTTGCCAAAGGGCAAGGCCCAAAATAAGCACTGCAGGAAGTCCGCGGGAAAGCCGGCAGGCCAGCCGGGAAAACCTTCCGGATCGGAGGGGTGGAGTTGTTTTCATAACTAAATACAGGAAAAGCCACAGGGGGCGGTACTGAAAAACGGAAACCGCCTGCGGAAATGGAAGCAGGCTGGCAATGGTTGACTCCATGCTGGCAAGCAGCAGGGGCATACAAAGATTCAGTTGCTGCGGATTACGACGGGGAAACCGGCGGGCGATTCATGCTTGCCGATTATTTGCGGTTCATTTCTCCTTCAGTAGGCGCCGGGAGACTGTCATCCTCAGAAACAGCATGAGCGCAGATTGATGCTAATTGGAATTATTCTTGATAAAAGAGAATTTTCCTGCATGGTGGAGGATGGCCCGCAAGCAATCCTCCGATATCTCTGAACTGTCCTCTCCCACCGGAGAGGGGGGCGGGCTGGCGCTTGGTCCGGAATTCCGGCTGACGAAGCAGCGCCGTGAGGTTTTTGAAGTGCTGACCGGCCAGCGCGACCATCCCACGGCGACGGAGGTGTTCGTCCGGGTCAAGGAGCGGGTGCCCGGCATTTCCCTGGCTACAGTTTACAACTGTCTGGAGACCCTGACCCAGAGCGGACTGGTGCGGCAGGTGAATCTGGACCGCGCCCCCTCCCGCTACTGCCCCAATCTGAACGATCACGCGCATTTCCACTGCGAGGCCTGCGGCACTATCAGTGACATCGACATCCGCGATGCCGCCGCCCTCACCGAGGCCTTGGACACCGCCCCCGGCAGCGTCACCCACCGCACCGAGATCGCCCTCCGCGGTCTCTGCCCGTCGTGCGCCGCCGTTCCCAAGGCCCTTCAAAACTGATCGTCCCCTTACAGGCCAAACCCTTCCCGGGGCACTGCTTCCGCGGTCCGATCACCGCCTCTGAAAACTGAAACTCCTTCCCCCCCTTCCATGAAGCTTGAAATCAAAGACCTCCACGTATCCATCGGCGACCGCGAAATCATCAAAGGCCTGAGCCTGGATCTGCCGAAGGGGGAAGTCCATGCCATCATGGGACCCAACGGATCCGGCAAAAGCACTCTCAGCAAGGTCCTCGCGGGCCATGAGGACTACGCCGTCACCGGCGGCACCATCCTCATGGACGGGGAGAATCTGCTGGAGATGCCCATCGACGAGCGCAGCCGCGCCGGCTTTTTCCTCGCTTTCCAATATCCTATGGAGATCCCCGGCGTCAGCAACGCCAATTTCCTCCGCGCCGCCCTCCAGGCCCGCCTGCCCAAGGGTCAGCCCATCGACGCCGTGAAGTTCTACAAACAGCTCTACGGTAAAATGGATCTGCTGAAGATGGACCGCTCCTTCACCGCCCGCAGCGTGAACGAGGGCTTCTCCGGTGGTGAGAAAAAGCGCAACGAAATCCTCCAGATGGCCATGCTGGAACCCAAGTATGCCGTGCTGGATGAAACCGACTCCGGCTTGGACATCGACGCCCTCAAAATCGTCTCCGACGGCGTCAACGCCATGCGAGGCGCGGACCGGGGTATCCTTCTCATCACTCACTACCAGCGCCTCCTGGACTACATCAAACCTGACGTCGTCCACGTCATGGCGGACGGCCAGATCATCAAATCCGGCGGCCCGGACCTCGCCCTCGAACTTGAGGAGCGTGGCTACGACTGGCTGACGAAAGCGGCGTGAGGCGCAGGGCCGCAGACATCCTTCAGTAAAAACCAAAGCCCGGCCCGATCAACCTCCGACACCTTCTCAGTGCCATGCTGCCCGCCCATACTGTCACCTGCGCCCGGCATGCCGGCTGGTGGATTGGCCGGGTGGAGGAACTCTCCGGTGTCAGTGCCCAGGAGCGCGCCAAGCCTGCGCTGCTGGCGTCCCTCCGGGAAATCCTGGTGGAGGCTTTGGAATTCAACCAACCGGCACAGGCGGCGGAAGGAGCCATTTCATCCGGAAAACCTCCGTCCGCCTGAATCCCCGCCTCATTCCCAGCTGAAAACTAAAGACCTGCCTGCCCGCACCGGTTTTAAACTCCCCAAACCTGAATTTTTAACATGAGCTCCACTCTCACCCCCGATTCCGAACTCGACACCGATACCATGCGGGCCGTCGATATCGACCGCAGCGCCGGGGATTTCTCCTACCCGGAAAATCACACCTACGACGCCGGCTACGGCCTCAGCGAGGACACCATCAACTACATCTGCGATGTCAAAAACGATCCGGACTGGGTGCGCGATTTCCGGATGCGCGCGCTGAAGGTCTTCCGGGAAAAACCCATGCCCACCAACTGGGCGACGAAGGATCTGGAGAATATCAACTTTGACAAAATCCGCTACTACCTCAGCAGCGGCTCGCAGCCGAAGCGTTCCTGGGATGATGTGCCGGACGACGTGAAGCGCACCTTCGAGCGGCTGGGGATTCCCGAACAGGAGCGGAAATTCCTTGCCGGTGTGGAGGCCCAGTTCGACAGCGAGGCGGCCTACTCCAATATCCAGAAAGCCGTCTCCGACCAAGGAGTCATCTTCGTCAACAGCACCGAGGGCCTGAAACAGCATGCGGACATCTTCCGCCCGTGGTTCGGCAAAGTGATCCCCACTGGCGACAACAAGTTCTCCGCCCTCAACAGCGCGGTCTTCTCCGGCGGATCCTTTATTTATGTGCCCAAGGGAGTGAAGGTGAAACACCCGTTGCAGGCTTATTTCCGCATCAATTCGGAGAACTTCGGCCAGTTTGAGCGCACGCTTATCATCGCCGACGAGGGCGCGGAACTGATGTACATGGAGGGCTGCACGGCCCCGAAATTCGAGACCAGCACCCTGCACAGCGCGGTGGTCGAGCTTGTGGCCTTGAAGGGGGCCAAGATCCAGTACGTGACCGTGCAGAACTGGAGCAACAATGTCTTCAACCTTGTCACCAAGCGCGGTGTGGCCCACGAAGACGCGGAGGTGAAATGGATCGACTGCAATATCGGCAGCCGCCTGACCATGAAATACCCCGGCGTCATCATGAAGGGCCGGCGCGCCCGCGGTGAGGTCATCAGCATCGCCCTGGCCAACAACGGCCAGCATCAGGACACCGGTGCCAAGATGGTCCACGCCGCCGATGAGACCACCTCCAACGTGGTCAGCAAGTCCATCAGCGTCGGCACCGGCCGCGCCACCTACCGGGGGCAGGTTCATATTCCCAAGCACCTCAAGGGCTGTAAAAACAACACGGAGTGCGACGCTCTGCTGATCAGCTCCCACAGCCGCACCGACACCTACCCAGCCATCACCGTGCGCGGCAACCAGCACGCCACTCAGCACGAGGCCAGCGTCAGCCAGGTCAGCGCCGAGCAGGTGTTCTACATGCAGCAGCGGGGCCTCAGCGAGGCGGAGGCCATGAGCCTCTCCGTCAATGGCTTTGTCAACGACCTCGTCCGTGAGTTCCCCATGGAGTACAGCGTGGAGCTGAAGCGGCTGATCGACCTTGAGATGGAGGGCAGCGTGGGGTGATGGGGAAACAAGTCTGAACCCTTGCCACAAAATCTTATCACTCCGTCCGGATCTCTTCAGGACGTCCAGCCTTGTTCCCCAAATGTCCGCCACCACTTTAGACCCACTCCAGACTTCCTTTGTGAGATCCGTATTCCTTGATGCCCCGTCATGGAACCACGCCGCCGTGCCGGCATGGTTCGCTCAGTCGCAGCTGTCGGCCTGGGAGACTTTTGCCAATCTGCCCATGCCCGGCCGCCGGGATGAGTCATGGCGGTTCGCGGATCTGAAGCTGCTGGATTTCGATTCCTACACCGCGCCGGCGGATGATGACGGGGAGGTGCCGGACCTTGAAAACACAGCCCTGCTGGAGAAAACAGCGGCGCGTCTGGTGTTTGTGAATGACCGGCTTGTCAGTCGGGGGATTTCCGACACTTCCCTCCAGGTGCTCACGCTCGCGGAGGCGCTGGAGCGTCACGGGGATCTGCTGAAGGAGACGCTGACGGTGCCGGACACCGGACTGGGCGGGGAGAAATTCGCGGCCCTGCACCAGGCCCAGCTGCGGGATGCAGTGGTGATTCTTGTCCCGGCCAAGGCGGAGATCAGTGATCCGGTGGAGATCGTTCATTGGCTCGGCGGCGCGGACAGTGCGGCCTTCCCCCGCACTGTCATCCTGACGGAGCGCCACGCCAAAGTAACCGTGCTGGAGCACCATCTCAGCACCGGGAACGACGCCGGGCTCAGCATTGGCGCGGCGCAGCTGATCGCCGGCGAGGGCTCGTCGATCAACTACGTCCTGCTGAACCAGCGGAATGAAGCGGACAAAAATATCCATCTGTCCACTGTGCGCGGGGGCCGCGATGCCCAAGTGCGCCACAGCCTGATCAACCTCGCCGCCGGCTGGACGCGCACCGAATGCCGCAGCCTCGTCACCGGACAGGGCAGCCGCAGCGAAATGTTCAGCGTTTCCCTCGCCGCCGGCAGTCAGGAAATTGACCAGCGCACTCTCCAGGACCACATGAGTCCGCACAGCTACAGCGATCTGCTGTATAAGAATGTGCTTTTCGACACCGCCCGCACCATTTTCGCCGGCCTTATCAAGGTGGACGACGGCGCGCACTTCACGGACGCTTACCAGAAATGCCGCAACCTGCTGCTCAGCGAGTCCTGTGAGGCCAACTCCATGCCCGGCTTGGAGATCAACGCCGACCAGGTGAAGTGCAGCCATGGCAGCACCAGCGGCCGCATCGCCGAGGACGAGTTGTTCTACTTTGAGTCCCGCGGCATTCCGCGTGCCTCCGCCGCCCACCTCATCGCCCTGGGATTTGCCCAGGAGGTGGTGGAGAAGGTGGATCATCCGGAGATCAGCGCCCTGCTCGCCGGCGCTATCGCGGCCCGCTTTGACAGCATTCACCCGGAAGGCTGATTCAGTTGCGGTCCGACAGCGGAGGGGCGGCATTCTCTCCACCATGCCCTGGTCCGGTTTCCAGGCACCGTTCCGGAATTCCTTCGATCTGTAAACATTCCTCCGTTTGCCGGTGGCTTCCGAATCCGCAGTCCCCCCCGCTTTTCAGGCTTACAGCCTGCCGCATCTGACGGTGCTGGTTCTGGTGCCGCTGATCATCGCATTTCTCGTCCGCCGCGCCCGGCGGCATCCGGATCGCGCCCGCCGGCAGAATCTGGCGCTGGCGGTTTGCATGCTGGCCCTGTATCCCGTCGCCCTCCTGCTGGGCTGGCGGCAGGGCTGGCTGACGCTGGAGAATGCTCTGCCTTGTCACCTCTGCGACGTCAGCGCCGCCTGTGCCGCCGTGGCACTCATCACCCGGCGGCAGCGCTGGGCGGAAATCGTCTGGTTCTGGGGCATTGCGGGCACTCTGAACGGACTCCTTACCCCCAACGCCCCGGATGACTTTCCCGCCGCGACATTTTTTCTGTTCTTCGGCCTGCACGGCGGGGTGGTCATCTCCGCGTTTTACCTTGTGTTCGGCCTCGGCCTGAAACCGCAGCCGGGGGCCATTTGGCGCGCGTTTGGCTGGGCTCAGGTCTATCTCGCCGTGGCCTCTCTTGTGAATTTCACCATGGGCACCAACTACGGCTACCTCCGTGCCAAACCGTCTCAGGCCAGCCTGCTGGATGTCCTCGGCTCATGGCCCTGGTACGTGCTGGCGCTGGAGGGCGTGGCCCTGATCCTCTTCAGCCTGCTGTATCTCCCCTTCTCCCGTCGCCGCCGTCCATGGTCGTAAAAATGAGGGAATTTTCCCAATTCCAAGGGAAAATTGCATCTTGCGCAATCAGCCGGGAGTTTGTATATTGGTGTTTATTGGTGCGACAAATGCTGATGTCTTTTCCCATTTTTGGAACTCCTGCTGGTATCCCGGCGATGCACCTGCTTTTTGTCTGCGCTCCGGCTGATGACGCGGCGATGTCCGCTCTGCCATCCCTCAGCCCCGGCCCTGCGACCGCTTCCCTGATCCGACGTGTGCTGTGGTCATGATTCCGCCAGTTGCGAATTTTTTTCACGGAGAGTCCCGTCACTTTTCCTCCCGTTCCCCGGGAGTTTTGCGCCTTTCGATTTCTTCCATTAATCTCCCTAACCTGTAACCCGTTCACGCTTATTCCCTCACCGCCTCCCAGAAAACAGCCCAGCCGTTACCGCGACATGACGCGCGTGAACGACCGCATCCGGGCTCCCCGTATCCGCGTTGTCGATGGCAACTCCCACCAGCAGCTGGGGGTGATGACCGTTCCGGAAGCCCTCCAGCTCGCCCGCCAGCGCGGACTTGATCTTGTGGAGGTGTCCGCCGACGCCAAACCGCCTGTTTGTAAAATTGTCGACTATGGCAAGTATAAATACGAGCAGTCCAAAAATAAGGACAAGACCAAGCACAAGGGCGGCAAGGTCAAGGAGGTGAAATTCCGGGCGAATATCAGTGAGAATGATTACATGATCAAACTCCAGCACGCGGAGGAGTTTCTGAACGAGAACAACAAGCTGCGCGTGGTGCTTCAGTTCCGGGGCCGCGAAGGTGCCCACCCGGAGATCGGTTTCGCCCGCATGATGCGCATCGTGGAGGACCTCAAAACCATGGGGCACCTTGATATGCCTCCCCGTCAGGCAGGCCGGGCCATCAGCATGGCCCTGTCCCCCCTTCCCGCCAACCAGCGCCAGCGCCGCTTCGAAAAGCCCAAACATGACTATGTGGAGGATGTGCATGACGACGAGGACGAGGATGAGGAGCTGGAGGATGACCACTCCCCCCACGTCCACACGCTTACCCTTGAAGCCGTGGTTGATGAAATGGAGGACGACAATGGACGCCCGAAGAAGCGCCGCAAAGGTGAATAACCTTTTTGGGGCTGTTTGAGCGGACAGGACTGGAATCCACAATATCCTGGCTCCTTTCCGGACAACGCCAGCTTTCCCGGACAAATATTGCTTTTAAAAAGCCCGGCACGGATTGCCCGAATCCCGCCGGGCTTTTTCATGTCCTCTTTTCCCGTCCCTGCTGATTTCACTCGGCTTTGCCTTGGACAAGCACCGGGCATCCGGCTTTTCAACTCCCGCGTTTCCTCAGTGCCAAAGGAAGTTTTGCATCCGGCGAGGAAGCCGGAAAAATGGATTCAGGCCAGGAACGAACTTCCAGCCTGCTGGGGCGAATTGTCCCTGCTGCGCCATTTTTGCGCGCTCCATGAGCGTCGTTTTGTCCCAAATCGCGACTTGGCAAAAGCCGCCGCCACATCTCAATTTTCAGTTAAACGGCTCAAATTGAATAAGTTATGAATTTTTATCCCCTTCTGGCACTTCCTTTGCAATACAGAGCCACGAATTCCTGCAATCCCTTTCCAAACCCTTAACCCTTTTTACTCCGTTTTATGGCTAAAATTCTCGGTATCGACCTCGGCACCACAAACTCCTGCATGGCTGTCATGGACGGCGGACAGGCCGTGGTCCTTGAAAACAGCGAAGGAGCCCGCACCACTCCCTCCGTTGTCGCTTTCACCCGGAACGGTGAACGCGTGGTGGGCCAAGCTGCCAAACGCCAAGCCGTGACCAACCCGCGCAACACCATTTTCTCCGCCAAACGCTACATCGGCCGTAAGTACACCGAACTCACGGAGGCTGACAAAGCGGTGCCCTACACCATCGTGGCCGCCGCCAATGGCGACGCCCACATTGAGGTGGAGATCGCCGGTGAAAAGAAAACCTACAGCCCGCAGGAGATCGGGGCTATGGTGCTGGCCAAGCTGAAGGCGGATGCCGAAGCCAAGATCGGCGAGACCATCACCGACGCCGTCATCACGGTTCCCGCCTACTTCAACGACTCCCAGCGCAACGCCACCAAAGCCGCCGGCGAGATTGCCGGCCTGAATGTGCGCCGCATCATCAACGAGCCCACCGCCGCCTCCCTGGCCTACGGTCTGGACAAAAAGGCCAACGAGAAAATCGCCGTTTACGACCTCGGCGGCGGCACCTTCGACATCAGCGTGCTGGATATCGGTGACGGCGTGTTCGAGGTGCTGGCCACCAACGGCGATACCCACCTCGGCGGTGACGACTGGGACAATGTGCTCATCAATTGGATCGTCAAAGGCTTCAAGGATGAGAACGGCATCGATCTCAGCAAGCAGCCCGATGCTTTGCAGCGTATCAAGGAGGAGGCTGAGAAGGCCAAAATCGCCCTCAGCTCCAGCCAGAGCTACGACATCAGCCTGCCTTTCATCACCGCCGACCAGACGGGGCCGAAGCACATTCAGAAAACGCTGACCCGCGCCCAGCTGGAGCAGCTGACAGACAGCCTCTTTGAACGCACCGTGAAGCCTGTGAAGGAGTGTATCGCCGCCTCCAAGGTGAGCGCCGAGCAGATCGACGAACTGGTGCTGGTGGGAGGCATGACCCGCATGCCCAAGGTGGTGGAGACCGCGCGGAAGCTCGCCGGCAAAACCCCCAATCAAGGTGTGAACCCGGATGAGGTGGTGGCCATTGGTGCCGCCATCCAAGGCGGGGTGCTCCAAGGCGACGTGAAGGACATTCTGCTCCTGGACGTCACTCCGCTCACCCTCGCCATCGAAACCATGGGCGGTGTCGCCACCCCCATGATTCCCCGGAACACCACCATTCCCTTCAAGAAGCAGGAGACTTTCTCCACCGCCAGTGACAACCAGCCCGGAGTGGAGATTGTGGTCACCCAGGGTGAACGCCCCATGGCCCGCGACAACAAGGTGCTCGGCACCTTCAAGCTCGACGGCATCGAACCCGCCCGCCGTGGTGAGCCGCAGATCGAGGTCACCTTCGATATCGATGCCAACGGCATTCTCAATGTGTCCGCCAAGGACAAGAAGACCGGCAAAACCCAACACATCTCCATCAAGGGATCCAGCGGTCTGAGCCAGGACGAGATCGAGAAAGCCAAGCGCGATGCCGAACTGCACGCTGAGGAGGACAAGAAGCGCAAGGAGTCCGCGGAGGCCCGCAACCGCGCGGAGGCTCTGATCTTCCAAGTCGAAAAGCAGCTGGCGGAACTCGGCGACAAGGTCACCGACGAGCAGAAGAAGCCCATCACCGATCAGGTCGACAGGATCAAGTCTGCCATCTCCTCCAACGATGTGGACCAGATCAAGTCCGCCACCGACGAGTTGGAGCGCCTCTTCAGCCAGGCCGCCGCCGCCGCCCAAGGCGCGGGCGGTCCCGGCGGATTCAATCCCGCCGACATGGCCGGTGCCGCCGCCGGCGGAGCCTCGGCTTCTGCAGCCGACTCCGGTGAGCCGAAGCAGGCCAAAGGCAAGGTGGTGGACGCCGACTTCGAAGTCGTGGACGGGGACAAAAAAGCCTGATTCCGCGATTCCCGCCCGCACAACCACGGACAGCACGGATAAAACGGTCAGCACGGATGATTTCAGGATAGAACCGGCCCCCGCCTCTCTTTCCAGGACATCCGTGCCCTACCCGTTTGAATCCGTGGTCTCCGGGGCCTTTCCCCCACCCCTCTCCGGCCCGTCCGGGAGCACCCCTTTCGCGGAACGGCCCCGCCGTCCGCTGAAACCACGATCCATCCCAACCGCTAGAAATCTGTCCGAAATGGCAACCAAAGCAAAAACACAACCTACCGAACCGAAACCAATGGCCACCAAAATCCAACCCCTGGGCGCCCGCGTTCTCGTCAAGCGCATCGAATCCGAGGAAAAATCCGCCGGCGGCATCTATCTTCCGGACACCGCCAAGGAAAAGCCGCAGGAGGCCCGAGTCACCGCTCTCGGCACCGGTGGCAAGGACGACAAGGGCAATGAACACACGTTCACCGTCAAGGTTGGCGATGTGGTCCTCATCTCCAAATACGGCGGCACGGAAATCAAGATCGACGGCGAGGAGAACCTCATTCTTTCCGAGTCCGACATCCTCGCCGTCATTAGCAAGTAACCACTCCGGCTGGCGGAGCAGCCGGGCTTTTTCCAAGCCCGCCACCCCGCAGCCAGCCCCCAATAACCAGATAACCAACAACCAATCACCCTTTCCAACATGGCTAAACAACTTCTCTTCGACGAATCCGCGCGTCAGTCCCTTCTTCGCGGTGTGGAAAAGATCGCCAAGGCGGTCAAAGCCACTCTCGGGCCTTCCGGTCGCAATGTCATTCTGGACAAAAAGTTCGGCTCCCCCACCATCACCAAGGACGGTGTGACCGTGGCCAAGGAGATCGAGCTTTCCGATCCTTATGAAAACATGGGCGCCCAACTCGTCCGCGAGGTCTCCAGCAAGACCAGCGACATCGCCGGCGACGGCACCACCACCGCCACCGTGCTGGCCGAGGCCATCTACAAGGAAGGCCTGCGCAACGTGACCTCCGGCGCCAACCCCACCTCCCTCTACCGCGGCATTATGAAGGCCACGGAAGTCCTTGTAGCGGAACTCCACAAGATTTCCAAACCTGTGAAGGACACGAAGGAAATCGCTCAGGTCGCCACCGTCTCCGCCAACTGGGACAAGGAAATCGGCAAGATCATCGCCGACGCCATGGACAAGGTGGGCAAGGACGGCACCATCACCGTTGAGGAGGCCAAGAGCATCGAAACCACGCTCGACGTCGTCGAGGGCATGCAGTTCGATAAAGGCTACCTCAGCCCCTACTTCGTGACGGATGCCGAGGCCATGACCGCCACGCTGGACAGTGCCTATATCCTCATCAACGAGAAGAAAATCAGCAGCCTCAAGGACATGCTGCCCCTCCTTGAGAAGGTCGCCAAGTCCGGCAAGCCTCTCCTGATCATCGCTGAGGACATCGAAGGCGAAGCCCTCGCCACCCTCGTGGTCAACAAGCTGCGCGGCACCCTTAACACCGTCGCCGTCAAAGCCCCTGGCTTCGGTGACCGCCGCAAAGCCATCCTGGAGGACATCGCCATCCTGACCGGTGGCCGCGTCATCACCGAGGACCTCGGCATCAAGCTTGAGAACGTGGATCTCGCCGACCTCGGCAAAGCCAAGCGCATCGTGATCGAGAAGGAGAACACCGTCATTGTCGAAGGCGGCGGCAAGAAGGAATCCATCCAGGGCCGCGTGGGCCAGATCAAACGCCAGATCGAGGAAACCACCTCCGACTACGACCGCGAGAAGCTCCAGGAGCGCCTCGCCAAGCTCGCCGGCGGTGTGGCCGTCATCCACGTGGGCGCCGCCACCGAGACCGAAATGAAGGAGAAGAAAGCCCGCGTTGAGGACGCCCTGCACGCCACCCGCGCCGCGGTGGAGGAAGGCATCGTCCCCGGCGGTGGCACCGCCCTGCTGCGCGCCCAGAAGGCTCTCGACACTCTCAAGCTGAAAGGTGATGAGGCCACCGGTGCCGATATCGTCCGCCGCGCCATTGAGGCTCCCCTCCGCACGCTGGCCGCCAACGCCGGTGTGGAAGGCGCGCTCATCGTGGAGATGGTCAAGAACGCCAAGGGCAACGAAGGCTACAACGTCGCCACCGGCAAACTCGAGGACCTCATCGCCTCCGGCGTGGTCGATCCGACCAAGGTGACCCGCAGCGCTCTCCAGAACGCCGCCTCCATCTCCGGCCTCCTCCTCACCACCGAGTGTCTCATCACCGAACTGCCCGAGAAGAAGGAAGCCGCCGGCGGTGGCCACGGCCACGACCACGGCGGCGGCATGGACGGAATGATGTAATCGGGGGAGAGGGTAAAGGGTTCAGGATTCAGGGCTCAGAAGTTTTCTTCTGGCCCGGATCAGCTCCCGTTCCTCCGCCTTGCTTCGCCGCCCGGTCTGAAAAGACCGGGCGGCTTTTTTATGTCATGGTCCGGGCTGCGGTGACGGAGATGGCCAAGACCCCAGCCATGCAGCAGGCCATTGAGGAAATCGGCCACGGGGCCGCTCCTTTCATGACTGCGAAGCAGTCCGTTTTGGAACCTAAGGGCAAATCTTGAAACCCTAGTCGGGGTAATGCGTAGAGAAAGAGGACTCCTCCTCGCAAACGCAACCCGTCCGCCATTTAATTTATGAAACCTTCGATACTCGTATTTTTCCTGTTGGTTTCACTGTTTTGCCACGCGGCGGATAAGCCAGCCAAACCCAAACTTGAGGAGGTGAATCTCGCCATCAAGGCTGTGGAGGACGGGGGCGATGGAAAAAGCGGTGTGATTATAACAACGGACGCCAAACTGCATTTCGAGTCGCAGGTGATCGAATCCCCCGTCCAGCGAGGCAGCAGCAAAGGGGGGGGTACACCCTCTATAAGGGGCGGATTTACAATTCTGAAATGGACATCCCTTACGGCATTTTAAAGAAGGGATTGATCGAAACCGAAGGAAGGAAAATATCCTTGGACGTTGAGGGCATTGGGGACCCGTGGTCCACACCTGCGGATATCGAAGCGGAGAATGTCTCTTTTACCGGAAAGGGGGCAACTTTGATTTGGAAGTCCTCTTTGCGCCCATTGGAGCTCACAGATTTGTGGCCAGATGGGTCATCATAGATGGAAAATCGGCACGAATCAGCCTTATCCAGATCGGAGATGCATCCCCTGAATGGTGGCGGAAAGAGCCAAGCGAAAAATGATTCCCTCCGTCAGCAAAAAACTCCGCCGCAGGCCACTTTCCGCAGGAAATCAAACTAGCTGGAAAGCTATTCAACGCACTTGGGCAGGCTCCCCGGCATGGCTCCAACGCTGGACCACACTGTCCGCCAACTGGAACATTCCGCGCTCCGTGCCGCCGGGTGAGGCCTGCCAGCGGACGGCGATTTGGCGGAGGGTGTCCAGATTCCGCTGATACGCGGCCAGCTTATCCGCAGGCCACGCCAGCCGCCGGGCGCGGGATTTGAAGAAGTCCGGATCCAGCAGCGGGGAGGACCAGTACCATTCCGCCTCAAAGGTCCAGATGCGCTGCAGCTCCAGCAGATCCGCGACCGCCTGCGGGAGGGACGCCGGGGATGTCTCCGCGAAAAAAGCTTTCTCCACCTGCTGACTGAACTGCCCCATGGAAAGGTCCGGCTGGCGGCTGAAGGCGCGCACCGCCAGCCGCTGCACCCGGCATGGCAGGGAGTTCCATGGATTGCGCCCCTCCTTTTCCGGATCCTGTCCCAGCGGCAGCCTGCGCCGTCCAATAAAATACGGCTCGCCGCCTTCTGGCCTCGTCACCTGGTAGCTGAAAGCCTCCAGCGAGGGCAGATAGCCTTTGACCCCGTGATCACGGGCTGCGCGCGCTCCGGCGGCGACGCCGGCGGGAGTGCCCAGCACAGCCTCCGGTCCGGAATAAAGGGTATGGCTGGCCTGACGGATCAGATCCGCATCGAAGTGGGCGCTGTGCGGCGTGAAGACCAGACCCCAGCGGGGATCGAACGGCTGGCGGACCGCCGGGGCGGAGGCGGCCAGACCGGGAACGCTGCGGCCCGTGAAGTAATGCGGATAAACGAGAATGAGCGCCTCCGGTTTGGCCTTCCACACCTCCTGAGAGATTTCCCGCGTGAGCCGGAACTCCTCCTCATAGGGCTTCGCGCGGCATTCGGGGCACAGGCAGACATTGTAATCGGACGACTCCACCATCAGGCCATCGGCCTGCGGGTAAAAATCAAAGACCATCTCCCGCAGATAGGACCGCATGAACTCCCTCACCTCCGCCCTGGCCGGGCACAGGCTCCAGCCCCACGAGTGGATGCCGAATTCATCCACCGGCGAACCGTCCTCCTTTTGCGCCCTCCACTCCGGATGCTCCAGCGCCATCCGGTTCACGCCGTCATAACCGAACGGGGTGAATCCCAGCAGCACCCGGATTCCTTTTCCCTGCACATAGGTGATGAGATCCCGCATGAAGTCCTGGCGGACATTTGGATGATCCTCATTGTATTGCCAGGTCAGCGGGTGTTTTTTGGATCGGAATCCGCCCGGCAACCACATCACCAGCAGGTTGATGCCGTCCTCCGCCAGCGCGTCCAGCGCTGTCCTCCACTCCGGCCAACCCATCGCGGGCATACGCATGAAGGTGATGTAGTATCCCCGCAGCTCAAAAACCCCTCCGTCCGGATCCGGCTTTGTCCCGGCGGATTTCCGTGGCTCATCCGCAGCCAAAACCGCAGGAATATTTCCATGCCCGGCAGCCAGGGAGGCGAGACACAGGGAGAGGCTTTGGCGTCGGGTCATGTGTCCGGGAATGATAAAAGGAAAAGCCTGGGAGTCAGGCATCCGGCGGAGTGCCCCGAAAAAAGCACCCTTCCGGTGCCAGTCCGGCCTGCTCCCAATACGGCTCCTTCACCCGCTCTTTCCCACCTTGTTGCAACCTATGCCCGGGTGACCGCCGGATTTTGCTGTTTGAATTCGGTTGCCGCGCCGCCTCCGCTTCAGCCAGCTTGCCGGGCGGGGCGCTTCAGGACATGCTTGCTTGGAGATTCAAACCATGAGCAGTTCCCACACCACGATCCGGATCCGGGTAAAGCCCAACGCGCGGGAGAGCGTGCTGGAGGAGCTCCCCGGCGGGGAGGGCTGGGTGGCCAGGCTGAAATCCCCGCCCGTGGATGGCCGCGCCAATGAGGAGCTGACCGCCTTGGTGGCGGAGAAATTCAGCTGCCGGAAGGCGGAGGTCTCCATCCGCGCCGGGGCCTCCGGCAGGCTGAAGCTGGTGCGTATTGAATTACCCGGATCAGCCTGACAGACAGGCCATGTGTTCCTCATCTCCCCGTCCTTTCTTCAGAAGCCGAGGGAATTGAGAAGGGCACGGGCCTCAATGACTTCATGCTCGTCATGGGATTTCTCAAGATAGGTTTTGAGCAGCGGTGCCGCCTGTTCCTTCAGTCCCGCTTTAACGCACGCTTTGCCGGCGGGGAAATACCTGGAATAAACAGTGGGGTGATTTTTGATGATTTCCCCGCTCAGACCGGCACAGGTTTCCCAATCCCCGCGCACATAAACTATCATAAATCGGGCAGTGGTCAAGGTCCTTCGGCTCCGCCACCCAACGGCCAAGCTCATCCTCAAAACCCGGCGGGATCACAGAGGGATCATTCAGCATGGCCATTCCCTCCAGCAGATCGATTGTGGATGGAACATCGCGGATCGACCAAATCATTCCCAGATAACGGCGGAAATGGCTGTGTATCCGCTCCATGCCTGTCCCCGCCTCCTCCTCCTGGCCCAAAGCTCTCCATGCTGGAATGGAGGATGAAAGGCAGAAGAGGCTGAGGAGCGTGGCTGACGGCGTTTTAGCCATGAGCTTTTTAAGATCCGCCCTCCGGCCCCGCGCAAGAAACACCCCGATCTGCTGATTGGTCAGTTTTGCCTTCAGCTGAGCATCGTTGATCAGGGGAAGCGAGGCGGTGGCATCCATTGTTTCCCCCGTGCGGAGGGACAGCGAGGCCTCAATGAATATCAGCCAGTCCGCCGTGTAGGCCCAGTGCTTTTTTGCGGCCAGCGGCCTGATGAGATCACGCAGTATCCGGGCCTGCTCCGGATCATCGAAGTCCAAGCACAACCGGACCAGTGGCAGCGCTTCGGCGGCGGCCTCATCTGTGGTGATGGCCTGGATGGCGGCTTGGGCCATGACACGGCGCACCTCTCCCGCTGGGGTGTGACTGGTTAGTGATGTTCGGGATTTGGGGGAAAGCAGTGCCGGCTGTCTGATGGGAGAGCTGCCGGACGGGCTTTTTCTCAGAAGCCGTGGCGGTCAATGCGTTTCCAGAACTGGTCCCAGCGGTTGGAGCTGCGCCGCAGCGCGCGCAGGCAGAGCGCCTGCTGCATGCTGCCCAAATGCCAGCGCATGCCTCCGCCGCACAGCCTTGCCTTGACGACGGTTTTTTACAGGCAGCCTCCGTGATGCCGCTGCCGATGGACAGCTTTTCGCGCACGGCGGCGGCTTGGTCCATGCGGTCCAGGTTGTTGGCGAAGTATCCCGCGGCGCGGGTCAGCTCCGTGCGCTCCGCACCTGTCAGGACAGAGCCGTTGTCCGGCTGGCGCTCCATCTCCGCGAGCAGCTTTGCGGCTCCTCCATCCTCGGCTTTTAGCCGGTGCACGGCTTGGTCAACCCATTGCGGGGCCGCGATTCCGCCACGCGCGCCGGGGCCGGCGGTCATGGCCGGACCTGACCCGGCAACGTATCCGGCGGCATGCCGGAAATCCAGAATGAGCTGCCCGCAGTGTCTGCCCAGCTCCGCGCGCAGATCGGAGGCCCCGTCGCTGACGCCACTCACAGAGCGTCGGGATAACGGGCTTTGAGCGCCGCCACCTCACGGTCCATGCGGGCCGGAAAGGTGGCTTTCCCGTCCTCCGGGGCGTTGGCCAGGTGAATGGTTTCAAGGGGCTCCCCACCGCTGTCATAAAGGCTCATGGTTCCGACCATGACCTGTTTCCAGCCCTCCCCGCAGGTCTGGGCGCAGGTGCCGTCATAGCCCAGGGCGATGACCGCCGCGTGATCCGGAAAGGTCACAGGAGTGCAGGTCCAGCGGTCCTCCCGCTCCATGGCCACTTTGGCGGTCTCCGCCGCCAGTTTCTGAATCAGGTCCAGCGACACCTCCCGGGCATGATGCTCCCTTGGATCCCGCTGCACGGCCCGTCCGCCGGATTCGCTGTAGTTGCTTCGCTGGCGCTCACCCCTGCGGGGCAGCCTGCCGGCTGGCTGTCTCCCTGCGGTCGGCTGGCCGCGATGGAGCTGGCCAAGAGCGGCGTGCTCAGGCCGATGATGCGGGCCCGGTCCTCCAATGGCACATAGGTTTGCCGCCCGGGGGCGGCTGATACACGTGGCGGGCGATGGTGAGCGCCCCGAAGCTGGTCTGCCAGGTTTCGCTCTGTTGGCCCTTGGAGGTCAGGCGCGGGCCGCCCCCATGAAGGGTTTCGCCCTCGGTGTCGAAGGCGGCGAGGCCATACTCCATCAGCGCCAGACCGATTTTGGCGGTGGCGCTCCGGACATCCCTCTCAAAAGCCAGGGTGCTGGAGATGTCCTCACGGGGTGGCACCCTCACGACAAAATGCATCTCCAACGAACCGTCGGGCAGAGTCACAACAAGAGGGGCGGGAGGGGAGGGAGCCATCACGGCGGCCACTCAAGCCGGGATTTGAACCGGTACAAATCGGAATTTTCAAAATCTAGGGTTCCCCCCTCAAGTATGATCCAAGCTACATCACTAACCGGTCACACCCGTTTTCCCCGTAGGACTACGGCTTGGCGCACACTTTTTCCCTTTTCTCTGAGGACCCCCAGGAGACGAACAGCCACTTCTCAGTCCGTCTCCGGTTTCCCTTCCTTCCGCATGGCCGGACTGCCGCCGCCGGTCGCCATGGGAACGGGCAGGCGCTCCAGAAAGCACTCCCGGAAGCGCGGCAGGATGGGCGAATCGTCATCGCGGCGCCACACGAGGACGGTGGAGACGGATGGCAGGCCGGGGGGCAGCTCCCGGAAGACGAGCCCGGGGCGCTTGATCCTGGCCAGGGTGGCCGTGGTGGGGGCCATGCCGAAGCCGGCGGAGATGAGCCACATCTTGGTGTGGATGTCCTTGGCGAACTGCGCGGGTTTGGGGAAGGCTCCGGCTTTGGAACAGGCGGCGAAAAAGGGATCATAATAGCCGTGCTGGACGTTGGGCTCCAGCATCACCATCGGCTCCTCGTGGAAATCAGCCCATTCCAGTTCCTTTTTGCGGGCCAGGCGGTGGCCGGCGGGCAATGCCAGAATGTAGGGGGATTCCTCGACAAAGCTGTAGTCGAGATCCGGAAACCCCACCGGCGGCCGCAGCAGAGCCACATCCAGTTTGCCGTCGTGCAGCTGACGCACCTGCTCGGTGCTGGTGAGGTCGGACAGCGACAGCATGACCCCCGGATAACGTTTCCGGAAGACCTTCAGCACCCCCGCCAGCCAGGTGTTCGCGGAGGGGGCGATGAATCCCAGACGCAGCATGCCCTCCAACCCGTGGCCGGCCTCCTGCACCCGCTGACGGGCCTGCTCGGCGGCGGCTAGGACGTTGCGGGCCTCGTTGAGCAGGATGCGCCCGGCGTGGGTCAGCCGCACGCTGCGGGTGGTGCGGACAAAGAGTTTCTCCCCCAGCTCATCCTCCAGGGTGCGGATCTGGGCGCTCAGCGCGGGCTGGGCGATATGCAGAGCCTCCGCCGCGCCGCGGAAGCTCAGTTTGCCGGCCACGGCTGTGAAATACTTCAGATGCCGCAGTTCCATGATTGATACCTTATTCCGATCAATCCAGGAATCAAACTTGTATTAGGCAAAGCCTGGGGGCGGGCACAGGTGTCGGAAGGCGGAAAACCCTGTCTTTTCCCCTCATCCCCTCTTCCAATTATCCCGTCATGTGGATCGTCCGCCTCGCGCTGAGCCGTCCCTACACCTTCGTGGTGCTGTCGCTGATCCTGATTCTGACGACGCCGCTGATGCTCCGGCGCACTCCGACGGATATTTTCCCAGCTATTGAGATCCCGGTGATTTCGGTCATCTGGCAGTACCCGGGCTTGAATGCCCAGGAGATCGAGCAGCGGATCGTTTATGTGCACGAGCGCTCCCTGAGCGCCACCGTGAACGACATCGAGCACGTCGAATCGAACTCCTACAACGGCACAGGCATCATCAAGGTGTTTCTCCAGCCGGGAGCCTCGGTGGACGCCGGCGTGGCGCAGATCACGGCGGTGGCCCAGACCATATTGAAGCAGATGCCGCAGGGGCAAACCCCTCCCCTGGTCATCCGCTACAATGCGTCCACCGTTCCAATTCTCCAGTACAGCCTGACCAGCAAAACGCTCTCCGAGCAGGAGATCTACGACCTCGCCCAGAACCAGTTCCGCGTGGGACTGGCGGTGGTGCGCGGGGCGCAGCTGCCTTGGCCTTACGGCGGCAAGACGCGGGTGATCTCGGTGGACTTGGATCTGAACGCCCTGAAGGCCAGGAGCCTCACCCCCCAGGACGTGGTCGAGGCCGTGGGCAGCCAGAACCTGGTCCTGCCCGGCGGCACCGCCAAGATCGGCGAAACGGAGTACAATGTGGAGCTGAATGGCAGCCCCAAGGTCCTGGAGGCGCTGAACACCCTGCCGGTGAAAGTGGTGAACCAGTCCACCATTTTCCTCCAGGATGTGGCCCAGGTGCGCGACGGCTTTCAGCCGCAGCAGAACATCGTGCGCAAGGACGGCGGGCGCGGCGTGCTGGTGACGGTGATGAAAAGCGGCTCCGCCTCCACCATGGAAGTGGTCAACCGGGTGAAGGAGGAGCTGC
The DNA here is from genome assembly GCA_028293125.1 of Verrucomicrobiales bacterium. Classification (GTDB taxonomy): domain Bacteria; phylum Verrucomicrobiota; class Verrucomicrobiia; order Verrucomicrobiales; family V1-33; genus CAIZWU01. The sequence goes on along the minus strand of JAQGPJ010000012.1, from coordinate 157,704 downwards.
CCAAGGTGATTGCCGCCCTGCCGAAGGAGATCGAGGTCCAGCAGTTTGTGGACGAGTCCGTCTTTGTGAAGGCGGCGGTGGACGGCGTGATCCACGAGGGCGTCATCGCCGCGCTGCTGACGGCCATCATGATCCTGCTCTTCATCGGATCCTGGCGGAGCACGGTGATCATCGCCCTGTCCATCCCGCTGGCGGTGCTCAGCTCCCTGGCCATTCTCAGCGCCCTGGGGGAGACGATCAATCTGATGACCCTCGGCGGCCTGTCGCTGGCGGTGGGCATCCTGGTGGACGACGCCACCGTGGAGATTGAGAACGTGCACCGGCAGATGGCCATGGGCAAACCGCTGACCCGCGCCATTCTGGACGGTGCCCAGGAGATCGCCGGCCCGGCCTTCATCTCCACGCTCTGTATCTGTATCGTTTTTGTGCCCATGTTCTTTCTGACGGGGGTGGCACGGTATCTCTTCGTGCCTCTGGCAGAGGCCGTAGTCTTCGCCATGCTCGCCAGCTACGTGCTCTCCCGCACGCTGATCCCCACCTTGGTGATGTGGTTCTACCGCAACTCCCCCTGGCATGGCCATGGCGGGGATGAGGACGCAGCTCCGGTGCGCGGGTGGAAGCGGCCTTTTGTGATGGTGCAGCGCGGTTTTGAGCATGGCTTTGAAAAGTTCCGCCAATTCTACCAGAGCCTGCTGATGGCCTTCCTGCGCATCCGGTGGCGGTTCGCCGCACTGTTCCTCGGCCTGTGCCTGGCCTCCCTGGCCCTGGTGCCGATGCTCGGACAGGACTTTTTCCCCAGCGTGGACACCGGGCAGTTCCGGCTGCATCTCCGGGCCCGCACGGGCACGCGCATTGAGGAAACCGCGCGTCTGGTGGACGCTGTGGAGCAGACCATCCGCCGGGACATTCCCGCACATGAACTGGCCGGTATTCTGGACAACATCGGCATTCCAAACTCCGGCATCAGCCTCAGCTACTCCAACAGCGGCCTCATCGGCACCGGTGATGCGGACATCATGGTCTCGCTGACCCATGGCCACCGGCCGACCGACGAGTATGTCCGAAAGCTGCGTGTCACCCTGAACCGCGAGTTCCCCGGCACCACCTTTTACATGCTGCCGGCGGACATCGTGACCCAGACCCTGAACATGGGTCTGCCCGCCCCGCTGGATGTCCAGATCTATGGCCGCGACCAGGCCGCCAACCGCATCATCGCCGCCAAACTGGCCGACAAAATCCGCGGCGTGCCCGGTGCCGTGGATGTGCGGGTGCAGCAGCCCGCCGACCAGCCCCGCATGCAGGTGAATGTGGACCGCGACAAGGCGGTGGAGCTGGGGCTCAACGAGCGCGATGTGGCGAACTCCGTGCTGCTCAGCCTGACGGGCAGCGGACAAGTGTCGCCGCTCTACTGGCTCAATCCCAAGAACGGCATCCAGTACCTCATGAATGTCCGCGTGCCCGATTTCACCATGAACTCCGTCACCGCTCTGGAGAGTCTGCCGGTGGGCAAATCGGGAGTTCCCTCCCAGGATGGCGGCCAACTGCTGACGAATCTGGCCACCTTCCAGCGCAGCCAGGGACCGGCGATCATTTCCCACTACAATGTGACGCCGGTGGTGGACGTTTTCGGCAACGTGAGCGGACGCGATCTCGGCGGCGTGCTCAGCGAGGTGATGCCCTTGGTGGAAAGCGCGAAGAAGGACCTGCCGCGCGGCAGTTTCATCATCGTCAAAGGCCAGGCGGAGACCATGCGGAGCAGCTTCACCGGTCTGGCGATCGGCCTGGTGATCGCCATCGCGCTGATCTACCTGCTGCTGGTCATCAACTTCCAGAGCTGGCTGGATCCCTTCATCATCATCAGCGCCCTGCCGGCGGCGCTGGCGGGCGTGGGCTGGGGCCTGTATGTCACCAACACCACCCTGAGCGTGCCCGCGCTGATGGGAGCCATCATGAGCCTGGGGGTGGCCACGGCCAACTCCGTGCTGGTGGTCAGCTTCGCCCGGGAGCGGCTGCGGGAGGGCATGTCCCCGGCGGCCGCCGCCTTGGCCGCCGGCACCACCCGCCTCCGCGCGGTGGTCATGACCGCGCTGGCCATGATGATCGGCATGGTGCCCATGAGCCTGAGCCTGGGTGAGGGCGGGGAGCAGAACGCCCCTCTGGCCCGCGCCGTGATCGGCGGCCTGATGCTGGCCACCGTGGCCACGCTCTTTTTCGTCCCCACGGTATTCAGCATTCTGCACCGCAACCACCGCCCCGCTCCTCCGCTGCCGGATGAGGGCGGGGAATTTCCCACCCCTTCGCCCATCCCCAGCCCCGCCCGTTCCAAAGCGGCCGGGGAACTCATTCACGCCTGACAGACCGGCAAACCGCCCGACCCGCCGCCCCCTATCTATGAACGCCGCATCCGACTGTCCCCCTGACTTCAATCCGGACGATCCCCTGGATTCCCGCGTGGGCAAATCCCCGCGCCTGGGACTCATCCTCCTCGCCGTCACCGTCATCGCCGGAGCCGGAGTGGTCACCGGCTATCTGCCCCGCGCCAAAGCCCGCGCGGTCACTGCCATCGAGTCCAAGGAACTGGCCATTCTGACGGTCACCGTGGTGAAACCCGGGCCCGCCAAGGCCTCCGCGCCCCTGACTCTCTCCGGCGAGCTCAAGCCCCAGGCCGAGGCCGCCATCCACGCCCGCGCCAACGGTTATGTGAAAAGCTGGAGCGCGGACATCGGCGACACGGTGAAGGAGGGGCAGATCCTGGCCGAACTGGAAACTCCCGAACTGGATCACGAACTGGCCGAAGCCCGCGCCGGTCTGAACCAGGCCACTGCCGGTCAGGCACTGGCCGGCACCACCGGCGCACGCTACTCCCACCTGCGCGCCGGCCACGGCGTCAGCGATCAGGAAGTCGAGGAGAAGCTGGCCGACGTGAAGCTGAAGGACGCCGCCGTGGAGGCCGCGAAAGCCAAAGTGGAGCGGTTGGAGAACCTGACCTCCTTCGGCAAAATCAAAGCGCCCTTCGACGGCACCATCACGGCACGGAAAATCGATGTTGGCCAATTGATCAATTCCGGCAGCGGCGTGGAGCTTTTCCACATCGCCCAGACCGGCAAACTGCGCGTTTTTGTCCGCGTGCCCCAGTCCTACGCCCCGTCAGTGGCGGCCAATCAAACCGCCTCCCTGGCGCTCACGGAGAAACCGGGCTGGAAAATCGACGCCAAAGTCGTCCGCACCGCCGGCTCCATCGACCCCGCCTCCCGCACCCTGCTGACCGAGCTGGAGGTGGACAACAAGGACGGCAAACTCCTTTCCGGCAGCTACGCGCTGGTGATGCTCACCGGCGCCCGCAGCGACGCCGCCATCACCGTGCCCTCGAATGCCCTGCTCTTCCGGGCCGAGGGCCCGCAGGTGGGGATTGTCCACAACGACGGAAAAGTCGAGCTCCGCAGTGTGCAGCCGGGCCGCGATTTTGGCCCGATCACGGAAATTCTCAGCGGAGTGACGCCGGAGGATCAAATAATTTTAAATCCGGCGGATTCTTTGGTGACCGGACTCACGGTGCGCCCGTCTCCCAAGGAAACCCCGGCGGCTTGACAGCCTCCCCTCTCTGCCGGTTGCCGGGTTTTTATTCAGCTCCCGGCAGCCCCCCCTCCTGCATAGCACCCCCAAAAAAGAACCCCGCAGACTCCGGTCTGCGGGGTTTTTCCATGAAGGGGAATTCCATTTTTCCGGATCTTCACTCTTAATATTTTATGGAGCAGGCGTCATCCCAGGCGCCTCGGAAAGGTGATTGGAGTCAGACAGCCCGGTTTTTGCAGGCTTTGGCCAATGCGGTGGAGTTCAGGCGGGCAGATGCAGTATCACGCTCCGGGACAGGACGGCACCAGCATTTCCCGTCACTGCCTCCGCGCCAGCATCATGTTTCCCCTCCCCTTCACAGGGAAAAACTGGAAAAAACCTTGAAGGACAAGGTCTGGCGGCTACCCTTGAATATGGTTCAGGAGGGTGAAAAACAAGTTGGGGAAACCCCGGTGGTGAGTCCGGAGGAACACCGCGCCCGCATGAAGGAATATGTGGAGCGCTGGGCGCGCGTTGGCCCTCTGCTGGAGGCGCAGCGGGAGGAGGATGTGCGCCGCAGCGACACCATATCCAATATTTCCGCTTTCAATCGTTTATACGAAATGGCGCTCGCCGCCTCCCCTCCGGTCCCTGACTCGGGCTTGGTGGAGCAGCAGCGCCTTTTTTCCAAACTCCGCTGATGACGGACCTCATTGATGCCGCCGCCGCCGTGCAGACCTTTTGTGAGCAGCGCGGCTGGCCGTTCTGTTTTATTGGAGGGCTGGCCGTGCAGCACCTCGCGGAGGCGCGGTTGACCAAGGACACCGATCTCACGCTCTTTACGGGGTTCGGCGACGAGGAACCGTTCATTGATGAATTGCTGACCGCCTTCAAGCCCCGGCGTCCCGACGCCAAACCGTTCGCCCTGATCAACCGTGTGTTGTTGCCCTACAGTGAGAATGGTTCCGGCATCGACATCGCGCTCGGGGCGCTGCCTTTTGAGGCTGAGGCCGTCAAGCGCGCTTCCTATGCGGAATATGCCCCCGGAATTCTACTCAGAATTGCTCCCCCGAGGACCTCATCATCATGAAAGCCTTCGCCTCCCGATCCCGGGACTGGGAGGACATCCGCATGACCTTGGTTCGTCAAGGGGTGCAGGCTCTTGACTGGAACCACATCCGCCGGCATCTCACGGAACTCGCCGCCCTGAAGGAGGCCCCGGAAATTCTTGACCAGCTTGAGACCCTGAAGGTCAAGTATTCCTGAAAGATATTGGACGGCAGAGCACTTTGCCTTTGGAACTCTGAAAATTCCCCACCCACCAAACTGACGCTACACCGTCCCCCGCCAGCTCCGCACGCAGACCTGACGGAGGCTTTCAGCCAGAGGCTCTAAATCCGCCCGCCCCTGAAAGCCTCCGCCAGACCCTCTGCCACGCCGGCGGCGTATTCGTGGAAGATACTGCGGCGCATTTTTCCGGCGATCATGGCCTCGCCCTCGTAGGCTCCGGCTTGGACGCGGTCGAAGACCTCCTGGGAGTTCATCACATAGGGCTCGGTGTACACCACGGGGCAGTGGTAGATGCGGTTGGCCAGGAGATTCCGCGCCCAAAGATAGGGGTTGTTGTTCACACGGCGGGCGTTTTTTCCAAGGTAGGCGAAGGCGGGCAGTCCCGTGGCGGTGGCTAGGGAGCGGGCCACGGCGTCGCACAGGCGGATTTCCTCGCCGGGGGTTTCCTGCACCAGCCGCAGCAGCACATCCAAGCGCTGGTCGTCCAGCTGGAATTCCGCAGCATCCAGACAGCCGTGGGAAAGGACATGCAGATGGTTGCTGGGGGAAAAGACCGGATTGTCCGGATTTCCACCCCAGCCCTCCGCGTTGAAGTGCAGGCACACCACAGCATCGGGCAGCAGCACCTGATTCACCCGCACGCTGCGGGCCCGGATCTCCGCTGTGCGGTAAAAGAGGCGCTCGCTTTCATTTTTGATCTGCTGATCCGTGAACACTCCGCCCAGACCGTGGGCCGCCTCCAAGCTTTCGCGGGCGGCCTGCTCCAGTGTTTCAGGCTTCAGGGTCGTCAGGGGATTCTCTGTCTCCCGCACCAGGGCCACCACCGCCCCCATGGCCTCCAGCAGGGGTTTCAGCATTTTGGCGGTTTTCAGGGTCAATTCCCCCTCCATGACCGGAGTGGTTCCACCCTTGGTGAAATACCGCCCCTCCATCCTGGCCAGCTCCCCGCCGATGTGTCCGGCGTCCAACGCGATCCTCACGCCCTCCAAAGGCTTGGCCGGTGAGGACGGAGCCCCCATTTCAGACGCCTTTCGCCAGTAACGGGCCCCGGGGACGGATTTGGATTTTTCCGCAAACCTCAGTTCAAACCGGGTGCCATCCCCGCGCGCTGTGGAGGTGCGGATCAGCGCCCGGTCGGGCCGCTGCTCGATGGTGGACCAGAAGGCCGTGCCATCCGTGACCACCTGTTCCAGCAGGTAGCGGAATTCCGCCGCCGTGACGGTCTCCTGCCAGGCGTTCAGCAGGGACCAATCGGGGACCGGAGCCAGTTCTGAAAGATTCCACTGTTTTCCCGTACCACCATTGCCGGGAACCGTGACAGTGGCGGGCGCGGGCTTTACCGGAGAAGGAGCGGGGGACTTTTTACACCCCGCCAGCACTCCCGCCGCCGTGCCGGCGACGGTGGTCAAAAATCCCCGCCGCCCCGTGCGAAAGACGTTGGACAAGCCCGCATCTTCAGCGCTAGGAAGCGGATGTGGAAGAACCGTTGAACGTTTCAAATGTGCAGTCACTGCGGATCCTGTTTTTGGGGGATGTGTTTGGCGAACCCGGCCGGCGCGCGGTGGCGGAGCTGCTGCCGGTCCTCAAGGAACGCTTCCAGGCGGATTTCATCATCATCAATGGGGAAAATGCCGCCGGAGGGCGCGGATTGACACCGAAGCTCTGTATCGGCCTGCTCCGCGCGGGGGCCACGGTGGTTACCTTGGGCGACCACTGCTGGGATCAGCATGAGATCGTGGATTACATGGAGACCGAACCCCGTCTGCTCCGCCCGCTCAACTTCCCCCCCGGATCCCCCGGGCAGGGCAGCATCGTGCTGGAGACAGACAAGGGGAAGGTGGCCGTGGTGAACGCCATGGGCCGCACCTTCATGAATCCACCCATCGAAAACCCCTTTCTGGCCCTGGACCGCGAGGTGGCGGCCCTGAGGGCGGAAACACCGGTGATTTTCCTCGACTTCCACTGTGAGGCCACCAGCGAGAAAATCGCCATGGGCCGTTATCTGGATGGCCGCGTCTCCGCTGTGATCGGCACCCATACCCACGTGCAGACCGCCGACGAGACCATTTTCCCCGGCGGCACCGCCTACCTGACGGACGCCGGCATGTGCGGCCCCTTGGAAAGCATCATCGGCAGTCGCATCGAGCCGGTGCTGCAGCGTTTTCTGACCGCCATGCCGGTGCGTTTTTCGGTGGCCTCCGGCCCGGTCCTTGTCTGCGGGGTCTGCGTCGAAGTGGATCCAACCACAGGCCGCGCCCTCAGCATCGTGCGCATCCGCGAACGTTGGGATGCCCCTGCCGATTCCGTCTGAGCGGCGGACTGCCGTCCGGATGCGGGCTTCCACCCTTGGAAGGGAAGCTGCCACCATGCCGGCTGCCGCCGTTGGACCGGTCACTCGAGGGTCTGCCGGACAGGCGGTCCAAAAGCCTGCACCGCCCTGCCCGCCGGATGCGGGACATCCGGTTAAATTTTCTCCGCCAGCACCAGATTGGTCAGGTAGAGCTTGCGCTCCCTTTTGAGATCCGAGAACCGGGCTCCCAGCCGGCAGAAGCCGCTGATGCCTCCCAGCACGAGCATGGGCACAAAGGTCCTCAGCACGGGGATTTTGCGGACGATCGAAAACTCCGGCAGCAGGTCAGCCAGATACATTTGCCCCAAAACCTCAATCGGCGTCCCCAGCCGCTCCTGCTTCACCAGCCGGAAGCCGGCTTTCTCAAACTCCGACTTGAGCGCATAGGAGGTATAGCGGGCGAAGTCATAAGGCTGCTCATGCAGCGGCCAGACAAAGGGACAGGTGACCAATACCCGCCCGCCGGGCTTGAGAAGGCGGTGGAATTCATGCAGACAGCCCGGCAGATCAAAAAGATGCTCCAGCACCTCGGACGCCAGAACGCCGTCCAGTTCCCTGTCCGGCAGCGGCACCTTCATCTCCTCGAAATAGATATCCGCCTTCTTCCGGTCCGCCGGATGCCCGCCGCTCTCAATGTCCCCGCCGATATACTGGGTGGCCTCCGTGAAGAAGTGCTCGTAGGGCCGGCTGCCGCAGCCGTAGTCCAGAACTTTGCCTTTCAAAAACGCGGCGTTCGTGCGGAGCGCCTCCGAGATGGTGCGGCGGATGATGTAGGAGGCGTTGAAGAAAATTCCACTTCGAGAAGGGTTGAACTCGTTGACTTTGATGGCGTTCTCGAACATCCGGCAACTAGTTCCCGGCGGTGATTTCCGGCAACTGTATTTTTACCTTAAAAGCTTCATCCCACCCCCCAAAAAAAAGCCTGTGAATTGGCACGGCTTATCGGGTGCGCGGGGCTTCCGCCACGGTTTAGTCCACGTAGAGAAATTCATTCAGATTCAGGATCACGCGGCAGAGCTCCGTCAGGGTGCGGCTTTTCAGGAAAACGGCAGCGGCGGACTGCTCAGCCTCCGTTGGCGGACGCTGAAGGGCCAGCCGCCATGCCGCCGCGATCCGGGCTGCCGGGGCTGCGGAATCCCCGCCCCCCATTTCCCCGGCTTTGACCGCCAGCGCCCCCGCGGCCCGCATCATGAGCGGTCCGTTGAGCAGGGCGAGCGCCTGCGGCGAGACGGTGGAGATACCGCGCCGGGCGCAGGAGGTGGAGTTGTCCGGCAAATCGAAAGTCTCCAGAAAAGGCACCCGGGTATTCCGTTTCTGAATGAGAAACAGGCTGCGGGCTTCCTGTTCAGCGGCGGGAGAGGGATACCAACCCTTGGTTTTCTCCTTATTGTCGTCAAGGAAGGCGGGATTGGCCAGAATCAGCTCCTGCGGCAGATCCGGCCACACCGCCGGGCCATCGGCTTTGGCCGTAAGCAGACCGGACACCGCCAGCAGACTGTCCCGCAGCTGCTCTGCGGTCAGACGCCGGGGCTGCCGTAGGGCAAAGGAGGCCGGGGCTTGGCCCGGTGCCTGACGGTAGGTGGCGCTGCGCGTGATCAGCCGGACCATGCATTTGACGGACCGCCCTCCGCGTCGGAATTCCCCGGCCAGCCAGTCCAGCAGCGCCGGATCCTGCGGAGCCGCGCCGGCAAGTCCGAAATCGTTCGGCGTGGCCACCAGCGGATGGTCCATCAGCTGCTGCCAGAGGCGGTTGACCATCACCCGGTCCGTGAAGGGATTCTCCGGCGCGGTGATCCAGCGCGCCAAGGCCAGCCGGCGACCGGAGCTTTCAGGATTGGGCGGCGCGGGGATATCGGCGGCATTCGGATCACGGACAGACAGAAACCCCGGCACCACCGCCCCTTTTTCCGATCGTGGATCCCCCTGCTGAAGCACGCGGATCACGGGAATGTCCTTCACCTCATCCCCCGCTTGAAAACCGTCCGTGAATTTCACCCCCGCAAAAAACGCCCGCAACCGGTAGTGGTCCTCCTGGGTCAGAGGATCATACTTGTGGTCATGGCAGCGGCAGCAGCTGAGGGTCAGTCCCAGAAAGGCGCTGCCGGTGGTCTCGGTCAGATCCGCCAGCATCTCCGCGCGTGCGCGGCCCTGCTCGTTGAAAAGAGCGGCGGAGTTGTCCCAAGGACCGCAGCGCAGATACCCGGTGGCGGTCCGCAGTTCCCCGGCTTCGGATTCCGGCATGTCCGGGGCCGCCAGCTCATCGCCAGCCAGCTGCTCCGTCAGGAAGCGGTCATACGGTTTGTCCGCGTTGAAGGAACGCACCACATAATCGCGGAAATGAAACGCCTGGGGCCGGAACTCATCCCAGTCAAAGCCGTTGCTGTCGCTGTAGCGGACCACATCCAGCCACATGCGGGCAAAGTGCTCCCCAAAGCGCGGCGAGGCCAGCAGTTCCTCCGTCAGGGCATTGGCGGCGGCGTCCAATCCATCGCGTTCCGCAGCGGCGGTGAACTGTTGCAACCGCTCCATCGCCGGAGGCAGGCCCGTCAGATCAAAAAACAACCTCCGGCCCAAAGTCTGTGACTCCGCCGCCGCCGGCAGCGGGATGCTCTGCGACTTCAGCCACTGCGCCGTGAAGCGGTCCAGCTCCGTCACCGCCCAGCCGCCTGCATTGTCCTCCGGCGGACTCACCGCGTGCACCGGCTGCAGGGACCACAGATTCAGCCGCTGTCCGTGAAAGGCTTTGACAACAGGATTCCGGGTGTCCGACCAGGCGTCGCCCACCAGATCCGGTGCGGCTGACGCCAGTTCATCATCCGCCCGGCTGACGCCGCTTTCCACGGCTGCGGCTCCCATCGTAAGGACGAGTGCTGCCATCCGCTGAAGATAGCTTCGGATTCCCGCACTCATGCGAACACCTCCGGGACAACCGCTGCCTGGCCGGCCACGCCTGTCAGACGTTCCTGACGGCCATTGGAATCAAAAAAGAGCGTGCTGTGGTCCAGTCCCAGCGCATGCAGGATGGTGGCGTGCAGGTCATGCACGGGAATGGGGCGCTCCACCGCCTCGTAGCCCACCTCATCCGTCATCCCAATCCGCCGTCCGGCCTTCACACCGCCGCCGGCCATCCAGATGGTGAAGCCGGCGGAGTTGTGGTTCCGGCCCGAATCACCCTGCATCAGGGGCGTGCGACCGAACTCCCCGGCCCAGACCACCAGGGTTTCGTCCAGCAGGCCGCTTTGTTTGAGATCCTTCACCAGCGCCGCCGCCGGCTGATCGGTCCAGCGGGCGCGGGGGGTGTGGTTTTCCGTCAGTTGGGCATGAGCATCCCATCCATCCTTGTCCGGCATGTCATAGACCTGCACAAAACGCACACCGCGCTCCACCAACCGGCGGGCCAGCAGGCACTTGCGTCCGAAATTGCGGGTGCGCTCATCCTGATGCTCCAGCCCGTAGTCCCGCCGCACGCCCTCCGGCTCCTTTTCCAGTCCGCCGGCCTCCAGCGCCGCCGACTGCATGCGCCAGGCCAGCTCATAGCTGGCAATGCGCGCGTCCAGCTCCGTCAATCCCGCCCGGCTCCGGCGGTGCTCCAGATTCAGGGTGCGCAGCAGATCCAGCGAGTCCCGCTGTCCGGGCGCAAATTCCTCAGGCGGAAGCAGATCCATGACCGGCGTGCCCTGATCCCGCAGCCGGGTGGCCTGATACGCCGCCGGCAGAAATCCATTCGAGTAGTTCGCCGCCCCTCCCAGCGGGCCGGCATCATAGAGCACCACATAGCCCGGCAGGTCCTGGTTCAGTGTGCCCAGGCCATAGGTTGTCCACGATCCGAGACTGGCTTTGCCGGCCCGAATGTCCCCCGTATGCAGCTGATAGCTGGAGGGCGCGTGGTTGTTGGAGTCCGACTGCATGGAGTGGATGAAGCATAGCTCATCCACCTGCTCCGCCAGATGGGGAAACAGATCGCTGACCCACATGCCGGACTGGCCGTGCTGTTTCCAGCCGTAGGGACTGCCCAGCAGCTCGTTTTTGCACCCATGGGTGACATTGGCATATTTCCCGGCGTCCAAGGATTTCCGAATGCTGTCCGGCAATGGCTGCCCGTGAAGCTTCCGGAGGGCCGGCTTGTAATCAAAAGTGTCCACCGGCGACGGCCCGCCCACCATGAAAAGGAAAATCACAGACTTCGCCCTGGGGAGGAAATCCGGCACCCGGGGCCCAAAGGGAGCCAGGGGATCCACGGGTGCCCGGCTCATGGCCTGGGCCTCCTGGCGCAGCATGCCCTCCAAGGCCACGGCCCCAAATCCGCCCCCCAGCCGCTGGAAAAACCGGCGGCGGGAAAAAGCAGAGGAGGAGAGAATGGAATTCATGGCCTGCCGGCAAAATACGCCATGACCCTCCGGTTTTCATCGTTTCTTTTTCCTTTCGCCTAATCGTCGGAGCCCTCTTTTCACACCCATGCCGATGGTGGGGAACGCTTGGGTGCTCGGCATACATTGGCCCTTTCCCAAGGGAGAGGATGGAGCATTGTCACCCCATCGGGCAATACCTTATCCGTCCACGCCCCATGAACCTGACAAACCCGGGACTCATTCAACCCTTGGCCGTTCCCTCTCCATGACTCAACTGCCCATTGCCCTCGCTGTGGTGCTGCCTACGGTTTTCGGCAGCCTTTACAGCCGGTTTCACCAAGGCTGGGTGGTGCAGGCCTTCGGCTGCGCCTGCCGAAAGGGATTCAATGCCAACACCCTCAGCCTCATCCTGCACAGCATGGTGGCCCTCGGCTCGACCATGCTCCTTTTCCACTCCGCCGCCCGGCTCCCGCTCCGCCCCCGGATGAATGCCGCGTCGCTCGGCCTCATCCTCATCACCGCCAGCAGTTTTTATTTCTGGCAGCTGACCCGCACGGCCTGACCTCCGGCACCTAACAATTTATCCGGACCCGCCGGGTCAATAAAAAAAGCCCATCCGGCGAACCGGACAGGCTTTGAAAATGCAGGAAGATCATGACCGGTTTCACCCGGCAGCGGCGGTCGGAGGAATCAGGTTGGGCTGTTGTTCTGCCTCCAAATTTTCTTGCATGGATGCGCCACCCAGTGGCCGGCGGCCTGCCATGCCGCCAAGTGCGGCTGCATCTCGCCCAGTGGCTGAAGAAACCCGTTCAGCTCCGTGAGTTCACGAACACGGAATCCCAACTGATGCGCCGCCGTGGGAATGGCCAGCTCCAAGTAAACCGGCATCGGTTCAACCGTCTCCGACACCGCCGAAAAAGCCTTCCAAGTCCACCAAGTCAGACAGCCCACCATCATGAGAACGGTCCCCTTCTCCGCTCTTGCGGACTGTGCCAGCCACCGACCAAAGGCCGGATGGGATTGATGGGCCAAATAGTGGGGATGTCCGGTTCCATCCACCCGCCGGATGCGCGGTCCCAGCAGATCGGCGCCCTCCTCCCGCCGGCGTTTCTCCAGATAATCCACAAGGCCCGCCCGCAGCGGCATGACATCGCACTCGGCCATGAGGACGCGGTCTAGCCGCAGCGGCTGCAGATCCACCGCCACCTCCCGCATCAGGCCCAAGTAGGATTGCCGGTCCCGCTGATGGTCCCGGGTCCGGAGCCGGGGGTCGTCAATGAACGTGCGATCCAGCCAACCGAGTTCCGCGAACCGCTCCCGCGTGCCGCCATAGGCGATGTGCACGCGGGCTCCGGGATTCAGTCGCTGCCACGTTTCAGCCATGGCCGCCACTTCCGGCGGACTCTGATGGGTGATGAGGACGATGGCCGTTTGCAACATGGGGAAAATCCGGGGGGGGATGGGTGGAGAACCCGAGCTCCTGTCCCCAATAGGTCTCGCGGGTCTGCGGCATGAAATGCGGATAAACCGCCGCCCCGTCAAAACCGATCATCATCAGCCGTCCCCGCCAGCGCACCACCACCACCCGCCCCAGCTTCTCGCCGGTGCGCTGGTCCACCAGATTCACGCCGCACACTGCCCGCAGCGCGCTCAGGCCCCACTTTTTCAACAGGGCTTTCAATTTCACTCCTGGTTCCGGTTCCGTTTTTGAAAATCAGATCCCATGGCCGGAGCGGGCCAGCTGCACATCATGCGCCACCATCTCCTCCATCAGAGCCGTGAAACTTTTCTCCCGCCGCCACCCAAGCCGTGTCATGAGACGGCTGGAATCCCCGATCAGCGGCACCTTCTCCGCAGGGCGCCAGAATTCCGGCACTGACAGAACGTGGTCCAAGTAATTCAGTCCCAGAGATTCAAAAACCATCTGGCAGAACTCCCGGACGGTATGCCCCTCCCCGGTGGCGATCACCCAGTCATCCGCCTCCCCGGCCTGCAGAATAAGGTGCATGGCCTTCACGTAATCCTCGGCATGCCCCCAGTCCCGCACCACATCCAGATTACCCAGCTTCAGTTTTTCCGTGGAACCGGCTGCGATCCGCGCAGCAGTGGAGGTGATTTTACGGGTCACAAAACGCTCAGGACGCAGGAGGCTCTCGTGGTTGAAAAGCATCCCAATGGAGACAAACTGCCCGCTGCGCCGGCCAAGATCCGCCAGAGGATGCAGCAGCGCCTTGCAGGATCCATACAGGGAGGTTGGCAGACGGGGAGTCGTCTCCGTCTGCGGCAGGGAGCTTGGATCCCCGAAAACCGCCGCGCTGCCTGCAGCGAACACGCGTGCTCCCGGCACTGAGCGCGAAGCTGCCTCCAGCTGATGCGCCATCAGCATCACATTGCTTTCCAGCATCTCGGACACGCCATTCAGCGGCATGCCCGCAAAGCTGTCGGCTCCCAGCAGGTAAATCTCATCAGGAGTCACTTGGGCCATCAGTTCCTCCCAGACAGTCAGCGTGGCTTCTGTGATCACATGCCGCTGCACGCCCCTCTCCACTTCCCGGTCCTTTCCGCGCACAGTGCCATAAACTTTGTATCCCAGTGTCAGGAGATACCGGCTCAGCAGAATGCCATCCTGGCCATTGGCTCCGGTAACGAGGGCGGATTTCATAAATCAAAGTTTGGAATCGATGTTTATTGCGCCATCGGAGTGTCCTTCTCGAATGACAAGGGGAGTTGGGCCGGAATGCCTCCCCAAGGCGGCCGCATTTGATTTAAGTTTTCAGAAATTTCACCCTGCGGTGCTGTCCCGTCGGATTTACCTGCGGTTGGCAATGGCACGCTTGTCCGAGCACCCGCTTTTTCCGGATCCTCCTTAAAAGCACGAACCGCAGGGGCTCACCGTGCCGTATCAGGAATCATTCGCTGGGACGGAAGCCGTGGCGCGCGTGAACGAACTGTCCTGCGGGCCACCGCTCCCTCGCCAGGCGCCGGGGCAGCCGCAGCCGCCTGCTGCAATTTTTGATGATATCCCATGCTGAGGATCACTGCCGGAAACAGCCACATCAGGAAATTGGCCGGAAACATATATAACTGCGCAGGTGTTGCCAAACAGCCGGAAAGGGATCCCACAAAAAAAGCGGCGCTGGTGACTCCTATCCGGCGGCTGAGCGGATCAGGGGCCGACAACACAGTGCGGTGCATACGCCACATTGCATAAATTCCAAACAGGAAAATCGTCCCCAACGGAATGTAGCCGAGCTTCATAAGAAGATCGGAGATGGCATCATGAACAAACAGGGACTGGGTTTTTCCCGCCAGCTTCCATCCAAAAGGAGTCCACAGCTCCCCATCCTGAACCAGTTTTTGATAGGACATCAAACGGTCGATAAAAGTGCTGATAGTCACGGTGCGTAAAGTAACGTCCCCTTTCACAAACTTTCGGATCAGACCTTCAACCAGATCAAACCAGCCGGATTTCACAATCCAGGACGCAAATACGACAACTGAAACAGCAGCAGGCACGGTAATCAGATAAAACAGGTTTGTTCTCAGTTTGCTGGAGAACATGAACATGGCGCCGAATGCTATGGCACCCTGAACCCAGCCGGTCCGGGAAATCGTGACCGCAGACGCCGTTGCAAACAATAGAAAACAGAAAACGCTCATGAAAGAGCCTAATCCTTCGGCCACACGCCCCTCCCCGTCCCGCCGCCGCCATGGCCCTGTCAATGCCAGCACTGCCAGAAGCGAAAACACCACCGCCGCTGCGGACGCGCTGTTGAAGGTGCCGAAACTGCGGAACTTCACTTCCCGCAGCTGGCGGATTTCAACCGTCAGCCCGGACTTCAGATAATCCATTTCCCATGCCGCCAAACCGACAATCGATTGATAGATCATGTACACCGCCGCCGGAATGAAAATCAGCAGTATCAGCCGGTAAAGCTTTTGAAGGTCCCGGGGGGTTTTATAAAGATAAGGCACAACCACCAGTAACGCCAGATAGCAGACCATGTTCACCACATCGCCGAGGGCGCGGCCGGAACGGCCCATCGCCAGCAATGACATCCCCATCAGCGTCGCCATGCCCGTAATCACCAATATCCCCTCCAGCACCTGTCCCTTGGCCACCTTCTGCCTGCCCAGTAGCAGCGCATAGCATACACTCGTGAGGATCCCGGCCATGGTGGCAGGGGCAATACCGAGCACATAATAAAGATCCCCCAACGAAACCCTGCTGTCAAAGATCATGATTCTCTTGAGCATGTCAAGATATCCTGTCAAAACAAGAAGGTAAATAAAAGCACCCTTGGGGGATATCAAGCCGTAGAGCGCGCTCCCGAACATCACGTAACCGTAAATTTTACCTAACGCATTACCGCCGGAAGTCATCACGTCCAGAACCACATACACCGCGACTATTATGAGGACGGCCGCGATAATCAGTTTTGAAATGGATTGCCCCTGCATAAATTCACATCAGTTGAAAATTTTCCGGAGTCTGGCAGAAGGGACGGGCATAGTCAACAGACCATGGAGACGCCGCGCCGTTCAGGAAAGCCCCATGGAATTTCCTTTCAGAACTGCTGATATATTTCACGGCATTTCGCCAAAGTGGCGTCCCAGGTGAAATCCGCGGAGCGTTTCAAACCGCGGCGGCCCAAATCCGCACGGATTTGCGGGTCAAACAGTTTTCCGAGTTTTTCCTCCAAAGCCTCCACCGAATGGGGATCAAACAGCAATGCCGCATCTCCCGCGACTTCCGGAAGACTGGTGACGCCGCTGCAAACGACCGGCACTCCGGCCGCCATGGCTTCAATAACGGGCAACCCGAAGCCTTCGTAAAGGGAGGGCATGCAGAGCGCATCAATGCTGCCGAAAAAATCACCCACTTCCGCATCACTGATGAACCCCAGATCGATCAGCCCCCCTTCGAATTGTAATTTTTGGAAGGGGGCAGCGGCAGCGCCTGACGCCGGAGGTCCGGCTTTTACAATGACCACCGGATACTTGCGTTGGCGCAAACGTTCCACTGCCTGGGCCAGCAGAGACAGATTTTTACGCCCCAGAGGAGAACCCAGACACCCCACCATCAGTTGCCCGCCACCCCGCCGCGCCTCCGCCACGATGCCGGCAATCCTTCCCTCCACTGCCGATGCTGCCTTGAGGGCAACAGGATTGACCCCGAGAGGCACCACATGAATCAATTCCTCCTTCAGACCGAAAAAATGCTGAATTTCCGATTTCGTGTAGGCGGAATCCGCAATGACAGCGTCACAGTGCCTCACATTCCCAATGACATGCCGGTAGCGCTCCACCTGGGCTTTGGTGAGTCCATCATGAAACCGCAGAGGAATCAGATCATGAACCGTGACGATGCGGGGTGAATTTTTAGGCAGCATCCGCACCAAGTGGGCCCAGGAGTGATCCAGAATGTGATGAATGGCTCCGGCCGGGGATTTACGGGCCATCAGCGGATAACCGAGGTATTTGATAAAGGCTTTCCGCAGACGGCCAACCTTTTTGCCTCCGGTGATGGTCTCAGGCCTTCCAAGAATACAGCCTGCCTGAAAATCCCCGGTCCGGTCCGCCGCCTCCTGCATGAAATACCAGTACCGGAGCATCGACGTTCCGGACATAATGGGGTGGCCTGGCAGCCAGAAGACAGGGCGTGCCTCTTTCATCACAGGATTTTAAAATCGCAGGGCATTCGCAGCAGTTTGTGGCTGCACAAATGACCGCCTGCCTTGGTCATTGCAGGGCAAATGATAAAATGAGCCCCATACGCAGTCCAGGCTCCCGGCATCTCAAGGTTTTTTGTATTTATGAACACGCCATCCCTTTGATTTTATTTTCATCCTGAAGCTTTGAATCTCCATAATCATTCCGCAGCCAGGACATTTTTATGAAGGATGGATGCATCGTCGTGCTGTCCTTGCCGGAATTAAAAAGGCCGGGCCTCGGTGGCGAGGCGGTTTTTCACTGCCTCAACAAAATAGTGATTGATGATCAGATGGGCATCCTCCACCGGACCGTAGGTTGATTCCGTGGCATGAAGGACGATGTCGGAGTTGTCCTTCAGATATCCCCCTTGGAATCCTGTCAGGGCAATGATCCGGCATCCCTTCTGCCTGGCGGCCTTGATGCCTTTGATCAGATTGGGGGAATTTCCACTGGCGGAGACAGCGATCAGCACATCATCGGGCCGCATGCGGCTCAGGATGGGCTGGGCAAAAATCTCGTCATAGGCCAGATCGTTCGCGATGGCGGTCAGCAGCGCCGGGTTGTCCGTCAGCGACCAGACAACCAGTCCCTGCCGTCCCGGAGGGGTTGGCCCCTTGGACAAATCGCAGGCCATGTGGGTGGCGGTGGAGGCGGAGCCGCCATTGCCCATGACGTATACGCTGCCGCCGGCGTGGTAGCAGGCCATTAGCACGTCCACGGCGGCGTCCATGGACTCCCGGCAGAGGCCGTCCAGCGCGGTCCGGAGCCGCGTCAGGTATTCTTCAAAGGGGTGGGGGGATTCTGACATAAAAAGCGGTTCAATCAACGGCTCCAGGTCCGGATGACAGCGGCTGCGGACTGAAGATCCTCCACTGTGGCGTCCGCCATGGAGGCGATGGTCTCCAGACTGCCGCCGGCACTTGCCGGGCGGATCAGAACGGTCCTTACTCCGGCGTTTTTCCCGGCGGTGATATCCGCGGGAGAATCCCCCACCATGACCGTTTCATCAGGCAGGAATCCATGCTCCTCCATCAGGGCAAACAGCATGCCGGGCCGGGGCTTGCGGCATTCCGAGGCCCGGCGCAGCCCGGGAATGCCCTCACCGTGGTGGGTCTCCGGATGATAGGGACTGTGGGCGATGGCCCTGATGCCGCCACCCGCCTGGTTCACCGCCGTCAAAAGCTGTCCATGCACCGCTGTCATCTGCTCCTCCGTCAGGAGGCCACGGGCAATCCATGGCTGGTTGGTGGCCACAAAGCAGGCCAGCCCGTCCTCATTCATAAGACGCAGGCCCTCCAGCGCGCCGGGCAGAAAGGTCATATGCGCCACCTCGGCCAGCGGCTCCCGGTTTTCCACAATCACCCCATCCCGGTCAAGGATCACCGCCCGCACTCTGCGGGGAGCCGCCGCCGCGGCTCTGGCCAGCTGACGGCGGCGCCAATAGCGCTCCACCTCCACCAGACGGGCCGGGGTGCCCACGTCCTTGACATAACCGGTGTCCTCCAGCCAGCAGGCCCGGATGCGGCCTCCCTCCGCCAGCAGGGCGGGAAACACATCGGTGGCGATATCGCTCGGCCTCCCCTGCGGCACGGCGGCCAGCAGGCGGCGGGAGCAGCAATAGACGGCGGCATTGCCGCAGTTCCGGTAAAGTCCGGCGGGATCACGGGTGGCTTTGGGAAGAAAGGCCCGCACCTCCCCGGTGGCCAGGTCCACATCCACCAAATCAGAATCCGCCGGATGGTCGGATTGCCGGACCAGCACGGTGGCATCCGGAAGAAAAGTCTCATGCCGGCGGATCAGACCTGCCAGATCAAAATCCAGAAAGATATCCCCGTAGAGCAGCGCGAAGTGCTCATCCAGCTGATCCGATATCTCCAGCAGGCAGCCGGCGGTTCCGAGAGGAGTTTTCTCAACGTGCGTGCGGATATTCAGTCTCCAGGGATTCACCGCCTGATACCTTTCCGCAATGAGGTGGCCCAGATGCCCTGCCGCCAGAATCACCTCCTTTATCCCGGCCTCCGCCGCCACACCCAGAATGCGGTCCAGGAGAGGAATGCCATCCACCGGCACCAGTGGCTTCGGCAGATGGGAAAAATCGGCACCCAAACGGGTTCCTTTGCCACCACAGAGAATAACGGCCTGTCTCACGATATGGGAAATCTGATTAAAAAGCCCATCATGACCGGTGATCTGAAAATGGCACGGCCATGCTCAGGCCAGCCCGGCTTTTTTCAGTGACTGCACCGTGTCCCGGATGCTTTGCAGAATACCGATGCCGGCGCTCCACCCCAGCGACTTCAGACGGGTGGTGTCCAGCAGCACCAGAGGGCTGTCGCCCTTCCATCCCCGCTCCCCGCCGCCGTAATCGAACTGCACACCGGTCAGCCCCAGGGCATCCACCACGGTTTCCGCCACCTCGTTCACGTTCACCCATTCATCATGGCCGACATTGTAAATCTGCACCCGCCCCGTACCGTGGTCCGCGGCATGCAGGAGCCCGTTGATGCCATCCCTCACATCCAGAAATGACTTCTTCTGAGTGCCGTCCCCCAGGATGTGCAGACACCCGGGATTCTGCTTCAGCTTGCCGCAGAAATCACGCACCACCCCATGGGAATAGCTGGGGCCCGTCCATGAGACAAAGCGGAAAATCACCACCTGCATGTCGTCATACTCCGAATAAGCCTGGGCCATGGCCTCGCCCGCCAGCTTGGAGGCTCCATACACGGAGGTCTGGATGAGGGGCATCGTCTCCGGCGTCGGGAAGATATCCGGCTCGCCATACACCGTAGCTGAGGAAGCAAAGAAATACCGGGCCACTTGATTCACCCGACAGGCCTCCAGCACATTCCATGTTCCCACCGTATTCTGGTCCAGATCGATCCTGCGGTTGCTCTGACCGCCGCGCACATCCGCGTTTGCCGCCAAATGGAAGACGGTGTCCACCCCCTTCATGGTGTCACTAAGCTTCGGCAAATCCAAAATGTCCCCCTCCTGGAAATCCAGCAGCGGGTTGTGCCGGACCTCCTCCAGATTGGCCAGGCTCCCAGTCCGCAGGTTGTCGTAAATGGTGACTTGGCAGCCTTTTTCCCTCACCAGCCGGATGGCGAGATTGCTTCCGATAAATCCGGCTCCCCCGGTGATCAAAACGTGTTTCATGAAAATAAATACGCTGATTTCTCAGGACTCGAGAAAGGCGACCCGCGAGCCGCGCAGCTCCATGCGGATCGGGACTGCCCGCAGCGGAGCCAGCCGCCTCATCAGTTCCGCCCGCTTGGATGGCGGACAGTAGAAAAGCAGAAATCCGCCGCCGCCGGCCCCCAGCAGTTTCCCGCCCGTGGCACCGGCCTGCATGGCCGCCTCATAGGCGGCGTCAATCTCCGGAAGGGATATTTTGGCGGCAAGTCCCTTTTTCATCAGCCACCCCTCGTGCATCAGAGGTCCCAGCCGGTCCACATGCCCTTTTTGCAATTCATCCCGCAGGTGCACCGCCAGACTTTTCATATCGCGCAGCAGGGCAAACTTGTCCTTGTCGGATTCCGTCGCCTTTTTCTGCTCGGACAAAATCTCGGAGGCGCTACGCACCAATCCGGTGTAAAACATCACCAGATGCTCCTCCATGTGGCGCCGGGCTTCGTCCTCCAGCGTGATGGGCTCCACATTAACCGTGCCGTCGGCGCGGAAGGTGATGGTGTTCAGTCCTCCGTAGGCCGCCGCGTACTGGTCTTGTTTTCCAATCGGTTCCCCAAGCCGCCCGATCTCCACCTCGCAGGCCAGATGCGCGCTCCGCTCCGGCGACACCGGCAGTCCCTTGAATGCCTGGAGAGCGGATATCAGTCCCACCGCGAAGGCAGAGGATGATCCCAGCCCGCTTCCCCTGGAGGGAATATCGGCAAAGGAGGTGATCTCCAGCGGCTCGCTCACTCCCACGATTTTCAGGCATTCACGGATCAGCCCATGCCGGATCTGATCCACATGCTCCACGGATTCCGTCTCCGAATACTTCAGCACGATCCGGTTCTCGAAAAACCGATGCACCGCCAGATACACAAAACTGTTGATGGCCATGGACACAACCATCCCATCCTCCTTTTCATAGAAGGCCGGGAGATCCGTGCCGCCCCCGGCAAAGGAGGCTCTGAAAGGTGTCTTGGTAATGATCATGGAAAGGCAAATTTCAGCTGTCCCCCTTGCTTCCCGGAAAGCTGAAACTGGAGGCGTACTGGGGAGGATACTGCCCGGCCCAGGGACCGGGCTTCAGTCCCAACATGCTCCGCAGAGCCTCGATCCGCTCCGCCGCCAGCCGTTCGAAGCTGAATTCCGCCGCCCGCCGCAGACCACCTTTAATCAGACGGGCTCTGACACTTTCTTCCGTCAGCGCGCGCTGAAGCGCCGCTGCGGCCGCGGCCCTGTCATTGTAGTCCACAATCTCCGCATGGCCGGCGGTCACCTCATGCATGACCGGAATCCCCTGTACCACACAGGGAACGCCGCTGGCCATGGCCTCCAGCACGCTCCTGCCAAAAGTCTCCTCGCGGCTGGGATGCACAAAAACCGAGGCGTGGCGGAACAGCACCGGCACTTCCCCATCACTGACCCACCCCAATATTTTCACCTGATCCGCAGCTCCCCGGGCGCGGGCGATCTCCAGCGTTCTCTCCTTGGAGTCCCCCCATCCTGCTCCTCCCACCATCACCATGGGCACCTCCCGGCGCAGCGCCTCCGGCAGATCGCACCAAGCCTCCATCAGCAACTCCGCCTGCTTGTAGGGGTAGAAATTGGAGCACCAAAAAAAGTAGCGGCCCGTGATGCCGAAGCGTTCCTCCAGCATCGCCCGCTCCGCCTCCGTGCCGTCCGGATGGAATTCCCCGTGGGTGATGCCCTCATAGCTCTGAAGGAGCTTGGGAGCCACCTCCGGGTTGACGGAGAGGATCTGCTCACAGGCAAACAACGTGTTGGTGATGACCAGCCGCGCTTTTTTCAACCCGTGGCAGCTCGCCCAGTTCCGGTAGAATGACCGCAGACCGCCGATGCGGTTGGTGGAGGACAGGTGATGCAGGGTCAGCAGATGCATAGCCACCGGCAGCGGCGCGCGCACCGGCACAAGTCCCGTGGTCATCAGCACATCACAGCCGGCCTTTTTGGCCGCCGGCCCGATTTTGAAATGCTCCGCATGCAGCCTGGCCACCAACCGGTTATTGGCAGCGTAGCCTTCCTTGACCGTGATACGCGGGCTGTCCACATCCAGCCTCTGCCCCTCTGCGCAGAAAAGCACAAACTCCACATCCTCATACAGCCTCAGCGATTCACGCACAAAGGCAGTGAAAAGCGAGGTCAGTCCCGTTTTCCGGTCAGGTTGCTCACAGAGCACCGAAAGTCCGATTTTCATACCCGCGATAAATTCAGGGTTGGGATGCGGCTGGCGCCGGACTGCCGCCACGCACCTCCCGCAGAGTGGAATTCAGCTCCTCTATCCAGCGGGGAGCCGCCGCCTCAATGCTGTGCTCACTTTCAAAATAGCTCCGTGCCGCAGTGCCAATCCGCCCGCGCAACTGCTCATCATCTGTCAGTGCCCTGACGCTCCTGGCGAATTCGTCGGCGGTGTTGGCATGGAGGTAATCCACCCCATCCCTGATTCCGATTCCCTCCGAGGCCTTGTCCGTGGCAACCACCGGCATGCCAAGGGCCAGGGCGAAAATCACTTTGAATTTGATGCCGCTGCCGGCGAACAGGGGGACCACCAGCATGTCCGCCGTCAGCAGAGCCTCATCAATCCGGTCCGGCGGACCCTCGGGAAGCAATTCGAAAGGCACTCCGCTTAAAACGGATTCCAGTCCTTTGGCCATCCTTGGCTGAAGCAGAAGAACCGTGTTGAGCGCCTTTACATCCTCCCTTTTCAGCACCTCCTCAATAAACCATTGGGCACCGGTGGCCACAGGTCCCATAATGCTGTGCCCCATGATGGCGATTCTGCGCGCGGATGTGTAATCCCGCTTAAAAACTTTCGGGCGCTTGATAAGGACAGGCTGCACCGCCACCTGTGTCAAAGCAAGGTGGGGGGCCATCTTCTCCGCGTCGCGCCCGCTGATGTAAATGCATTTTTTGCTATGATTCAGCAAATCATAGTATTTGCCCTTCAGATTCCGGGCATAAAAATAGATCAGTGGATCCACAATTATCCTTCTCAGCACCGACTCCCCATGCCCGAGTGTGGATCTGACCCATTCATCCTCGACATTGTACTCGATGCAGACACGCGGAATATCCAGAATTCCGGGTATTGTAGTCAGCATCTGAATGGAGGGTCCCGGGTCAAAAATCACCAATTCGGGTTTGAATTCCACAACCCGCCGCTGCAGCTCCGATTCAAAACGGCGGATTTTCGCGACCAATGCGGATGCGACCGCTGCAACGGGCGTAAGCGCTCTTTCCAAGAGATAATATCTGCCCTCCCAGCGCTGGTTTTCAAAAACATTGGGCTTGATCAGATCCCACGCCAAGCTGTCACCCACTGGTCCGACACCCTGATCCGGACTGCCATTGACCGGACGCACCACCGCCACATCAAACTGCCGCACCAGCGCCTCCAGCCGGTAATAGGCGCAGGCGGACGCTCCGCTGAGGGGCGGCCATAAAGTCAAATCTGTTACAAACAGCAGTCTTGGTTTTGACATAAAACAATTGCATCAGCCAAATTATGATTAGACTTTGGAGAGTGAGTCGGGTGCATAGTCCGAAATCATTCCCAGTGAGCTCCCCTGGGCCTGCCTGCCCGCATGGGGCAGTCTCCTTTTCAGTCCCGCTTTTGCAGCTCCCCCCCTGAGCAGGCACAGACCCGCGCACCCCGGGCTTCCAAAGGACCAGATTATACCGCGGATGAGGCATGCGAGATCCCTGAGCGAACCGGCCACCGATCCCAGCTTTGAGAACGTTTCGGCATAACGGCGTGTCAGCAGTCGGAGGGATGTTTCAAATTCAGGTCTGGAACGGGCCGCTTTTTTGAAATCCTCCACCATCAGGAGCGCCGCTTTAAAATACCAGATGCCAAGATTTGCTGACTGCTGCCCATCATGTATATTATATACAGCAGCGGGTTTTTTAGATATAAAGATAGGCCAATGTAGAAATACATTCATCTGATACGCCACATCCGATGCCAAGCCATAGCGTGAATTCAGGCCTCCAGCCGCATCATAAGCCGCTTTTCGGAAAACGATCGAACTCCATTCAAAATGCCCCAGCCGTGACCAGTATTCCATTGTTTCCGGAGGCTCGTATCTTCCGTTCCGCCAGCGATCATCCGGATTTATCTTGGTTACCTCACCGGTGCCGCTTACATGCAGAGTCTGCATGGCCACCGCCCCAAGTGTCCGGTCCCCCTCAAGCAGTGAAATCGACTCCTGCAGAAAATCACCCAGCAAATAATCATCATCAGCCAACCCCACATAAAATTCCGTCTCCACTTTAGCGATGGCGTCAGTGTAGTTGGTTATTGCTCCGATGTTTTCCGACCGCCGTGTATAATAAATGGCAGATTCATTTTTTACAAGGTCTTGCATGTATGATTCCGTGTCATCGGATGAATTATTATCCCATACGTGAATGCAGATACGCTTGTCGCCACGGCATTGAGCAAGCACGGATGACAAGGCACGCTCCAGAAGGACCCGGCGGTTATATGTAGGCAATACAACTGTCAGCTTATGAAGCTTATTCATACCTAAGTAAATTTCAACCGGAATGGTTTTTCCAAATCTTCAGCTGCTAACATAGCGGCTTAAATTGGAAATTCTACTGAATCCAAGCAATATTCCGTATGACGCCGCAAATCCCACAAGGGAAAGTATAGCAATACGGATGATGGCCCATTCGGGACCGGCCTTACCGCTCCCGAACCAATGCATTATAAAAAAATGAAATCCACAAACTATCGTCACAACCGCAACCGATTTCACAAATATCCTCCCCGCATCCTTGATAAAATCAAGAGAAGCATTGGGATATAAAAGCCGTGCAATCCCCGCGTGCGTCGCGATCAGGCTTCCGGCGCAGTACCCAACCCACATGGAGGCCGCCCCGGTTAAACCGAATTTTCCGGCGCACCAAGGACCTGCGGAGGCCATGACAATAGTTGAGGCAATATTATAGACCAGCACCGGTCGGGTATACTTCCTTGAAACAGCAACCAAATATGAGGGACCACTCATCACCAGCAGAAAGGAACCCGCCACCAGAAGGGACATGGGCGCGGCCACAATATCAGCCAGCGTGTCGTCATTAAGCCATAAAACAATAATCTGCTTTGATGTTAGAATAAGGACGGTGGCCAAAACTCCAACCATAGTCATAAGAATCCCCTGAATTTTCCAGAATTTCCCCCGCACCAGGGTGCTGTCCGCCTCATCGCTCCAGGAAAGAATAATAGGGGTGAACGCCTGCAGCATCGGTCCCCGAAGCACGCTTAACCCCCGCGCGCCTGTCTGTGCCACAGTGTAGGCTCCCAGACTTGCGAATGGCAGAAATGCCGCCACCATCATTCGGTCAATATAGGTGATAATTACTCCCAGTGCCTCCAAAGAAACCAATGCCAATGATTCCCGGGTTTCAGCTTTCAGATATTTCAGGTCCGGCTTCAGGCGGGATTCACGCCAACCGACCTCCCGGTTGGCTTTATATCCCAAAATCAGTGCCGCACTGGCAGTGGCAACAACCTGCCCTGCGATAAATGAGGACGGAACAGGTTTCAGAATGACCAAGCCCACTGAGATGGCGGTTTGCATAAGAACCGAGCACGTCTGAACCGATGAAAGGAAAACCTGCTTTCCGATTCCAACAAAGAGGCTGCCATAAAATCCTGTAAGGATATTTAGTGAAATAAGGGCGGCACCTGCGCAGATACTCAGTTGCGCATCGCTCGCCAGCAGCCCTTTCCGCCCTTGGAGATGCTCGGATAAATAACCAGATGACACAACAGCGCTTACGAATATCAACACCGCCGAGACCCAGTAAGCATACTGCAGGGTTCCAAAAAATGCCTGCACGGACTGCCGTTCCGAGGGCACCTGCAGTTTCGAAGCGGCGCGCCGCTCAAGAGTCACATTGATACCTTGGGTGAATGTCTGTATTACAACTGAGAAAATCGCAAAAAAACCAACCGCGCCAAAACCATCCAGACCAATTTTTTTTATATAAAAACGAGCAAAAAGAATTGAAATCACCGGACCCGCCACTCCTGCGATCATATTTGCGCCTAAGTTACGGAAAAGCATATTTCATCTATTTATTGATATTTATTATTGTGTTGTATTGACATAATACCCAACACGAGCATTCGCCTTCCGTTTGCTATATCCGGTCCGTGAAAAACTGCTGTGCGTACGGGATCCCGGCCGGTCGGAAGGTCAGTTTCCCTTCGGAATCGCGGAAAACCGTGGTGTCACTTTCAATATTCCGGCCAAACACAACCGCCGAGCATCCGATAGAGACACGGTCCCCGACAACGCAGCCGCCTATCAGCCCGCTGTGTGCCGTCAGGGCGACTCCTCTGCCGAGGGTGGGATATTTCCCATGATGGGAGCCAACCGTGCATCCCTGCAGGGCAACAAAATAGTCCGAGTAACTGGCTTTTCCGAGAACGGTGCCATTGCCATGGAACACCAAAAAAACATCGGGCAGACCTGTGTCCGGAGCACAGTCAAAACCGTGCAGAATCTTGTTCAGGTAGTAAAGTTTGTTGCTCAGTTCCGGCTCGCCGCCTTCGCTCCACACCGTGTTGGCCAGAAACCAAAGATACACCAGGCAGTGATCGCTGTGGAGATGGTTGAACACCGCCTGCCCGTTCCTGTTGTAGCGGGGAAGCGCGGCTTTCTGAAAGCAGTGTTCCAGACGGTCAAGCGCTGTGGCCACCCGCGCGGGGAAATGTTCCGTCACCGGCAGTCTGTCAGGAAAAAACGTGCCCAGCAGAGTCCGCAGGTAATGAGTCAGGTCATTGACGCCGAGGGAGGATTCCATGGCATAAACCGGTTAATTTTTTGCTGTGGCCGCCCATGGGGGCAGTTCCGGAAGCATCTCAACGGCGTTCGGCATGGCGGTGCCATCCTTTCCCTGCTGCGCTGCGGCACCAATGATTATTTTCGCCTGCTGCAACGCCGCTGAGAAACAGTGAAATGAAGGTGGTGCCAGTGAACTTTCGCGGGGAAAGGGCCGGTCAGCTTTGGCCGAGAGCCTGCAGCAGGTGCCCCAAACCGGTTTTTAAAGGAATGGCTGGCTGCCAGCCGGCAGCGGAAAGCCGGGTGGTGTCCGCAACATGAAAAGCATACGGATCCACTGCGGGAGGATCGGCATCCTGGACCATGGATCCGTCAGCACCCACCAAGCCGGCGGTTATCAGAGCAAGCTCACGGATACCGGTGCCGGTCCCGGTGCCGATATTGAATGCTCCCCCGGCCCCACACCCAAGCAGATGAACCAGAGCCGAAGCCACATCCCGGACCTCAATGAAGTCCTTGCGGGAGGCTCCCGTTTTAAGCACGAGGGGCTGTCCTGCCGCCAAGGTTTTCAGAAACGTGGTGGCGGTGCGGCCAGGATGCTCCCCCGCCCCATAAGGGTAAAAAACACGTGCCCAGCCCAGCGCGGATGAATACCGGTCCGCCATTTCCGCCAGCGACTGATGCGTGCGGTGTTTGGCTATCGCATAGGGGGACACAGGGGCGCAGGGAGTGATGTCCTCCCGGCAGGGGGCGGTCAGTCCGGGCGCGTATTCGATGCAGGTGCCTGCACCCAGAAAATGTGGCAGTCCGTTTTTGAAAAGGCTGTCCGCGAAAGCCAGAGTGGATGCCGCGAACTGCTCATTCTCAGGACTGTTCAGATACTGCCCCGGGACGGCGATCCAGGCGAGATGCAGGCAGGAGTCGAAATTTCTGTTTTGCACGGCGGCGGCCCATCCCGTGTGCTCCGCCGCAATCACCTCGCATGACATGCCGCCACGCTCCAGCTTTTCCCGGTATCCCGCAGCGCTGCCGGGCCTGGCCAGGACGGTGACGTCATGCCCTTTGGAGACAGCCAGGGAAAGCGCGGCGGAGCCGATGAACCCGCTGGCGCCCGTCATCAGGATTTTCATCGTCCGGACAGGGTTGGCCACGTGGCGTCGCGCTCCGACAGAACCGCCGGAGCTCCAGGCCAGGCGATGGCCACATCCGGATCATCCCAGCGGATGCCGGAGGCATGCGGCGCGGAATAGGGAGCGGACATGGAGTAAAGCATCCTCACCTCCGGAGTGAGGGTGTAAAAACCGTGAGCGATGCCTGCCGGCACATACAGCGCGGCGCCGTTCTCCTCGCTCAGCTCAAAAGCCTCCCATTGGCCATACGTGGGCGAGCCGGGCCGGATATCCACCAGGCAATCCCACACCGCCCCGGTGACGCACCGGATCAGTTTGATCTCCCCGAAGGGCTCGGTCTGGAAATGCATCCCGCGCAAAGTTCCCCGGAGCGCCGAATAGGTGATGCTGCTCTGCGCCCAGCGGTCGTTCAGGCCGGCGCCGGCAAAAGTTTCCGAGCACTGGGTGCGGATCAGGTATCCCCGCTCATCCCCTCTTTTGACGGAAGTGAGCGTGTGGACCCCTTGAAATCCTGCGGGCTTGATGTCCATGGAACGGCGCGTCGGCGGGAATGGAGGGCGGGGGATCAGACGATCCGCGGCTCCGGCAGCGGAATGATAAACCTGCCGCCGGCTTCCGTGTAGGCCTCCTGCTGGCGCAGGATTTCAGCGGCGAAGTTCCAAGTAAGCAGAAGGGTGAAATCCGGACGGCGCTCCAACAGCTTTTCCGGCGCCTCAATGGAGAGGTGTGTGCCGGGAGTCAGGCGGCCCTGCTTGTAGGTGCTGCGGTCCACCACAAAATCGAGTGTCTCCCGCCCGATGCCGAAGTAGTTGAGCAGGGTGCTGCCCTTGGCGGAGGCACCGTAGGCGGCGATGGTTTTGCCTTCCTCCTTCAGCTTCCCAAGCAGCTCCTGCAGCCGGGTTTTGAGGACTTCCACCCGGCGTGCGAAGTTCTCATAATACGGCAGCGTCGTCATCCTCGCAGCATTTTCATCCTCCACCAGGGCTGTCAGCCGTGGAGCAACGGCATGGCGTCCCGCACGGCCTGCGGACAGGCGCAGAGAGCCGCCGTGGATATCCACCTTCTCAGCGTCAAAGATTTCCAATCCATGCCGTTCAAAGGCGGGCCTGAGAGCGGTGACGGAGAAATAAAAAACGTGCTCGTGGTAGACCGTGTCAAATTCCAGATGATCGATGAAATTCCCGAGATAGGGAAACTCCACCACCACCCGCCCATCCTCTTTCAGCAGAACAGCCATGCCGGCTATAAAGTCATTGATGTCCGGAGCATGGGCAAAAACATTATTGCCCAGAATCAAATCCGCCGGGCCGTGCTCCGCCCGCAGTTGACCGGCTGTCCTTTCCCCGAAGAACCCGCAGAAGGTGGGCACTCCGGCCTGCTCCGCAACCACGGCGATGTTCCTTGCCGGCTCCACGCCCAAGCATGGGATGTCAGCGGCCACGAAGTTTTTCAGCAGATAGCCATCATTGCTGGCGATCTCCACCACGAAGCTCCCCGCATCCAGTTCGCATTCCGGAATGTGGTGCTCCACGGCGGCTTTGGCATGCCGGAGCATGGCGTCGGAGAAGGAGGAGAAATACAGATACTCCTCAAACAGAGTGACCGGAGGCACAGTCTCGGTGATCTGCACCAGCCAGCAGTCCTGGCAGACCGCAACGATCAGGGGAAAGCGCGGCTCCTGGTCAAATGGATCCCCCGGCCGGAGCAGATTGTTGGCCAGCGGCTGCAGGCCCAGATCGAGAAACGGATGCAGGCGCGCGGAGCCGCAGCTGCGGCAGGAACACAGGGAACTCATAAGGAAGGGAAAAAACTCAGGCGGCGGCCCAGGGAAGCCCCGCGTCCTCCGCGGCGGCGGTATAGGCATGGATCTGCTCCAAAGTCAGGGCCTGACGGGAGGAATCGGCTGGAAGATCACGGGACTGAAGATACCAGGCGGCGGTCCATTCAAGGGTCTGCGCGAAATCCCAGACCGGTTGCCATCCCAGAAGATGGAAGGCCTTGTCCGTGGAGAGGTTCAGCTTTGAGGCCTCGTGAACGGCGGCGGGATCGGCAACGTCCGTCCATTCACCACCGGTGTGTTTCAGTAATTCCTGCACAAGGGCGGCCACGGTGCGGTTGGAGGAGAGGGAGGGTCCGAAGTTGAAAGCCCCGCTGAGGACCCCGGTGGGAAAGTCCGTTTTCCCCTGCTTTGACAGGTGAAGAACGGCGGCGAGCTGCAGGTAGCCGGACAGCGGCTCCAGCACATGCTGCCAGGGGCGGGTGGCGATTTTGTTCCGGACTGGAATGGACTGCCCCGCCGCCAGAGCCCGGAAGCAGTCGGGAATGATGCGGTCCGCAGCCCAGTCGCCGCCGCCGATCACATTGCCGGCCCGGGCGCTGGCCAAGGCCACGGGGCTGCCCGGCCGGGAGAAGTAGGAGTGGCGGTAGGAGGCGATTGCTATTTCAGCGGCGCCTTTGCTGGCGCTGTAGGGATCGTGCCCGCCCATGGCATCCTCCTCACGGTAGCTGTGCAGCCACTCCCGGTTCTCATAGCATTTGTCCGTGGTGACCATCACGGCGGCGCAGGGATGCCCGTTTTTCCTCAGCGCCTCCATCACATGGACGGACCCCATGACATTCGCGAGGAATGTTCCGACCGGAATCTCATAGGAAAGCCTGACCAGTGGCTGGGCGGCCAGGTGGAAAACAAAATCAGGTTTCAAATCCGCCACCAGAGCCTCCAGCCTGTGAAGCTCGGAGAGATCACCGCGGTGATCCGACGCCAGCCGTCCGGCAAGGCCCAACTGCTGGAACAGGACCGCCTCCGGCAGCGGATCCAGAGCGTATCCATGCACCTCCGCTCCCAGATCCAGCAGCCATTCAGCCAGCCATCCGCCCTTGAAGCCGGTGTGGCCTGTCAGCAGCACTTTTTTTCCTGAATAGACGCCGGAGAACATGGGAATGAAGGGGATGGACGGACGGTCCCTTTCGAAGCCGGTCCTTTGGCAGACCTGCCGGCTACCAGACTTTCCATGGGGCATCCCCCTCCGCCCACAGCTGATTCAGGTGCTGGGACTCCTGATAGGTGTCCATGGGCTGCCAGAATCCCCGGTGGCGGTAGGCGTTCAGCTGGCCTTCAGCCACCAGTTTGTCCATGGGCGCGCGCTCCAGCATCACATTGGGATCGTCCGGCATATAGTCGAACATGCGGTGATCGCAGACCATGTAACCCCCATTGACCAGAGTGTCCTCGAACTGAGGCTTCTCCGCGAAGGAATGGATGGTGCCGTCCTCCTCGATGCGGATGGCGCCGAACCGGCCGGCGGGATGCACGGCGGTCAGAGTGCAGACTTTGCCGGAGGCTTTATGGGAGGCGATACTGGCGTTGATATCGATGGTGCCGAGGCCGTCGCCGTAAGTCAGCAGAAAGGGTTCCCCCTTGGGAATGTAGCGCTGAATGGCTTTCACCCGCCAGGCGGTCATGGAGTTCTCCCCGGTGTCCGCAAGGGTCACGGACCAGTCCTCCTCATCATGGCCATGATGGCACTCGATCTCCCCCTGACGGCCCAGCTTGAGGGTGATGTCGCAGGTGTTCCAAAGGTAGTTCCGGAAGTAGTCCTTGATCATCTCGCCCTTGTATCCCAGGCACAGGATGAATTCATTATGCCCGTGGTGGGCATAAGTTTTCATGATGTGCCACAGAATCGGACGTCCCCCGATGGGCACCATGGGTTTGGGGCGGTATTCCGTCTCCTCACGGAGACGGGTTCCTTTTCCTCCACACAGAATAACAACTTTCATAAAATGACAGCGCCGGGGATTCGCGGCTTCACGGACTGCAGGCCTGCTGGCTGAGCCACTCGGTGACAGCGGTGGCCACCTCCTCCTGCTGACTGGCCATCAGTTCCGGATATACGGGAATACTGAGAACCTCATCCGCCAAACGGTGGGCGGCGGGCAGAGGAGCGGAGACGGGAATGGAACGGTAGCATGGCTGCCGGTCCAGCGGCAGGGGATAGTAGATTTCACAGCCGATGCCTCTGGACTGGAGCCATGTTCTGAGGGCGTCACGCCGGCCTCTGCCCGGCAGGCGGAGTGTGTACTGATTCCAGATATGAACGGTGTCCGGGCCGGCGGTGGGGAGAATCAGTTCCCTTCGCGCCTCTGCTCCGGCGGTGGGCTGGGAAAGCAAATCGGTATACCGGGCGGCATTGGCCTGCCTGGCGGCGGTCCATGTCCGGCAGTGACGGAGCTTCACGCGGAGGAATGCGGCCTGAAGACTGTCGAGGCGGAAATTGGCCCCGACCTCCTGATGAAAATATTTCGGCTCCATTCCGTGAACCCGGAGAATGCGGGCGCGTTCCGTCAGAGCGGCATCCCTGGAGCAGAGCAGGCCCGCGTCCCCCAGCGCGCCAAGATTCTTGGAGGGGAAGAAGCTGAAGCAGCCGAAATGTCCGATGCTGCCGGCGGGCCGGCCTTTGAAGCTGGCTCCAAAAGCCTGAGCCGCATCCTCAATCACATACAGCCCGTGCCGGTCGGCGATGGCCATGATGGCGTTCATATCCGCCATTTGGCCGAAGAGGTGGACGGGTATGATGGCCCGGGTTCTCTCTGTGACCAGCGCGGCGGCCTGCACCGGATCGATGTTGAAGCTGCTCTCCTCAACGTCACAGAAGACCGGGGTGGCGCCTGTCCGGGTAACGCAGCCGGCGGTGGCGAAGAAAGTGAAGGCCGGGACAATGACCTCGTCCCCCGGACCAATTCCCAGCGCCATGAGGGCCAGCAGAATGGCATCCGTTCCGGAGGAGACCCCCAGATTGCCCGGCACCCCGGTGAATGCGGCGCACTCCCTCTCAAATTCCCCCACATCCGGGCCCATAATGAACTGCCCGCCGTGCAGCACACGCCGGAAAGCCTCCTCCATCTCCTCCGCAAGAGGATGGTTCTGGGCATTCACGTCTAAAAGAGGAACAGCCATGGGGCAATAAACCACGCAAAACCAAGGACCAAGGGCGTTTCAGGCCCAAGCCGGTTCGGATGTCATTCAGGACAGGGCACCGCCACCGGATCCGCCAGCAGCATCGGCAGCAGGCGGTCGGCCTCCTTCATCGCGAGGGCCACCACCTGATCCATGTTGAAATAATGATAGGTGGCCAGACGGCCGATAAAGCTCGTGTTCTTTTCCTGAGCCGCCGCCGTCCTGTATTTCTCGTACTGGGCCCGTGTGTCGGGAGCCGGGATCGGGTAATAAGGCTCGTGCGCCGCATCCGCCGGCAGGGGGTATTCCCGCACGATGTTGGTGTGCGGTGTCTGCTGGCCAGTGGCGTGCTTGATCTCCACAATGCGGGTGAACTCCTCGTCGTTGGGGTAATTCACCTGAAGGGCGGGCTGCCAATGGCCGGGGCTTCCGGAAACCGCCCCCCGCTTTTGAGCTCTTAGATCATCAGCGGTCAGGGACTCCACCTCGAACCGCAGGCTGCGGTAGGGCAGATGGCCGTGGGCGTAGTTGAAATAGGCGTCGACCGGGCCGGTGAAAACGGTATGGCGGGGCTGCCAGCGGTGCCGCCCGGTCAGGAAGTCTGTATTCAAATGGATCTCCAGATTCGGCGAGGCCTCCGACATCCTCTCAAACAGCCGGGTGAAGCCTTCGGCGGGCAGCGCCTGAAATTCCTCGCGGAGATAATGGTCGTCCCGGGCGGTGCGGATGGGAATTCGGGAGCAGACCGAGGCATCGAGTTCACGGGGATGGCGGGCCCACTGCTTGAGGGTGTAGCCTTGGAAAAAGAGTTCGTAGAAGGTGCGTCCGGCACTGGCGAGAATAACCTCCTCGCTGTTGGCGGGATGGGCGCAGGGAACGCGTTCAGTCTCCAGCCAGGCGATGAATTCCTCCTCGGTGGCCGGCCGGCCGGTCAACTGCTCGAAAGTGGCGAGATTGACGGGAAATGACCAGTACTTCCCATGGGTCCGGCTTTTGACCCGGTAGTCCGCCGGTTGCCATTCCGTGAAACGACTGAGATAATCGCGGACCGCCTTGGAGTTGGTACGGAAATAATGCGGCCCGTAAC
This sequence comes from Verrucomicrobiales bacterium, assembly GCA_028293125.1. GTDB lineage: Bacteria > Verrucomicrobiota > Verrucomicrobiia > Verrucomicrobiales > V1-33 > CAIZWU01. Next base: position 123,285 of record JAQGPJ010000012.1, on the reverse strand, counting down.
AGTGGTAAAGCACGCCGTTTTTATCCGGCTTGTCGTAGGCATTGCCGCCCAGATGGCTGCGGCGCTCCACAATCACGCATTTGAGACCAGCCTCACTGAGCCTCTGCGCGACCACAAGCCCGGAAAATCCGGCTCCGGCGATCAGGACATCAATAGACTGCATAAGGGCGGCATGAATTGGATCCAAGGAAGCGCCCCGAAGGGGGAAAGCTCAGTTGCCGCCGTCCGGGCATGCTGCCGCCCTTGGTCGATTGGCCGGAAAATTGGGCAAAACCATGGAATTCTGGTGACGAAAAGCTCAGGACGCATGCACCCGGGGAAGCGGCGCAGGCTATGGAGAATGAACCCGGAGGTCAGTTGTTCCGACGGAGAGCCTGACCGCGCGGGTCCCGGGAGGTGATCAGGGAAAGCAGGGGAACTTCCACTTGCTGAAGTCCACCGATAAATTCAAGCAGTACTCTCACCCGCTCCTTGCCTGGAAGCACCTGAGTGACCACCGCCTCGCTTCCGGACATGGGGCCGGCCACAATATTCACGGAGTCGCCAAGCTGCACGGTGCACTCGATCGTGATGGTCTCCTTATCGTCAAATTCCCGTTTCAGATCCTCCACCACGGCGTCAGGCACACTCCCGGCATCGTGCATGAAGGTGAGTGCCTGGGAGACAAAGGCGGTGGAGACCACATGCCTCAGGGAGTCGCGTATGGAGAAGCGGCAGAAAATATAACCGGGAAACATGGCCTCCACGAACCAGACAGGGCCCCGCGTGGTTTTTTTCTGATGGCGGAGGCGCGGGCAGAAAGCCTCAAATCCCTCGCGCCTCAAATGATGGGCCGCCAGATGCTCTCCCTTGGGCTTGGCGCGAAGCACGCGCCACCTGCAGTCATCGGGCGGGGGTAGGGATTCCGGCTTCTGCTCAAAAGCACTCATATTTTAGGAATTAAGCAATAATCTCACCCAAGAGAGGCAGCACCTCCCGACTCCGCCGGCTCCAAGTGCCCAAGCGCTGGATGCGGTCATCATAAAATGCGGTATCCGGCCCACTGGGCCGGCTCGTCTCATAAAGATGATTGAGGTGGTCCAGTTTTTCCTGTCCCTGAACGAGCCGTGGCTGGATTTCCTCCCGGATAAAACCGGCAGCCAGACGCTTCAGCTCCACCTCGGCGGTGAAATGGTCACGGCGCTCGCCCGGCACATACACCGACCGCACGGCCCCGAAGGACCGCAGCAGCCTGATTCCCTGACTGGCCGAGCCCTTGCTCATCCTCAGCCGCTGCATCAGCGTGTCCAGCGGCAGAGGCCGGGGAGCCACATACAGAAGCCCGTAAAGCTCCGCCACGGATTTGGGGATTCCGACGACCCGGACAATACTGACGAAAAAGTCGATCACGGCAGTTTCCAAAGCCGACAGACCCGTATTATCGGGAATGGTGGAGGCGGGATCGGCAAACATCGAATGAGGCAATGTGTGACGACATCTTATTGAGTGAAGCAATCTGTTCAAGAAAAAATGAACAAAAAATCCATTATGGATGAATCGAACGCCTGACAGCCGTAAAAATGCCGGCCAGTCTGACGTTTTAAGACATTTCCAAAGCCACCAGGAAGACTGTCCTGCCGAAAATGCACCCAAGCTTGGCACCGATTCCAACCGTCCAAAAACAGACAGCTCACCCCCTCCTTTTCTCCTGCGCCGCGGCTTTTAACTCATCGGCGGTCCAGGATTTGGTGCGACCGGCATTGGCCTGCCGGATGGTGGCAACCTCCGCCGGATCCACAGGGGAGGCATTGTGCTCCCACTCCCGCCGCACATAGGTCAGAACGCCGGCAATATCCATGTCAGACAGGCTGGGCAGCGGCGGCATCTCCAATGTCCAAGTGCGGCCCGCGACGGAGATGGGACCGCCCACGCCATGCAGCACCATTTTTACAGGGTGCTCCAGCGGACCCAGCACCCACTCGCTGTCGAGAAGAGGAGGTGCCAGCCCCTCCATGCCTGTGCCGCCCGGCTGATGGCAGGCGGCGCACAGAGTGCTGTAAATGACTTGCCCTTTGTCAAAAAGCTCCTTCTGCGGCGCGGTCAGGGGCACCACGGGAGGAGGAGCCGGCACGCCGGCCTTGCCGGGCCATGCAATGGAGCCCGTGGCCAGATCCAGCAGGCTGACTTTCGCGCCTGCGGAGGTGGTCAGGACCTCCTTCAGCTTCGGCCCGGCGGCGGATTCCAACCGGGCAACGGCTTCGGGGCGGGATTCCAGATAAAGCAGCTTGCGGGGCTGGGGTTTGGCATTGCCTTCCGAAACACCGGCAATGCCGTTCACCAAAGCGATCTGCACCGGCCGATCCGCCGGCTGGGCCGCCGCAAGTTTGAAAAGTCCGGCCACCCGCGCCCCGCGGCGCTCCGTCATCACACAGCCGGCCAGCGTCCGCAGCAGAGCCCTGCCGGCGGAGGACTCCGCCCAGGCGGAATCCCCGGCCACAATCAGCCGGATCAATTCCAATTCTCTCCCCCGGCTGCCGCAGGCGATGGCATCATTCAGCAACGGGCTTCCTCCGGCGGAGAGCAGTTTCAGCGCGGCCTCCTGGGCACCGGGAAAGTTGAATCCGCCCAGTTGCAGCACCAGCTGCACCCGGACCTCCGCGCTGGGCTCCTCCATCATGTCCAGCAGATTCCCGGCTTGCGCCAGGCCCGAGAGCCGCACTGCGGCGGCGCGGACTTTTTCGTCCGGATCCTTCAATGCCGCAGTCAGCACTTCCGGAGTCATCGCCGCCGGCCCCAGCCCCTCCAGCGTCCACAGCGCCTGCGCGCGCCCCTGGGGCGTTCCCGCACCGAAGACCATTTTTTGCACCGCGCCCACCCCGGCGGAATCGGCCCGCTCCACCAGCGCCTGCTGGGCAAGGTCCCGGATCAGGCCGTTGGGGTGATCGAGAAACGCCGCCAGTTCCGCTGTGCCCGGCGGCAGTTTCACCGCCCGGGGCTGGGAGTTTTCCGGAACGATGCGCCAGATGCGGCCCAGATTCACGGGCTGTTCCAGTTTCCGGGCCTCGATATTGGCCACCAGATAGTGGGTCAGGAAGAACTTGTGCTGGATGACCCCCCGCGCCATGTCCACCAGATACAGCCCGCCATCCGGCCCATTACAGGCATTCACAGGACGGAACCGCTCATCGGAGGAGGTGAGAAACTCGGCTTTTTCATAAGCGTTTTGGGCGGTGACCACTCCGCCGGACTCCCTGAGGATCACACGCTTCACCAGATTGCCGGAAGGCTCCGGGATAAACGCGTTGCCTTGAAAGTCCGGCCCGAAGAGTCCCCCACGGTAAATCACCGGGCCGCAGGTAGCCGTGCAGGTCGTCAGCGTCCCGTCCTCCCGCAGTTGCCCTTCGGATTTGGTGCCGTCGGACCGGACAGTCCCCTCCTCGTAGCCGCGGTTCACTCCCGGTGTGGACAGAGGATTCCAGCAGTGCTGGTCCTTCATAACCTGCCAGTTCAGCGCGGTGCCCCCGGCCAGGTTCGGATTCCGCGCAAAGGCGGAGGGAGGCAGCAGGTCCATGCGCAGGAAGTCGCTGTTGTAGTTGAAATACCGCCGGCCCCAGTCGTCCTGGGCCAGTCCCCACTGGCCGCCGCCGCGGGTGGATTCGCTGATGAAGGCCCCATCGCGCCAGCGCAGCCGCCGGCCATGCCCGGCGGCCCACAGCCAGTTGTCCTGGCAGTAGGTGAGGGAATTCGCCATGTGCTCCGGCTGGCCGCCTTTGGTGCCGAAATCCCCGGCGATCACCTCTCTGGACTCCGCCACGCCGTCGTCATCGGCGTCATGAAAAAAAATCAGATTCGGCGGCTCCGCGATGATGGCTCCATCCCGGAAGGCCGTCACGGACCGGGGCATCAGCAGCCGGTCGGCGAACACGGTGGCTTTATCCATCATGCCGTCGCCATCCGCGTCCTCCAACCGCTTCACCCGTCCGGTGGGCTGGTCCTCGCCGCCGCCATTCACGTCGTTCATATAGTCCCGCATCTCCACCACAAACAGCCGGCCCATTGTATCCCAGCTCATGGCGATGGGGGAGTCGATCAGTGGCTCGCTCGCGACGCACTCCATCCGAAAACCCGGCTGCAGCCTGATGGCTTTCAGTGATTCCGCGGGGCTCAGCACCGGCGGGGGCGGTAGTTTGAATTTCAGTTCCACTTTGTCCGGGCCACGGTTTGCGGTGCGGTCGGCGGGAGGCTTTTTCTCCTGCGCCCAGGCACCGGCGGTCAGAATGGCCAGAACCGGAACAGTCAGGGCGGCAGGGAAGCGGCGAAGGGCGGGCATGGAACGTGGAGGGACAGTGAACGGTGGGGCGGAGGCCAACCAACGCACACCTTCACAGAGCTTCCCGCTACGGGTTCACGGCGGCCCTGCCCGCCTTTACAGACTCCGCAGGCTCTCCTGCCCTGCTCTGACCTGTGTTTTCCTGCCAGACCCGGCGCGGACGCACTCAGGACCGGTATTTCTCAAAGCCCGGCTTCAAGCTGCTGTAAATCAATCTCAGACGGTCGTCGAAGTGGATGCAGGCGCTCTTCATGGCGTTCCGCCCGTCCACAAGCTAACGGTTTCGTCACGCCCGGCCCGCATCTGAGGCTATTCTCCGCCGGCAAACCGCTCCGGCGGGGTCCGGCAATCTTCCCCGCGCCTACACTTGAAGGTGGGTTTTGACGACCTCATCCGTCAGGTCACTGATGAGCCCGCTGGAGACCACGGCGCCGCGGTCCATGGCGAAGTAGCGGTCACCCACCTCACGGCAGAAATCGACGTACTGCTCGACGAGAAGGATGGACAACTTTTCAGCGGTGCGCAGCAGCTTGATCGTATCGCCGATCTCCTCGATGATGCTGGGCTGGATTCCTTCCGTGGGCTCGTCCAGGATGAGAAGTTTGGGACCGGTGAGCAGAGCGCGGCCGATGGCCAGCTGCTGCTGCTGGCCGCCGCTGAGCACCCCGCCCTTCCGGGCCAGCATGGATTTCAGCACAGGGAACAGCGTATAGATGCGCTCCAGCGCGGCTTTGACATCGGTGATGCGGCTGCCGTTGGCAGTGTAGCCAATGCGCAGGTTCTCCTCCACCGTCATGTGGGGAAAAATATCGCGGCCCTGCGGCACATAGCCGATTCCCAGCCGCGCGCGGGCATCGGTGCCCAGTCCGTTGAGCTTCCGGCCCTCCAGGGAGATGGTGCCGCTGCGGATATCCCGCAGACCGGTGATGGACTTCAGCGTGGTGGTCTTGCCCACCCCATTGCGCCCCATGAGGCAGGCCACCTCACCCGGCCCGACTTCCAGAGAGACGCCCCGCAGAATGCGGGAACCGCCGATGTCGGCATGGAGGGAGTCAACGTTGAGCATGGGAGCGGTGAGAGGGCTGGCGGTTTGTTGTCAGAAGGGTTTTGATGGAGGAGCCGGATGAGGCCGGGAGCGGACTGGATTGGATTGAAAGCAGGAGTGATCCGATTTGGCCTGTCTCCGGCGGCGGGTCCGGCTAGTGCTTGCCGCGGCCAAGGTAAACGGCGCGGACTTCGGGATCGTTCTGGACATCGTCCACCGTGCCCTCGCGGATGACGTGGCCCTGATGCAGAACGGTGACCTTGGTGGCGATCTGACGGACAAAGACCATGTCGTGCTCGATAACGATGATGCTGTGCCGGCCCGCGAGGCTGAGCAGGAGCTCGCCGGTTTTGTGCGTCTCCTCGTCCGTCATGCCGGCGGCGGGCTCGTCCACCAGCAGCAGTTTGGCGTCTTGGGCCAGCAGCATCCCGATCTCCAGCCATTGCTTTTGGCCGTGCGCCAGGGAACCGGCCTGATCGTTCCGCTTTTCAAAAAGCCCCACCGTTTTCAGCACTTCCTCGATGCGGTCCCTGTCCTCACTGCTCAGTTTGGTGAAGAGCGTGCGGAAGACCCCGCGGTGCCCTTTGAGGCCCAGCAGGATGTTGTCAAAAACTGTGTGCTCCGTGAAGACGCTTGGTGTCTGGAATTTCCGGCCGATGCCCATCTGGTAAATCTCATACTCCTTTTTGGAGGTGATCTCCTCCCCGACTCCGGTGCCGAAAACGATCTTTCCACTGTCCAGCCGGGTGCGCCCGGTGATCAGATCGAAGAAGGTGGATTTCCCCGCGCCGTTGGGACCGATGACCGTGCGGAGTTCCCCTTCGTCGAGGTAGAAATTGAGATCGTTGATCGCCTTGAAGCCGTCGAAGGCTTTATTGACGCCTTCGGCGGCGAGGATGAGAGTGCTGCTCATGAAACGGGTGGAAAGTCGGGTATGGGCTTCAATGGATTCCTGGATCGGATCACGCCTGTCCGGGCGGACGGCGGTCAGGCCGGAGTGGCGGCAGCAGCCTCCGCATGGCGGTTGGCGGCCCGGCGTTTGAACCAGGCGATGATGTCCTTGATCTGCTGCGGGAGTCCGGCCATGCCGTTGGGGGTGAAGAGCACCGCCAGCACAAAAAGGCCGCCGAGAATGATAAGCCAATAATCCGGATAGGCGGTGGTGGCCCAGGATTTCAGGGCATTCACAAAGATGGCGCCATACACCGGCCCCAGCAGGGTGCCCCGTCCGCCGACCGCCACCCAGACGACCGCCTCCAGCGATTTGTCCGGGGTCATTTCGCTCGGATTGATGATGCCGACCTGCGGCACATAAAGCGCGCCCGCCGCTCCGGCGATGACCGCGCAGAGCACGAAGATGAAAAGCTTGAAAGTGGTGGTGGCGTAACCGGAGAAGAGCACCCGGTTCTCACTGTCACGGATAGCCTTCTGCACCTTGCCGAATTTGGTGCCCAGCAGCCATTTCACCAGCAGCAGCACGGTGAACAACAGAATCACGGTGGCGATATAGAGATTCCGCCGCACGTCGGCAGCGTTGAGGTCCGCGCCCAGCAGGGTCTTGAAGTCCGTAAGTCCGTTGTTTCCTCCGAAGGTGAACTTGTTCTGGAAGAAAAGCAGCGAGGCCGCATAGGTCAGCGCCTGGGTCAGGATGGAGAAATAGACGCCCTTGATGCGGGAGCGGAAGGCCAGCCAGCCGAAGAGGAAGGCCACCATGCCCGGCACCACAAACACCATCAGCGCGGCGAACCAAAAATTGTGAAAGGGAATCCAGTGGCCCGGCAGCTCCGTTTTTCCCATAAAGACCATGAAGTCAGGCAGCTCCAGAGGGTTGTTTCCGGCTTTGTAGAACTGCCCGAGTTTTCCAATCTTCAGCATGAGATGCATGCCGAGGGCATACCCCCCGAGGGAGAAGAACAGGCATTGGCCCAGGCTGAGAAGGCCGGTGTAGCCCCAGAGCAGATTCACGCTGATGGCCAGAAGGGCATAGCTCAGATACTTGCCCCACAGGTTGATGGTGTAGTCGCTGACATGCAGCGGACTGCCCGCAGTGCCATAAGCATTCATCAGCGGCATGATGACCAGCAGCAGCAATGCGCCAATGATCAGGATAAGGTTCTCGGGCTTGCGCATGGGATGGGAAAGGGCTGGGGAAAGGCGCGTCGGAAAATGGGATCAGCCTTCGAGGCTGCGGGTGCGGGTGGGAAAGAGTCCGCCGGGCCGCCAGAGAAGGAAGAGAATGATGGAGCCGAGGGCCAGGACCTTGCCCATGGAGGGATCAGTAACGGCCTGGAGGCTCTGGGCCGCCGTCCCGATCCCGATAGCTGAGCAGACGGTGCCAATCAGATTGCCCACGCCTCCGACGACGACGGTCATGAAGGAATCCACGATGTAGTCCTGACCCAGATTGGGCCCCACATTGCCCAACTGGGAAAGGAAAGCCCCGCCGAGCCCCGCCAACCCGCTGCCAAAACCGAAGGTCAGCATATTCACCCGCTCAGTGCGCACGCCCATGCAGGCGGCCATCTGGCGGTTCTGCATGACGGCGCGGATGAAAAGGCCCAGCCGCGTTTTGGTTAGAAGCATCCAGGTGCAGAACACAATGGCGGCGGCGAAGCAGATCACAAAAACCCGGTTATAGCCCAGGGACACATCGCTCACGATGAAGCTGCCGCTGAGATAGGTGGGGGAGGAGACCGAGACGTTGTTGGGGCCCACCACCAGCTTGAACAGCTGCTGCAGGATGAGAGAGATGCCCCAGGTGGCGAGCAGGCTTTCCAAGGGGCGTTTGTAGAGAAAGCGGATCACTCCGCGCTCCAGAGCGATACCCACCAGGGCGGCGGTGAGGAAGGAGGCGGGGATGGCCCAGATGAAATAGGACTGATAGGCGGAGCCTGTAAGATTCATTCCCGGAATTTTCAGCCCTTGGCCGAACATGGACAGACTGAGGCCGCCCCCGAAGATATTCTGCACGAAGTAGGTGGTGTAGGCCCCCACCGCCATGATTTCACCGTGGGCCATGTTGATCACCCCCATGAGGCCAAAGGTGATGGCCAGCCCCAGCGCCACTACCAGCAGCACGGAGCCGGCACTGATGCCGGAGAAAAGCGTGCCCCCGGCATTGACCCACCTGCTGTAGCTTTCGAGAATGCTGACCGCTTTTTGGGCTTCGGCCTTGGCGGCATCGGACTCCTCCTCGCTCGTGATCATGGCCTTCAGAGTGTCCATACTGGCCAAGTTTTTCAGGGTGCCCAGTTTCTGAATGGCGGCGATGCAGACGGCATCGTCCTCGTTTGTCAGGTCAATGGTGGCGATGGCCGCCTCCAATGCTTTTCGAACTTTTTTGTCAGTCTCCATTTCCAACCGCACTTTGAGCACGGGAAGGTATTCATCATTCTGGGTGCCGCCCAGTTTCTGAATGGCGCTGGCACGGGTTTTCGGGTCGGGATCCGCCACCTCCATGAGGTCCAGGGCGGTGCGGATGGACTTGCGGAGCTTGCTGGAGGTTTCGGCCTCCGTTGGGGACTCCGGTGTGAAGGCGGCTCCGGTGTCGATGCGGAGGGAGGCTCCATCCTTTTTGATAAAAGGGATTTTGTCCCCATCAGCGGTGGTGTCCAGATACACTGATCCCTGCCGCCAAAGGCCGAGAATTTCGGCGGCCAGTGGCGATCCGGTAGCCCCAACCGTCTGAATCAGCTCCTCCTGCGCCTCATCCTCCGCGAGTATGGCCGCGCTCAGTTTGGTGCGGACCTCGGAATCCGGCATGGTCTGCGCCAGCACGGGAGCGGCCCAGCAGAGCACCGCCAGAAGTAGAAAACGAAGCATGGTGAAGTGGGGAAGAGGCTCGGAGCAAGTGGCAAAAATACGCAAATCAGGTCTCAAGCAGGCTTCATGCCGCCTCATTAAGGAAAGGCGGCATGGCTGCAGGATTTTAGAGCCATCCATCCGTGAGGCTTTGCGCCCGCCGCCTGAAGGCGGGCAAAATGAAAGGGGCGGGATCCCTCCCGCCCCTTTCTATCCTAATAACACAACATCGCGAATGGATGAATCAGCCCTTCTTTTTCTTTTTGGCGGCGGCGGGTTTGCCGTCGGAGGCCTTAAAGGTGCCCTTCAGAAAGGGCTCGCCGACAACATTGTTGAAGGACTTCAGAATCTTGAACTGGCCGTCCTTGGTGGTCTCACCGATATAGACATTCTTGGTCAGGTGGTGGTTTTTCTGCATCGTCACTTTGCCGCCGGGACCGCTGAAGCTGATGGTGCCGGACTCGAGGACGGTGCGGACCTTGTCCACGTCAAAGGACTTGGCCTTCTCCACGGCGGCCTTCCAGAGATAGACACCGTCGTAGGACAGCACCATCGGGGAGCAGGTCACACGGCCTTCCTTCTGGATGCCGGGAACTTCTGTGGTCTTCAGCCAGTCCGTGAAGTTGGTGATGAACTTCTTGTTGGCGGGGGACTGGATGGACTGGAAGTAGGTCCAGCAGCCGAGCTGGCCCACCAGCTGATCGGCGGGCAGACCGCGGAACTCGTCCTCGGAGATGGAGAAGGAGACAACCGGGCAGTCCTCGGCGGTGAGGCCGGCGGCGGCGTATTCCTTGAAGAACGGCACGTTGGTGTCGCCGTTGAGCGTGGAGACCACGCAGGCGTCACCGCTGGCGGCGAATTTCTTGATCTCAGCCACAATCTGCTGGTAGTCCGTGTGGCCGAAGGGAGTGTACTTGCCGGCGCTGATGACCTTGCCATCACTGTCCTTGCTCAGGCCGCCGCCGATGTTGGCGAGGGGCACCCCCTTGCTGAGGAGATACTCCAGCAGCACAAGGTTGGTGGTCTGGGGATAGACGTAGTCGGAGCCGAGGAGATAGAATTTTTTCTTTCCTTCCGCGAGCAGGTAATCCACGGCGGGCGTGGCCTGCTGGTTGACCGCTTCGGCGGTGTAGAAGATGTTTTTGGAGAGTTCCTCACCCTCATACTGCACCGCGTAGAAAAGCAGGCCGTTGTTTTTTTCATAGACCGGCAGAACTGATTTGCGACTCACCGACGTCCAGCACCCAAAGGTGACGGCGGTTTTGTCCACCTCCAGCAGTTGCTTGGCTTTTTCGGCGAAGAGCGGCCAGTTGGAGGCTCCATCGACGACCACAGGCTCGATCTGTTTGCCCAGAACCCCGCCCGACTTGTTGATTTCGTCGAAAGCGAACAGAAGCACGTCACGCAGGGACGTCTCGCTGATGGCCATGGTGCCGCTCAGCGAGTGCAGGACGCCCACTTTCACCGTGTCCGCCGCGCGGACCTGGGGAGCAAGGGTGGCGGCGGCCACGCAGAGGGTGAGCGCCGCTTTGACGAGGTAGGATTTGATCATGAATGCGATGATATCGGGTGATGCTTGATTAAGGGTGAGGAACCGGGTGACCGGGATCAGAAGGTCAGGCCAAGGCCGATGGTACCGGTCAGGAAGTCGCTGTCAGGGTTGGTCGGAAACACGCTCTTTTCAGTGTGGTAGTAGATCAGACCGGCGTTCAGAGCCCAGTCGCCGGGCATGAATTTCAGAGGCACTGAGGCCGTGACGCCGGCGGAGGCGAAGGAGAAGCCGCCATCACCGCCGTGAAAACCGTCCGTGTCGGCGGCCACCTGGATCGGGAAGGTGAGGGTCAAGGGGCCCGCTTTGGTGCCGGGAGCAATGCCGAGGACGGTCACAAGACCGGTGTCGAAGGGCTCGGCGCCGTCCACGCGGCCGTGAAGCAGGAGGCTGGGATTGAGCAGGCCGTCCGCATAGGCGATCTTGAAGTCCACGATGCGCTCGGACTGGGAGGCATACATCCATTCCTGGTAGAGAAGGCTGAAGCTCCACTTGTTCACGGTGTAGCTGAATCCACCCCAGACATCGATTTCCTGGATGACGTCGTCACCGATGTTGGAAGGGGCGTTCTTGTTCACGTCCCACCAAGTGCCGAGAATGGCCTTGAAGCCGTGGCTGAGGTCGAAGTTCAGCTCAAAGCTGGGATTGAAGGTGGCGTTGTCACCGAAATCGGTGCCCGCCTGCCAGATATCCTGACCATAGGAGATAAAGTGCGTGTTGTAGTTCAGACCCAGAGTGCCGGTGACTGCATCGGAGGGAGCGGGAGCGGTGGGGGGAAGGACCACCGTCTTGCCGGTGGTGACAGGCTCAGGTGTGCCGGCGAAGGCGGCGGCGGTCGTCAGCGCCACAGCGGAGAGACAGGCGGCAACAGAGGCTCTGGTATGCTTCATACGGATGATGTTGATGTTAGTGATGGTTTGGTTGGTCCATTTGCCGGTCACAGGACTGACTGGCATGAACCGGGAAGTAGCAGCCGATGTTCCAGAAGTATGGAAATCTTTAACCATGAGTTTTATTCATGAATTCAAAAAATAACGGTTTTAATATAATAAAAAATCATTGTGATGGCCTGTTTTACTGAATGCGGCTCATTCTCAGCGGGTCATGCCACCGGTTTTAAAATTGCGCTCACACCCCAAAAACTTGAAATCTTAATGAATTTTCTTCAAAAGTTCGGGCCTTCAGCTTCCAGCCTCTAAAATAACAAAGTCCGGGAACCAGCATTTTGGCGACCAGGGCAGTGCCTCCGCAGGCGGCCATTCACTGTGGCCGCGCTTGGTTTTTCACCTGCTTTTCCCACATTGCCCATCCTTGGGAAACACCTATGCCGCATTGCCAAGCCCATAAGGCGTCAGAGCACCGGTGTGAGGATATCAAATTTTAAATTTCAAATCTCAAATTTTAAATCATGTCCTCTGAAACTGCACTTCTGTTAACTAAAATAAAAAGCCGGAGCGGATTTGCATCCGCTCCGGCCCTTGTGATCCGAAGATATGAATTGATATCAGGCCAGAAGCGCAGCCAGGCCGGCCAGAACGACAGAGATCAGTGCTCGTAACCGCCTTCGCCGTGCTCGGCCAGGTCGAGGCCGCTCTGCTCCACTTCTTGGGTGGGGCGTAGGCCGAGAGTGAACTTGATCGCGTAGGCAATGATGGCGGTGGCCACCACGCTCCATACAATGGTCAGACCCACCGCCTTGATCTGCTCCATCACCAGGCCGGGCATGAGGTTCATGCCGCCTTCGCCGAGGAGGGGATTGACCTTGGGATCCGCAAAGACACCGGTGAGGATGGCACCCATGGTGCCGCCGACACCGTGGACACCAAAGGTGTCGAGAGCGTCGTCGTAGCCAAGAGCCTTTTTCAGGTAGGCACAGGCCGCAAAGCAGACCGCGCCGGCGAAAACACCCATGATGATGGAGGAGGTGAAGCCCACAAAACCGGCGGCGGGAGTGATCACCACAAGGCCGGCCACGATACCGGAGCAGAAACCGAGCACGCTGGGTTTGCCCCGGAGCACCCATTCAGCAAGCGCCCAGACCAGACCGGCGGTGGCAGCGGCGAGAGTGGTGGTGACGAAAGCGGTGACCGCGATGCCGTCAGCAGCCAGGGCGGAGCCGGCGTTGAAGCCGTACCAGCCCACCCAAAGCATGCCGGTGCCCACCATACAAAGCACCATGCTGTGCGGGGTCATCTGCTCTCTGCCGAAACCGATGCGCTTGCCGAGGATCAGACATAGCACCAGAGCGCTCCAGCCGGAGGTCATATGCACCACAGTGCCGCCCGCAAAATCGATGGCTTTGATGGAGGCAAGTTTGTTCAGAGGACCGCACATAAAACCGGTGCCGCCCCAAACCATGTGGGCAAAGGGGAAATAGACCGCGAACATCCAAACGAGGATGAAGAGCATGACGGAGGAGAACTTCATGCGCTCGGCAATGGCACCGACGATCAGGGCCGGGGTGATGATGGCGAAAGTGAGCTGAAAGATGACCCAAATACCGTCGGAAATCAGAGCCGATCCCGCACCGGTTTTGTTAACATCAATGCCTTTCAGCAGGGCGTTGCCCATATCGCCGATAAAAGCGTTGCCCCCGCTGAAGGAGAGGGAGTAACCGCACAGCCACCAGAGAGGGGTGATCATGCACGCGCAGCCCAGACACTGCGCCATCACCGAAAGAACGTTCTTACGGCGCACCAGACCGCCGTAGAAGAGAGCCAGACCGGGCAGGGTCATGAAGAGCACCAGCGCCGTGCTGGTCATCTGCCATGCGTTGTGACCGGAGTCCAGCGCGGCGGGGGCGGCCTCCGCAGCCGGGGCTGCCGCCTCAGCCGGGGCTGGAGCTTCCGCTGTCGGCTTCTCAGCCTCCGCCGGGGCGGCGGCATCGGCAGCCGGGGTTTCCTCCGCCGGAGCGGCGGTTTCAGTGGCCGGGGTTTCGGCAGGGGTGGTTTCCTGCGCCAGCGCCATCGGCGGGGCAAAGCTCAGCGCGAGAGCCGAGAGCAGCAATACAAATTTTTTCATAGACATCTTGGGATGGTGAGGAAAGAAAAGGTGGGAGACAGTGTGGTGGCAGCCGTTTGACTGGTGGTGTGGTGAGGGTTGCCGGTGAGGAGATTCAACTGATGGAGTGAGAGGTGGGTGACTGGATGAGTGCTTGATCCGTTCAGATGGCGGCCTCATCCTTCTCCGAGGTGCGGATGCGCACCGCGGACTCGACGGGGGAGACAAAAACCTTGCCATCACCGATTTTCCCGGTTTTGGCGGCCTTGACGATGGCGTTGAGAGCGGCTTCGACACGCTCCGTGGCCACCACGACCTCGATTTTCACCTTGGGCAGGAAATCCACGGTGTACTCACTGCCGCGGTAGATTTCGGTATGCCCTTTCTGGCGCCCGAATCCTTTGACTTCGGTGACGGTCATCCCTTCAAATCCCACTTCGTGAAGGGCTTCCTTCACGTCCTCGAGTTTGAAAGGTTTAATGATGGCTTCGACTTTTTTCATGAATATGATGGTTGAGGAATGTCACGGCCGGCCCCGTCCCGGGTTGCCGCAGTGTTGCTTGCGCTGGGGCCGGATTAAGCAATGGCCGTGCCACGGCTACGGGCTTTGCTTGAAAAAAATTCATCCCTCCCCTCTTTTGAATGGTCTCCCCCCCCGCCGCCGCTCATTGGAACCTTCCGGCTTTGGCCGCGTGAAACTTTATCCAAAAGACGCGACTTTACATAGTCAGGCCGTTTTGAGAGAAGCAGAGTCTGCGCAAATCCTCATTCTCCATTTTTCATGAGTGCCAAATCCAAAATTAACATTGCCATTGTCGGCCTCGGGTTCGGGGCGGAGTTCATCCCCATCTACCAGCAGCACCCGCGCGCCAACATGTATGCCATCTGCCAACGGAGGAAGGAAAAGCTGGATGCCGTGGGGGACGCCTTCGGCGTGGAGAAGCGCTACACGGACTTCAACGACCTGCTGAAGGACCCGAATGTGGATGCGGTGCACATCAACTCCCCTATCCCGGACCACGGCTGGCAGTCCATCGCCGCCCTGAAGGCTGGCAAGCACGTGTCCTGCACCGTGCCCATGGCCACCAGCATCAACGAGTGCAAAGAGATTGTGGCCCTCGTCAAAAAGACGGGACTGAAATACATGATGGCCGAGACCGTGGTCTACGCCCGCGAATTCCTTTATATGAAGGAACTGCGCGACAAGGGAACGCTGGGCAAAATCCAGTATCTCCAAGCCAGCCACCAGCAGGACATGGACGGATGGCCGAACTACTGGCCGGGCCTGCCGCCCATGTGGTACGCCACCCACTGCGTCGGCCCCGTAGCCGCGCTGGCGGGTGCGGACGCGGAATACGTCAGCTGCTTCGGCTCCGGCACGGTCCGTCCCGAACTCCAGAAGCACTATGGATCGCCCTTTGCCGTGGAGACCGCGCACATCAAGTTCAAGGACAGCGACCTCAGCGCCCGCGTGATCCGCAGTCTTTTCGACACCGCCCGCCAGTACCGCGAAAGCATCGACGTTTACGGCGACAAGGCCTCCGTGGAATGGCCGCTGATCGAGCACGAGCCGCTGGTGATGCATACCGCGAAGCTGCCGGAGCCGAAGATTCCCAAAAAGGTGACCTCCCCGGACTACGCGAAGTATCTGCCCAAACAGATCCGCCACTTCACCTCCGGCGGCGTCTATGGCGGCAAGGGCAAGAAGGCGCACCTCAGCTTCACCCAAGGCGCGGGTCACGGTGGCAGCCACCCGCATCTGGTGCATGAGTTTGTCAGCGCCCTCGTGGATGACCGCGATCCCTTTCCGAACGCCCGCCAGTCCGCCAACTGGACCTGTGTCGGCCTCTGTGCGCACGAATCCGCCCTCGCCGGCGGAAAAATCGTGAAGCTGCCGTCCTTCACCCTCGCCTGACCTGTCAGAGCGGGGGCGCGGGCGGAATGGAGACAGCCCCGCCCGCTCCCACGGAATCAGCCGGACCGGATCACCGCAGTCCGGCTGATTTCTCTTCTGTCCCCCTATCAGCCTCCGCTGAAAAACCGCCGTGCCTCCGCCTCCCAAAGTCGCCCTGCTGATCGAGACCTCGAACGCCTATGCCCGCGGACTGCTGCAGGGCGTGCAGCGGTGGATCCGGGAAAACCGGCCTTGGAGCATTTACCTTGCGGAGCACGGCCGCGGGGATGTGCCGCCGCCCTGGCTGGAGAACTGGGATGGGGACGGCATCATCGCCCGGATTGAGAATCCCTCCGCCGCCCAGGCTTTGTCCAGGCTGAAGCTGCCCATTGTGGATATGAGCGCGGCCCGCCTGCTGCCCCACCTGCCTCAGTGCGAGACGGACGACGCCGGCATCGCCCAGCTGGCGGCCAGCCATCTGCTGGAGCGCGGATTCCGCTCCTTCGGCTATTGCGGCGACTCCCGCTTCGCTTGGTCCGAACTGCGGCGGGGCACTTTTTTCAAAGCCATCGCCGCCGCCGGGCATCCGGTGTCCAATTTCGAAAGCCCCGGCCGTCTGGATGCCGACGATGACGCCCTGACGGACACCATCGGCAAATGGCTGACTCCCCTGCCCCGGCCCACGGCCATATTTGCCTGTTACGACCTGCGCGGACGCCAGGTGTTGGACGCCTGCCGCCGCTTGGATATTGCGGTGCCGGACGAGGTGGCCGTGCTGGGCGTGGACAATGACGAAGTGCTATGCAATCTGGCGCACCCGCCGCTTTCCAGTGTCATCCCCAACACCATGCGCACTGGCTATGAGGCTGCGGCCCTGCTGGACCGCATGATGTCCGGCAAACCTGTGGGGCCCGAGGAGCATCTCATGCCGCCCATTGGCATCGCCACCCGGCAGTCCACCGATGTGCTCGCCGTGGAGGACAAGCCCGTCGCCCGCGCCGTGCGTTATATCCGGGGCCACGCCTGCGGAGGCATCTGCGTGGACGATGTGGTGCGGGACTCCGGCCTTTCCCGCCGCCTGCTGGAGACCCGGTTCAAGCGCGCCCTGGGCCGCAGTCCGCACGAGGAGATTGTGCGGGTCCAGATTCTCCGGGTGAAGGAGCTGCTGGCGGAAACCGACCTGCCGCTTGCCGAAATCGCCGAGCGCGCCGGCTTCAACTACGTTGAGTACCTCAGCGCTGTGTTCAAAAGCAAGGTCGGCATGCCTCCTGGAGCCTACCGCAACGAGCAGCGTCCCCGCCCGCCCGGCGCACCCCGGCGGCGGTGAGGGCGGTCTCTGCCTGGCGGATTTGCCACCTTGAAGCTCCGGCCTTTCCGCCACGCTGTGCGGAAGCATCTCCATGCTTGCGCTGTTCCCGCCAGCCCAACGCCGAAGACAGGGCCAATTCATTCCGGCTTGGGCGCCGACGCATGTATGCACGGGTGTTCCGGCACCGTATTGTGTGCTCCCGGTCCGTGTCGATGGCGCTGAAAATGCTTGATTGAATTTTCTCCGGGAGACAAAGCATTGCCTCACCGCCATCCCGTATTTATCCTGATGCCCCCCGCCAAGCGGAATCCTGTCCTCGACCTCCTCCGGGGCATCGCCATTCTGGTGGTCATTCTGCATCACTGCGAGGAGTACACCATTCCTGGCGTCCCCTCATTCAGCGGGGCGTTCGGTTTTGTCTTCTGGCGTTTCCGCTTTTTCGGGGCCACCGGTGTGGATCTGTTTTTTGTTCTCAGCGGCTTTCTGGTGGGTGGACTGCTGATCAATGAGATTGACAAATACGGCACCATCCACCTGTCCCGGTTTTTGCTGCGGCGTGGCTTAAAATCTGGCCATCCTACTTCGCTCTGCTGACAGTGCTGGCCCTGACCCACATGGCTGACTGGCCGGATCTATCCTCCGCGTGGGCCACGGTCCGCAGCCTGGGCATCCATTCGCTCTTTCTTCAGAACTATCTCGACCAGACGCACAACACCCCGACCTGGACGCTGGCGGTGGAGGAGCATTTTTATATTTTCCTGCCCCTGCTCCTACTGGTGCTGAAAAGGTTCAATGCCATCGGCAAAATCGGACATGCGACCGTGGCGGTGATGCTGCTCTGCCTGGTGTTCCGTCTGCTGCACCTGCGGTTCAATTATCACATCAACGACTTCATGCTGACCCACAACCGCCTGGGAGCCCTCATGCCGGGGGTGTTTCTGGCATGGGCTTGGAAACATCACCGGGACCGTATTGTGGAGCTGACCCGCCATCGAAGGCTGATTTTTTCAGTGGCCCTGATTCTGATTATTCCCTCCTTCTTCCTGGCTCGCGGGAATGCCCTCATGTTCGCTGTCGGGCTACCCATGCTGACGGTCGGGCACGCCATGATCCTGATCCCCTTGGTGGCCCACGGGGTTGGGGGCTTTGAATACACCCGCACCGGCAGGGCCATCCGCCAGGTGGGCCTGTGGTCCTACAATATTTACCTCTGGCACTTTTTCATGCCGCTGCTGCTGGCTCCCGCCTACCGGCCGGCCCAGCTTTGGCTGAGCACCCTGGTCCCCAATCCCTATATCACCCTCGCGCTTCAGGTGGCCTTTTTCACGATGCTCTCCATCGCCGCCGGGTGGTTTTTCACACGGTTTCTGGAGGAGCCGGTGCTGAGCCTGCGTGAAAAGGTCCTGCCCTCCAGGATCGGCGGCATTTCGATCCTTGGAAGCCCCCTCAGTTTCGCGCCGTGCCCCAACGGCGGTGGATAAAGCTTTCCCACGGCGAGAAGAGGAGCTTGTCCGCGAGAAGGCCAATGACCACCAGCACCAGCATAATGCCGAGCACTTGGTCCATGGCGTTGAGCTCACGGCCATAATGCAGGATGTGGCCAAGTCCGACGCCGGTGAGGATGGTGACAAAAATCTCCGCCGCCATGAGGGAGCGCCAGGCAAAGGCCCAGCCCTGTTTCATGCCGCTGATCACATACGGCAGGGAAGCCGGCAGGATCACGTGGGTCAGGGTGTGCGTGCCCTTCGATCCCATGGTGCGCGCGGCGCGGACATAGAGCGGGGGCAGATTTTTAACCCCGTTCTCAACGGCGATGAGCACACTCCACAGGGTGCCCATGATCACCACGAACTGCATGGCGGCCTCCGTCTGGCCGAACCACAGAAGCGCCAGGGGGACCCAGCACACGCTGGGCAGTGTCTGAAGGCCGAGGGCGAGCACACCCACCGTGTCGTTGAGATATTTCGACCGCGCGGTGAGCAGACCGAGAGGCAGGCCCAGAAGACAGCCGGCGAAGTAGCCAATGAGCAGCCGCTTCGTGGTGACCGCCGTGGCCTTGGCCAGCTCGCCGCTTTTGGCGGCTTCGACAAGGTAATGCCACACATCGCCTGGAGGGGGCAGCAGCACCGGGGAGTAGTGCCCGGATGAAACCATGGCTTGCCAGATGCCCACAAGGCCAACGAAAAAAAGGATGGCGACAACAGCGCGTTTCATGCGGTGGGGAGATGGGACTTCAGGGCGCGGGTGATTTCGCTGGCCAGACTGGCCAGCTGAATGCTGTTGATGTCGCGGGGACGGGGGAGGGTTACGGGAAACTCCTCACGGATACGACCGGGATTGGGGGAAAAAAGCACCACCCGGTCACCGAGACAGACGGCCTCGCGGACGTTGTGGGTGACGAAGACGATGGTCTTTTTGCGCGCGGCCCAGATTTTCTGAATGTCCTCATACAGCTGCTCGCGGGTCATGGCGTCGAGCGAGGCGAAGGGCTCGTCCATCAGCAGCACACGGGGATTCGGAGCTAGGGCGCGGGCAAGGGCCACACGCTGCTTCATGCCGCCGGAAAGCTCGTGGATATTGGCCTTCGCGAAGTTGCTGAGGCCGACCAGGTGCAGGTAGTATTTCGCCACCTCCACACGGTCCTTGTCAGTCAGATTCGGCTTCAGCTTCAGACCAAAGAGCACATTCCCGAGGACATCCAGCCACGGGAAAAGAGCGTGCTCCTGGAACATGACCATGCGCTCGCGGCCGGTGCCGCTGATAAGCTGGCCGTCACTGCTGAGAGTGCCGCTGTCAGGCACATCAAGCCCCGCGATGAGGTTGAGCAGGGTGCTTTTGCCGCAACCGCTGGGACCGACGAGACAGACAAACTCACCCTCGCTGACCGTTAGGCTGACATTGTCCAGCGCCTGCAGTTTTCCGCGGCGGGTGGTGAACGACTTGGAAACGCCGTCCACCACCAGCTTGGC
This sequence comes from Verrucomicrobiales bacterium, assembly GCA_028293125.1. Lineage (GTDB taxonomy): Bacteria > Verrucomicrobiota > Verrucomicrobiia > Verrucomicrobiales > V1-33 > CAIZWU01. The sequence continues at coordinate 103,409 of JAQGPJ010000012.1, read as the reverse complement.
CGGTTCGGGGTTGATTAAAGCTTCAGTGGCACTCATTAAAATAGCTCACTCTCACAGACTGGGCAGCAACGAATCAAGCGCGGGAATATCCTTCAGGAATCCGGCTTTCTGGGCGCTGACAACCATTCTGTCGAGGGAGGGGCGGGAGATTTCATTGGTGAGGATCGTCCGCGCCAGGGCTTTGTTCAGCAGTTCATCACCGGGGGCTGCGCCGGTCAGCGCCTTGAGTTCTTCCTTGATCAGAGTCCGGGTATCATTGGGATGGGCGATGACCCAATCCGTAAGCTCCCGGTGGGCGGCGGCCAGTTTTTTGGCCAGCTCCGTGCGCTCCTTAAGGAAGCCGGCACGGGCGGCGAGCAGGGTGACATTGGTGTCCTTGTCCTCCAGAAAGACCTTGCCGCCGGCCTCCAGCTCCAGTCTTGAAGCCCAAGGCTCGGCCGTCCATACCGCATCAATGCCGCCGGAGGTGAAAAGACCGAGCTGATCCGCGTTCTGCGTCGGCAGAACGATGACGTCGCCACCGGTCTGAGAGACTTGGAAACCATGCTCCACCAGCCAGGCGCGGAGCTGGACATCCTGGGTGTTGCCCAACTGGGGGGTCGCCACTTTTTTGCCCCGGAAGTCCTCCGGCTTTTCAATGCCGGCTCCGGGGCGCACGATGAGCGCTGTGCCGCCGTTGGCCGCGCCGGCAAGAATGCGGATCTCGGTGCCCTTCGATTTGGCGAATCCATTGAGCACCGGACTGGGGCCGATGTAGGTCACATCCAGGGATTTGGCGAAAATGGCCTCGATGGCCGAGGGGCCCGCATTGTAAGTGTACCAATCGATGGTGACGCCCAGGCGCTCCTCGAACCAGCCTTTGCCCTGACGGGAAAGATTGTGCGCCACCAAGGCCTGTACGTGGGTGATGTTCGGGAAGTGCCCGAAACGGATCGGGGCGTTGGCCGCGCCGGTGCCGGATTCCTTGCTGCAGGAGACAAGCCCGGCGCTCAGGCCGACAGGGGCGATTTTGAGGAAGGATCGGCGGTTCATGGTGGTTTCGATTGGTGGGCTGCGGTGCGTGAAGACTGAAAAGCCATTGAGCCATCAACTATCACTTTATAAATTTTGACCAGATAAAACAAATGAGCTAAATGAGGAACACAAATGCCGCTAATTGCAGTAGAAAAAGGGGAATGATCCAGAACATGCCAATCATACAGGTTCCAATGATAGCTGCTTTGTTCGCATCCCCTCACCTCGGGCCCTACGCCGCATAGGCGGCCTGGGTCTGCACCTGCACCTGACGGGCCTCGTCGGCCAGGGCAGTGCTCAGGTAGCGCTCGCCGGTGCTGCAGCCGACGGTCACGATCAGACGGCCCGCGAACTCCGGACGGGCGGCCAGCTGCAGGGCGGCATAAACATTGGCTCCGGTGGAGATGCCGGCCAGGATACCCTCCTCGGAGGCCAGCCGGCGGGCGGTGATGATGGCATCCTCATTGCTCACGCGGATGACCTGATCCAGCACCTTCATGTCGAGATTCGCCGGCACAAAACCGGCTCCGGCTCCTTGGATTTTGTGGGGCGCGGGCGTGAGCGTTTCGCCGGCCAGGGTTTGGGAAATCACCGGTGAGGCCTCGGGTTCAACGGCCACAATGCGAACGCCGGGTTTGCGTTCCTTCAGGAGGCTGCCCACACCGCTGATGGTTCCGCCGGTGCCGACCGCGGCCACGAAGGCGGCAAGATTGCCGCCGGTGTCCTCCCAGATCTCTTCCGCCGTGGTGCGGCGGTGGACGGCGGGGTTGGCGGGATTCTCAAACTGCTGCGGCACCCAGGAATGGGGTGTCTCGGCGGCGATCTGTTTAGCCCGTGCGATGGCTCCCCGCATGCCCTCGGGTCCGGGAGTCAGCACCAGCTTCGCGCCCAGCAGGGCCAGCAGGGTGCGGCGCTCCAGGCTCATGGTCTCCGGCATGGTGAGGGTGATGCGGTATCCCTTGGCCGCGGCGACAAAGGCCAGGGCAATGCCGGTGTTGCCGGAGGTGGGCTCGACGATGTGGCCGCCGGGCTGGAGCAGGCCACGCTCCTCGGCGTCGGCGATCATGGCGGCCCCGATGCGGTCCTTGACGCTGCCAAGCGGGTTTTTGAATTCACCCTTCACCGCGACGGCGGCGGACAGCCCCTGGGTGAGGCGGTTGAGCTTCACGAGCGGAGTCCGGCCGATGGTGCCCAATATGGAGGTATGCAGGCTCATTTGGATAAAAATCGGAATTTTGAGGAAATGGAACAAAGCGTAAAGAGGGGGACTCCTCTGTGAATGGTCGTCCCGGCTCCGGGGCAGGCTCCCGGTGTCATCCGGGAACGATTAAAGGCGGGGGCAATCCGGCTGCTGGGTTTTGCGCGCGTCTCCATAGGTTTGGGTGTGTTGGGATTCCGAAACCGGACAGTTCAGTGGCTGTCCGTGGCACCCGCCACCGCCCCAAGGACGGGCAGGCGGGTTTTTTCGGTGGCCTCCACCGTGGTCACGCGGCCCTCATGGATGACGATCTGCACGGAGCCGAAGCGCAGGGCGTCGACTTTCCGCTTCACCAGATCGATCCATCCCGGGGCCTCGCTGACGGCGGGCAGGGGTTTGACGTTGCTTGTCATATAGGGAGAGTCAGAGTGTCAGTCAGAAGTTTCAGGAACCCGTCCGCAGGGTCCGCGCGGCGGATGTCCGGGCGGGGCGGGTCAGGGGTTTCAGGCACGCCGAAGGGCAGCGGGCTGCCGTCGCGCAGGATTTTGCGCAGGGTGACCTCGACCACGTTGCCGAGGGTGTAGCGGTCGAGAATGTTGGCAATGGCGTTGCGCACATCGATCATGATCATGCGCAGGCCGCAGTGGGCCTCGTCGGGACAGGTGCACTTCTCGTAGTCCGTCTCGCTGGCGCAGCCGATGGGGGCCAGACGGCCGTCGATCAGCCGGACGAGCTCGCCCATTTTTATCTGATCCATCGGCTTGGCGAGAAAGCACCCGCCGTGCTTGCCTCGCTTGCTCTCCACATAACCGGCCTCCCGCAGGTCGCCGAGGATCTGCTCCAGAAACTTGAAGGGCACGCGTTCGGCCTCGGCCAGCTGGGACACGCTCACCAACTCACGCCCCAGCTTGTGGGCAACGCCCAGCCGGATCATGGTTCGCAATGCGTATTCGCCCCGCTTCGTCAGTTTCATCGTGGAATCAGCCTATTGCGCAATGTATAGTGCGCAAGTAGGAATTGGAGAGAATTTCCATTCTCTCTTCCCTGCCCCTCTTGCACCCTGGAGGGCTCAATCCCCCAGCACCGGAGTCGCCGCGAACTCCGTCAGCACCGCCTCCGCCGCCTGCCGGCCCGAAAGCATGGCTCCGTTGATCGAAGGCGTGGCGTGGTGGTCCCCGCAGATGAAAAGGCCCAGAGCCACCCGCGGGGGATGGCCTTCAAAACAGGGATGAGCCAGTGCCGGCACCGGCAGGGCGTGGCGGATATGATCCCGCCGCAGCAGTTCCCAGTCGTCCGCAATCGGCCCGAACCAGTCCCGCAGTTGCCCGCACACGGCGGCGGCATCCTCCCAGCCCTCGCGGCCCGGCAGGGTGGTCACACTCAGCAGCGCCCTTCCCGGCGGCGCGTAATCCCGGCTGACGTTGCTCATCCAGACCGCGTGATTGACGGGACCGACGCTGTCGCCATTCAAATAGAGCACGGGATCCGGGTGCGGGGCCGCGCGCGCGGCGAACCACCATGTGCGCGCCTCGCGGAACGCCATCGGCGGCCCCTGCACCCGCAGCAGCGGATCCAGCGAGGCCCCGTCCACGGCCACCACCACCGCCCGGCTCTCCATTTCCTCCCCGCCGGTCAGCCGCACGCGGTGCCCCCCGGACTGAAGGCTTTCGACCCGCGCATTCAGCCGCACCGAGCCGCGGGGCAGGCTTTCGGCAATCTGGAGGGGAATTTCTCCCATGCCCTCCGCCGGCACCACGGTCCGACCGGTGGCGAACATCCGGTGGAGCCACTCCAGCCAACGGCTGTCAGCCTCCAACTGCCGGTCCAGAAACACCCCGCCAAAAAACGGGCGGAAGAACCGCTCCACTATCAGCGGTGAAAACCGGCGGCGGAGGTATTCCTCACTGGTCAGGGGAGGATCCGGCGCCGGACGGCGGAGCAGATCGGTCTCCGTGCCGGCGTTCAGCCTCAGACTCATCAGACCGGCCTTCATTTTGTCCCAAACCGAGCCCACCGGATTGCGCAGGCTTTTCAGCGCCGCCACCGGCTCCCGCCAGGGATCCCCCATGCGGTGCCACTCATGCCCCAGGCGCACGAGGCTGCCCGGGTAAAATGGCTTTAAATCCAAGGTCTCCAAATCCAGTCCCCGCCGCACCTCCGGATAGGAGGTCAGCAGCACCTGAAATCCCCGGTCCAGCCGGAACCCGTCCACCACATCCGTCCGCACCCTGCCCCCTACTCCGTCCGAAGCCTCCAGCACCGCCACCCTCACCCCGCTTTGGACCAACCGCCGCGCGCAGCACAGCCCTGCCAGACCGGCCCCGATCACAATAACCTCCGTGCGCTCCATGGTTTAAAAATGGAGGCACGCCCGGCGGAGGCAAGGAGGCTTTTGAAAAAGCCTTCGGCCCGCTTCCGGGAACCGCATGTTTTCAGTGCAGGAATTCCCGCTTCCCATCCGGCTGTGGAACGTTAACCATACACCCCCTCCTTTTTATCAATGAATTCCACTCACCCCGCTCCCAAAACCCTGCCGGATGCCCATGGCCACTTTGGTGACTTCGGCGGCATGTTTGTGCCGGAAACGCTGATGTTCGCCCTGCGCGAGCTGTCGGACGAATACGACCGCGCCAAGGCCGACCCCGCTTTTCAGGCCGAACTGGACCATCTGCTGAAGCAGTATGTCGGCCGCCCCACCCCGCTGTACTTCGCGGAGCGCTGGACGGAGAAGCTGGGCGGCGCGAAGATTTACCTCAAGCGTGAGGACCTGCTGCACACCGGCGCGCACAAGATCAACAACGCCCTCGGCCAGATTCTCCTCGCCAAGCGGCTGGGCAAAACGCGGATCATCGCGGAAACCGGGGCCGGCCAGCACGGTGTGGCCACAGCCACGGTCTGCGCGCGCTTCGGATTCGAATGTGTGATCTACATGGGGGCCGAGGACATGCGCCGGCAGGCTCTGAATGTGGCCCGCATGCGGTTCCTCGGAGCTGAGGTCCGCGCCGTCACCGCCGGTCAGGCCACGCTGAAGGAGGCGGTCAACGAGGCCATGCGCGACTGGGTGACCAATGTGCGCAGCACCCACTACATCCTGGGCTCCGCGCTGGGCTCCCATCCGTTCCCTATGATTGTCCGCGATTTCCACCGCGTCATTGGTGTGGAGGCGCGGAAGCAGATTCTGGAAAGCGAGGAGCGCCTGCCGGATCTGCTCCTCGCCTGCGTGGGCGGCGGCAGCAACGCCATCGGACTGTTCCATCCGTTCCTGGGCGATAAGTCCGTGAAAATGACCGGCGTGGAGGCCGGCGGCGAGGGGATTACGGACGGAAAGCACGCGGCCCGCTTCCAAGGCGGCAAGCTGGGTGTCCTCCAAGGCACCAAAACCTGGCTGCTGGCGGACGCGGACGGCCAGATCCAGCTGACCCACAGTGTCAGCGCCGGGCTGGACTATGCTGCGGTCGGACCGGAGCACGCCTATTACCAGTCCGTGGGCCGGGTGGACTACACCTACGCCACCGACGCCGAGGCGCTGGACGCCTTTCAGGAACTGGCGCGGACGGAAGGCATTATCCCTGCCTTGGAGACCTCCCACGCCTTGGCCTACGCCAAAAAAGTCGCTCCCAAAATGGGCAAGGACCAGATCATCATCGTGAATCTCAGCGGTCGCGGCGACAAGGATGTGGCCGAGGCCACCCGTCATATTTTTGGCGAGGAAGTGAAGTTCTAGGCTCCGTCTTCCGCGTTCCCGGTGAGTGGGCCTCAGGCCCATTCCACCGGCAGGGAGGCGGCGTTGCCATGGCACGTACGTCCTCCTGAAAAGATCGAACGCCCTCCTAAGGACCGAAAAAATGCTCAAGGAGTTCAAGTCCTTCATCCTCAAAGGCGATGTCGTCTCCCTCTCCACCGGGATCATCATCGGAGCCGCCTTCACCAGTATTGTGAACGCCTTCACCAAAGGCATTGTGGAGCCCCTGTTGGCCTTGGCGGGCGGCGGACCCTCCCCGCGGCTGACGATCCATATCACGGATAAGCCGGTGGATGTGAAAACCATCGTGAACGGCCAGGAACAGATGGTGAAAACGCTTAAGCCCATTGAGCTGGACATCGGCAGTGTCATTGGGGCCTTCATCCAGTTCCTCATCACCGCCCTCGTGATTTTCTTTGTCATCGTGAAGCCCTACAATCTGCTGATGTCCCGGCTGAAAAAACCGGAGCCCGCCGCTCCCGCCGGTCCCTCTGAGGAGGTCAAGCTGTTGACGGAGATCCGGGACGCGCTGAAACGTTAGCCCCCGATCCCCTCCGTCGCTCCGCCGTTCTCCATGACCCTGCACCGGTTCTACATTCCCCCCGCCCAATGGAATCCGTCCGCGCCGGTGCTGGATGAGGCCGAATCCCGCCATGCCGCCGAGGTCCTGCGGCTGAAGCCCGGCGACGCCGTATCCGTCTTCAACGGGGAGGGCATCCAGGCTGAGGCCCGCATCTCCCGGTTGGGCAAACGGGAGGTGGCTCTGGAGATCACGGAGACCCGGAGCACCACCCCGCCCGCCGCCCGCCTGCTGCTGGCTCAGGCGGTTCCCAAAGGGAAAAACATGGATCTGGTGCTGCAGAAGGCCACGGAGCTTGGAGCCAGCGGCCTCATTCCTCTGCTCACCGAGCGCACTGTGGTCCGTCTGAGTCCGGAGGAGGCCGCGGACAAGCAGGACAAATGGCAGCGCATCGTTATTGAGGCCTGCAAGCAGTGCGGCCAGAACTTCCTGCCCCAGGTCCACCGTCCGGTGGGCTTGGAAACCTTCCTCGGAAGTATCCCCTCCGCCGATCTGCGGCTGGTGGCGGCTATTGAACCCGGAGCCAAGTCCCTGAAAACCATTTTGTCAGACTGGAGCAGGGTCCATGCCCTGACCGCAGCCGGTCCGGATGGGCAACCCTCCAGCGCGCTGGTGCTGATCGGACCGGAGGGCGATTTTACTCCCGCCGAACTGGCCAAAGCCAAAGCGGCGGGTTGCCAGCCTCTCACTCTCGGTCCCATCATTCTCCGCACAGAGACTGCCGCCATCTACATCCTCAGCGTGCTGGCCCACGAATTGTTCTGATCACGCAAAGCACCCGCTTTTCCCGGCAACGGAGATCCCAGCCGCCGGCCGCCTCTCAATCGTCCCAATGGGCGATATAAACGATGCGCCCGCAGTTCGGGCAGTGGGTGATCACCCGTTCCGCCCGGGCATCGTTGAAGGTGGCGGCGGTGACCCTCATGTGGCAGCCGGCGCAGACGTGGCCGTTCAGCTCCGCGATCACCTCTCCTTTGCCTGCCAGGATGCGGTCGTAGCCGGCCAGAAGGTCCTCATCCACTTTGGCCGCCAGACCGGCGCGGATGGTTTCAAACTCCTTGATCCGCGCCTTCACATTGAGGTAACGCTCCTTGATTTTCCCCAGCTCCTCCTTCACATCGGCCTCAGTGGTGGCCAGTCGGGCCTGGGCCTCCTTCAGGCCGGCTTTTAGAATTTCTCCTTTCTCCATCAGCTCCATCTCGCTGTCCTCCAGTTTGGACACGTCCCCCTCATACCGCTTCACCTCGTGGGCGAGGGCGGCGAACTCATCGTTTTTCCGGGTTTCAAACTGCTGGGTCTTGAGCCTCACGATGGTGTCGCGCCGGGTCTGAATCTGAAGCTCCAAGCTGCGGATGGCGATCTCGTTCTGGGTCACCTCCTCCTTGGCGGAAGCCACCGCCGCCGTGATGGAGGCCAGCCGGCCTTTGGCGTTTTCAGCGTCCGCGGGCATTTTCTGGATCTCCGCCCGCAGCCGGCGCAGATGCTGGTCCTTGTCCTGAAGAATAAGAAGCTGTTCGATTTCGGGAAGCATGGGAAGGGAAAAGTAATTGCTATAAGGCCGCTGGTCAGGAAAAATCGACTTAAAAATTCCGATGCAACGGCTGGCGGCTGGCTTGTTGCGTTCATCCGAACGGCCGCCGCCGCTGTCCGCCTTAATACAGCTCCACCGGGCTGCGTTTGCCGTCCTCCACGGAGAGGTTCACCGCCCCCTCCTCCCCCAGGGTGGCCACGCGCAGAGCCTGAATGTTGTCATTGATGGCCAGAAACCGGTTCAGGCTCCAGCTGTCGGGACGCACCAGCCTTTTCTTGGCGCGCTCAATCCGCGCCAATGCCGTATCCAGCACCTCATGGGGCAGAGCCTGAAGATGAACATGCGCCTGCTCCACCATCTCGATGCGGTGGCAGATCATGGTGATGTCATTGCCGGCGCGCACGGCGTCCTGGATGGCCTGCTCAAAAGTGACCTCGTTCAGAATGGCCCCCATATCGAGGTCATCAGTCATGACCAGGCCGTCGTCGAAGCCCAGCTGGTCGCGGAGGAACTTCGTGATGATGTTATGGCTCAGGCTGGACGGCCAGCGCTCCGGGGTGGGATCGAAATCCGGGAACCAGGCATGGCCGATCATCATGGAGTCCAGCTCCGGCAGCAGGGCGCTGAAGGGCATGACCTCCTCCGCCAGCAGTTCCTCCCGGGTGCGCCGGATGACCGGCAGCATCTCGTGCGGATCCACATCCGCCGAGCCGTAGGTTGGGAAATGCTTGCCGCAGCTGAGAATGCCCTCGCGGCGCAGCGACCGGTTGAAGATGCCGGCGTTGGTGATGACCTCCTGGGCGCTGGTGCCGTAGCAGCGGCCTTTCAGGGAATTGTCCGCCTGGTCATCATAGGAGATGTCCAGCACCGGACAGAGGTCGAGATTGAACCCGAACAGGCGCAGCAGCTCCCCGGTCAGACGGCCGTGCTCCGCGATGAGCTTTGGATCGCCCTTTTGCCTCAGCGCCTGGGCGTTCGGCGGCTCGTTGCCGATCAGCCGCAGACGGGAAACGCGCCCGCCTTCCTGATCGATGGTGATGATGGGCTCGATATCCGACAGATCGCGCAGATCGTCGATCAGCTTCCGCAGCTGCTCCGGGGACTTGATATTCCGCCCGAAGAGGATGAACCCGCCCGGCTGAAGCGCTTTGAAGCGGCGGGCGGTATCGGCATCGAGTTCGGCACCGGGCACGCCGGTGAGCAGCAGTTGTCCAATGAGGCGGGAATCCATGGGAGAGCGGGTATAAAAGGAAGGAAGAGAGAGGAAACGGAAAGCGGCGGCGGGAAAGCCGGGTATCAAACATCCATCCGCCCTTCCCGCGAGCGCAGACAGCGCGGATTCCGCAAAAAGAAAGCCCGGGTGCGGCGGAACCGGGGGAAAGGGGAGGGATTCAATTTGCCGAAACTCCCGGCGGCGGGCCCGCGTATAGGCGGCATGACTGGAAAATTGTTATTGATCGGGTTCAGCACCATTTTCATAACTGCGGCAACGGCCGCGGACCGCCTGCCGTTCTGGGAAAGCCGGCCAGTGGAGGGCGACCCATTGTTTTTTGTGCAGTCGGAGCCCGATCAGAATGGCCAGGCCATCCTCGCCAAAGCCCCCCTTCTGTTCACCCCTCAGAGTGCTCCGGCCCTGCGCAGCGCCACAGGGGAAGTGACTTACGAACTGGGAAAGGACTTCACTTGGGAGCCCGGCACCCGCGAAATCCAGCTGACACCCGGCACGCGCATCCCGTTTAAAAAGAAAGCTGAGCTCTATCCCGCCCCCAATACTCCGAACAGTTACCACCAGGCGAAGGACGGGAAGAACTGGATGCTTTTCGGTGAAGGCCGGTTTTTTCATGATCTTGAGTCCGCCGCTTATTATCCCACTGCGGAAACTTGGTCGGGTTCCGTGCCTCAGCCGGCCACGGAGGCGCAGCTGGGCGGATTCCGCGGCAAACTGATCGCCGGCGGCACCGTCAAGGTGGTGACCCTGGGCGACAGCATCTCCACCGGGGCCAATGCCTCCGGAGCCGTGAATGCCCCTCCGGGCCAGCCCGGTTACCCTGGCTTGGTGGCGCAGGGACTGGAGGACCGGTTCGGCGTGAAGGTGGTTTCCAAGAACCTTTCCGTCGGCGGCATGCACACGGTTTGGGGCGTGGAGCAAATCCCCTCCGTGGTGGCCGAGGGGCCTGATCTGCTGATCATCGCCTTCGGCATGAACGACGCCTCCGGACAGACTCCGGTGGCGGACTACGCCTCCCGGACAAAGGAGATCGCGGACCGCGTGCGCGCCGCCCGCCCCGGGTGCGCGGTGATCTTGGTAGCCACCATGACCGCCAATCCCGAATGGGCCCACGCCCGTCCGGAACTCTATCCCGTTTACCGGGATGCGTTGGCCAAACTGACGGGGCGCGATGTGACCTTGGCGGATGTGACCGCCGTCTGGAGCGCGGTGCTGGAGAAAAAATCCTATCTGTCCCTCAGCGGCAACGGCCTCAACCACCCCAATGACTTCGGCCATCGGGTGTACGCCGATGTGATCCTCTCCGTGATCGGCCAAAAGAAGTGAGGCTGCTCCTGCCCTGTTTGGACCTCCTGCCGGCTGGATTCAGCCGGCAGGGGATGCGGGAAAGAGGATGAACTCCGCCGGCACCCGCTCCACGAGCCACACGCCGTTGGTGCTGCGGTAAAACACATGACCCGCACGGTGCATGGCCCCGGCCTGAATGGTCAGCAGCACGGGCTTTCCATGCCGGGCACCGACCTGCAGGGTGACTTGGGTTTCGGCGGAGAGGTGCACGTGATGACGCTGCATCCGCCGCAGTCCGTGTGCGTGGATGGAGTCCAGAAAGCGCGTGGCCGTGCCATGGTAAAGCATCTCCGGCGGCTCCTGCGGGGTGTAGTCCAGCTCCACGGCCACGGAGTGCCCCTGACTGGCCCGGATGTTCCGACCGTCGGCGCTGAATTCAAAGCGCTTCTTGGCATTCGTCTCCACCACGTGCTCCAAATCCGATTTGGAGATTGGCCGGCGCGCTTTGGCGCAGCCCGCCAGCAGGGCCTGCACCTCCACCCATCCCGCCTTGTCCAGCTGCACATGGGCAGTCTCCGGCTGATGCCGCAGCACGAGACTTAAAAATTTGCTGATGCGGGTGCTCCGCTCGGAATTCATGGGAATGAGGGGATGATGTTGAATAGTTGAGGGGTCAGGAGACGGCCTCACAGATCAGAATCTGCTTCGGTGATCCGACGGTGAAGAGACTGCCATCATAATCCCCCAGCCGCTCCAGAACCCGCAGGCCGCTCCACTGGCAGAGCGCCAGCAGCTCCTGCGGAAAAAAGACGCGCATGTTCACATTTTTGGTCCGCAGCAGTTCTCCGGAGCGGATGTAAAAGAGATCGAAGTGAAGGATTTGCGTGTCCGCCCGGTATTCGCTGCCAGCCTCGACCGTGATCGGTCCGCCGTCGGCATGAGGCAGGGTTTTGAACCCATACCGGTCATCCGCCTTCCGGAGCAGCTTGGTCAGCACGGGATTGAAAACATCAATCACCAGGCGCCCGCCGGGCCGCAGCGCTTGCCGGGCACCGCACAGAAAAGCGTGGACGGATTCTATGTCCAGCAGGTGCTGCATGGCATTGGTGGCGGAGAAGATCAGGGCGAAGGATTGGTCCAGCCGCATAGAGCGGCAGTCCTGCTCCAGCCAGGGAATCCTGACGCCGGCTTTTTGCGCCTTCACCCGCGCCCGCTCCAGCATGGGGCGGGACACATCAAGCCCCGTGATGTCCACACCGTCCTGCGCAATGGGAATGGTGAGGCGTCCTGTGCCGCAGGCTACTTCCAGCACGGGGCCGCCGATCTCCGTGGAAAGCCGATGGAAAAACGGCAGTTCATGACGGCGCTCCTCGAACTCCATATCATAGAATCCGGCGTCCGCGTAAATCGGCAGGCAGTCTAGGGAGATCATGACAGAAAATGAAGGCTGGTGAGAAGGGTGAGGCCAATTTCCTTGGAGCCAAACGCGCTGGCCGGCACGCCGAGGATGCCGCGCTTCAGCAAAGCATCCCAGGAGCCCTCCACCGGCACGAAGTAGCTGGCGGGATCCACGGGCAGGAGTTTGAAAGGCAGCCCCGCCAGTCTTTCCAGCAGGCGGATCTGGGCCGTTTGCAGTTCACGTTTCACTTTTCCTGGCATCTCCGCATGGAGAGCCATCAGATACCGGGCGGTTACCAGGTTGGCCTGCGTTGGGACTTTGGCCCGGAATACCGGCATCCACTCGTCCGCGTCCCGCTCCGGCATGAGCACCACCCCAAAGCAGCGCGGATGCAGCCAGCCCTTGGTCAGGGAGTGCAGCAGGACCGCCTGCCCGGTTTCCAGAAGCTGTAGAGTGACATCGTCAAACCGGGACTCCAGCTGATACACCGTGTCCAGCAGGGCCCGCCGCCGGTCGCTGGCGGCCAGCCATTCCCGGAGAGCGCCGGCGCTTTCCGGACTCAGGGGTCCGCCACGCGGTTTGAGGGGATGGGTGACCAGCAGCCATTCATCATCCACACCCGATGGAGGGGGGGCGTCAGGCCACCGCACCTCCGGCAGGGTGGGAAAGGTCCGCACTTGGTGTCCATGGGCGGCGGCCAGTTCCCGGTAAACCGGATAGTTGTCCTCCGGCAGCCACAGCAGACACGGCTTTCCGGCCAAGTGGGCGAAGAGGGTATCCAGTCCATTCCGGACTCCCTCTGTAATAAAGGCGCGGCGCGAGACGGCTTCGGGCAGGCCGTAAAACTCCGTCCACTGGCTGGCCAGATGGCAGCGGTGGACAGGGCCTTCCACGGGCGTTGCCGGCTCCGGCATCAGCCGCGCCAGAGCCCGGTACAGGTTGGTCTCCCCGCAGTCCAGCAGTTCAGGGCGGTCAGTCAGCAAGCAGAGGCGGGCGGTTTGGAATTCCTGAAAGGTCATGCGGCGGGGGCAAGTTGGATTTCACTGCCGCGGTCCTCCAGCGAAACCAGGCAGCGCCCATCCGCCATCAGATTCCAGCTGCGGGCGATGCCGTGGGTGCGCTCCCATAACAGGCTCGGCTCCGTGTAAGCCGCGATTCGCAGAAGAGCCCCGCGCCATTCCCCCTGAAACACGGGTGATCCCCACGGCAGCCGCGACACCTCGGTGAAGCCGTGCCGGTCGGCAAATTCCAACACCAACGACAGTGGCACCTGATGGGCATGGCTCCAGGCATTGGCCGCGTGGCGGTGATAGACAGACTCCGCGCTCGTACTGACATACAGCTCCTTGAAGCAGATCTCGCCAATGCCGCATGCGGCGGCCCAGGAGACGTAATCCTCCAGCGTCTGCCTGTTGTCCACACCCCCGCGCTGGAGCACGCAGATCAGCCGCATGCTCAAAGCCGGCCAATGGTCCCGCCCTTCCCGCCAGGTTTGCGCCACCGCCCTGACATCCGTCTCGAGGCTCATCAGCCGGGTGCTCACGCCGTCGTCATGGTGATGGCGCGAGACCGCCAGCACGCCCAGCCCGGATCGGGCATAGTCGTCCAGCATGGCCGACCGCGCCGCGCTCTCTTTCCGCGCCAGATGATGTCCGTTGGTGATGAGCACCGTTTTGCCCAGCGGACGGCCCAGGGCGATCAGCTCCCGCATCACCTCATGCCGCAGCAGACCGGGCTCCCCGCCTCCGGTGATCACAAAACGCCCCGCGCCCCGCTCCGCCGCCTGAAGCGCGTGCTCCGCCACACGGGCCAGATTCAGCCGCGCCTGATCCTGCTCCGCCGAGGCCGAGGCGTCGGAGAAACAGAACGGGCACGACGCCTGGCATCCCCGGGCCACCGGCAGCACCGAAAATGACCTTGGCCGCAGCGACTCAAACGCGTGCAGGGAGCCGTGCAGCAGCCGCAGCGATTCCGCCATCACCTCCTCGATCACCGCCGGCTCCAAAGGACCGCCCTCCCCTTCCTCCCCCACCCACGCCACACCGGACAGCGTGATCCAGCCCCGCTCCACGTACCGGCCGATGCCCGTGCGGATGTTTTCCCGAAGCTCACCGGCATCCACCTCCGTCCTCAGCGCAACCAGCCTATTCCCCGGAATGCCCAGCCTCCGCAGCAGCCCGCCGGCCTTGTGGACACCCGCCGCCAGTTCATCCTCTCTCAGCAGGAAAAAGCGCTCTGGAAAGGTGCTCTCCGGGATCGACGCCTTGGAGTAACGCCGGGAATATTTGTCATACCCACGGGCAAAATTCGACAGCACTGTGACATGCCAAAAGGCTTCGGCGGCGGCTGTTGCAGGGTGGATTGCGGCGGTCATGGCGGATAGGGAGTTGGATGGACAGGGTTCCGCTCAAATGGGGATTTCCGTCCAGGGACGGTGCTTCTGCTGCCGGTGATAGTTGGCGATGCGGCTGGTGACCTCGTGGTATGTGTCGGTGGTGAGCAGACGTGCCAGATAGCGGTTCCGGGAGGCCACAGCTTCGAGGTCAAAGGCCCAGTACTGGCTCATGAGCGGATTGATGAAAAGACGCGAGCCACGGGTTCTCTCCGTGGCGTGCACGTCGCCGAAACGTCCCTTCACGGCATTCACAATGCTGGTGTTCACGATACTGGGCCGCGCCGGCATGCGCTGATGGACAAATTTCACCACCTCCACATAAAGGCGCGCCTCCGGCATTTCCCACAGTAGACTCCAAGTGCCCAAGTGCCCGCCGTCAGCCGCAATGGCCGCCGCATTCTCCAGAAAGTGCGCGTGGCAGACCCCGTGATGCGTGTCCACTCCCAAGCCGAGGCAGATCACCAATTTCCGCAGACCGCCTTTCGACTCATGGGCCGCCGCCAGGGAGGCGATATCCTCCTGCGGCGTTCCAAGCCCGCACTCGTCGCCGCGCATCAGAATGTCCGTGCCCCCATCGATAAGAATCAGAGTGTCGAAACCCAGACGCTCAGCCATCCATTCATAAGCTCGCAGCACTGGCTTCACCCCGCCCGGTTCGATAGCGTGAACGGGTGTCCGGTCACCCTGCGATTCCAGCCATTGAGCGAGATATTTCTCCGGGAAGTATTCCGATGATCCGTAGGTGTTTCCCCGCACCACCGCCAGCTGTGACAGCGGCTTTTCCTCACAATGCGCCAAGCTGGCGAAGGACCAGTTGGCCAGATGCACCGTTTTCCCTTGATCACGCAGCCAGAAATAAAGTGGCAAACCCGCAAACACATCGAATCCACCGCCAGCCCCGGCGATGAGGATGTTTTGCGAGGTCGCCAGATGCTGGAAAACGGGAAGGTTCATGACAACCGGCTCTGCAAAGGTTCACGCGCCGCGAGCCAGTCCGCCGGAATGCCTTCATAACCGGTTCCCAAAGTCACCAGACTGCCCACAATCGCGCAGTTGGTATCCATATCGCCCTGCACACCCACCGCGCTCCAGAGCGCTTCGGTGTAGTCGTCCGCATGACGGCACGCACACCAGAGGCAGAAAGGCACGGTGTCGGAGGAGATCACCTGCGAACCATTGCCGAGAATCGACGCCGCCGTCCGCGGCGACATTTCCAGCGGCAGCGTCAGCGCCTTTTTCAGCCTCCACCATGTTTCCGTCTGCGGCAGATGGGCGAGCACAAACTCGATCATGCAGTGGCTGCGGGGCCGCTGGTTATCCAATTGGGTGACCATCCAGGCGGCGGCGAGCGCCACAGCAATGGCACCGGCCTGACCGTCAGGATGGAAGTGCGTGACGACCGCTGACCGTTTGGCCTGCTCGACCAGCTCTTTCAAATCATCATGGAACCAAGCCCCCACCGGAGCGGCTCTCATTGCCCCGCCGTTGCCGCATGAGCCCTCCCCATCGAAAACCTCGGCAGCGGCGTCCTTCCACGGCATTCCCTCACCGATGCGGTGAAGGATTCCCCGCGCAGTTCCTCCATAACCCCGGTCGGGCTCACGGCGGTATTCACGCGCAAATTCATCCGCCAGCCAATCCTGATCAATCTTTCCGTGCCGTCCAAGGCACTTCACGACCGCTGCAGCCATGACAGTGTCATCCGTGTAAAACCAAGGTGGGGGAGGTATATGGCGCTCAGCCTGACGGCTGTCGGCAACAGCGGGAGGCACAAAGAAAAAGCTCTGCCCAAACGCGTCTCCGACCGAAAGGCCGTCCAAGGACAGCATGGCCAAGTTCAGCCGGTCCTGCTCCGGTATGACCGTGGAGGCGTTCATGACGAAGTGCCTGTGAATTTCAAAAATTTGTCAAACAGCCTTCGCAGATCATCCTGACGCGGCAGAACGCTGATCCATTCCGGCGGAATGGCCTCCAGCCCGTAAAGCACTCCCGCCAAGCCTCCGGCCACACAGCCGGTGGTGTCCGTGTCATCGCCGAGATTCACCGCTTTGAGCACGCATCCGGAGAAATCCGATGTTGTCAGCAGGCACCAAAGGGAGGCGGCGAGAGTGGCCATCACATAACCGTCCGATCCGATTTCATGCTCCGGAGTCTGGCTCAGCAACGGGTCTAGGACCTGCCGGAATGCTGGGAACTCCGGATGCGCCTTATACCGTTGAGTGAAAATCCCCTGCGCCTGACGGACGGCGGCACCGGCATCCTGGCCCTGCATCAGAAACCGTGTCACCAGCCCGTGCATCAAACAGGCCAGTTTTGAACGGTCGTGAGCATGAGTGATCGCCGACGCCCGGAAGATCCGGTCCTCAAGCACATCATCACCTTCATTCAGCGAGGCCAGAGGCATGGGCAGGATCCGCATCAGCGAGCCGTTGCCATTGCTGTGTTCATCCGTCCCTCCGGCGATCTCCGCAGGGCAGCCCTTCTCAATCCGCCGCAGCGCCGCACGGGTGGCGAATCCAATATCGAAAAGCACTCCGTGCGCCGTCCACAGGCCGTAGGTGGACCAGCGCAGATACCGCTCCCCCATGTCCTGGGAATCAAATCCACCCTTCTCCACCAGACTCTCCACGGAGCAGAGCAGCAGAGCCCCGTCATCCGACCATGTGCCCTTGGGCTGGCCATGGGTGCCGTAGTCGCGCATGTCCGTCACCGGATCGAGGACGCGGTCCGCGCGGGGCTTGAACTCCACGGGCACGCCGAGCGCATCACCGATGAGGAAGCCGTAAAGGCCGCCAAGGATTCTGGATTCAGGAGTCATGATTCAATGCCGGCGGCCAAGGCTGCGGCGGGAGTGGAGGGTTGATAGACGTATTCAGTAGGAGTCAGGAGATTCCCCGTGCCGGAGGAGTGAAGGCACCCGCGCTGTTCCGAGGTAAAGGCGGTGACGTCCTCAATGCCGAGCAACTCGGTTTCGGCATAGCGGCCGGAGCATTTCCCCGCGCAGTCCAAGCTGCACAGCGCGGCGCTGCACGGGGTGTCCGTGGGGGTCGTGATCGGGATCCCATTGCAGCCGGACGTCGGAACCGGCGAGCGCTGCCTTCCATTCCTCATGCTCCGCATAGCCGCTGGCTCCAAAGGAGGAGGCCACGGAGGATTGAAGCACCTCGTCGAAAAAGGCGCGCCTGAGCCGCACCGCCAGGATGTGCTCCTGCCCCTCCTTCGTGGCCCACCCGGAGCGGTGCATCATCCACAGAAAGTTGGGTTTGATCCAGCTCATGCGGCTGAAGCTGAACTCACCGCCAAACCGCTGATGTTGCCGGGCGAACCGAGCGATCGCAGGTCGGTAGGCCTGATAGACCACGATGGAGTCGTCATCGAACTGCGCCAGGATGTGACGTCCCGAACGCGGCCAGCGCTCAAGCTGCTCTGAATAAGGATGAACGGTGAGAGTCATGGAAAACGGTGGGTGACCTCAATGAGGCCGGTGATGTGCCGGTTGAACTCCGCCAGATCCTCGGCAGGTATCCAGAGTTCGCGGTGAACTCCGCTGCCGGCCACCTGCACCGGATACCGGCTGGCGAATCCGGCATCCATCTGAAAGCGGGTGACATAGCCTGATCCGGATGCTGGGACATTCCAGTCCCGCGCGATTTGGATGGCGTATTCCTCGTTCATCACGGGATAAAAAATGGGCTGCTCCGGCAGGCGCGGCGGAAAGGCCGTCCAGCCGCTTTGCTCAATCAGAGCGAGTTCCTGCAGGCCGACGGGGCGGTATAAAGTAAGAGTGCTCATGACAGCGGGCTTTGAAATTGCCGGCGGATCTCCATCAGGGCAAAACCCAGAAGGTTCAGGCCTTTCCAGTTTTCAGGCCGGGCGGCGTCGGCGTGGGTGGCGGCAAGACCGATGCCCCAGACCCGGTCATAGGGACTGGCCTCGACCAGAATGCGGTCACCGGTGCCGAGGAGAAACTGTTTCAGCTCCGGGTGCTGGCCGAACTTGGCGGCATTGCCCCGCAGCACGATTTCCCAGCGGTGCCGCAGCCAGATTTCCTCCTCGAAACCGGCCACCTGACGGCCCAGCTTTTTGGCAACCGCCGGACTTTTGGCAGTGAGGATATTCGCCAAACCTTTCCTGTCGTGGAACAGCCTCGCCTTCTCCGCCATCATCCAGTGCTCGGCAGTGGGGTAGGTGATTCCTTCCAAAGTGAAGGCATTGCCGGCCCACCACTGACTAAAACAGGATTTGGTGACCGACCCGTCCTTCGACAGGGTGTGGCCCCAGAAGAAAGCCCACTTCGGCTCCCATCCCTGCCGCATGGTGGAGATCAGTTCCTCCGTGGAAAGCGGTGGTGTGGTGTTCATCGCCTTGAATTTGTTAGTTTTTCTTCCGATTCCCGACTCAGACTGGAGCGGTGCGGCCCAAGCCTGCCTGCGCCCCACTGAAGAAGGAAAAGCAGCGCCGCAAATGGTAAGTGTAATGCATACACGATTTATGGTGTAATCTGGACACGAAGTCAAGAAATATTCCTTCCCCTTTTTGTGAGAGCCCCGGTCCGCTCCGGAGCCGGCTGATTCCCGCCTGAACAGGCGGAAAACAAAACACCCGTCAGCCGCTTGGAGCGGTAACGGGTGTTTCTTTGGAGGGTGGGGTTGCGGGAAGATGACGGGGACAGTCCTGTCAGAGGAATGTCCGGGAGGCTGAAAGCATCAGCCCAAAGGTTATTTTTTCTTCAGACGATCCAAGGATTTGAGCACCTCCTCGCGTTTGGACTCGGTGTCCTTGAGGTTGTCCTGGGATTTCCGCAGGCTGGCATTCAGCTCACTGAGTTCCGCCTGAAGCGTGTCGGCATCCTTGGCGAGGGCAAACTTGCCGGCCTGCACATCGGTCAGGAGTTCATTGATCACCCTGCCGGGAATCAGGTAGGTGCTGACGCGCTCGGCGCGGGCGATATTGAGCCCGACGACATTGCCGTCCACATCCACCACCGGGCCGCCGGCGTCCTCGGCCTGCAGGGCGAGATCGCTCTGCACAGCATTGGGATAGCCGCTGGCGTTCTGGCTGAGGTTGGAACCCATGAGGGCGGTCTGGTCCAGCTGGCGCTGGATCAGTTCCTCCGAGCGGTGACCCAAGGAAAGCTCAAGGGACTTGGGCTTGCTGTCGCGCTCGATGTTGATGGTCACCTTCTGCTCGGGTTTGAGGCCCGAGACGAGCTTCTGAAGCTGGCGGGGGCTGGCAATCTCCTGGCCGTCGATAGCCAGGATGACATCCCCGGCCTCCATGCCGGCGCGCTTGGCGGCACCCCCTTCCAAGGCCTCCGCGATACGGACGCCTTTGAGCGGGGTGTCCTCGGACATTCTCACCCCCAGAAAACCCTTGGTGCGCTCGTCAAGACTGCGGGAGGCCACGCTGATCACGCCCAGTCCGGTGGGGTCCTCATCCGTGCTGACCGCCGCGATGAGCGTTCCCACCGGAGTGGCGGTGTCCGCGAATTTGACGGGCGTCAGACCGGTGGCCTCCAGCTTGATGAGGGCAAGGTCATAGGACTTAAGCTCGTCCACCACCTTGGCGGGCACGATGCGGCCATCGTTGAACGCACACTCAAAGTTGCCCTTGGCAACCTCGCTGGCCTTCGTGAGGGCGTAGCCGTCGGAACTGACGATGGTGGCCAGCGCGATCTGCCGGTCACGACGCATTACCCGGACGGTGGACTGGCGCGCCTGCGCGACAAGCGGACGCCATTCCGCAAGGGCGCTGAGGTGGTGCTTGCTGGTGCGGGGAGGATCCTTTTCGGTGTTCGGGCCGAATCCAAGACGGCCCGCGCCGCGCTGCCCGCCCATGCGGCGCATCATCTCCTCCAGCATTTCCTGCGGAGTCTGATTGCCGGCGCGGGGCGGCGGAGACGGACGGTCGTCATCGGCATCAGGAGTCTCATTCCGGTCCTGATCATCAGGGTTCAATTCGCCGAACTGACGAAGCAGTTCCTCAAACGGATTGACTTGGCCGCGCGGGCCGCTCTGATCCCCCTGCCCGTTACGGCGCTGGCGTTCCCGCAGTTCGCGGAAAAATTCGCGCATGGGGTCGGCGTCGTCCTGGTTCTGCTGCACTAGACGTCCGTTTTCAATCAGTCGCGGACTGGAGCCGTCACCGCGCAGCTCCAAGCGGTAGCTGTGGAATTCGACGGGCCGCGTCTCGCGGGAGCGTGCCTGCTCCGCGGCGGTGGCGTGGCGGGTGACAGTGAAAAGCCCGGCCCCGGTGGTGAGGGCGGCCAAGGCGACCGGGAATAAAAGATTGGGTTTCATGGAATCAGTGAATTGCTGGGAAAAAAGGGTTTAGCTGGGAATGGCCGGAAGAGTGGGACTTTGGGGCTTGGAAGGCCCGAGGTGTCCGCCCCCACGGCCAGCGGGGTTCAGGGAGCGGGGGCCAGTTTCACCTCCAGCTCCTTGTCAGCCCCCTTGCGGCGGATGGTGAGCTTCAGCATATCGCCGGGTTTGGCGGCGCGGACCTGAGCGACGATATCCGAGTTGCTGGCGATTTCCTTCCCGCCGGCCTTGGTGATGATGTCCTCCAGCTGCAGGCCGGCCTGAGCAGCGGGGGAGCCGTCGGCGATCTCCTCCACGCGCACTTGCCCTTCATCCGTCATTTGGAGGGTGGCTCCCATATAGGCGCGGCCGGCGGCGGGGGCGGCAGGTTCCTCCGGCTCCGTGCGGGGCGCAGGTTTCTGGCGGGATCCCGGCTCTTTTTTGGGACGGGCCCGGGGACGGTTCAGATCCTTGTCCTGGTCGCTGTTGTCCTCCTCCTCATCCCTCATGCCGGGCATGATATTGGACAGCTTGCCCCAGACTTCCTTGTTCTTCAGCCGCTCCATGTCCTTTTCAAAGACACCAATGGGCACATGCCGGTTTTCGGAGAGATTCTGGCTGATGCTGGAGTGGATGCCGATGACCTTGCCGCTCAGATCGAACAGCGGGCCGCCGCTGTCCCCGCCGGAGACCGTGCAGTCACTGCGGTAGAAAGTTTTGTTGTCCACATCCCATAGGCGGCCCACACGCAAGGGCGCGCCGCGCTGAGGATCGTAACCGCCGGGATGACCCAGGGCCACCACCCACTCGCCCTTTTCAATGCTGGAGGGATCGGCCATATCCGCAAAGGTATAGTCGCCGGGATCCGTGATTTTGGCGAGCGCAGCGTCGCGGTTCATGTCCCGTCCCAGAGACTTGCCTTTGACCTCCCTGCCGCCCGGCAGCGTGATGATCAGGTCCTCACCCGTGGCCGCGAGCACGTGACCGGCGGTGAGCACCAGCCCGTCCTTGCTAATGATGACGCCGCTGCCGGACCCCATAGAGCCCTTGGCGCTGGCGCCGGTGATGGCGACCACGGTGGGGCCAACTTTCTGCACGGCCTCCAGCACGCGGGTCTGCCGCTCCTTCAGGGTCTCCGCCTGAAGCTGCAGCGGAAGAAAGGCAGCCTGCAGAAGCACCGCCGGAAGCAGCACGCGGCTGAGGAAAAAAGGACGTGGAATCATAGGTTAAACTTAAATAAGGGGTTGATTCACTTTATGCGTGACAAAAGCGCGGGGCGACGCGCCTTTTTTTTATAAAACACGGAGGAGGCACTTGACGCGCCGCCTTAGCCATGGACGCGGCCCCGGGCTGCATTATATTCCCGACGTGATCACGGAAACGGAACCAGTCCCAGCCCCTGCCCCTGCCCCAGTCAGAAAAGCCCCCGCTCCCGCCCTGTCCCTGGCAGGCCTGCTGCCGGAGGAGCTCACCGCCGCCATTGTTGAGGCCGGCGGCAAGCCCTACCGCGCCAAGCAGGTGCAGGAATGGATTTTTCAAAAGAGGGCCCGCAGCTTCGGGGAGATGACCAATCTGCCCCAGGCGCTGCGGGACCAGCTCGCGGAGCGCTTTCCCTTCAACCCCATGAGCGTGGCCAAAATCCAAGGTGCGCGGGACGCGACGCGGAAGTTTCTGTTCCGGCTGGCGGACGGGCGCTATGTGGAGAGCGTCCTCATCCCCGCCAACAAGGGCTGGATGGGCGGCCAGAGCGACCGCCTGACGCTGTGCGTCTCCAGCCAGGTCGGCTGCGCCTATGACTGTAAATTCTGCGCCAGCGGCTTGGCGGGCTTCACGCGCAATCTGCAGGCCGATGAGATCGTTGGCCAGGTCATGCTGGCGGAACGGGAGGCCGGCGAGCGGGTGGACAATCTGGTCTTCATGGGCATGGGCGAGCCCTTGGCCAACTTCACCAACCTGACCCGAGCCCTGACCATCCTTCAGGCCCACTGGGGTCTGAACATCGGCGCGCGGCACATTACGGTCTCCACCAGCGGTCTGGCCCCCCAGATCAAAAAACTGGCGGACTTCGATATCCCCGTGCGCCTGGCCATATCCCTGCACGGGGCCACGGACGAGGTGCGGAACCGCATCATGCCCGTGAATGAAAAATACCCTCTGGAGACCCTTTTTGAGGCTCTGCGTTATTTCAAACAGCGCCGGAAACAGAAGATCACCCTCGAGTATATTCTGATCCAGGGAGTGAACGACGGCTTGGACGAGGCCCGTGCCCTCGCCCGCCGCACCCGCGCCCTGGAGGCCAAGGTGAATCTCATCCCCTACAACACGGTCGAGGGTTTGCCCTGGGTCCGCCCCGGCGAGCCGGAGCAGGATGCCTTCTGCGCCACGCTCGTGGCCAATGGGGTCCCCGCCACCATCCGCCGTGAGAAGGGCCACGACATCGACGCCGCCTGCGGCCAGCTCCGCCTGAAGCAGGAGACCGCTGAGGGTCTGTCGTGAACCCTGGGCCGGCTTCCCATTCCGCGCAGGCTCCTTATGAAATCACGCGCCGCTTTCCTGCTTCCGGTCTGTGCTGCGGTTTTCGCCGGGGCGGTTCTCCATGGCAGCGGGCAGCTGCCGGACCGGGTGGCCACGCATTTTGGCGGGAACGGCGCGCCTGACGGCTGGATGGACAAATCCAGCTTTGTGCCCGTTTCCATGACCGGCGGACTCGGAATGCCCCTGCTGATGATGGGACTTTTGTATCTGGTCCGGTTTCTGCCGGCCAAGTTTCTCAATGTGCCCCACGCGGCCTATTGGCGGGAACCGGGAAACCACCGCCGGGCGTGCGGTATTCTGTTCAGCTTTTCCCTTTGGGCCGCCTCCGCGTTCCTTTTATGGCAGGCGGCTCTCTTTTATCTGATTGTGACCGCGAACCGGAGTGTCCCGCCGCATCTGAATACAAACCACGTCATCCTGCTGACGGTGGCGCTGTTGGCTTTCACCGCCGTCTGGACCATGGCCCTGATGCGGCACTTTCTCAAAACGCCCGAATGACTGTTCGGGCACCGCGGCTTGTCTGGTGGCCGGAACGGATTCCGGCTTCAGGTGGCATGCGGAGTCCCTGTTATCTCTGATTGTAAAACAGACGCGGCACCGATTCATTGCGGGCATATGACGACCACCAGAATCCTTGGCCTTTCCGGAAGCCTGCGGGCGGCATCGTTCAACACCGGCCTGCTCCGCGCCGCCGCCCGCCTGATGCCGGACGGGGCGGAGCTGACGGTGCGGACTATCGACGGCATTCCGCTCTATGACGGCGACGTGGAGGTGAAGGAGGGCATTCCCGCCGCGGTCACCGAACTGGGAAAGGAGATTGCCGCCGCGGACGGGCTGCTGCTGGCCAGCCCGGAATATAACAATTCCGTTCCCGGCCCGCTGAAGAACGCGGTCGACTGGCTGTCGCGGTTGGATGAGATCCACGGGCGACCGCTTTTCGCCGGGAAGCCGGTGGCGGTGATCGGGGCCACTCCCGGGGGATTCGGGACAGTGTTGGGCCAGAGCGCCTGGTTGCCGGTGCTGCGGACGCTGGAGACGCGTCCGTGGTTTGGCGGACGGCTGATGGTGGCCAGAGTATCGGGTCTGACCGATGACACAGGCCTGCTCACCGATGAGGACACCAAAGTGAAATTGAAGGATTTTCTGGCCGGCTTTGCGGCTTTTGCCCGATCCTGACTGATTTTCCGCCGGAGAGCCGGCTTTGACTGGCAAAGGAATCATTTTTAAACCGCGACCGGCTCTTCAGGCTTCCGGCTTTGACCCGTACGGGCAGAAACCAGCCCGGGGCGGCATGGCGGAATGCAAAAACCCCTCTTGCGGATTACGAGCGGGAGTAGGGTGCTTTCAGGGAGGCGCTGGAGGCAGACTCCGGGGTCTTGATGGCGGCCAGAACTACAGCACAGGCGAAGAATTCACGGAGAAGCTCATGGCGGCGGGCGTTGCGGGCAGAGGTGGTTTTCATAGCGCGGACAGGGTTGGATTTGGATGGAGCGGCGTTTGGCCGCGGGACATTAAAGTCCCGAGCATTGGCTGTGCCGGAGTGTGGAATTTTTTCCGTGGACCCCGCCCCATGAAGATCGTAGGAATTCATATGAGCGCCCAAACTCCCCTTCCTGAACCGTTTTTCCAAGCCAATGGCCGCACCATCATTGTGCCCATTGACCACGGGACGGCCATTCCGGTGCCGGGTCTTGAGAAGCCCGGCGCGCTGATCACCGCCCTGAGCGAGTACGCCGACGGCTTTGTTGTGAACTATGGGGTGGCCCGCGCCTTTCAGGCGGAGCTGGCGGGCAAGGGAATCTGTCTGCGCACGGATGTTTACAAACCCGCGCTGGCCGGCCACGTGGACCACGGAGCCTACATGACCTACGGGGCGACGGAGGCGGACACGGTGGGCGCGCATGCAGTGATGAGCATGCTTTATCTCCACCATCCGGAGGAGGAGCGCTTTTTCCGTGAAAACGCCACCCTGATCAGCGAGTGCCAGATGTCCGGCTTTCCGGTGATTGTGGAGACACTGCCCTATGGACTGGGCCGGACGGAGCACTACACGCCGGAGAACATCAGCTTTGCGGTGCGGGCGGCGGCGGAGCTGGGGGCGGATGTCGTCAAAACCGCCTGGCCAGGCAATGCGGCGGCCTTCGCCAAAATTGTGGACGCCTGCTTCGTGCCGGTCATTGTGCTGGGCGGCGCGGCCTCCGATGAGGCGGGCATTCTTCAAATAGTCCATGAATCCATTCAGGCGGGCGGCGCGGGCATCGCCATTGGGCGCAATGTCTGGCAGCAGCCGAATCCCCTGCTGATGCTCAAAAAACTGCACGCCATCGTCCACGGCGGGGCCACCGCCAAAGAGGCTCTCGCCATCGGCTGAATGAATCCGCCGGAACCCCTTCTGTCCCGTCACCCCCTGTCTCCCGGTCAATCATTTATGGCAGGACTGTTTGTGAGTTTTGAGGGCGGGGAAGGTTCCGGGAAATCCACACAAATCCGTCTGCTGGAGGAAAAACTGCAAGCCTTTGGACGGCCTGTGCTGCACGTCCGCGAGCCCGGAGGCACTGCCATCGGCGAGGTCATCCGCCACCTGCTGAAGCACCATCCGGACAATGGCGGCATGACCCGGGAGGCCGAGTTGCTGCTTTTCGCGGCCAGCCGCGCCCAGCTGGTGCGGGAAAGAATCCTGCCTTTTCTGGCGGGGAGCGGCATCGTGCTGGCGGACCGGTTCATGGACTCCACCACGGTTTACCAAGGCAACGGGCGGGATCTGCCGTCGGACCTGGTGGCGGCGGTGAACGCCTTCGCGGTGGGCGGCTGTCATCCCCACATCACCTTTCTCCTGGACTTGGACGCCTCCGCGGGTCTGATCAGGGCGCGGGCCCGCCAGCCCGGTCTGCGCGACCGCATGGAGGAGGCGGACGAATCCTTTTACCACACTGTGCGCCAGGCCTATCTCGACCTTGCGGCGGGCAGTCCGGAGCGCTTCTGTGTGCTGGACGCCGCGCTGCCTCCGGAGCGGCTTCACGTCCTGATCATCGAAACCCTGACAGCCCGAGGTTATGGCCTTCTCCCCTGACAAAGCCATCTCCCTGATCCGCACGGCGTGGGGGAACCAGCGGCTGGCCCATGCCCTGCTCCTCAGCGGACCGCACACCGCCGATCTGCACACGGTGGCCATCCGGACCGCCTGTCTGGTGAACAGCTGGGCCCCCGTGGATTCCTTGGACGGCCTGCGTCTGAAGGGGGCGCTGGTGCTGGAGCCGGAATCCAAGCTGCGGCGGATCAAAATCGATGCCGTGCGGGAGGTGATCCGCACGCTGCAGTTCTCGTCCGCCGATGGCGGCATGAAAATTGTGATCCTGAACGGGGCCGACCGCCTCACGGTGGAGGCCACCAATGCGTTTCTCAAGACCTTGGAGGAGCCGCCGCCGGACACCCTCATTCTTCTGCTCACCCGGGCTCCGGAACAGCTTCTCGACACCGTCCGGTCCCGCTGCCTGCTGCTGCCACTCCACCGGCCCGACAGCGGCGGCATGGAGCTCAGCCCGCCGCAGGCCCGGCTGCTGGAGTCCCTGACCGAATGCTTCTCCGCCGGCCGGCCGGTCGGCACGTCGCGGGCTCTGGGGCTTCTGGGGGATTTCCAGCGCATCCTGTCCAGCCTGCGGGAGGAGATCGAAGCGGACCATCACGATGCTTTGAAAGAGGAGACAGAGCATTACCAGCGCAGCACCGACGGGGTCTGGCTGCGCAACCGGCGGGAGTATTATGATGACCTGACGGAAAGCGCCTGCGCCGAGCAGCGGAACCACCTCGTCTCCCTGCTCTTCATCTGGCTGGGGGAAATCCTGCGCCGACGCCACGGCCTGGACGCTTTGGACCTGCCCGGATGCGCCGATGCCACTGCCCAAGCGGCCGCTGTTATGACAGATCATGACCTTCACCGCCGCCTGCGCGCGGTGGATGAGATGAGGAAAAACCTATCCACCAATGTGCGCGAGGTGCTGGCTTTGGAGGTTGGCTTTCTGCACGCCTTCGGCTGATTTTGGAAAGACTGGCCACGACCGCGGCCGCGGGCGCAATTTCCTAACTGAATGCGGCCTTCATGCCGCGGAATGCCCGTCCATGCCTGCCGGCTCTGTCATTTCGCCTCATGATTTTGCGGAAAGCACCCTCTTTTCCCCGTTGGAAGGCTGTGGCACAGTGTTTGCAGAAGAGGCCGCAGCTATGAACATCATCGGCACTATCATCATCGGTTTTATCATCGGCGCCATCGCCAAGCTTCTCATGCCCGGCAAGGACCCCGGCGGTTGGATTATCTCCATTCTTCTTGGTCTTGCCGGCTCAGCACTGGCCGGGTGGTTGGGAAGCGCTATGGGCTGGTATGCCCCGGGTGAGCCTGCCGGATTTATCTTCTCCGTTGTCGGGGCTGTGATCCTGCTGTTCGCCTACCGGGCCTTAACCAAAAGGAAAGTCTAATTCCACGAGCCATGAGACCCTCCCTTTGGCTGGTAAATCTGGGATTCATCCCCCATTGGATGAATGTGGCTCTGCTGTTTCTGCGGGTCACCCTGGGAGGGTCCATGGCTATTCTCCACGGATGGCCGAAGTTTATCCACTTCCAGTCCACCGTGGAGACCTTTCCCGATCCCCTTGGCATGGGGCGGCACTTCACGCTCGGCTTGGCGGCTTTCATCGAACTGCTGGGCGGAGCCATGCTGGCCGCGGGGGTTCTTACACGGCTTTCCGCCGTCGCCCTGACAGTGCTGATGGGAGTGATCTTTTTTCAGGTCCAAGGAGGTGATGTCTCCGCACCGGGTGCCGAACTGACCCTTGTGTATCTGTTCGGCTTTGGTGCCCTGCTGCTGACGGGCGGAGGACGCTTCTCCGCCGATGAGGCGGGCGGCCCCTACGCCCTTGCCGGCTTGGGACTGCTGGCGGGCGGCCTCGCGGGTTATCCTCTGAGTTACTACCTCCAGGCGGCGGAGTACAAGGCCTCCAACACGATGGGGGGCTATCTGGCGTCCATCAGTTCTGTTCTCCGCGATCCGGCAACTCAAACCACTGCCTGGGCTGTCTGGCTCATCACGGCCGTAGTGTTGGCCACTGGCGGCTTTATGATAGGACGACTGCTGCACCGCAGAGTTATTCATACCACCGCCGGTGAGGAGGTGGTGGTGACACCCGGGGATTCCCCTCCGTAAGCAAAAGCATCCTCCATCCATTATTGCCTAGATCCACCGCTGGCCGGCTGATGCCAACCCATTAGTCCGGCCAGCGGTTTTAGGCGCTGCTCATGGTGAAGCAGCCAGCTTTTGGCCTTCAGACCGCCGCCGTAGCCGGTAAGGGTTCCATTGGCTCCAATCACCCGGTGGCAGGGAACGATGATGGAGACGGGATTGCGGCCATTGGCCAGGCCCACGGCGCGGACCGCTTTGGGATTGCCGATCTCCTCCGCCATCTGGCCGTAGGTTTTGGTGATGCCGCAGGGAATGCGGAGCAGCGCCGCCCAGACCGACCGTTGAAACTCTGTGCCCTCCTCAACCGCTAAAGGAACATCGAACTCGGTGCGGGTGCCGGCAAAGTATTCATCCAGTTGGCTTCTGATTTCCGGGAAAGCTCTGTCATTCCGCCTCCATTCCGGAGCCACGGTCGGAGCGTGTTTTTCACCGAGGATCCACAGGCCGCTCAGGCCGTTGTCCGTTCCCTGGATCAAAAGGCGGCCGACAGGGGTGTCGTGATGGGTGTAATGGGTTGTCATAAGGATTGCAGGTTGAAGGCTTGGGAACCGGGCCCCGAAGCTGGATTTCCAAAATCAGACTTCATTTTCTGTCTGCTCCGGCTTTGCTTCACTTTCTCCATTTCAGTGCGCCAGAGATGCATCACGGCGTAGGCCCGCCAAGGACGCCAAATCCGCGAGTATTCGGCAATCCGCCGCGGGGAGAGAGGAGCCAAGGCTTTGCGCACGACGAGGTCACCGGGCAGAAAAGCGTCCGGCCAGCCCAGCATGCGCATCCCGATATAGTGCGCCGTCCATGGTCCGATGCCCGGCAGTTCCTCCAGCTGCGCCATGGTCCGCGGCGGATCGGCACTGCGCCGCAGGTGGATTTTTCCTTCAGCCACCGCGCGGGACAGCGCCAGCAGCGCATTGGCCCGGCCACTGTTGAGTCCCAGAGGAGCCAGGATATCCACCGATTGCGCGGCCAGGCGCCCGGCGATGAGGGTCAGGCTGTTCAATTCCGGCCACGGCGTGGACAGCGGTTCTCCAAAAGCCCGCACCACCCGGCCCATGACGGTGGTGGCTGCGGCCACGGAAACCTGCTGGCCGATGATGGTGCGCACCGCCCCTTCAAACGGATCCGCCGCCCCCGGCAGGCGCAGGCCCGGCGCGCTGGCCACTGAGGGAGCCAGCAATGGGTCCTGCTCCAGCACGGCGTTGATGGCCGAGGGCACGGCATCCAGATCAAAAGTCCGCCGCACGGCCTGAAGCACTGCCGGCAGCACCGGAGCCAGACTGGCGGCCAATTCCACCCGCAGGGCATCACGTCCGGGCTCCGGCATGATTTTGATCCAGCCGGTGTGTCCGCCGATCCGCAAAGTGCGGGCATAACTTTCCGGGGTGATGTGTTCCGCGCCGGGAATGGCATGGTCCGCAAAATATTCCAGCAGAGCCTTCCAGTCGAACGGCGGACGATAGGCCAGGGTCACCGTCAGACTTCGCTCCGCCGTTTCAACACCGGCAGCGGAGCCGGACTGACGGCGGAAGGCGGTGGGCGGCATGCCGTAGCGCTCCAGAAACAGGGCATTGCAGCGGCGCAGACTGCGGAACCCGCAGGCCAGAGCAATCTCACTGACCGGCAGACGCGTGGTGTGCAGCAGCCGCTGGGCCATCAGCAGCCGCTGGGTCTGGGCCAGCTCCACGGGGCTTACACCCAGATGCTCACGCACCACGCGGCGCAGATGCCGGGAGGTGATGCCCAGCTCCTCCGCCAGGGTGGGAAGGGTGTCCCCGTCATCCAGGGCACCATCCTCAATCCGGCGCACCGCCGCCGCCGCCAGCTCCGCGCCCTCCCCGGCGGCGGTGAATCCCGGAGCCTGCTCCGGACGGCACAGCCGGCAGGGCCGGAAGCCCGCCAGTTCAGCCGAGGCGGGGTGGGGGAAAAACCGGCAGTTCTCCCGTTTGGGGCGGCGCGCCCGGCACACGGTGCGGCAGTAGATGCCCGTGGAGGTCACGCCCAGATAGAACACTCCGTCAAAGCGCGGATCCCGCACGGCGGTGGCCCGGTGGCAGGTTTCCTCATCCAGAAAAATCATGAGCCATAATAATACGTCCCACGCGGGGTGCTGGCCGTTTTCGGACATGCTGATGGCTGGTTGGGAAAGCCAAGCCAGTGCCGGGGGTCCTTCACAGCCCGCCGGAGCGGGCGGCATCCAGCGTGAACCGCAGCCTTCCGGAATCCACGCGCACCTTCAGGCGGCGGTGCCGGACCAGATAGCGCAGACCCACCAGCGCGGCGGCCAGCCCGGAGGCGGCCCCGATGCCCATCGCCCACCGGGGTCCAAAATGATCCGCCACCCATCCCACAATGGGCGCGCCCAGCGGGGTGCCGCCCATGGCGATGGCCAGCAGGATGGCCATTACCCGCCCGCGCATGGCCGGCTCCGTGGAAAGCTGCACGATGCTATTGGCGGTGGTGCTGAACGTCTGGGCGGCGATGCCCACCAGCACCAGCACGAGGCCGAAGAACCACGAGTTCGGCATCACGGACGCCAACCCCAGTCCCAGCCCGAACACCGCCGCGCCCGCCAGCAGCAGCCTCTGGCGCGGGCCGGCCCGGTGCGCCGCCAGCAGGGCACCGACGATGGATCCCACCGCCATGACCGAAGTGAGAATGCCGTACTGCCCGGCCCCGGCATGGAAAACCGTCACCGACATGGTGGAGATGTAGATAGGGAAATTGAACCCGAAGGTGCCGATGAGAAAAAACATCACCAGCACCGTGCGGATATCCGGCCGGGAGCTCACATAGCGAAATCCCTCGACCAAGCTGCCCCGAGCACGGGCGGGGCGGTTGCGCAGATGCAGATCCTTCACCCGGATCATCATCAGCGCCACGATCACAGAGGCGAACGAGGCCGCATTGAGCAGGAAAACCCAGCCCGATCCCATCATCCCCAGCAGAATTCCCGAAGTGGCCGGACCGATCATGCGCGCGGCATTGAAGGAGGTGGAATTGAGCGCCACCGCATTCGACAAATCCTCCTCGGTGACCAGATCCGAGACAAAGGTCTGCCGCGCCGGAGCGTCGAAGGCCGCCACACAGCCCAGCAGAAAGGCAAAAACATTCACATGCCACAGCCGCACCAGCCCCGTGATGGTCAGCAGCCCCAGCCCCAGCGCCAGCAGCCCCATGGCGGTCTGGGTGGCCAGCAGCAGCCGGCGGCGGTCGAAATGATCGGCGGCGTATCCGGTGAAGGGCAGCAGCAGCAGCTGGGGGCCGAACTGGAGGGCCATGACCACCCCGACCGCCGTGGCGTTCCGGTGGGTCAACTGGGTGAGCACCAGCCAGTCCTGCGCCGTGCGTTGCATCCAGGTGCCCACATTGGAAACGACGGCTCCGACGGTCCACAGCCGGTAGTTATAGTGGTGGAGCGAACGGAAGGTGCCTTTCATGAAAGCACCTCAACGCCGCCGGCACTGGCAATCTGTCCCCGGCCTGACCGTTGCGCCTTGGCGGATGAACCCCTCATGCCTGGTCTCCGGACAGCAACCGGATGATTTCCGCCGTGGTGCCGGTCTCTCCCGGACGGGGGAGGATCCGCGTCAGGCTGTTGATGTGGGCCGCCCCTTTGGTGTAGGTCATGGCGTCAGTGGCTGCGGTGACATGGAATCCCTGCTCATAAGCCTGGCTCGCCGTGGACTCAACCGATACTGGTGGAGACTCCCGCGAGCACGATCTGGGTGACGCCCTGGCTGTCCAGCCACTCCTTTAACTCCGTGCCGCTGAATTCCCCCCAGCTCCGCTTGACCACCCGGTGATCGCTTGGTTGAGGGTTCAGTTCCGGCACCAGTTCATCCCATCCCGCCTCCTGCTTCAGCGGGCGCTTTTCCTCCACCCGTCCGGGCGGCGCACCTGCCACGGTGACCAGCACCACCGGCAGTCCATGGCGGCGGAAGGCGGCGGCCAGTTCCCCGACGTTTTTCAGCACGCCCTCCACGGGATGCGCCATGGGGTTGGAGATGATGCCTTTCTGAAGATCGACCGCCACCAGGGCAGTCCGGGTATCAAGCTGGGTGACGGGCATGGGAGCAGGAGAGGGTTTCGTGTTTTTACGAAAAGGCCGGCTTTGGAGAGACAGCTCCATCGCTCCTCCCTGCCCCATGAGCCCCGGACGTGATCAGGCCAGGCACCCGTGCGGAAAAACCGCCTGCGCGCCAGGCCTGAATCCGGGAAGGATGCGTTTTAAAATTCCTCAGCCCTGCCTCCCGGTCCTTTCACTGTCCCCCAACCGGAGCCCGGCGCAGGCGGTAGAAATTGCGGATGCTGCGGGGCTGGGTCACAGTGTTGCCCGCGACTCCGGGAACCTCCACCCAAGTGCCCTCCTCCATGGTGTCGCTGGACTCCAGCGCGAAGCCCGTGGCATCCACCGGCCAGCTGACGGTGATATTGTTGCCGGACGACGAAATGGTCAGCGGCGGGAAGGCCAGGGAGATGTTCTCCACAGGGATATTGTACTTTTTACCCAGGTAGTTGACCACCTGCTCCCGGTCCGCATCCGACAGCGCGGAGTTGTAGATCACGATCTCCGCCACATCCCCTTTCAACCGGGTGACACCGTCACCGCGCTGACCGATCAGCAGAGGCCGTCCGGTGTCCTGCAGCGCCGAGGTGATTTCACCCTCGCCGTTCAGTGCGCCATTCAGGAAATGGTGCACGGCGGTGCCGCCCATTTGAAACCCCGCCACGGCAAACTCCCCAGCGGGAAGCGGGCCGGAGGCCAGCACCGACTGGATGCCTGATACCCCGCCGCGGTAAATCAGAGGGATTCCCGTGTCCGGCTGGGTGTAGTAGTCGGTGGAGCGTGGCTGATTGGCCTCTGTCTTCGCCCAGACCGTCCGGTAGGTGGCAAAATCATCAAACCGCACCACAAAGAAGCTGGTGATGTCCCCGGTGTTGGCCAAGGTTGGCGAACTGCCGGCGGACAGGAAGTCATCCACCCCGTCAAAGCGCAGCACCGGTTTGCCGTTCAGCTCATTGGCCACCAGCAGCGGGCGCTGGGTGTCCACTCCCTGCACGGCATGATTGAGGTTGCCGGACTGGTCGTCCCAGGCGCTCACCACTCCGGCGGCTTGGGTCACTGCCGTGTCCGCTTTCAACCAGAGCTTGAGATTGGCGAGATCGGGCAGGTCGGAGGCGGCCTGCGAATTCAGAGTGAGGGTGGCGGGCGCGGTGACAGTGACCGCTCCCAGATTGTCCGTCACCCGCACCGTGATCTGCGGGGATCCGGGGAGAGGGAAATTCACACTGCCCTGATACGGCGCGGTGATGTCGGTGGCCGCCACCGTGCCATTCACCAGAAACTCCACTTTGGCGACACTGCCATCCGCATCCTCCGCCGTGGCGGTCAGGGCTACATCCGCGGGCACCGTGAGGATGGCACCGTTTGCCGGAGCGGTCAAAGCCGCGGTCGGCGCATTGTTCAGCGTGCTGGTCAGCGGCACGGCGTACTTGCGGGCCAGATACAGCTGCACCTTGCCCATGTTCTCCGGGGAGAGACCGGCTTTGTAGATGAGGATTTCCGCGATGTCGCCCTTCATCCGGGTGACCCCATCCTCGCGGCTGCCGATGATCAGCGGATTGTCCATGTCCACCTTGCCCACCGCGGCGGTCGAGGAACCATTCAGCTGGCCGTTGAGATACTGCGACATGGTGTCGCCGACCGAGGAGAATCCCGCCAGTTCAAACACTCCGGCCCGAAGCGGGCCCCCATCAATGCTGCGCAGATCGGTCCCTGTTCCCGCACCGCGGAAAAAGCGGGGAACACCGCTGCCTGGCAGCAAATAGTAATCGACGGAGGCCGGCAGGTTTGAGGTGGTTTTCGCCCACACCGCACGGTAGGTGGAAAAGTCATCCATCCTCGCCACAAAAAAGGAAGTCACATCCCCGTCGAAGGACACACTGTCGGTATCCTGCACGGTCAGTTGGTCATCCACGCCGTCGAACCGGAGCACCGGCTTACCATTGGGTCCATCCGCTGTCACCAAGGCGGGGGCCGTGGTCTCATCAAAGGGAGCGGCGTCATTTTGATTGGGCGACTGGTCCGCCCAAGTGGCGACCAGATCACCAGTGCTGACGGTCACCCCGGCATCCGCCTTCACCCACAGGCTCAGATTGTCCAGCACATCCAGGACAGCGTCCCCGCCCCCGGCAACCGTGCGCACGGTGGCGGCGGAGGTGGCGGTGCCGTCCTTGTCATCGGTCACTCTGGCGGTGAAGCTGTAGCTGCCTGTAGAGTCGAGCGTCACCTTCACCGAATAGGGAGCGGCCGTGGCGGTGGCCACCGGCGCTCCGTTGGCAAGGAACTGGACCCGGGCCACCGTGCCGTCCGGATCAGCCGGTGTGGCGGTCAGCGTCACGGTGGTGCCCGCCGGCAGCGCCGGGCCCGCGGGGTCCGCGGCCAGGGTCACGGTGGGCGGGATGTTCTGAATGTTGTATTTTTCCCCAAGGTAGCCGGTCACGGATCCGCGCTCCGTTTCATTCAGCGCCCGGTTGTAGATGAGAATCTCCGCGATATCCCCTTTCATTTTGGTGAAGAGGTCCGCACGGGATCCGATGATGACAGACGTGTCCGCATCCGCAATATTGGCCGTGATATTTCCCCCGCCGATGGGCTGGGCCGCCAGATAGTGCGTCAGTTCTGTGCCTGAAATTTCAAATCCCGTGGTGATGAAGGTATTGGCCCGCATGGCCTGCAGAGCGTCCACAAACCCGTTGTTGCCCGGACCGTCAACTCCATTGCCCCGGAACACCCGAGGAATGCCCGAATCCGGCAGGGTGTAGTAGTCCACCGGCGCGGGGAAATTGTTTTGCGTCTTGGCCCACACCGCGCGGTAGGTGGCAAAGTCCGCGAATCTGACCACAAAAAACGTGGTCAGATCCTCCGTGATGGACAGGCTGTCCGAATCCGGAATCTCCAAATAATCGTCCGCCCCGTCAAAGCGGATCACCGGTTTGTTGTTCACCGCATTGGCCACCAGCTTCGGACCGAAGGTGGGATCGAACTGGGCCGCATGGTTGGCGTTGGCGGTCTGATCATTCCAGTCCGCCACCACGCCATCCCCGTCCGCGGTCACTCCGGCGTCAGCCTTCAGCCAGAGCTGGAGCCCGTCCTGCACTGTAAGGGTCTGGGCTTTCACAGGAACGGCACCGCCCAGCAACGCGAGCAGGCAGCACCCAAGGGAGGGAGAGTGTTTTTTCATAAGGGCCGGAGAGTTGGTTAATCTTGAATGAAAATTCTCTCCAGCTGTCGAGCACGTATTTGCGGTGGTGAGAAATTAGTCCGGCACGGCACGGAAAAGCAGGACGGCTATCCTTCTTCAAGGGGAAGCTGCCATTATTTACTGTAAAAATTTACTCTTCGTTTATTTCAAGGCAGCCTTGCCACCTACATCGCAATCAAGATCGCAAGATTGAAAAGCCGTGTATTTTTCACGCAAAGCCAATGCCTTTTTTTCCCATCAATTTGTCTTTAATAAGATCATTACGCTGAAAATTTCAGGACTGAAAACCTAAATCCACTCCATAATTCACTTAATTTTAATCAAACTTAATGATTTTCACTTAATATTAAACTTGGTGATATTTTTTGTTTGCAGGACTTGGTAAAATTTCGCAGTATCCACAACCCGCCTGTGCTTCTGCACAGAAACCCTCAACGATTCATGAAAACCGCCTATTCCCCCTTGCTTTTGCTGGCCATGGCTCCCTTCGCCAAAGCTGCGCTGACCAATTATTGGCCGCTTAACGAAACCTCCGGCACCTCCGCGGTCAGCACAGTCGCGGGAGGCACTTCAGCCGAGCTTTTCACCGGCGCGGACTGGGTGGCTGACCCTATCCGTGGTCAGGTTCTGGGCTTTGACGGTGTGGATGGCCACGCTATCGCCGGCACGCTGCCGGAATTGGCTCCTGAAACCTCCTTCACTTGGTCATTCTGGGCCAATTCGAGCCAGACCCCGAACAACAATATCATCTTGGGAAACCGGTTTCCCGACGAGGGCTGGATCAAATTCACGACTGCCGCTTTTGAGTATCGCAATCTCGAGGCCACTTTCAATGACGGGATCGATTATGCGGATTTCCCGGTGGACACTTGGTTCCACCATGCAGTGGTGAAAAACGGCCACCTCCTTACCTATTACCGGAACGGCGTGGCTGTGGGCAACAACTGGACCGACGGCACCGTCCCGGTGAATACCCCGCTCTACTTCGGCGGTAATATAAACGATGAAAACTGGGCCGGCCGGCTGGATGATGTCGCCACTTGGAGCAATGCCCTTTCCTCCACCGCCATTGCCGGCATTTACGGAAACAAGTACACCCCCGCCACTGCGCCCGCGATAGAGACCATTCCCGCGCTGGCCAATCTTCTGACGGATAGCTTCACCTCCGGTGGGGTGGATCCGGAAAAATGGGAAGTGACCAGCCGCGGTTTGGAGAACAATGCTGAGGCGGGCTACGAGCAGCCCGCCATTACGGACGGAGCCGTCGTGCTCGGGGGCACCACCAATTCCCAGTACTGGTTCGGCTCCAGCCTTGAAAGTGTCACAGCGTTTGACTCCCGCATTTACAGTGAGGTCAGCGTCAATCGCGTCTCGCTGAGCGGTTCCGGCACCGCCTACCGCTCCAGTGTCTGGATTTTCGGAGACGCCGGCCATTATCTGCACTTTTCCCAAAACGTGGGTGAGGGGGGCTGGAGCTACAATGCGCGCGACGACGGCGGCGGCGGCACCCTGGGCCCCACCGGCAGTGGAAACAATCTGAAGGGCTTGGACCCCCTTGACGGGGACACGGACTCCCATGTCATCAAGTTCCGCGTGCTGCCCACCGGCCTCAGCAACGGCGTCAACATCGAGATACAGGTCGATGGCGTGGTCCAGACAGTGCACGGCTTCACCAATTTCCCCACCTCCTTCAAGGTCATCCTGACCGGTCAGGGACGGGCCATTGGTGACACCGTCAGCGCGGTTTTTGACGATGTGACCGTTGCCCAGCCGGCAGTCAGCAACAAGCCCCCTGTGTTCAGCGCCACGTCCCTGCGGCTGCCCACCGCCACAGTGAACACTGCCTACACGGCCAACATATCGGCCGAAGTCACGGATGAGGATGGCGACGCCTTCACCTTCAGCAAGGTTTCCGGCCCTGCCTGGGTGACAGTGTCCCCCAATGGTGTTATCGGCGGCAGCCCGGATGCCAGTGTCTCCACCGCCCGCGTGCTGGTGCGGGCCACGGATGCGCGGGGCGGCGAGTCCACAGCCACGGTGTTTTTCCGTGTGAACAATCCCGCAGCGGCGGCTCCCCCGCTCTTTGGCTGGTGGCCCCTGAATGAAACCTCCGGCAATTTCGGCGTGGACCTCAGCGGCGGTGGCAATATGGCCAATATCACCAACGCCGCCAGTGGCGGTCTGGGGGAAAACGGGTCCGTGTGGGCGACCGACCCCGAAGCCGGTCGCGTCATCAGCTTCAATGGCACTGACGGCGCGGAGGCCGGCTGGGCAGTGGTGGGCGGTCCGCCCATCAGTGGCAACCTCCCGGTGATGGATCTGAACCGCAGCTTCAGCTGGTCCTTCTGGGCCAAACCCGCTCAGGGGGCGAACAACGACATCATTCTGGGCAACCGTTACAACAGCAACGGCGCGGATTATGCTCCCGTGCAGTTCACCAAGTTCACCGGCAGCGCCTTTGAGTGGTACCGTGATGGAATCGCGCAGCACATTGATTATGACGACCTCGCCCAGGACGTCTGGGCCCACCATGTGGTGGTCAAGGACGGGGATGCTCTCTTCTATTACCGCGACAACCAGCTGATCGGCGGCCGGCTTGTCACCAACATCCTGAACGAATCCATGCCGATTTATTTCGGTGGCGGTGCCAACGGGGTGGAGGCTTGGAGCGGCTATCTGCAGGACGTGCGTCTCTTCAATGGCGCGCTCAGCGAAAGCAATGTGGCCACCGTGTTCAGCAAACGGGGTGTTTACACGGAGGCGGTGAATCCGACCTTCACCGCCAGCATCTATTACCGTCCGAGCGTGAAAGCCGGCTCCGCTCTGAACATCAGCGTGGCCTCCCTGGCCTCCGATCCCCAGAATGATCCCCTGACCTTCTCCAAGGTCTCCGGTCCGGATTGGCTCAGCGTCAGCGCCAATGGCACTGTGACCGGCACTCCGGACACCTCCACCGCCAGCGCTCAGACGGTGGTTCAGGCGCGGGATCCCGGCGGCCACACCGCCACCTCCACCTTCATCTTCCGTGTGGAGGATCCCACCGCCACCGCCCCCACTGCCTTCGGTGCCTGGCCTCTGAACGACGGCAGTGGCACCACGGCGCGGGACACGAGCGGCAACAGTCTTGATGCCGTCATCTCCAATGCGGACAGCGGTGGCCTTGGTGACGCCGGTTCCGTCTGGTTCAACGATCCGGAGCGCGGCACCGTGCTCTCGTTCGAGGGCACTGACAGCACCGGAGCCTACGCTACCGTGGGCACTCCTCCAGACAGTGGCACCCTGCCGCTGATGGATCTCACCAACAACTTCACTTGGGCTTTCTGGGCGAAGCCGGATCAGGCCGCGAACAACGACATCATTCTGGGCAACCGCTACAACGAGGCTGGAGTCGATTTTGCCCCTGTGCAGTTCATCAAATTCACCTCCAGCGCCTTTGAATGGTATCTCAACGGTGTTCAGCAGGGCATCAACTACCCGGACCTTGAGCCCGGTGTATGGGCTCACCACACTATTGTAAAGCAGGGCAACACGCTCTTCTACTACCGCAACGGAGCTCCCGGTGGACAAAACACCATCACCATCTTCCCCGACCAGGCGATGCCTCTTTACTTCGGCGGTGGTGCCAATGGCGTGGAGAACTGGCGTGGGGCTCTGTCGAATGTCCAGCTGTTTGAGGGAGCACTCTCCGAAGCAGCCGTCGCAGCCCTTGCCACTCCTCCGGGCGGCGGCACTGGCAGCTTGGTGATCACTTCGGTTTCCTTGGCGGCCAACCGCGCCATCACGCTGAGCTGGAATGGCGAGCAGGGCAAAACCTACCAAGTCTACGCCTCCAAATCCACTGCCGGCTTTCAGGTGATCGGGGAATCCACCACCGGCACCTTCACCTTCCAGCCCGGCAATGCCACCTTCAACACCGCGACCGAGCCCCGGCTCTTCTTCCGTGTGGCTGAAAAAACCACGCCCTGATTCCGGCTGATTGACTGACAGTTCGATCCCATCCAACTCAATTCCGGCAGGCGCTCATCCCTTTGGGGTGAGCGCCTGTTTTTTGCCTCGCTGGCGGAAGCACGCATGGATCCCCTGCAAATGCCCATACCTGCCTGCCGTTTCAGCCGGCAGGCTTCCCAAAAGCGCTCCGAAGCTCTGTCGGTGTTGTCCGGCGCTGCTTTTGACAATCCTCCGTCAGCAGGGCGGTGCTGGGACTTTGCCGGGAAAGCTTGGGAAGGGGCGCTGTTACAGCATTCAGCCACTCTCCACCTCTTTCCCCTGCTCTGTCCCGAAGTCACTGATAGACGCTCACAGCCTTCCAAAACGGATTAATTTGAGTCACTCAATGGGGCATTCCCCTCGGCTCTAAAACATCCAACTTTTCAGCGGATGAA
Source organism: Verrucomicrobiales bacterium (assembly GCA_028293125.1). GTDB lineage: Bacteria > Verrucomicrobiota > Verrucomicrobiia > Verrucomicrobiales > V1-33 > CAIZWU01. The sequence continues at coordinate 63,326 of JAQGPJ010000012.1, read as the reverse complement.
AACAGGGCGGCCATTTTCCTTTGGCGGAATGACGGCCCGCAGGTCAAACCTGGCTGCTTTTTACTATCGCAACCATGGAACGGTCCGATCCTGGCCGCCTTCAGTAATTCTCAAAATTGTCCGGTCTGGATTCTTCCGTGTGTGATACTGGGAAGCGGGCGGTTTGGACACTGCCTGCCCCGCTTCCAGGCATCATACTTGGATGCCCACCCACGACGGGCGTGCCGGGAGCAATCGCTGCCACACCGCTTCCCCATGATTCTTGGAAGAGGAATTTTCGTCACGGGAAGCATGGCCCGTATCCCACCCTATGCTTCCGGTCCGCCGGTTGTGACAGCTGAAAGGGCGGCCCAAGTTTGGGCCGCCCTTTCAGAGTTTTAAACTGATCGCAAATACAGATACCGAAGTGTTGCCTTGGCCAGCCTTTGGGGGCTGATGCAGGTCAGCCTTCGAGGAAGGATTTCGCGGCGGGAGCGGAGAGAGCTTTAAACTCCCTCGTGAGACCGGTCAGAGAGGCTTCGACACCCATGCGCTCCAAGGAACTGGCTCCGACAAAACCCACGGCGTCGGTGCCGGCCATGACCCGTTTGGCGTCGTCCGGAGTGTTGATCGGACCGCCGTGGCAGAGGAAGAAAATATCCTTCCGGACCGTGCGCGCGGCGTCGATGATCTCCTGCGTGCGCTTCATGGTGTGTTCCCAACTGACCACCGCGCCGGTGACGCCGATCGAGCCGCCGACGGTGGTGCCGAGATGGGCGATGATGGCGTCCGCGCCGGCTTTGGCCATCTCGATGGCCTCCTCCGGGGAGCCCACGTAAACGACGCTGAAAAGGTCCATGCGGCGGGCCAGGGCCACCATCTCATATTCCTTTTTCACGCTCATGCCGGTCTCCTCCAGCACGCCACGGAAGTGTCCGTCCACGATGGTATGGGTCGGGAAATTGTTGACACCGGAAAAGCCCATCTCCTTCACACGGCCGAGCCAGTGCCACATGCGGCGGCGGGGGTCAGTGGCATGGACCCCGCAGATGACCGGGCATTCCTCCACGACAGGCAGCACCTCATACTCGCCGATCTCCATGGCGATGGCGTTGGCGTCCCCGTAGGCCATCATGCCGGCGGTGGACCCATGGCCCATCATGCGGAAGCGTCCGCTGTTGTAGATGATGATGAGGTCCGCGCCGCCCTTTTCGATGAACTTGGCGCTGATGCCGGTGCCGGCACCGGCGGCGATGATGGCCTCGCCTTTGCTCAGAGTGGCACGCAGCCGCTCGCGCACTTCCTCACGGGTGTAGGGATTTCCTTTTCCAGTCCAGGGATTGGGCATGATGATTTGGTGGTGTTGATGATGATGATGATTGCTGAAATTCTGTAAAGCGTGCTCCGGTCAGTGGAGACAACCACCGCCGCTTGTCTGTCAATAATGGGGAGCGGGCGGAATCAGACCGGGGGATATTCGATCGGAGTGAAGTGGCTGACCCACGGCTCCTCGCGGAAGCAGTCGATCACCATCGGCTCCTCCCCGCGCGCGTTGTTGAGAATGGCCAAAAACTTCAGGGTGGAGGGGCCGGGATTGAAGGTCATGTGCGGCATGCCGGCGGGAATGAGCGCCATTTCGCCCGGTCCCAGAAGTTTTTTCTCCTCCCCGACCCACTGCTCCGCCTGGCCTTCCAGCACATAAATGATCTCCTCGCGGCCAGGGTGGTAATGAAACAGATGCGCCTCGCCCGCGGGAAAAGTCGCGCGGCAAAGAATCAGATCCTCCGCGCCGGCATTCTCCACATTCACAAACTCCTCCACTTGGCACCAAGGCAGGGAGATGTGTTTGGCATCGGCGGCGGTGAGGTACTTTTTGGCGGCGGATTCGGACATGGCGGTGCGGAAGGGGGATAAAAAACCCGGATAGGGCCGGTAACCAATCACGTCCCCGCCGTCCGTCCAGTACTTCCTTGTGACCGATTCCCCTCTACAATCAACCATTCTCCCCATGGGCGGTTTTCGCATGGACACGCTCTTTCCGCGTTGGAAAAGAATGATTTCATATTTGCTGTTGCCGCATCAAGGCCAAGGGTTTCAGCATAAGGAGAGGGCTTGCCCGTTTTTGACGGATGAATCATATTGTCGCCGCTTTTCGAATAGGTGTCATGATGCCGGATTTTTATTATCTGACAGTTTTTGAGCAGTTAACCGGTTTTGCGGATGACGGCGCATTCCGGTGCCCGGGACGCGCAGTCCGGATCCCCGATTGAGCCTCTCCGGCTGAAAAAGCCAAGCTAGGGCGGATCGGGAACCTCCTGCCTCCCGTTCCATGCCCTCGTGACACTTTGCCGGTTTTCAGATTCCCCCATGCTCTTCAGCAATTTCCCCTCATCCTCTTTTCTATGAACTCTCTGCATTTTGCCGGCAGCCGGCACCGCTTGGCCACTCTGCTGTTCGGGATGCTGTCCGGGCTGGCGCTCCCCATGCTGGCCCATGCGCAGACCCAATGGGTGCAGACCCAGCGCACTGGAAACGAAATGCGCTTCCTGTACAGTGGCCGTATCGAGCGTTATGATCTGGGCACTCAGAGCTGGATGGACACCGTCACCCTGTCCAGAACGGGGGCCACATCCTTCACCGGGGACGGCACCGGTGCTTTTGTGGCCTACGGCACCACGATTTACCGCTACGCCCCTGATTTCACAGGAGGGACAGCCACCGGCTCCACGGCCTCAAGCAGCATAAGTTCCCTTTTTCTTGACGGACAGCTGCTGCTGGCGGTGCATTCGGCCACCACCGAGGGGCGGGTCACCATTTTCAACCGCACCACAGGGGCCCAGACCGGCAGCCGGGCATACAGGAATGCCTCCTTCAATGGAGCCTCCCTGGCTCCGGGCCTAAATAAAATCTTTGGCCGGCTTACAAGCGGTTTAGGCAATGTTCTGATGGCTGGTTACTCCGAAGACGGCATTCCGGGAGCGGTCATGGACTCCCGTGACACCAATGGTGTCTTCGGAAATCCCAAACAGGTCTTTGTCTTTCCGGATGAAAGCCGGTTTGCCGGCACCACCGGAGCCGTTTACAGCACCGCGGATCTCTCCTTCAAAGGGTATCTGTCTGTCCCCGTGACGGCGATCGGCTGGAATGGGGGCCGACCTGTAGTCTTCAGCGGCACAAATCTGGTGGACTATACTCCGGAACTGATTGAAACCGGCCGTGCCACCGTTCCGGCAGGCGGGACAGCCCTGGCGGTGAATGCCGCCCAGGCTTTCATTTTCACTCCGGCCTCTCCGAAGCCGGGAGTCAGGATGGTGCCGTTAAGCGATATCAAAGCTCCGGAACCCGGATCGGCGGTGGATCCGCAGGGCCTGGTGTTCACACCCGATGATGCGTTTGCGGATGCATCAGGCAATCTGGTCCTCCTGAGCCGGCTGAATAAAAGTCTGTTCCGCTGGTCCCCGTCCACCCGTTCCTGGCTGGCTCCCATTTCATTGGTGGGGACCCCCGACGCCGTGGCGTTTTCGGCGGCGGGGAATGCCATTTACACCGCCTATCCCAACTTGGTGCTGCGGAAAATCAACGCCTCCGATCCGATGACGGGTGAAACGGTTCTGAACCGTCTTCCGGAGCGGGCGATAGGCCTGGCGGCGACGGGCGATCTGCTTTTTGCGGCGGGGAGCCAATCCGGCTCCATTTTTTCAGCCACCGGAGCCATGATCGGCGATCTCAACATGTTCACTGTAACGGGTCGCTGGAACACATGGGACCCGGTGCGGCGGCGCATGTATCATTACATGGACAATGAGGGGCTGGACCGCAACAATCTGATGTTCGATGTGATCGGAGCGGACGGGAGGGTCACTCTTTCCGAGGAGATGTCCTGGGAGGAGGGACCTTTTGAATTTTCTCCTCCCATCCGCGTCAGTCCTGATGGTGACTTGGTGGTTACAGGGGGCGGCGTGGTGTTCACAGCGGACACGAGGTTCAGGGGCAGTCTCCCCTCCGCCGTCAAGGATGTCCTGTGGCAGGGGCAGAAAGCCTTTACACTGCGTGCTCTGGACGGCCGCTCACAGGTGCAGTCCTGGCCCGCCGGCCTCGTCCAGCCGGATGGGAGGGAGTTGAAAATGGACGGCACTCCATTCCGGCTTTTTCCCGCCGGAGCCGGCAATCTGGCTGCGGTCACCCTGGTGAACGGAATCCCGCGGTTTGCGGTTTATGATGCGTCGCTGAATCCGGTTTATATTTCACCGGCGAATCCCACGCCGCCAGGGGTCCTTGTCGCCGTGGCCCGCACCACCGGCTCGGTGTCCCTGAGCTGGGAGGACCGCTCGGACAATGAGGACGGCCAACGCATCGAATACCGTGCCGCGGGGTCGGATGGAGCTTGGGTCACCGGCGCGGCTGCTGATAAAAACGCCATCACGGGCACCGTGACCGGGCTGCCGCCGGGCAAAGCGTTTGATTTCCGGGTGGTGGCTTTCAACGGAACGCTGGAATCAGCCTCCGGCATTCTGAAATCGGGGACGCTCGGGTCGCCTGATGAGCCGGTCGGCGAGCCTTACGGTCTGGCGGTGAGCCGCATTTACCGGACCAGCATCTCCCTCTCCTGGCGGGACAACGCGGCGAATGAAACCGGTTTCCGCATCCTCCGCTCCTCCGCCCCGGCCGGGGATGCCGTCATCATGAACGTGCCGGCGGGCGTCACGGATTTCACGGACACCGGTCTGAGCGCCGGCACCGTTTATTATTACCGGATTCAGGTCGTGAACGGAGCCCTGGCAGGGGATTTGTCCGATCCGGTCAATGCCCGCACTCTGGCGATGGAGGCGCTTCCGGCCGCGCCCTCCCTGCTGGCCTGGTCCGGTCTTGCCTTCACTGAAGTCACTTTGGCCTGGCGCGACAATTCCCTGAACGAGGACGGGTTCCTCATTGAGACCTCCCTATCCTCCGCAGACAATCCCATCTGGACAGAGCGGGCAAGGACATCCTTCAGCGCCACGGGCGTGCGCCTCACCGGCCTCACTCCGAACACCGGTTACAACGTGAGGGTCAAGGCCTTCAACTCCAGAGGCGCATCCGCCGCCATCTCCACCCAGTTCACCACGCCGAAGGAGGGTGGGGATTATGCGGGATTGTCCATGCGGAGCGGAAATATTCAGTATTTCCTTTTCAAAGGACCGACCCGGATCGAGCGCTATGATCTATCGGGCCGGGCTTGGCTGGCCGCCATCCCGGCACAGGCGGAAATTACAGCACTGTGGGCGGATGACAGCGGGATCTTCGCCGCCGAGGGGCCCGCCATTGTCCGCTGGGGACTGGACGGGGGCGGGCGGACGGTTCTCCGGGCCGCGGAGACACCGGTGACCGTTCTCTTCACCACCGGCGGTGTGCTGGGTTATGTGCGGCAGGACAACCCGGACAGCCGCATCATCACCCTCAACCGGAGCAGCGGTGCCTTTTTGGCCACCATTCCTTTTTCAGGAGCCATCAACCGGGCCAGCGCGGATCCCGTCACCGGACGGATCTTTCTGGGCGGAATGTATGCCCTGACCTTTATGGATATCTCGCCGGCCGGGACACTGCTGCGCAAGGGAAGCAATCAGATCGGTTCCGGAATCGTGTACGTGTTTCCGTCCACGGGCAGGCTGGCAATGCCCGGAGGAGGCGTTTTCTCCAAGGAGGACCTGGCTCTGATCGACAACTTTAGCGCTGATTTCCATGATATGGCCTTTTATGGCGGGGATGTGCCGGTGACCCTCAAGTGGAACGAGCTGCGCGCCTACAGCAGCACCCTTGCCGTGGCCGGCACCGCCACCATTGATTCCTACGAGGGCAAAGTCCTTGCGGTGCAGGGAACGGATGCCCTGGTGTTTCTCGCGGATGGCACGGATGCCCATGGGATGGCGCTCCGCACCGTTCCCCTCAGCCGGCTGAACGCCCCGCAGCCGGATCAGCCGCTGGATCCCAACGGCCTGGCATACAACGCGGATGATCTGTTTGTGGACAGCGGCGGGGTGATCCAGGTTTACAGCCGGGCCAGGCAGTCGCTGCTTCCGTGGTCCCCGGCGCTGCGCGCCTATCAGGCGCCGGTTCCTCTGGCCGGAGGACCGGGGCTTGTCTCATACTCCTCCGGGAGCTCCACCCTGCTCACCAAATACGGCACCAGTGATATCCGCCGGATGAAGCTGCCATCAGCCACTCCGCTGGAGGCCCCTCTGGTCACGGTTCCGGAGGAGGTGACCGCCCTCGTGGCCGCCGGGGAGTTCGCCTATGTCAATTCCTATCACCACTGCAGGACTTTTTTGCCCGACGGCACGCTCCTGACCGACCTGGACAACTTTCCGCCCGGCGGCGGGACCCATGCCTGGGACCCCGTGCGGCGGCGGGTTTATCATCTTCAGGATGGAGCCGGACCGGTGGCCCCGGGCTATGAAACACTGGGCGCGGACGGCAGAATCACCGCATCCGGGAATGGAAGCCAGCAGGAGCATATTCTGAGGGACAGCCCGATCCGGATCAGCCCTGATGGGAACTTCATATTCATCGGGCCCACCGGACTTTACAAAGCGGACGATCTGTCGCTCTCCGCCAAACTGCCGGACCCTGTGAAGGATGCGGACTGGAGGGGGCAAAGTCTGGCCACCATCCAGGCAGTGGACTCACAGACCCGGCTTCGGACATGGTCCGGAGGCGGTTTGCTGCCGGGCCCCGAAGCCGGACCGTTCCCCGGCACTCCATTGAGGGTTTTCAGCACCCCCCAGGGGCTGACGGTGGTCACGTTCCTGGCAGGTGCGCCGCACTTCACCCTCCTGGGGGAAAATCTTGAAACTCTTTTCAGTTCCCCCTGGCACCCGACAGCCCCCGGCGGCTTGGAGGTCACAGACCGCAGCGCAAATTCCATCTCGCTGAAATGGACGGATCTGTCGGAGAACGAGGACCAGTTTATGGTGGACTGCCGGACTGCGGGAGCGGCGGAGGAGTGGACAGAGCGCGGAGCCTTCCCGGCAGGCGCCACCTCCGGCGCGGTGACCGGGCTGCCCTCAGGCACAGCTCTGGAATTCCGGGTGCGCGCGGTGGATGACATGCTTTCCTCGCCACCCTCCGCAGTGGCCTCCGCCTCCACGCTGGATGGCGGGGACCAGCCGGCCGGAGAGCCTTACAATCTGACGGTCACCCGTGTTTTCCACAACAGTGTGACGCTGAGTTGGAGGGACAATGCCTCCAATGAGACCGGTTTTCTGATTTCCCGCTCCACCAATCCGGCCGGTCCCGCTGAAACCCTCATGGCTCCCGCCGATGCCGTCACCTTCACGGATTCCGGACGCGCCGCTGGCATCACCTATTATTACCGCATTCAGGCTGTGAACGGGAGCGCCGACGGGGAACTCTCCGCGCAGGTCAGCGCCACCACCCTGGGGGCGGCCGCGGTGCCGGCGGCACCGACGGAGGTGGGGGGAGTGGACTTCACCGGCACCTCGTTCATCATCGAATGGAAAGACAACTCCCTGAACGAGGACGGCTTTATCATTGAGTACAGGCGCACGGGATCCGGTGCCTATACCGAGGCGGGCCGGGTGGATTTCAACAGGACCCAGTTCACCGTCACCGGTCTTTCCCCGATGGCGTCCTACATTTTCCGCGTGCGGTCCATCAATGCCACCGGAAGCAAATCCTCGGCGCTTTTGGAACTCACCATGCCCGCCGACGGTGGCGAGTTTCTAAATATGGCTCAGAGGGTTGGGGATATTTATTATTTCGCCTTCAGCGGGCCTGACCGCATTGAGCGCTATGATCTCGCCGGCCGGGCCTGGCTGGCCCCGATTCCGGCGGAGGCCAAACTGACAGCGCTGTGGCCGGATGGCGGAATGATCTATGCCTCGGAGGACCGGAAGGTGATCCGCTGGAATGCGGATGGAGGCGGACGCACCGTCCTGCTCACAGCTGAGCAGCCAGCAAGACCGATGGCCATTTTGGGAAATCTGCTGCTTTATCAGCAGTGGATTGACAATGCCGCGCGGTGGACAAGCGTGGACAAAAATTCGGGAGTTGTTCTGGCCACTTTTCAGGTAGCCAATGGAAACTCCTTCATAGCGGTGGATGAGGCTGGAAAGCGTCTGTTCACCAATACGCCGTACGGCCCTTCCAGTATCAGCATCGCTCCGGATGGCACTCTGCTTCAGGAAAATTCTCCGCAGGACAATTCCCAATGGAGTACCGATCGTCTCATTCTGTTCCCTGGCAATGATCGTGTCCTGTCGGCTGTCACAGGCAGGGTCTACTCCACGGCCTCCCTGAAGCCTTTGGATACACTGCTTCCCAGCATTACGGATATGGTGTTTCCGGAAGGAAGAGCGGATGCCCCGCTGACGCTGCGGGACAACAGCCTCATCCCGCTCAACCGTGATCTTCAGGAGACAACGCCGTACAGTCTTGAAACTATAAACGCTCTCCGCTTGGCGGTGCAGGGCACGGATGCTCTGGTCTTCTTTCCAGACGGCACGAATTTTCATGGTCTTTCTGTGAAAACGGTGCCTTTGAGCGCCTTGAACATTCCCGATCCCGACAAGACTCCTCTGATTTCCGGGACCATTCCGGACATCACCGCCGGCACGCTCACCGCGGATGCCGTGGTGGATTTCTCCTATCTCATCACGGATCCGGCCACGGCCGGCCGTCTGGTCTGGAGGGTGGTCTCCGCCTCCACCCCCGCGCTTTTCTCCAGACTGGAGTTCGATGCCGGGGGCCGGCTGATCATTCAGTATTTCAGCCGGGCCACAGGAAAGTCCACGGTCACCATTGAGGTCAGCGATGGCTCAGGAGCCGTTGTCCGCAAAACCTTCAATGTGAAAATTCCTGAACTGATCGGTTTGTCCCTCACGTTTTCGGACACGCTGACTAAAAATCCGGCGACCGGTCTTTGGGAACAGCCGGTTACCGTGAGAAACAGGGGATTTGAAACCATCGGGGGATTTGAAATCGCGGTTTCTGAACTGCCCTCCGCCGCCAGCCTGTACAATGCCGGAGACAGCATGAATGGATATGCCATGATTGGATACTATCAGCCTTTGGCGGTGAATGCTTCCGTCACCGTGGTGCTGGAGTATTACGCTCCCACCTTGGCGGAGTTGAAACCCCGACTCGGGGTTGGGGCCGTCCGTCCATATGCAGATCAGATCACCTCCGGCAGCCTCGGCATCGCCAGTGCGGCCATGGTGCGGCCCAAGGCTTTCCAGATGGTGTTCGCCACGGTGCCGGGAGAGCTTTACATCGTGCAGTATCAGGATGGCGGGGCCGGGGAATGGAGGGATTCCCTGGTGCGGATACGCGCCGCCGGAAGCCAGATGCAGTGGACCGATCGCGGAGCTCCGCGCACTCCCAGCGCCCCGGGGACCGGAAAGTCCCGCTTCTACCGGGTGAAGCGGTTGTGATTACCTCATTTCCCTCCGAGCCGTTCACCATCATCCATCACCATTGCCGCCGCCAAGGTTTCTGTGAAATAGCCGGGCTGCGGCGCTGGCTGAAAAACCCACCTGCCCGTCCTGAGGACGGAGCCAGGTTTCAGGATGACTGCGCCTTCACAGCGACCATTTTCACATGGATCCGGACGAGGTCATTCACCAGATGCTGGCCGAGCCGGTCAAAGAATTTGCCGGAGCCGTAGAGGGCTCCCCAGCGGGTGCGGTCAAAATGGATTTCCGCTTGGGCTCCCAGGGTCCGACCGTCCAAGGAGCCGACTGCGGCCGTAAGGGAAAGATCATGCGTCCGCCCGCGCAGGGTGAATTTGCCGTCGATCCGATGGCTGGGCATGCCGGGAGTGGCTTCGGGGATCGGAGTGGCGGATTCCGCTGTGAAGGCGGCTTCAGGCCATTGGGCGGTCTGGAAAAAGTCCGCATCCATCAGGTGCTGAATCAGTTTGGCGTTGAGGCTGGCATCTATCAGGTCCGTACAGGCCAGGGAACGAAGATCGGCGGTGAAGCCGGCACCCGCCAGCCGGCCCTGCTCAAGAGTGATCTCCCCGGCGCTGAACCGCACCGTGCCCTCGTGATGGTTCAGCAGATTATTGCCGGTCCAGCGGATGAGGCTTTGCTCCAAATCCAGAATGAAAGTGCCGTCCAGGAGCGGAACTGCGGCACCGCCTCCCGCTCCAATGGAGCCTGAGGATTCTGTGCCGTCCGCAGCGTAGCCGTTCGCCCGCCATTCAGCCAAACCGCCGCGCAGGTCATAAACATGGGTGTAACCTGCCGCCCGCAGCTTTTCCGCCGCTACCTGCGAGGCCAGGGAGTGCGCACCGGTGCCGTAAACGACCACGGAGGCACCGGTGTCGGAGTTCAGCTGCCGGACCTGGCTGATGAAAGCGGTTTCGTAAACACAGGCCCTCACCGCACCGGGAATGTGCGCCTCCGCAAAACAGGTTTCATCCATGACATCCAGCAGCAGCAGCGGTTTGCCGCTGTCCAGCCAATGACGAAGCTCCGTGCCGCTGATGATCCCGGAGAGTTGCGTCGGCGTGTTCATACCCACCCCTCGCCCACCAAAGGGGAGGCCGCCAGAATTTTATATGCCTCTCAAAACAATATCGTGGGCAAAGCGATGCGGATGCTCCGGACCGGCGGTCGGGAAATCCTCAAAATCCGCGAAGTCCTTGTTTCCGAAGGCAAAAATCCGCTACATGCGGTAGGTGATGCGCGCCTTGGTGGTGTCGTAGGGGGACATCTCCATCTTCACGCGGTCACCAACCACCAGTCGGATGAAACGCTTGCGCATTTTACCCGAGATGTGGGCGAGGACGATCTGCCGGTTGATGCTCAGCTCCACCTTGAACATGGTGCCGGCCAAAACCTGCACGATAGTGCCGTCCACTTCGATTTCCCCTTCGGGATCGACTTCCTTGGCGGGCGGACGGCGGTAGCCGCCGGAGTTGGCTCCGGGGCTGGCATTGGAATAGGGCCGGGGAGGGCCGGAGGGCCGGCGGGGCGGCCCGGAGCGGGAGTTGTTGCGATGGGCGGGCATTTGAAACTTCGGAACCCAACCCTTCCAAAACGGACAGTTCGCCCCTGTTTGAGGCGGAGGATTGAGGAGAGACAGCTTCCGCCCATTCCACAAAATGACAAGAGCCAAAAACTGATAGCACAAAACAAAAGCAGTCCTTCACGGAAATTTAAAAATTTCCGTGCCTGCCGAGGGGGATAGCGGGTGTTTTGAGGTTGAACCGGAACCGCTGAAACAGGCCGCCCCGCGATGCCCGGAAAGAGCTGGGGGTAACGGAGCGATTGGTCCGGGAGTCCGCCGCCGGAAGCCAAGGTTACCGCTTCATGGCGCGGATCAGCGCGTCCGCCATGTCGCTGGGGGTGGCGGCGATCTCGATGCCGGCATCCTCCATGGCCGCCTGCTTGGCGGCGGCGGTGCCCTTGCCGCCCGAGACGATGGCCCCGGCGTGCCCCATGCGGCGGCCTGGGGGGGCGGTGGCCCCGGCAATGAAGCCCGCCATGGGCTTTTGGCAGTTCTGCTTCACCCACTCCGCGGCCTGCTCCTCGTTGGTGCCGCCGATCTCACCGATCATGATGATGCCCTCGGTCTGCGGATCCTCATTAAACATTTTGATGATGTCGAGGTGCGTGGTGCCGTTGATGGGGTCGCCGCCGATTCCCACGCAGGTGCTCTGGCCCAGTCCTCGGGAGGTGAGCTGCCAAACCGCCTCATAGGTCAGGGTGCCGGAGCGGGAGACCACGCCGATGTTGCCGCGCTTGTGAATGTAGCCCGGAGAGATGCCGATGCGGCAGCCGCCGTGGGAGTCCTTGCCGGTGCCGGGAGTGACCAGACCCGGGCAGTTCGGTCCGATGAGCCGGGTGTGGCTGCCGGTCATGGCCGCGCGCACGCGCATCATGTCCATGACGGGAATGCCCTCGGTGATGCACACCGCCAGGTCCAAGCCCGCGCCCACACCTTCCAAAATGGCGTCGCCCGCAAAGGCCGGCGGCACGAAGATGCAGGAGACGGTGGCTCCGGTCTGACGGGCGGCCTCCTCCACGGTGTCAAAAATGGGCACCTTGTGGCCATGGTGTTCAAAGGTCTGCCCGCCCTTGCCCGGAGTGACGCCAGCCACAAGTTTGGTGCCGTAGTCAAGGCTCAGCTGAGCGTGCTTCGCACCAAATGCGCCGGTGATGCCTTGAACGAGGATGCGGGTGTTTTCGTTGACGAGAATTGCCATGGGAAAGTGGAATGGAGGGTAGTGTTAAATGGGTTGGCCGGGCAGGGAAGCGGGTTCCGGCTGCCTGTTGTCAGCAGCTCTGACCCGGCGTTCAAGGTAATAGTTCAGATAGTGGTTCAATGGCAGTTGGGCCAAGGTGACCGTGATCAGGATTCCCAGCATCACGATGGGAAAGCGGTGGGGAAAACGGGGGGCGGCCAGCACGAAAACCGCAAATCCCGCCACCTGCACCACTATAGGCAGCCACACCTGCCAATGCTTCCAAACTTGGGGCATCACAGCAAGTTTCGCAGCTTCCCTTTGCTTTTTGGAAAGCCCTTTCAGAGCCGGTATACTCCCTTGGTTCCAGTAAATTTTCATCGCTGGAACCAAATCAGGCGTGGCCTGGCTTTCTTTTGTGGATAATCAGCGGGCTGCCATCGGGATCGGAGATCATGAGCATGTGGCAGACCGGCGTCTCCATCGGCCCCATGGTGATGGGGACATTGGCGGCTTTGACCGCCGCCACCGCCTGATCAAAATCCTCCACCTCCAAGCCCACCGTGCAGCCCATGGGACTGGCGTCCCAGCCCTCCATTTTCCCCAGGCCCAGCGTCCCGGTTCCGATGTCGAACTCCACCCAGTGGCCGTTCTCAGTGGCATGGTCCATGGTCTTTTTCAGACCCAGCACCCCCTCATAAAAGGCCAGCGACCGGGGAATGTCTTTGCTGGGGTAGCAGGAGAAGGCGATTTCTAAAACTCTCATGAGGTAAAAGGGTTCAGGTTTCAGGGTTCAGAGGGATGGATCGGCGTTCGATGGCCCGGATGAAGCCTTGGAGCATGGCGGAGATTTCCTTGGATTCATTGATCAGGGTTTTGCGGGCGGTTTCATCGATCAGACCGAGCGAGGAGGCGATATACAGCTGGGTGCGCAGTTCAGCATTGGAGCCTTTGGCGATGCGGAGGAAACGGCGGAAGTCACCATCGGAATCCCGCTCATAGCCTTCAGCCACATTGGAGCGGACGGAGACTGCCGCACGGGTTATCTGGTCACGCAGGGCAAAATTCCTCCAATCCTGAATCAGCCGGCAGACCGTGACTCCCTGACGGCAGCCGCGTTTCCAAACATCCATTTCTTCAAAAATCTGCGCGGACATGGCAGTTCTGAAACCTGAACCCTGAACCCTTTTACCTTTTTCAGGCGGCTGCCTTGACTTCCGCCACAATCTTCCGCGCCCCCTCCGCCATGGTGGTGGCGGACGTGATTTTGAGGCCGGAGGCGTTGAGGGTGGCGAGGCCGGCGGCGACGTTGTTGCCCTCCAGACGGACCACCAGCGGAAGGCTCAGGCCTACTTCGCGGGCGGCGGCCACGATGCCTTGGGCGATGATGTCGCAGTCCATGATGCCGCCGAAGATGTTGACCAGGATGCCTTTTACGTTGGCGTCGCCGAGAATGATCTTGAAGGCCGCGATGACCTGGTCCTTGGAGGCGCCACCGCCCACGTCGAGGAAGTTGGCCGGGGTGCCGCCGAAGTGCTGGATGATGTCCATGGTGGCCATGGCCAGACCCGCGCCGTTGACCAGACAGGCGATGTTGCCGTCGAGGCCGATGTAGTTCAGGTTGAACTCGGAGGCGGCGACCTCGCGGGGATCCTCCTCGGTGGTGTCGCGCATGGCCACGATGTCGGGGTGGCGGTAGAGCGCGTTGTCGTCAAAGTTGAACTTGGCGTCCAGCGCCAGGATGCGGCCCTCGGGGGTTTCGACCAGGGGGTTGATCTCCACCTGCGAGCAGTCGGCACCCAGGAAAAGCTTGTAAACGTTGGAGAGCAGCACCCCGAACTGCTTGGCCTGATCGCCCTTGAATCCGAGCTGCGAGGCCAAAGTGCGGATCTGATAAGGCTGAAGACCGGCCAGGGGATGCACGCCCACGTGAATGATTTTCTCCGGATGGTGCTCGGCCACATGCTCGATATCCACTCCGCCCTCGGTGCTGGCGATGATGACCGGGGCTTTGGTTTCGCGGTCCACAAGGACGGCGAGATAGTACTCTTTTTTAATATCCACACCCTCGGCGATGAGGACCTTGTTTACCAGCCTGCCGGCCTCGCCGGTCTGATGAGTGACCAAGACCTCGCCCAGCATGGATTTGGCCAGATCCGCCGCCTTCTCCGCGGAGTCCGCGAGATGCACGCCGCCCTTGAATCCGTTTTTGAACACTCCCTTGCCGCGGCCGCCGGCATGGATCTGGGCTTTCACGACAATCGTCTTTCCGGCCAGCGCCTGTGCCGCCGCCAGCGCCTCCTCCGGCGTGCCGGCCACGGACCCGCCCGGAGTGGGCACGTTGTACTTCTGGAAAAGTTCCTTGGCTTGATACTCGTGGATGTTCATATCGGAGGGGAAGAGGGCAGGTTTTGGGAAATAAAAAAGGGAAAGTATGAATCCGGCTCTGTTCAGGCTCCCAGATAGGCGGCCTGCACCTCGGGGTTGGCCTTGAGTTCGGCGGAGGGGCCTTCGAGGAGGACCTTTCCGGTTTCCAGCACATAGCCGTAGCTGCTGACGTCGAGGGCGAGGTTGGCGTTCTGCTCCACCAGCAGGATGGTCAGGCCTTGGTCGCGGTTGATCTCCACGATCTTTTCAAAAATGGCCTTCACCAGCAGTGGGGCGATGCCCAGGGAGGGCTCGTCAAGCATGAGGAACTTCGGCCTGCCCAGCAGCGCGCGGCCGATGGCCAGCATCTGCTGCTCGCCGCCGGAAAGGGTGCCCGCGGCCTGTTTCTCCCGCTCCCGGAGCCGGGGGAACATATTGAAAACATACTCGGTCTGGCTGCTGATCCAGGCTTTGTCCCGCTGGAGATAGGCCCCCATGCGCAAATTCTCCTGCACCGTCAGATTCGCGAAGACCATGCGGCCCTCCGGCACGTGGCACAGCCCGCGGCCGACAATGGCGTGCGGAGCCCGGTTGGTGATGTCCGCGCCGTCGTAGCGGATGGAGCCGCCCCGGGTTTTCACCAAGCCCGAGATGGTCCGCAGGGTGGTGGACTTGCCCGCGCCGTTGGCCCCGATGAGAGTGACGATTTTTCCCTCCGGCACGCGCAGCGAGATTCCGTGAAGCGCGGCGATGGAACCATAGGCCACAGTGACGTCGGAGAGCTCCAGCATGATATCGGAAAGAGACGGATCGGGGTGGGAAAAACAGAAAGAGGGGCGGCTTAATCCGCGCAGACACCCAGGTAAGCCTCGATGACCCGGGGGTGGCACTGAATCTCCTTCGGGGTGCCCTCGGCGATTTTGATGCCGTACTCCAGCACGGCGATGTGCTGGCAGATGCCCATAACCACCTTCATGTCGTGCTCCACCAGCATGATGGAGATATCGAACTTGTCGCGGATGAAGCGGATCAGATTCATCAGCACCTCCTTCTCCGTGGGATTCATGCCGGCGGCGGGCTCATCCAGCAGGAGAAGCTTCGGGCGGGTGGCCAGGGCGCGGACGATCTCCAGACGGCGCTGGTCGCCGTATGGCAGGGAGACCGCCTTCTCATTCCTCAGGGAACCGAGATCAAAAATCTCCAGCAGATCCATGATCTCCGTGTCCACCATGGCCTCCTCCTCCCGCCAGGCGGATCCCCGCAGCAGCACGCTGCCCATGCCGCCCCGGAGATGCATGCCCATGGCGCAGCGGACATTGTCAAAGACGGACAGGGAGGGGAAAAGACGGATGTTCTGGAACGTCCGCGCAATGCCCAGCGGCGTGATGCGGTGCGGCGGATGACCGGGCAGGGAAATGCCGTTGAAAGTAATGTCCCCCGCTGTGGGACGGTAAACCCCGGTGATGAGATTGAAAACCGTCGTCTTGCCCGCGCCGTTGGGCCCGATGAGCCCGAAAATGCCGCCCGGGGGCACCTCGAAGCTCAGCCCGCTGACGGCCTTCAAGCCGCCGAACTGGATGGTGACATCCTTCAAATGCAGTCCGTCGCTCATGCGGCGCGTCCTTTCTTTTCAAACAGGCTGGCCGGCAGCAGTCCCTGCGGGCGCAGGAGCATCATGATGATGAGCAGCAGGGAGAAAATGATCATGCGGTATTGCTCATAGTCGCGCAGGTACTCATTCAGCACCGTCAGAATAATGGCGGCGGCGATCACGCCCACCGTGCTGCCCATGCCGCCAAGAATGACGATCACCACCACATCGAAGGACTTGAGGAAATTGAAGCCCTCCGGATTGATGGCCCCTTTCTGGTGGGCGTAAAGTCCGCCTCCGATACCCGCGAAAAAGGCCCCTACCACAAACGCGGTCACCTTGTAGCGCGTGGTGCTGATGCCGGAGGCGGAGGCTGCCACCTCGTCATCCCGTACCGCCAGAAACCCGCGCCCCCAAGTGGAGTTGACCATGGAGGTCACCACATACACACAGACCGCTGCCGCACCGAAAACCCAGAAAATGGTGGCCTGCGAGGGAATGCCGCTCAACCCCAAGGCACCGCCAAACACACTGCCGGGTTTGGTGTTCTGCAGGATCACGCGGATGATCTCGTTGAAACCGAGGGTCACAATGGCGAGATAATCCCCACGCAGCCGCAGGGAGGGCACGCCGATCATCCAGCCGAACACCGCCGCCAGCAGCCCTCCGGTCAGCAGGGCGGTGATAAACGCCATGCCCTGGCCAAATTCCCCGGTTCCAAAAATTCCGGCCAGACCCGGCCTCAGCTCCAGACTCACCACGGCGGAGCCGTAGGCACCCACCGCCATGAGACCGGCGTGCCCCAGGGAGAATTGCCCCGTATGGCCGTTCACCAGGTTCAGGCTTACAGCCAGGACAATGCTGATACCGGCGGTGAGGGCGATGTCCAGGTAGTAGGAATCGAACTGGTCCGAAAACCGGGAGATCACGAAGCTGATGACCAGCGCGGCCAGCAGGAGGATCTGTGCTTGATAGCGCTTCATCGGCAGGCGTCAGACTTTTTCCCGTTCGATCTTCCCGAGAAGACCGGAGGGCTTGAAAAGGAGCATCAGAATGAGAATCACAAAGGCCACCCCCTCCTTGTAGCCGGAGGGAAGGCCGACCGCCTGGCTGTAGCCGCCGACCAGGGTTTCGGTGATGCCGATGATCAGTGCGCCGAGCGCCGCGCCGGGAATATTCCCGATGCCTCCCAGCACGGCGGCGATGAAGGCCTTGAGGCCCGGCAGAATGCCCATGAAGGGCTCCACGGACGGATAAAGCGAGGCGTAGAGAATACCGCCCGCCGCCGCCAGCGCGGATCCCAGGCCGAAGGTGAAGGAGATCACCACGCTGTTGTTCACCCCCATCAGAGCAGAGGCCGTGGGGTTCAGCGACAGCGCGCGCATGGCCAGGCCCAGCCGGCTTTTCATGACCACAAACCGCAGTCCAATCAGCAGGGCCACCACCGTGACCAGCACGATCACCTGGGTTTTGGTCACCGCCAGTCCGCCGGTGAAGGTCAAGTTCTCCGCCGGGATCAGCTGGGGAAAAGGCTGCTGCGTCGCGCCGAAGATCAACTGGCCGGAATATTCGATGAGCAGGGACACCCCGATGGCCGTAATCAGCACATTCAGTCGGGGCCGGCTCCGCAGCGGCCGGTAGGCCAGGAATTCGATCACGATCCCCAGCGCCGCGCAGATGGCCATGGAGAGCACCAGAATGATCAGCAGGGAGACGCCCCATGGCAGACCCGCCAGCGCCGGCCCCAGCCATTTGTTCAGATACACCCCGGAGAAGGCTCCAAGCATGAAGACATCCCCATGCGCGAAATTGATGAACCGGAGCACGCCGTAAACCATGGTGTAACCCAGGGCGATGAGCGCGTAGATCGAACCGAGAAACAGTCCGTTCAGTAGTTGTTGGGCAAATTCCAAAGGCGGGCCGGTCGGATCGGGATTATTGGCGGCGGGGACTGTCTCCGGTCGGAAGGGACGGCGGCGGCGGACTGGTGAAACTCAGGGCTGGACGGTTTCGACGTATTTCACTTCCCCCTTGTCGATGGTCAGGATGACAGCGGCCTTGGTGGCATT
This sequence comes from Verrucomicrobiales bacterium, assembly GCA_028293125.1. Taxonomy (GTDB): domain Bacteria; phylum Verrucomicrobiota; class Verrucomicrobiia; order Verrucomicrobiales; family V1-33; genus CAIZWU01. Next base: position 45,133 of record JAQGPJ010000012.1, on the reverse strand, counting down.
GCGCTTCTCATCCAAAGTGATACTGCCGGTGATGCCCGGAAAATCCTTCGTTTTAGCCAGCACATCGCGCACCGCCTTGCCGTCGGTGGTGCCGGCGGTTTTGATGCCGTGGAACAGGAGCATGGCGGCGTCATAACCCAGAGCGACGAAGGTGCTGGGCTTGGTGCCGCGCGCCGCCTCGTATTTTTTCACAAAGGCCTGAATGGCCTGCGATTTGTCCTCGGTGGAGAAGTGGTTGGAGAAAAAGCAGCCGTCCACGGCGGAGCCGGCCACCTGCATCAGGGAAGCGTCATCCCAACCGTCGCCGCCGCACATCGGCACCGTGATGCCGAGTTCGCGGGCCTGTTTGGCGATCAGGCCGATCTCCGTGTAGTAGCCGGGGAGGAAGATGGCGTCCACATTGGCGGCCTTGATGGCGGTCAGCTGGGATTTGAAGTCCTTGTCCCCTTTGCTGAAGCTCTGCTCCACCGCCACCTTGCCGTCGTTTTTGGAGTAATACTCCTTGAAGAACTGGCTAAGGCCCACGCTGTAGTCCTCCTTCACATCCGTCAGCACCGCCATGTTTTTCCAGCCCTTGGACAGGGCGAACTTGGCCATCACCGTGCCTTGGAAGGGATCGATGAAGCAGACGCGGAAAATAAAATCGCCAACCTCCGTGACCTTGGTGTTGGTGGAGCCGGGGGAGATCATGGGCACGCCCTCCTTCTGACAGATGGGAGCCATCTCCAAGGATTTGCTGGAGGAGATTTCGCCAAGCATGCCGACCACCTTCTCGCGGGACACCAGTTTTTTGGTCACCGTTCCGGCCTCGCCGTTTTTGGACTGGTCATCCTCGGTCAGCAGCTTCACTTTTTTCCCGAGCAGGCCGCCCGCGGCGTTGATTTCCTCCACCGCCATTTTCACTCCGTCATTCTGGGCCTTGCCCCAGGCGGCGGTGCCCCCGGTGAGCGAAGCCACCTCGCCGATCACGATCTCATTCGTATTCTCCTTTTTGGAGCAGCCGGCGGTCAGAAAAGCCAGAGTGATCCCCAGCGGGAGCACAGCACGGGAAAGAAGGCGGGCGAGCATGGCGTGGCGGAACAGGTGAGTGGTTGGAAGGGAGAGTTGCGGGAAGCAGGAATCCTGCCGGGCCGATCATAGGGCTGTTCCCTCAGCCTGCAACATCAAAGCCCTCCGCGTGTGTCACGTCAACACTTTGGCATGAAAAGGGGATGCCGGAATAGGTTCTGTCTCCCCCTGCAATGCGTCAGATTTTTAATGGAAGCAGATATTCCACTAAGCTGCCCGATACCAGCCCAGTGGATCATTAACAATTAAGCAGTTTGGATGCTTGGCGTCTTGCTGGATGCTGCCGCTGCCGCGCCGAGGGTTCGTTGGGGCGTATCCCGAAATTGCCGTCGTCCTCCGCAGAATTTTCTTTTTGTCCCGGGCGGAAATAATAAAAATTGGAAGTGCCCCAAACTGGTCAGACCAAGAGGAATCAAAGAGACGGCGACCAGTGGAGAAAGTCCGGGACCATGGCCGTATTTGTGCCATCCCCGGATGACGGTGCACAGCCCCGGCTCTGCCGTTTCGCCATCCCTTCCCTTCCCACCTTCATGAGTTCCTGGCAAATTCCGCCTTCCCGCCGCCGTTTTCTCGCCCTGTGCGGTGCCGCCGCTCCGGCCCTGCTGCTGAAATCCCGGGCCGATGACCAGCCCGCAGCGCCGGAGCCTGCGCCGCTGGATGCGGCTTTAACCGGTGACGGCCCCTGGGCGGCGGCCCTGAACAAGGCCATGGAGGAGTATATGAAGCCCCGGAATATGCCGGGAGGGGCGCTGGCGGTGATCAAGGACCGGCGGCTGGTGTTCGCCAAGGGGTATGGCTGGGCGGACCGGGAGAAAAAGTTGCCTGTGAAGCCCGATTCCCTGTTCCGCCTGGCCAGCATCTCCAAGCCCATCACGGCGGTGGCGGTCATGAAGATGGTGGAGGAGGGGAAGCTGAGCCTTGACGACAAACCCTTTCCCATGCTGGACCTGAAGCCGGTGCTGGAGCCCGGAAAGGAGCCGGACGTCCGGCTGAAGGACATCACCATCCGGCAGCTGCTCCAGCACACCGGCGGCTGGGACCGGGACAAAAGCGGCGACCCCATGTTCCGCCCGGACACGACGGCGGAGAAGACCGGGACTCCGCCGCCGGCGGCACAGGAGGCCATCATACGCTATATGCTTGGACAGCAGCTGGATTTCAATCCCGGTGAGCGTTACGCCTACTCCAATTTCGGCTACTGCGTGCTGGGCCGCATTCTGGAAAAGATTTCAGGCCAGCCCTACGCAGCTTGTCTGAAGGAGAAAATTCTGAATTCCGTAGGCGCGCGCGGCATGCGCCTCTGCGCCACCCTCGAAAACCAGCAGGCCCCGGGCGAGGTGAAGTATTACATGCCGGACCATGCGGAGTGTGACTGCGTGTTTCCGCAGATAAGGAAGCGGGTGCCGGTGCCCTACGGTGGATTTTACGCCGAGGCCATGGACGCGCATGGCGGCTGGCTCTCCTCCGTTGTGGACCTGCTGCGGTTTTCAGCGGCCTTGGACGATCCGGCTCACAGCCCGCTGCTGAAGCCGGAAACCATCCGGGAAATGTATGCTCCGCCTCCGCTTCCGGCCGGCCCCAAACCTGACGGACCGCCGGCAGACCGGTTTTACTCCTGCGGCTGGGACGTGCGGCTCAACGGCCCCAAAGGCCGTACCGAATACACCCACAACGGCAGCCTGCCGGGCACCTTCACTTTGCTGATGCGCCGCAGCGACGGCCTGAGCTGGGCGGTTCTTTTCAATCAGCGCTCCGACGATCCCAAGCTTTCGGATCTCGCCATCTCCTCAGCCCTGCATCAGGCCGCCGACAGCATCACGGACTGGCAGGAGGGGGATTTGTTCTCAAAGTGGGCGTGAATTCAGCCCAAGGGCGGGCCGTGCCCTGCCTGCGGCTCCTCCGTTCGGCAGGGTCAATAGGGTGAGTCCTCGCCGATGATCTGGACCTCAGTTTCCATATCGATGCTGCGGTCCTCCTTCGCCTTCCGGCGGATGAGGGCGATGAGGTCCAGCACATCGCGGGCGGTGGCTCCCCCCTCATTGACGATAAAATTGCCGTGGACTTCAGAAACCCGGGCCTGGCCGACGGACAGGTTTTTCAGACCGAGCTCCTGCACCAGTTTTCCGGCGGGACAGGCGGCGGGGTTTTTGAAGATGCAGCCGGCGCTGGCGGCCACGGGCTGGCTGCCCCGGCGTTTGTTAACGCTGGCCTTCATATGCCCGTCAATGGTTTCGATGGCTGCGGGCTGCCCGCGGAAGACGGCGCGCACGGCCATGTGCCCGACCAGTTCAGGCACGCTGCGGTAGCGCACGTCCATTTCGTCCCGCGTGCGCTCCCGGAGATTGCCGGCGGAGTCGAGCACGGTCACGCTGACGACCTGATCAAAGGTTTCCTGGCCCATGGCTCCGGCGTTCATGCGCAGGCCGCCCCCGACACTGCCGGGAATGCCCTCCATCCATTCGAATCCCCCGAGGCCGGCGTTGCGGGCGGCGGCGGCGAGACGTTTGAATTTCACGCCCACTCCGGCGGTGATGGTGCCGTCATCATGGACGGTGATCTCATCGAACTCACCGCCCTCGGGATGGATAACCGCGCCCTTCAGTCCGCCATCGCGGATAAGCAGATTCGATCCCCGGCCGATGACCTTGCAGGGAATGCCCTGCTCACGGCAGTGCTGCACGAGACGGGAAAATCCGGCGACGGTGGATGGCTCCAGCCAGAACTGCGCCGGACCTCCGATGCGGATGGTGGTGTGCCGGCTCATGGGCTCGTAAAGGCGGACCACCGCCCCCTCCTCGCCCTGGGCCTGAAGCAGGCCCTCCGCCGTCCGGAGATCGGCGGCCAGCCGGGTGCCGGTCTCGTGGACATTGCCGGCTCCCAGGGTGATCACCAGATCGCCGGGCCGGAGGAAATTCCCCACCGCCAGATGCGCGGTTTCCCGGTTGGGGGTGGAGACGACCTTGATCCGCCCCTTCTCGTGGGCCTGAATCTCCTCCACAATGGTCTCCCCCGTGATGCCGGGGATAGGCAGCTCACTGGCCGGATAGATATCAAGGATGAACACCGCGTCCGCCTCGGAGAAGGCGCGTCCGAATTCCTTCCGCAGCAGCTGGGTGCGGGTGAAGCGGTGGGGCTGGAAGACGCAGATGACCCGGCCCTGCCGGGCGAACTGGCGGGCGGTCTGCAGGGTGGCCGCGATCTCCGTGGGATGATGTCCGTAGTCGTCCACCACGGTGCAAAGGGCCGAACGCAGCTTCACCTCGAACCGCCGCCGGGCTCCGCGGAAGGTGCTCAGCGCCCACACGATGCGCTCGAATGGCACGCCGAGATCCAACGCCAGGGCGGTGACCGCCAAAGCGTTCAGCACATTATGGCGGCCGGGGATGTTCAGGATGATGCGGCCCAGCGGCTCGCCGCGCCTCGTCACCGTGAAGGCCGTGCTCTGGCCGGTGAACTCCAAATCCTGGGCCGAATAGTCATCCTCTTTGTCCCATCCGTAGCCCACCGCCCGCTCCCGCCCCTGGCAAATGCCGCGCGCGCCGGGATCCGATGCGCAGTAGTAAAAGGCTCCACTGGTCTGGTCGATGAGGGTGGAATAGACGGCGTTGATCTCGTGGATGTCCTTGTAGTGGTCGAGGTGCTCCTCCTCCACATTCAGCAGGATGGTGTGCCGGGGATGGTAAAGCACCAGGGTGCCGTCGCTCTCGTCCCCCTCGGCCACAAAAAACTCCCCATCCTTGTCCCAGAGGGCGTTGACACCCAGCAGCGGGGTCTCCGCGCCGACATAATGGCCGGGATTCAGCCCCGCCTGCCGCAGCACGTGCGCGGTCATGGACGAGGTGGTGGTTTTCCCGTGCATGCCGGCGATCACGATGCCCTGTTTCCGAGCCATGATGGACGCCAGGGCCTCCGCCCGTCGGAACAGCGGCAGCCCGGCGGCGGCGGCGGCGTCATAGGCCAGATTCCGCCCCGGTTTGATGGCAGAGGAATAGACGATCGCGCCCGCGCCGGCCACGCTCTCCGCTGTGTGCGGACAGTAAAACTCCAGTCCGGCGGCCTGCAGCCGTTCGGTCTCCGCCGTGGTGCTGCGGTCGGAGCCGCTGACCTCATAGCCCAAATCAAGCAGCAGGGATGCGATGCCGCTCATGCCGGATCCGGCAACGCCGATCAGGTGAATCCTTTGCGGGCGCACCGAATCCGCCACCGTGAGAAAGTCCGAAACCATGGGCGGCGATGCTACCCGCCCCCGCCCCCGCGTCAATAGCGCGGGGATCTGTCCGTTCGCCGGTTTGCACTGTTAAAATGATCATTATTCCGATGGAATGATTCCGTCTCCGCTGACTGGCCGCAGAAAAACGGGGCAAAGGGTTTTATCCCATTCCGGAGCCGGTCGTCCCAATTCCCAGCTGGCTTTCTGTCCACACTTAAGATTTCCGATTTCCTAATGTTAAGGAATGCTGTTCATAACACAAAGGCTATGGCCGGACGCTTGCCTACGCGGGTCCGGTGACGGATTCTTCACGAACCCCTTGCGGGGAAACCCGTGAAAATGGTAACCCTGACATTTCCTGTTCAGAGCCTGCCTCATTCTCTCCTTTTCATGCCCCGACACCGTTATCAATCCACCGGCCGCGGCTCCCATGTGGCCGACTGGGAACGCACCCAGCCTCCCCGGGTCTGGAAGACCCAGGCCCGCCTGCTGCTGATTGTATTGTTGTCGCTGGTCACCTGGGCCGCCCTGCCGGCCACCCTGTGTTTGACGGTGATGCTCCTCCTGGACCCCACCCCGGAGATCAAGCAGTGGGCGCTCATCTCCATGGTGTCGCTGGTGGTCGGTCTGGTGGCGGGCATTCTGATCAGCTCCACCGCCAAGTGCTCGCTCTGCCACAGCACCCCCTTTCTCCAGAACTCCCACCGCAAGCACCAGCTGGCCAATGATGTGCCGCTGCTGACTTACCGGGCCTCCGCCATTGTCCATCTTCTCTTGCGGGGCCGGTTCCGGTGCATGTATTGCTCCACGCCCTACCGTATCGGGCCCCGGAGCAGCAAGGCCGTTCAGGAGTGAACGCGGCGGCTGCCCCTCCCGGCTCCGGTGCGCCCTGTTTTCCGCCCCTCCGCCGGTGAGCCGCCCCCACTTTGCCTACGTTTTCGAACGGTTTCCCTCCTTCACCCAGACCTTCTGCGCACGGGAGATCATGGAGCTGCAGCGGCAGGGCGCGCGGCTGATGCTGTTCTCCATCCGCGGAACCGATGACGAAACCGTGAGGCACTTTCCCGCCTCCCTGCGGGATCAGGTGATCCATCTACCGCCGTCCGCGGCGCTGACCGCGGAGGTGGAGGCGATGAAGAAGCGCCAGGAACTGCCGGAGTCCGCGGTGCTCACCCTGCGCCAGTGGAGCGGCAGGCCTGACAAAACCCGCGTTTACGAGGCCGCTTGGATCGGCAGGCAGCTTCAGGCCTCCGGCGTGCGGCATGTGCATACCCACTTCGCCGGGCTGGGAGCGCGCACGGCGTGGTGGATCCGGCAGTTTTACGGCTGCAGCTACAGCTTCACGGGTCATGCCAACGATCTGTTCTGCCCGGACAACGCCACGGATTTGAAACTGCCGCGCCTGGTGGCCGACGCCTCCTGCGTGGTGGCGGTCAGCGACTATACAGCGGACTGGCTGCGGGAACATTACCCGGAGTCCGCCCGGCGGATCCACCGGGTTTACAATGGGCTGGATCTGGAGCCCATCGTCAGCGCCACCGCCGGAGTGGGGAAGGCAGGACCTCCGCTGATCGTCAGTGTGGGCCGGCTGATTGAGAAAAAGGGATTCGGCGATCTCATCCGCGCCTGCGCCATGCTGCGGGATCAGGGAACCGCGTTTGAGTGCCGCATCGCCGGCGGGGGGCCGCTGAGAGAGGAGCTGGAGGCTCAGATTGCTGCCGCCGGACTGACGGACCGCGTGTATCTGGAGGGACCGCGCTCCCAGGAGGAGATCACCGTCATGCTGGGAAAGGCGTCGGTTTTCGCGCTGCCCTGCGTGACCGAGGCCGACGGTGGCCGCGATGTCCTGCCCACGGTGCTCATGGAGGCCATGGCGGCGGCGCTGCCCTGCGTCTCCACCCGTCTGGCGGGCGTTCCGGAGATGGTGATGGACCATGAAACCGGACTGCTCACCGCGGAGTGTGATCCCGCAGCCACCGCCGCAGCGCTGACCCGGCTGCTGGACGATCCCGCCTTGGCGCGGAGGATGGGGCTGGCGGGGCTGGCTCTGGCGCGGGAGCGGTTTGCTCAGGAAGTCACCGCCGCCCGGCTGTGGCGGCTGCTCACCGCCCATGGAAAAGTGAACGGGCCATTCCCGTCCCCGGCGCTGGCCATGGCGCGGGTCCGGCAGTGGACGCGCCGCTTCTCCCGCACCCTGCGCATGCCCCGGCACGGCAAAAAAGCCGTTTTTCCGGATGGCCCGCACGGACGGAATTGATTTGCTCCCCTCTTCAACCTGCTTCCCTCCTTATGAACCCGCTCCTGAAACCTTCCTTCCGGCCACTCTCCGGGCTTAAACCGGCCTTGATGCTTTTTTCCGGTGTCCTGCTTGCCGGTTTGGCCGCGTGGCCGGCGATGGCGGCTCCCCAAAAGGCGGCGGAGGCAGCTACCCCGGATGATCTGGCTCCAGTGAAGGCGTGGATCGCTAAATCGACCACCATCCGAACACTGATCGCGGACTTCAAACAGCAGCGGAACCTGAAGACGGTGCGCAAGCCCTTGGAAAGCACCGGCCGCGTCTGGATCAAGGTTGGCGGAGCCTTCCGCTGGCAGGTGGGCGATCCGCCGAAGCTGACCGCGGTGCTCAGCCCGCAGGGGGAGTTCACTGTCCTGAACAACACCAAAAAGGCCGCTGAAATCTTTTCCGCGAAGGCTTTGGAGAAGGATCAGGCCAGCCAGGCCCTGACCTTCCTGCGCGTGGGATTTCCCTCCAGTCTGGAGGCGTTTCAGCGGAAATTCGATATTGTTCAAGTGACTCCCGACGGCGACTGGGACCGCGTGGAACTGAAGCCGGCGGCGGGCACGGGATCCTCGGGAGTGGTGAAAATGGGCATGTATCTGCACCGCGGACGGCATACTCTGGGATCCATGCAGGTGTATCTGCGGGACGGCTCATGGATCGACACCGTCTTCACCTCCACTCAGGAAAACCCGGAGATTCCCGCTGCGCTGTTTCAGCCGGATCTGACCGGCTACAGCGTGAGGCGGAAATAACCCGGGCTGGGCCGGACCGGGCAGGAGGCTGGATGGCGAATTTGGCCATCACACGGTCTGAAGCCCGGCGCGCCCGCTTTCCAGGATATAGGAAGCCGGCGTGACCAGCGGGGCTGCGGAGCGGCTGACATAATCCACCGTGCGGAAATCCGTGCGCCAGATTTTGGGACCGATGGTGCAGCTGACATAGCCGCGGCGGTCGCTGAAGTATTTCACAAAGGGATTTTCCCGGAGCATGGAGTCCTGAAATTTGGGTTTGCCCTCGCCGTCGCCCTTGGAGCTGATGGAGGAACAGACCAGCTCGCTGGCCACGGTGCGGGAATCCGGGTTGTCAAAATCGGTGAGCAGATCGTTGGCCCAGTGGGTATGGATGTCGCCGGTGATGACCACGGGATGGCTCACTTTCAGTTCCTGAAAAGCCCGGACCACCGCGCGGCACTCCACCTCATAAGCCTCAAAGCCACCAGCATGGAGGCCGAACCGCTCAGAAAGGACCGCCGGCGCAGGCGGGGGGAATCCAAGGGAAACAAAACAGGATGGGTGGAGGAAAGAAGGGATGGCATGGGACTGAAATTCACGGCACCATCCTGCAAACCGGGCCGGCAGGTTCAAATTACGAAACCGCCACTGTGCCATCCGTCTGTTTACGCAATCACGGCAGTGATCCAAACCTTTCAAAATCCATGTTTCCACTTTGAATTCCCGGCCAGGTCCAAGGCTTTTCCAAAAACTGATCCGGAATGGGGAGGAGGATCATGTTTCAGCCGCCATGCGGATGAATTCCGTGAAGCAGGAATTAAAAACCCACCCACCGGGCGTTTGAACCCCTTCCTCCTCCGGCTGTCCGACAGCCCGGTTTGTCAAGCGTCTATGCTACGTATTTTAAAAAAACGCGGCAAGCCTTGATACCAAAGGAACGGAGCGGTATCAGCCCGGAAGCAACCAAATTTTTTAACTAAAGTTAAACGCTTGGAGGTCCCTCAGGCACGCTATTTGCACCGGCTGCATGGGACGAAATTTTCAAATTTCCCTTGGATGACCACACAATGTTGTGTATCAACTCTCCCGCCAGTCCATCCTGTAGTGGTTTTCCTTAAAATGCAGCCCTTTCTTCTTCATTTCCATAATCGGCCTGAAGGGTTTCCAAAAACGGAAAACGGAGGCCCGGAACGGCGGGGGCACCCCCCTGTAACCACCCCGGAGGCATCCGTTCAAGCGGGCTTTTTTGCTCCGTTCTTTTTCAAATTCTTATAATAAGCAAATCATGGAAATCCCGTTCGTCATCGGCAACAAGACCTTCGTCCTCGACCGCGCCAAGGCGGAGGCCGCGTTTGAGGCCAAGAGGGTTATCAATGGCCGTGACAGCATGGCGTTCAACCTCCTGCCGCTCAAATACCAGTGGGCCTACGATCTTTACCGGACGATGAAGGCCAACCACTGGGAGCCGGAGGACATCAGCATGCAGAAGGACCTGGAGCAGTGGCGCTCCGGCCAGATCACGGAGAACGAGCGCTGGATCATCCGCATGGGCATCGGCTATTTTTCCGCCGCCGAGGGCATCGTCGGCGACAATATCCAGCACGTGGTCCGGGAACTGGTCACCGCTCCGGAGCTGAAGCTGGTCCTGGGCCGCCACGCCCACGAGGAGAACATTCATGCGGACAGCCTGCTCTACATGATCTCCAGCCTGGGCATCAACCCCCATGAGTGCGAGGCCATGTTCGAGCAGATTCCGTCCATCCTGCGGAAAAACGAATTTGTCACCCGCACCTCCCGCCTGCTCCGCCGGGATCTGGACCTGACGCAGCCGGAGAACAAAAAGCTTCTGGCGCGGAATATCTTCCTTTTCGGCCAGTGCATGGAGGGCACCCAGTTTTACGGGCTGTTCGGCATGATCCTCAGCCTCTACCGGCAGAACAAATTCCCAGGGATCGGCCAGATGTTCCGCTACACCCTGCGCGACGAGTCCAACCACATCGAGGTCTTCCGCAATCTGCTCATGGACCTTATCAGCGAGAACAGGGAAATCTGGACGCCGGATTTCCGGGAGGAATTGCGCGCTCTGATGCACGAAGCTGTCACCCTTGAGAAGGATTTCATCCGCGACTGCCTGCCGGTAAACAGCGTCGGACTGACACTCTCGGAGTTCACCACCTACATTGACTATATCGCCGACCGCCGCCTGGCCGGGGTGGGCCTGGAGCCGTTGAATCCCGCCATCAACAACCCGCTGCCCTGGCTGGCGGAGATGATGGACATCAAGAAGGAGCAGAACTTTTTCGAGGGCCGCGTCACGGACTATCAGAAGTCAGCCGTCCTCGCCACTGTCTCGGAGGACGAATACTAGTCCCGCAGCACATGGAACGGGAGCCGGCCCGTGAGTTTTTCCGGCACTTGGCCGGCTTTCCATGAAAGCCGGTTTTTCAAAAAACAGCCAAGGGGCCGGGAGGAGAACCTAAAGAACAGGACAGATTCCGGACTGAAGGAACCGAAACAACCGGTCCCCCTTCCTCTGCCTGCGCCTTTTGCCGCCCCTGATCCTTTTTTCCGCACCCGTTCGTACTGAAAACCCGCCGCTCCTGAACCTCTGACCGCCGTCCTGCCGCCATGATCGCCCGCTCCCATATCGACGAAGACCTCCAGCTCAAACAGTTCGCCCGCTCCGGAGCGGACACCAAACCCCGGTTCGACTGGGCTCCGCCGGAGGATGCGCCGGAGGCGGCCATCCCCGTCACCACCCGCCCCGGCGAGTCCCGCATCTACACCACGGGCGACATCGCGGGCATGATCGGCGATGCCCTGACAGACCTCATGCTGTCCCGCCAGGAGCAGGAGATCTTCACGGAAAAGAACCGCCGTCTCGTCAGCGGCATCGCCACTCAGGTGGCCGGCGATCTTTCCGCCTCCATCCAGGCGGGCGGCACTGCCGCGGGGCATGGGAGCGCGGTGACCGCCGGGGAGATGGCACGCCTGATCGAGCGAGCCTTGGTGCGCCACAACGCCTATGACCTCGCCCGATCCATCATCACCCGCCACCAGATGAACACTGAGCACCGCGACGGGGAGATCGACGGCTCCGCGCCCTCCGCCACGGTGCCCTCCTGCCGGGTGATCCGCCGCAACGGTCATGTGGTGAACTGGAACCAGAACAAGGTGGAGATCGCCCTGCGGAAGGCTTTCCTGAGTGAGAAAATGGAGGCCGAGCCGGCGGTCGTCATCGCCCGCGGCCTGTCCGTCCGCCTCCGCGACGAGGGCCGGCAGATGATCCACATCGAGGAGCTGCAGGACCTTGTGCAGGAGGAGCTGATGAAGGCCGGACACTACAAAGTCGCCGCCTCCTACATCCTCTACCGCGCCCACCGCAGCGAGGTCCGCAAGCTGTCCGCCGAGGACGCCCGCCAAGAGGCCATCGACCGCCAGGAGCACATGATCCTTGTCAAAAACGAGGACGGCTCCGCCTTCCTCTGGGACGGCTTGGAACTGCGCCGCCGCATCGAATTCGCCCGCATCGGGCTCGATCTCTGCCTGAACGCCGACCAGATCGAAAGCGAGCTGCGCCGCTCCCTGTTCCCGGAGATGACCTTGGAGGACCTGAAGCGCACGGTCATTCTCAACGCCAAGGTGCTCATTGAGCGCGATGCCGACTTCGCGAAATTCGCCGGGCGTATCATACTCAGCTACATTTATGAGGAGGTGCTGGGCTGGAGCATCCTGAACGACGGCATGGAGGGACTGGCCGAAAGCCACCGCCGCGCCTTCCGCGGCTATCTCCAGCGGGGAGTGGAGATCAGCCGCATCAGTCCGAAGCTGCTGGAATATGATCTGGACCGCCTCGCGGCCGCTCTCGATCCCTCGGCGGACATGGACTTCGATTTCCTGGGCATTCAGACACTCTATGACCGCTACCTGATCATCGATAAAACCAGCAAAAAGCACCGTCGGCTGGAGACCCCGCAGTTCTTCTGGATGCGGGTGGCCATGGGCCTTTTCACGGGGGATGAATCCCCCCGTCGCGCCGAGCACGCCATCGCCCTCTACCAGCTCTACAAGGGCCGGCGCTTCTGCTCCAGCACGCCCACGCTTTTCAACAGCGGCACCCACCACAGCCAGCTGTCCTCCTGCTACCTTTACAAGGTGGACGACTCCATCGAGTCCATCATGATCCGCGGCATCGCGGAAAACGCCTTCCTCTCCAAGTGGGCGGGCGGTCTCGGCGGCTCCTGGACGGCCGTGCGCGGCACCGGCAGCTACATCCAGGGCACCAACGGCGAAAGCCAAGGGGTCATCCCTTTCCTTAAGCTCCACAACGACCAGCTCATCGCCGTCAACCAGGGCGGCAAGCGCCGGGGCTCCGGCTGCGCCTATCTGGAGACCTGGCACAACGACATCCGCGAGTTCCTGGAGCTGCGGCGCAACACCGGCGACGAGCGCCGGCGCACGCATGACATGAACACCGCCAACTGGATTCCCGACCTCTTCATGAAGCGCATGGAGGCCCGTGGGAACTGGACCCTTTTCCGTTCCAACGAGTGCCCTGAACTCCACGACCTCTATGGCCGCGCCTTCGAGGAGAAGTACCACGAATACGAGGAGAAAGCCGCCCGCGGCGAGGTTTATGCGGAAACCGTGCGCGCCCTCGACCTCTGGCTGGAGATGCTGCGCATGCTCTTCGAAACCGGCCATCCCTGGATCACCTTCAAGGATCCCTGCAACGTCCGCTCACCGCAGGATCATTGTGGCGTGATTCACTCCAGCAATTTGTGCACTGAAATTACCCTAAACACCTCCGAGGCCGAAACCGCGGTATGCAATCTAGGCTCCATCATTCTGGAAAACCATCTCGACGCCCAAGGCCGGATTGACCACGACAAGCTGCGCACCACCATCCGCACCGCCGTACGGGCTCTGGACAACGTCATAGATATCAACTTCTACCCCACCGAGGCCGCCGCGCGGGCCAACCGCCGCCACCGGCCCATCGGACTGGGCGTTATGGGGCTGGCCAACTGCCTCTACCGGAAAAACCTGCCCTTCGCCTGCGCGGAGGCCGTGGCCTTCAACGATGAAATCATGGAGGCGGTGGCCTATTACGCCTATGAGGCCTCCAGCGATCTGGCCGCCGAGCGCGGGACCTATTCCAGTTATGAGGGCTCCAAGTGGTCCCGCGGCCTGCTGCCACAGGACACCCTGGAGCTTCTGGAGCAGGAGCGCGGCCTGGCCATTGAGGTGCCCCGCACCAGCCGCATGGACTGGGTGCCGCTGCGCGCCAAAATCGCCAAACAGGGCATGCGGAACAGCAATGTCCTCGCCATCGCCCCCACGGCCACGATCTCGAACATCATGGGCTCCACGCCGTGCATCGAGCCGCAGTTCAAAAACCTGTATGTGAAGAGCAACCTCAGCGGCGAGTTCATCATGCTCAACGAATACCTCGTCCGCGACCTGAAGGCCCGCGGCCTGTGGTCCCAGGAGATGCTCGACAAGCTCAAATACTACGACGGTGAACTCGGCGAGATCGATGAGATCCCGGACGACCTGAAGGAGAAATACCGCACCGCCTTCGCCATCGGCTTTCAATGGCTTATTGATGCCGCCGCCTGCCGCCAGAAGTGGATCGACCAGTCCCAGAGCCTCAATCTTTTCCTGGCGTCCCCGGACCTTAAGACCCTCAGCCACATGTACCGTGCCGCCTGGCGGGCCGGCCTCAAGACCACTTACTACCTGCGCACCTTCAGCGCCAGCAACGCGGAGAAATCCACCATCAGCGTCAAAAAGAACGTCCGCATCTCCGCTGACGATCCCATCCCCGCGGCCTCGATCGCCGCCGCGCCTGTCATTCTGAATCCCGCCCCGCGTTCTCCAGTGGAGACCACCGTCCCCCTCTTCAGCCCCGAAGAGATCGCCTGCTCCATCGAAGCCCGGCGGAACGGAGTGGAGTGCGAGGTTTGCCAATAGCCAAAATTTTGCCCGTATCCCGCGTCAACGGGATACGGGCATCAGGTGATTTCCAGTTCAGAGCTGGTCGTCGGCCCAGGAACCGGCGGTTTAGCATGAGTTGGGGATCATTCAAACCAAAAAGCGGAAAAATCCGCCCCGACAAATACTAAAATGACCGATAATTATAAAAAATTATCCGCCAACAAATTGGCGGAATATATTGATGCCCGGCCTCAGCGTCGTGCAACTATAGTGCGACAGCAAAAGTGCGGCACGGCTCACCCAACTAAATATTATGCTTTGGCTCAATCTGCAATGTCCAAAGTCATGGCTGCCAGTGATCGGAATTTAATTTTTGATCTTGAAAAGACTAGGATATCTACCCATCCCGGATGGGGGAATAATCCTGAGGATCTGATATCAAATAATTTCAAAGCGTTACAAAGGCTCATGGAATGCGCTGAACGACAAGGCCTTTTTGAACTGGCTGCGGATTTTAGAAAACCTGCTCATCCACTGAATCCTTTGCGGTATGGCGATGTGCAATTAAGTAATCGTTTTGACAGTGAAATCGTGACTTCTGGGAGGCGGCAAAAGTATGGAGGGGTTAAATATTATATCAATAAAAATCATCCATTATCTGATTTTTCAGGGGCTGTTTTGGCTGCTTTGTTGCAAGATGCAATGATTGAATTGGTGGACAAAAAATCGGTTTCAGCTGAAAATGTTATAATCTTAGATGCCTTTCAAGGGAAGGTATTTAGAGCTTCTTCTAATTATAAAAATTACATAAGAGAGGCCGAGGCTGCAATGCGCGAATTCTCAATGCATTGGGATACTATCGAAATCATCTGATTTTCGAATCTTCCTTGAACACGATGGCCAGCCCTTTCCCGAGGAGGGGCTGGCCAAATGCGGCAGCGTTGCAGCTTCTGAAGCCACAATGCGGTGTGAAATTTTTGTGCTCTGGTGTTGAACAAGTGCTGGAGTTCATTTTCACTCTCATGTGATTTCAATGCCATGCCCCGTAAAATTCGCCAGCTGATGGCAGATTTGCGATCTGCCGGTTTTGATTTGAGCCGCCAAAAAGGCTCTCATCGGCAATTCAAACACCCTTCGTTCGCGGGAGTCGTTACAATTGCTGGTGCGGAGGGTGATGACGCCAAGCGGTATCAGGAACGGCAGATTGCGGAAGCAATCGCCATTGTCGTTGCCAAGGACGCGGAATGAGCTAAATTTTGCCTATGAAGCCAGGGGATCAGTTTTATCGGTTTGTCCGCTGGTCCGAGGAGGACCAGTGCTATATAGGATATTGTCCGGACTTGTATTTTGGGGGGGTCTGTCATGCCGATACGGAACTAGAGGCCTACTCTGAACTGTGCGGCATTATCCAGGACGAAGTTATCCATCGACTTGCCAAAGGGGAAGCTCTTCCGGCCCCTATGGTGCGTGTCACTCGTGATTTGGGATTTGTGGCAGCCTAAATACTGGCAATCCATTATTCTTTAAGATTTACTGTTCAAAAATCAAGCAAGACAATCTGATTCCGCTGACAGACCTCGTTTTCCTGAGGATCATGGCCCCTGTGAAAGTGCAGCGGCCTTCCATAAGTCTTACGGCAGCCAACAAAAAGCTTTCGAGCATGCCGGTCAAACGCTTGCCAGTGGAGGTCGTGCGCGCTCAAGTCATTCAGAATCTTGTGGAAGCAAAATCCGAAATCCCGAGGAGTGGACACGATCTCAAAAGACGCTGATTGCTGAATCCTCCATTGATAATCTTGATATAGTTTCAAACAGCACCAGCGAACATAAGGGTTTCCACCGGAGAGAGGATTCACGGGCTGTAAAACGCACCCAACTGGGAGAGCCCTTCCGGAAATGATTATAGCAAACGGTGGCCGGCAGGGAAGCGGGTTCCTCCGCCCCGGCCGCGCCCCAATGATTTATTTTTCAGATCCGGACTTGCGCCGTTGTTTGGAATTTGGTTCCGGCCGAGAATTTGGTTTCAATTAAATATGAAGCCCCCCTCTTCAATCACCTCCCGTCTGCTTTGGTGCCTGCTGATTCTGGCGGCGACTGTCGGGCTTTGGAGAGCCACACTTCCTCAACCCGCTCCCCCGGTACCGGCTCCGCTGCAACCCTCCCTTCCTCCGCCGGCTCCCAAGGTGACTGAGCCGGCCGTCCAGCCGTCGTCGCCCCCCTTCTCCGGCAGCGCTCCGGACGGGGAAACAAAAACTTCGCCTCCCTCTTCCTCCCCCTCCGCGCAGAATGACAACCCGGACGCGGCAACCACGGATCTGGCCGGCCGAATGAGCGCCGCGCTGGAGGAGCCCGACGTGGAGCTGCGAACCGCCAACTGGAACAGGCTGCTGGCGGGCATGCGGCTGAGCGACGCCAAATCCGTGCGCGCGATTTTTCTGGAGAATGACAAACGCGGACGCTGGTTTGTCCCCGAGTGGATCGCCTTCTGGGGAAAATACGGGGAACTGAGCACCTCCGAGGCTCTGGACGAATGGCAGGCCACGGGGGATCACCGCGATATCGACTCCCCCGGCCAGCTGGTGGCCGCCGCCATCAAGACGCGCGGGCTGCCGGAGGCTCAAATGCTGCTGGAGCGGAATGATGTGCGGGAATCCGCCGTCATGATCGAGGCCTTGTTCCGCACGGTGGCCCGCGTTCATCCCGAACAAAGCATCCCCTTCATGGTGCAGTCCGTTCCCGAGGCCCTGCGGCCCCAGGCCGCCAAAGCCATTGCGGAGGTCAGCATTGGCCGGGGAGGTCTGGAGCAGGCCGAGCCGCTGATGAGGAAACTGCAGGACGCCGGCGCCGGCGCGGATCCGCAGCAGGCCGCCTTCTCAGCCATGCTGGAAGCCGCCTGGCGGGGAGGTCCGGACCGCGCCCAGGAATTCGCCCTGTCCCATGTCCGGCAGCCTTGGTGCACAGGCATCGCGCTGGGATCCGTAAGCGCGCAGCTGGTGGCGGAAAATGCCTCCGCCGCCATGGACTTCATCACCCGCCTTCCGGAAAATCTGGAGCGGGAAAAACTGGAGACCAGCGTGGACATGGCCGTGGACCAGTCGCTGCGGCTGAACCCGGATGACATCGGACGCTGGCTGCTGGATCATCCAAAAGCCCGCCATTATGACCACATCACCGCCTCCTATTGCCAGGCGCTCAGCCTGGTGGATCCCGGGGCCGCCGAATCTTGGGCCCGCACCGTTCAGGATCCCGGACTGAGGAGCAAGGCGCTGTCCCCGAAGGACGGATAAAGCCGGCTTCGGAACCCCCTTGGGGGTCTTTGTCCCATCCCCCGCAGCCTGTTGGGGAAATGCATGGCCCGGGCTTTGCGGTGCCTCTGTTTTCCACATTCAATTCCAGCTGGAATCCTGGTCCGCTTCATGAAAAAACGCACATGCCCGGGGGCGGGGCTTTTTCCGGATCACCGGCGGAGATTCCAGTGGACGAGCCCCGGAAAAATGCTGAAAAAGGAAGGGTTCCGCGCACTTACTCAGACCGCAGCCCGGTCCGGGCGCGCTGGTTATCCGTTGTCCGGCGGCACCGTATCCGGACTATCCCTCAACTGATTCCACTTATGACCAACCGTCGATCCTTTCTTAAGAAAACCGGTGCCGGCCTTGCCGCAGGCGCTCTCGGGTTTCCCAGCATTCTCCACGCCCAGAACAAGGGCGAGAAACTGAAAATCGGCCTGATCGCCAGCGGCGGCAAAGGCGGCTCCCACATCAACCAGATCGTGGGTGCCGGCGACATCGTCACCGCCTTCTGCGATGTGGATAAAAACGCCTGGGGCGGCGCCACCAAGCACTGGGCGGACGCCAAGGGCTATCAGGATTACCGCCAGCTCTTCGACAAGGAGATGAAGAACTTCGACGCGGTGATGATCGCCACTCCGGACCATCACCACTTCATGCCCACCGTCCTCGCCATGCAGGGCGGGAAGCACTGCTACACTCAGAAGCCCCTCACCCACACCGTGTGGGAGGCCCGCCAGCTCCACCAAGGCGTGCAGAAGCTGAAACTGGCCACCCAGATGGGCAACCAGGGCCACAGCAACAACGGCAACCGGCGCATTTATGAATTCGTGAACTCCGGCATGCTGGGCGACGTCACGGAGATCCACTGCTTCTCCAACCGTCCCATTTGGCCTCAGGGTCTGGAACGCCCCGCCGGCGAGGACGAGGTGCCTGGGAATCTCGACTGGGACATCTGGCTGGGCCCGGCACCCAAGCGCCCCTACAAGAAGGACGTTTACCATGCCTTCAACTGGCGGGGCTGGTACGACTTCGGGGGCGGCGCGCTGGCCGACATGGCCTGCCACACCATGGACTCCATCTTCATGTCCATGCACCCCGGCTACCCCACCAGCGTGGAGGTGCTGGAGATCAACGGCCACACCACGGAGACGTTCCCGAAAGGCTCCATCATCAAGTGGAGCTACGCGGCCGGCAAGCTGCCGAACGGCAAGGACCGCCCGGCCTTCGATGTTTACTGGTATGACGGCAAGCTCAAGAACGACAAGGGCGAGGACGTGCCGGCGGCCGATGTGGCCCTGACCAAGATCAGCAAGGAGCTCCTCACCGGAGCCGATGGCAATCTCATCCGCCTGCCCCAGTCCGGCAACGTTTACGTCGGCAGCAAGAACAGCCTGCTGGTCACCGGTGACTACGGCGACAGCTCCCGCATCATCCCCGCCTTCAAGGGCGAGGGCGCAGGTCCTCCTCCGAAGCTCCTTGAGCGCATCGGCAAGGGCGGCGAGCAGGACCACTACAACGACTGGCGCGTGGCCTGTGTGGGCGAAAAACCCTGGGATCATCCCGGCTCCAACTTCACCTACGCCGCGCCGTTCACGGAGACCATTCTCCTCGGCAATGTGGCGCTGCACGTCGGCAAGGGCCAGAAGCTGGAGTGGGACGCCGCGAACATGAAGTTCACCAACAGCGACGAGGCCAACAAATACACCAACAAGGAATACCGCGAGGGCTGGGGCATCAAGCTCGTCTGAGCCGCCCTGATGTTTCCTCCCTCCGCAGGTCATGCCGATGGAGGAGCCCGGGTGCCCGTTCCGTAGGTTTGGCTCATTATTCCATTCAATTCAGGCGCTTCCCGTCCGCGGGAAGCGCCTTTTTTCTTTTCCGTCAGGGAGCAATGACGTGGACGGAAAAGGGAAATAAAAAAGCTGCGAAGGATTTGAGGGCCTCCGGCGTGTGACGGGATTGAACCGCCGGCGTTTTCCCCAAACAGCCGGCGGCGACTTCCCGCCACTGAATGAGCGGCGCAGTGACACCGCTTTTCCAAGCTTGGGAAACGGCTGTCGCGGCGCACTCAACTCAACTCAAATCAAATCCACCACAAAGAACGTCATGTCCCGCTCCACCACCGCCGCCATTCCCGCCGCCGCCCTGGCGCTGGCGGTCACCCTGTCGCCACTGGCCTCCCGTGTCAGCAATGCCCAGCCAGCCGGCTCACCGGGATCATCCGGGGAACAGGCTGAAGCCCCGGCCTTGGCAGCGCCCGCCGCCGATGCCGCGCCTGTCCTTGCCACCCCCGTCCTTGAAGGCGCCTCCGGGCTTCCCGGTGGCAGTCCCGCGGTTGGAGGCGGGGGATTCATTCTTGCCGCTCCGGACGCCTTCCAGCCACCCGCCGTTGAAGCGCCCGGACCGAATCCCGGCCGGGAAGGCGGGGGAGCCGGTCTGCCACCGCGCTTCCCAACTCACGGACTGGCTCAGAACACCCCGCCACCACCGCCTGTCCCTCCCGTGCCACCGGTCCCGCCTGTCCCACCGTTTTCCCCCAATCCTCCTGTTCCTTCTCCCCATTTCACCCCCCCTCCCGCACCTCAACCTCATTATCCCAGCCAAAGCGGCCAAGGCGGTGGACGAAACAGCCATGGCGGCCGGCCCGGCCAGGTGAACACCGCTCCGGTCACCCCTTCCCCCAGCCCGGTTCCCGGCGGCGGCTTTCCGTTTCCTTCTGTACCCCCAGCACCCTCGGGTGCCCCATCAGCTTTGCCCATGCCCGCTCCGGTTCCTGAACCAGGCGCGGTCTTTGCCGCGCCGGCACCACAAATCCCGGAACTGGCGACAGTCGTTCCCGAGGATTCGCCCCTGCTGACGAACACCCGTTTTGATGCTATATTCAAAGGAGGAATCACAGCCTCCTCAGTGGCTGAATTTCTCAGCCGCACTATTCCCGGCCTGAATGTGCTGCTTCCCAATAATGCCGGGGAGATCGTTATGCCGGACATGCAGCTGAAGGATGTGAATCTGCGCGAGTTCATGGCCGCCATCACCGCCGCCAGCAATGTGGACCTGGCCAATGGCAACCCTGGCTACAGCCTGACCTCCATTCCGGGCGCTCCCAATATCCTGATCTTCCAACGGCTGCAGCCCGCCTCCACGCTTTATGGCCAAGGCCCAGCCACCGGCGGCATGGGCGTTGGGTCCGGAGGCGGCGCGCCGGGGGTTCCGGGAATGGGCGGCATGGCTTTTGGCGGAGGCGGAGGAACCGGCGGCGGCGCTTTCGTTCCCGGGGCACCAGGCATGCCTGGTGGAGGCGGCGGCGTTTTCTCCCCGCCCGTTCCACAAGCCTCGCCCGGCAAAAAGGAGACTCAGTTCTTTGACCTGTCCGGCATCCTCCAAAGCAAGGAACTGAAAGTGGACGATATCACTACCGCCATCCGCACCGCTTGGAGTTCAGTGGAGAATGGGAAAGTGCCTCCTGAAGGTGCGCTCAAGTTTCATCAGGAAACCCGGCTGCTCATCGTTACAGCCACTCCGGACTATATGCAGAGCGCCAATTCCATCGTGAATCTCCTTCTCCGGCGCACCGAGCCCAGCGACAATGAAAGGGACCAGGAGTTGAATGCCGTGCAGCAGAAAATGATGGTAGTGGAGGAAGGAAGAATGAGGGCTGAGGAGGCCAGAATGCACGCTGAAAAGGAACGGCAGGCAGTGGAGGAAAAGAACCGCGAAGTCCGGGACAAGCTCCAAGCCCGCATCACGGATCTGGAGCTCGAACTGGCCAAACTGCGGCAGCAACAAGAGCAGCAGCAGCCAGCCGTTCAAACGCGCTGATCCCGCACGTTCTGAAAGACTGATCATCGGCCCCCTGACAATCCAAAACTCCGGCTGCACCAGTCCATTCGATTATCCTTCATTGCCTTTATCGCGGCCGGCTGCGGAATGCAGCCGGCCCTTCCCCTGCCCGCCCCGCCTTACCCGCTTCACTCATCATCCCGTCGCGTTTCCTGTGATGAAGCCACCGCCCGGCCCCTTTTTTCTGGCCACCGCCGAAGCGGAGGCTATGGACGTGCCGGCATTGACCCGGCGGCTGGTGGCGGGAGAAGAGAAGGCGTGGACGGAAATGCACCGGCATTAC
This sequence comes from Verrucomicrobiales bacterium, assembly GCA_028293125.1. Lineage (GTDB taxonomy): Bacteria > Verrucomicrobiota > Verrucomicrobiia > Verrucomicrobiales > V1-33 > CAIZWU01. Next base: position 23,491 of record JAQGPJ010000012.1, on the reverse strand, counting down.
GCCCCCCGCCTCTGGCGCTATCTGCTGGTGGCGGCACGTGGGGATGAAGAGGTGGCAGGGGAATGCCTGCAGCAGACCTTTATCCGCGCCGTGCGCCACATCCGGCGCTTTGACCATGCGGACGCCCTCTGGGGCTGGCTGACGCTGATGGCGCGGCAGGTGCTTTCCGATGGACGGCGCGCCGCGGGCCGCCGGCGGACGTTTCTTCAATGGTTCGCCTCACACCTCAGCCCGCCCGCCCGTGAATCCCACACCCATGACCCTCTTCCCGCCGTTCTCGAAACCGCCTGGCCGGAGCTCCGCGAGGAGGACCGCCGTCTTCTGGAACAGAAATATCTGGACGGCGAATCCGTGCGGCAGCTTGCCGAAGCCGCCGGAACGAGCGAAAAAACCATTGAAAGCCGGCTCACCCGGGCCCGCCGCCGCCTGCGGGAGATGATGCTGGATCACCTGAGATCATGAATGCCCCTTTGTCCTCCCTGCCCAGAAGCCTGCCACCCCAGGTGGCCGCCGCCTCCCTGGCCACCACTCTGCGCAGTGCCCGCCGCCGGCGCATCCGCCGCTGTGCGGGGCAGTCCGCCACCGTTCTAACAGTAGTGTGCGCTGTGGCTCTCGGACTCCAAACCATCGGTAGCACGCCCAACGGCGGGGTGAGCCCTGTTTCATTGAATCATCCTGGCAAAACGCCGGCCGCCTCCGGGCAGACGGGACGAAGCAACGGCACCGCCGATATCTCCTTATCCATTCCCGTGGGCTCCTGGCAGGTGGAGAAGTCAGCGCCTCCGGTCCTTATATCCGGCACTGGCCTATCTCCCGCACAGTCAAATCCTGGCACCGTGCCGCTGCCGGTCCCGCCGCCGGCAGTGAAGGAGGAACCCTCCTTTGTGCTGGTCCGTTCGCAGCCCGTGGAAACTATCCGCACCCGCCCATCCGCCACAGAGGCTGAACCGGAAAATTCCCCGTCATCATCGGCCCCCTCCAGCTATACCGCGGTCTCCACGGCCTCCATGCCGTCGCCACTGATCGTCACCACCGCCCAAACCGTTTCCCCCCAGGCTATCGCCACCGCCGACGGGCCGGAGGCTCCGGATTCTGTCTCGGACGCCGACCTTTTCACCCTCGCCCACGGACGTCCGGCAGCCCTCTGCCGGGTGACCTCCGGCGGTGCCCATTGGTTCTGGCTGGATCAGACTGTCCTCAGATGAGGAGGCTTCGGACAAACCTTATGATTGTCTGAAAACCTTTTCCACCGACAAACGAAGTCTCTTTGGTGCGTCTACTAGCCAGGCGGAAACTCCCAGGAGTGCCGCTCACCAAAGCCCCTCATGAAATATTGTCCCCCAGGATTGGCCGGTGTCCTGAGCGCCGCCCTGTTTGTGTCCCTCCCTGCCGTTGCCGCCGCTGCGGCTCCGGCTCCGGACGTTCCCTCGTTCAACCGGGATATCCGTCCCATTCTTTCCGACAAATGCTACCAGTGTCACGGTCCCGATGACAAGGGCCGCAAAGGCGGTCTGCGCCTGGACGACCGGGAGGCGGCCCTGAAGGGCGGAAAGTCCGGAGAGCCGGCCTTTATTCCCGGTCAGGCCGGCGGCGGGGAACTGATGAAACGGATCCACGCCGATGATCCGGAGGACCTCATGCCTCCAAAAAGCGTCAACAAGCCGCTGACCCCGGAGCAGATCACGCTTTTGGAGAAATGGATCGCCGGAGGGGCGGTTTATGAAAAACACTGGGCTTTCGAGGCTCCAGTCCTGCCCGCCGTGCCTGCTCCGGTGAATGCCGCATGGCCCCGCACGAATGAAATCGACCATTTTGTCCAGGCACGGCTGGAGAATGGATCCACCCCTGCACCGGAGGCCTCCGGACACGCCCTGCTGCGCCGCGTCAGCTTTGACCTCACTGGCTTGCCTCCAACCGTGGAGGAGCTGGCCGCCTTTCTGGCCGACGGCTCGCCCCAGGCTTATGAGCACGCTGTGGACCGCCTGCTGGAATCCCCCCGCTACGGTGAGCGCCAAGCCCGCCGCTGGCTGGATCTGGCCCGCTACGCCGACACCAATGGCTACGAAAAGGACCGCGCCCGCAGCATTTGGCCCTACCGCGACTGGGTCATCCGGGCGCTGAACGCGGATATGCCCTTCGATGAGTTCACGGTGGAGCAGATCGCCGGGGATCTCCTGCCCTCCCCAACCGTGGAGCAGAAGACCGCCACCGGATTCCACCGCAACACCATGCTCAACGAGGAGGGCGGCATCGATCCCCTGGAGTTCCGCTATCACGCCATGGTGGACCGTGTGGCCACAACCGGAGCCACCTGGCTGGGGCTGACCCTCCAGTGCGCCCAGTGCCACACCCACAAATTCGACCCTATCACGCACACGGAATATTTCTCCGTCATGGCCCTGCTCAACAATGCGGACGAGCCGGAGATGGAACTGCCGGACACCGCCCGGGAGCAAAAAGAGAAGGAGCGCGCCGCGAAGCTGGAATCCCTCATTTCCGCCCTGCCCGGACGCTGGCCCTCCGCCCCGCCGGAATCCGCCGCCCCCACCTCCGGCCTGAATGCCGCCTTTGACGCCTGGCTCACCGGCCAGCGCAGCCACACCGCCGGGTGGCTGGCCGTGGCCCCGGCGGAGGCGAAGTCCAACATGCCGCTGCTCACCGTCCAGCCTGACAAATCCGTGCTGGCCAGCGGCGACATCACCAAGACCGACACCTATCAGCTCCGTTGCACCGGCCTGCCCCCGGGCATTACCGGCATCCGGCTGGAGGTGCTGCCTGATCCCTCGCTGCCCGCCCGCGGCCCCGGCATGGCCTATTATGAGGGACCGAAAGGCGATTTTTTCCTGGGTGAGTTCCAAGTCGCCACCGGCGGTCAGCCGGTCAAAGTGGCGAGCGCCACGGACAGCTACTCCAAAAACAATTTCGGCCAGAATGTCAGTGCCCAACTGGCCTTGGACGGCAATCCGGAGACCGGCTGGAGCACCGCCGGGGATGAGGGACAGGCGAACGAGGCGGTCTTCATTCCCGCGGAGCCGTTGAACCCGGTGGCCGGCGAACTGTCGCTGACCATGATGTTCGGCCGCCATTACGCCTGCTCCCTGGGGAAATTCCGCCTTTCCTTCACCACCCAGGCCGGCCAGGGCATCACCGCCAGCCGGGTTGCCAACGAAGTCCAGCCTCTGGTTCTCAAAACAGAGCCCGTGACCGAAGCGGAGCGCATGCTGCTTCAGCGGGAATTCCTCCTGCAGGCTCCGGAGCTGGCGGAGGCCCGCAAGGAGATCGATGCCCTGCGCCGCCCTCTGCCCGCCCTGACCACCGCCATCATGCGCGAGCGTCCGCCGGAGAATCCGCGCCCCACCTTTCTCCACAACCGGGGGGAGTTCACCCAGCCGCGTGAGGAGGTGAAGCCCGGCGTCCTGGCCGTGCTCAATCCCCTGCCGCCCGACGCGCCGAAAAACCGCCTGACCTTCGCGCGCTGGCTGGTCAGCCGGGACAATCCGCTCACCGCCCGCGTCACCGTCAACCGCGCTTGGGCACAATTCTTTGGGCGCGGCCTCGTGCGCACCCAGGAGGATTTCGGCTATCAGGGGGAACCGCCGTCCCATCCGGATCTGCTGGACTGGCTGGCCGTGCGCTTCATGGACGGCGGCTGGTCCATGAAAAAGCTGCACCGTCTCATTGTTACCAGCCACACCTACCGTCAGGACTCCACCAGCCGTCCGGAGGCGGTGGCGCGCGATCCGGAGAACAAGCTCCTGTGGCGCGGTCCGCGGCTGCGGCTGGAGGCCGAGGAGGTGCGCGACGGCGCGCTGCTGGCCGCCGGGCTGCTCTCCAGCAGGATGTACGGCCCCGGCGTTTACCCGCCACAGCCCGCCAGTGTGACCACCGAGGGCACCTACGGCGCACTGGCCTGGCCGGTGAGCACCGGAGAGGACCGTTACCGCCGCACGCTCTACACTTTCACCAAACGCACCGCTCCCTTCGCCTTCGGCACCACCTTCGACGCCCCCACCGGCGAGGCCTGCATTGTGCGTCGCGACCGCTCCAATACTCCCCTGCAGGCACTGTCGCTGCTCAACGACGCCACCATCACCGAGGCCGCGCAGGCCTTGGCCGGACAGTGCGCCACGGGCTCCGGCAGCGTCGCCAGCCGCATCACCCAGGCTGCCCTGCGCTGCTTCTCCCGCACTCCGGACCCGGCGGAGCTGGCCATGCTGGAGAAATTTTACAATCAGCAGCTGGAGCGCCTCACAGCCTCGCCGGACGCCGCCGCTCTGATCGCCGGTGAATCCCCCATCGGCACCGCGCCGGTCCATGCGGCGTGGACGCTGCTCATCCGGGCTATGCTTAACATGGACGAATTCATCACCAATCCCTGAAGCCCTTCATCAGGTCACCCCTTCCCCATGCATTCTTTCCAGAACCACTGCCTCGACGTCACCCGCCGCCACTTTCTCAGGGACTGCGGCGTCGGCCTTGGCAAAATCGCCCTTGCCGGCCTGCTGGCGAAGCAGTCCCTGGGCCATGCCGCGGCCGCCTCCGCCGTGAATCCCCTCGCGGCCCGTCCGGCGCACTATCCCGGCAAGGCCAAGGCGGTCATCCATCTCTTCATGGCCGGCGCGCCCAGCCATCTGGATCTTTTTGACCCTAAACCGGCCCTGACCAAAATGGACGGCCAGCCGCTGCCGCCCTCCGTCACCGCCGGCCAGCGCCTCGCCTTCATCCGCGCCGACGCCGCCGTCATGGGACCGCAGTTCAAATTTGCGCGGCACGGTCAGTCCGGCATGGAGATCTCCGAAGCCCTGCCGCACCTCACCAAAATCACGGACGACATCAGCTTGGTGCGGTCCGTTTACACCGACCAGTTCAACCACGCCCCCGCGCAGCTCTTTTTCCAGACCGGCTTCGGCGTTCCCGGCCGGCCCAGCCTGGGCTCCTGGGTGACCTACGGGCTGGGCTGCGAGACCAGTGATCTGCCGGCGTTTGTGGTGCTCAGCACCGGGGCCGGGATCAGCGGGGGATCCGCCCTGTGGTCCAGCGGCTTCCTGCCCACCACCTACACGGGCGTGAGGTTCCGCAATCAGGGCGACCCCATTCTCAATGTGTCCAATCCCGCCGGCATTGATGCCGGCATGCAGCGGGGCACCATCGACCTTGTGGCCGCCATGAACCGCCGCCGCATGGAGACCTCCGGCGACGCGGAGATCGCCACCCGCCTGGCAAACTACGAGATGGCGTTCCGGCTTCAGACCTCCGCCCCGGAGCTCATGAATCTGAAAAGCGAGTCCCAGGAGACGCTGGACCTTTACGGTTGCGATCCCGACAAGCCATCCTTCGCCCGCGCCTGCCTGCTGGCCCGCCGCATGATCGAGCGCGGAGTGCGCTTCGTGAACATCTTCCACGAGGGCTGGGACGCCCACAGCGACTTGGTCGGCAACCACAAAAGCCTCTGCCAGGCCACCGATCAGGCCAGCGCCGCGCTGGTCACCGACCTCAAACGCCGCGGCCTGCTGGACGAAACCCTCGTCATCTGGGGCGGGGAATTCGGACGCACCCCCATGGTGGAGAGCAACCCTTCCCTGGGACGCGCCCGGGGCCGCGACCACCATCCCAAAGCCTTTTCCATGTGGATGGCGGGCGGCGGCATCAAGCCCGGCACCGTCCATGGCAGCACCGACGACCTCGGCTACAACATCGCCACGGACCCGGTCCACGTCCACGACCTTCAGGCCACCATCCTCCACTGCCTCGGGTTCGACCACGAGCGCCTCACCTTCCGCTCCCAGGGCCGCGATTTCCGTCTCACGGATGTCCACGGCCATTTGGTGAAAAACATTCTGGCGTAATGGTTTCCATCAAACCTGTCAGTGGCGGTTTGACAGGCATGGGAATGCGGTCCGGTGCTCCAATTGGATTTTCAGAAGGTTTTTGACGGTTCCTGGCGGTTTTTGAGCGCCGGCTGGATGTGAGGTTTGCGGCCTGACCCGCGTATTGGCATCAAGCCATCCGCCGCCTGTCCGGTATTTTACGCGCTGGCGTCACCGTCCTGCCAAACTGCCATGAAGTTCCCGTTGCCGCTCTCCGCCTCCTTTGCCTCCGCCGTCACGCTTGCCCTGACACTGTTTTCCACCCCCGATGTCAGGGCGCAACAGCCGTCCGGGGATCCCAGACACGAAGCTCCGAAAACGCTGAACGGCGACTTCCCCTTCACCCCGCCCGCCACCCGCGCGGAGTGGGAAACCCGGGCCACCAAACTGCGGCTGCAGACCAAGGTGGCGCTGGGCCTGTATCCGCTGCCGACGCGGATGCCGCTCAATCCGGTGATCCACGGACGGCGGGAGATGGATGGCTACACGATTGAGAAGGTCTATTTTGAAAGCGTGCCGGGATTCTATGTCACCGGCAATCTCTACCGTCCCATCGGCGTGAACGGTCCGCTGCCGGGTGTGCTCTGCCCCTATGGCCACTGGGACAATGGCCGGTTCCTACGGATGAGCGACGGTGAAGTGAAGCGCGATCTGGCCTCCGGGGCGGAGGTGGATGAATCCACGGCCCGCAGCCCGCTGCAAGCCCGCTGCGTGCATCTGGCGCGCATGGGCTGTGTGGTTTTCCACTATGACATGATCGGGTGCGCGGACAGCATCCAGATTCCGCATTCCCTGGTCCATCTGTTCCGGGCGCAGCGCCCTGACATGAACGCCGCAGAGGGCTGGGGCTTCTTCAGCCCGCAGGCGGAAAGCCGGCTGCAGAGCATCATGGGCCTGCAGACCTGGGACAGCATTCGGGCCTTGGATTTTCTGACCAGTCTGCCGGAGGTGGACAGCACACGCATCGGCGTCACCGGAGCCAGCGGCGGCGGCACGCAGACCTTCATCCTGGGGGCGGTGGATCCCCGTCCCGCCGTGATGTTCCCTGCGGTCATGGTCTCCACCGCCATGCAGGGCGGCTGCACCTGCGAGAACGCCAGCCTGCTGCGGATCGGCACTGGCAATGTGGAACTGGCCGCGCTCTTTGCACCGAAGCCCGCCGGATTCACCACCGCCGATGACTGGACGAGGGAGTTCAGCCTCAAGGGTTATCCGCAGCTCCAAGTGCTCTACAAACTCACGGGCGCGCCGGATGACCGCACCATGCTGCACAACCGCCCGGAGTTTCCGCACAACTACAATCTCCCCACCCGCCTGTCGATGTACCAGTGGATGGGAAAACACCTGAAAACTCCGCGTCCGGCCCCGGCGGCAGAATCGCCCTTTACCCTGCTGGCCCCTGAGGAGCTCACAGTGTGGGACGCCGCCCATCCGGCACCGAAAGCGGACGACAAGGACATCGAGCGCCGTGTGCTGGCGTTGTGGGACCGCGACTCCGCCCACCAGATTCAGGGAAATCCCTCCCTCATTGACGACGTGCTGCCCGTCCTGCTGGGCCGCACCTGGGCCGAGGCCTCGGCTGGCAAATTCTCCTGGAAACCGGACGATGACCGCACGGAGAAGGCCGGAGTCCTGCGCATCGCCGGCACCCTGACCCATGACACCAATCAGGAAACCGTGCGCTGCACCTTTTTCTATCCGCCCAACTGGAACAATCAGGTCCTGATCCGCCTGACGGAGCACGGCCCGGCGGCGGAAAGCAGCCCGGAGGTGCAAAAAGCCCTCGCCGCCGGGGCGGCGGTGGGCATTCCCCAGCTTTTCCAGTCTCCCGGTCTACGCGAGGGTGAAATCCGCCGCGTGCCCCAGGACCGGGATTTCCTGGGTTACACCGACGGCTACAATCCGCCACCCCTGGCCCGGCGCGCCCACGATATCCTGAGTGTGCTGGCGTGGATGAAACAGCACGACCGCAAGCCCACAGTCATCGATATCCATGCCGACGCCGCCTTTGTGCCGGAGACCGCCCTGGCCCTGACGCAGGTGCCGGATGGCTTGGTGCATGAGGCTTGGCTGGCCTCCACCACGTTCCGCTTCGCCAGCCTGACCAACGTGTTCGACACCCGTCTCCTGCCCGGAGCGGTCAAATATGGCGACCTGCCGGCGCTGCTGCGGCGGGTGCAGGCGGATAAAGTAGTGACCGACGCCCGCTGAGGCCCGCCATCAACACCAGGCTGATGGGATTGATTTGATTTGAAAAAGAACAGGGCCTCACCCGGGAACGGGTGAGGCCCTGACGGCTTTGAACCCGGGCTTCCGGCCTTTGGATTATTTTTTCACCCGGGCCTCTCCCCAGCCGCCGCCGAGGGCTTTGTAGAGGCGGACGAGGTTCAGGCTGACCTGCGTCTGGCTGCTGACTTGGGAATCCTCCGCGGAAAGCAGCTGGCGGTCCGCCTCCAGCACCGTCAGGAAGTCCTCGAGACCGGCTTTGTAGCGGTCATTGGCCAGGGAGGAGGCGCGGCGGGTGGCTCCCACCGCACGGGTCAGGCTGGCGTAGCGCTTCTGCTCCTGGCCGAAGGAGATCAGGCTGCCCTCCACGTCCTCCATGGCCAGGTAAACCGTCTTCTCATAGGTCGCGGCCGCCTGTTCCTGCCGAGCGTTCTGCACCGCGATGTTGCCCCGGATCTTGCCGGCGGTGAAGATCGGCCAGTTCAGGCTGGGCCCCAGGGACCACGAACCGGCGCGGCCATTGAAGAGTTCCTGCGTCTCCAGAGCGGACCGTCCCACGCCGGCCGTCAGGGAGAACTTGGGATAAAGATCGGCCACGGCCACTCCGATCCGCGCGGTGGCGGCGGCGAGTTCCCGCTCGGAGCGGCGGATATCCGGGCGGCGGCGCAGCAGATCGCTGGGGAGCCCCACGGGCACGGCGGGCGGGGCCACCGGCTGTCCCCGATAGCTGATCAGATTGTCCACCAGACTGCCGGGCGAACCGCCGAGCAACACCCCAAGGCGGTAAATGCTCCTCCGCAGGGAGGCCTCATAGACCGGGATGGCGGCGGCGGTGGCCTCCATCTGAGCTTCCGCGCGGGCCACATCGAGATCGTTGGAGACCCCCACCGCCTGGCGGGTGCGGGTCAGCTCCAGGGTATCGCGCTGGGACTTCAGGTTGCGCTCCGCCACACTTTTACGCGCCTGATAGCCGCGCAGTTCAAGATAGGCGGTGGCCACCTCCCCGATCAGGCCCACCTGCACATCGCGGGCGTTTTCCCCGGCGGCCTGCAGGTCCGCGGTGGCGGCCTCCACATTCCGGCGGGTGCCGCCGAAAACGTCGATCTCCCAGGAGGCGTCGAGGTTCAGATTGAAAAGATTGGTGGTCTGCCCCCCCAGCCCCGGCAGACCGGCGGCGGCCTCGCTGCTTTTGCTGCGGGTGGCGTTGGCTCCGGCGTTCAACTGCGGGAAATAATCGGCACGGGCAATCGTCCGCGTGGCGCGGGCCTCGGCCACCCGGCTGACCGCGATCTTCAGATCCTGATTCGCCACCAGGGCCTGCCTGATGAGATTGTTGAGTTTGGGCTCCCGGAATTTTTCCCACCAGTCCGTGATGTCTCCGGTGGCTGAAGCGTCGGCACCCGGTGTGACGAAGGACCCCGCCGTGTCCGCGGGATCGCCTGCTTTGTAATTTGGCCCAACGGCGCAGGAGGTTAAAAACGCGAGGGAGAGAAGCGTCAGACGGGAAACGATTTTCATAACAGCACGGGGCGTGCGGGGAAAAAGAGCACAACCTCCGCCACTGGCAACGGGAAGTTGACTAATCGGTCAAGAACTTCGCGGATGGAAAATAGGGGACCGTTTGCATGCGATCGGAGCCACCACCTGTCCGGAAAACCGTATCCCTGTCCACTTTCCCTTCCTTCCCTTCCCTGCCGGATTGACCTGCAATTCCCCTTTGACCGCCGGGGAACCTGAATTCAAAAGACATACCCCCATTGACAGCGTCCCGGAGCGCATTAACCTCCGGCGCGCTGCAAAAGAGATGGCGGGGTAGCCAAGCGGTAAGGCAGAGGTTTGCAAAACCTCCATTGGCGGGTTCGACTCCCGCCCCCGCCTCCATCTCAGCAATTCGGGTAGAATGTCAGGGCATGGAAATCCTGGCTTTGCCCGCCACGCCGTAATGAGCGGCGACAAAGGCACGGAATCAGACAGACAGATAGGCTGGCTGCGCGCCGCCTTATCTTTTCAGAAACGCCGCCAAGTCCGCGCAGTCCTGTGCTGTCAGGCCAAGCTGCGTAGCGCTCATCATCAGACTGCGGCCAAGGGATTTTTTGGATTTGAGGCGGTTTCCGGGGACGGTCTGAGTCAGTCCGCCCATGCTGCGGATGATCACGGGATCGGCATCGGTCAGGATCAGGCCATCGATGATCAGACCATCCGTGGTCTCCAGCCGGGTGCCCTCAAAACCGTGGGCGATATCCGCACTGGGCGTGATCAGGCTGCGGAGAATAACCTCCGTGCTCTGGGTGCGTCCCCAGGCGGTCATCTCCGGACCGAACTCCGCGCCGTTGGCCCCGATGCGGTGGCACATATAGCATCGCTGGCTGATGCCTTCGCCGCGCTGGGCGTCGCCGGTCAGTTTCAGCGCGTCCTCCACGGTGAAGTCCAGCGGAGGCGGCTCAGGCAGACTGACGGCGGAGAGCGTGACGGAGTCCGGATCGTAAATGCCTTTGGCTTTCAGCGCCGCGGCCAGGCCGTGACCTTTCCAGTCGTTGTCCTTTTTGTTCAGCAGCCACCACAGTGCCAGATCCCGCACCGTGCCGGCGGCGGGGTCGGAGGCACCCGCCGCGCCGGATTTTTCTGCAATCTCCAGCATGGCCTGCGCCGCCTCCGGCACCGTGTTGAAGCCGATGGCCGTCAGCGCGTCCTTTCGGGCCTTTAGAGACAGACTGGAGGCCAGTGCGCGGGCTTTGAAGGCGGGGATGGCCTGGGGCGGATGGAGTTGCCAGGCGAGTGCGGCAAATGAATCAGACCACTTCAGGGCATCAGGACCGCCAAGCCGGGCCGCAATGATATCATACACCATGGGGGACTTTCCGGCGCAGATTTGAGCCCAGAATGCCGTAAGGGCGGAATCCGTCGCCCAATCCAGCGGCTCGCAAGCCAGTTCCACCATGCGGGTGGCAGGCAGTGCGCGAAGGAACCCAACAGGAATAGCGGACAGCACTTCAGGCGCACCAGTCACAGGCCCCATGCTGAGAAGCATGGGTATTTCAAGCCTGTCCGCCTCCGCTGAAAACCGGTCATGCGGATTGCTTCGCGCCGCGACCCGGACCAGCGGTCTTTTCATGGCGTGCAGTCCCTCCCCAATCCAGACTGGAAGCATATCAGAAGGAGAACGCTCATTTCTCTTTCCCCACGGAAGATTAAGCCACGGGCTGGCGGGCTCACTCAATTTCAGCCGCAGTCCAGGCTTATCCGGTGAAGGCGGCGCAAATGGGTCCGGTGTTTGATCCTTTTCTTTTCCAATCCCTCCAAGGATCCATGCCATTTTTGCAAAAAGCGTGGATCTCGAATCGGCGGCAAGTTCAGCCCACAGCCCATCAGACAGGTGTTTTTCCAAAGCCGTGGAGTTGCGGCGCAAATATTCCGCACCCACCGCCCGCACATTCACCGCCGGGCTTTTCAACGCTTCAACAACCCCCTCAACGGTTGTGAAATCCACCTTCGGCACCAGTGGTTTAAACCCTTTCGGCGCAACCCGGTAAATGGTTCCGGACACACTGTCGTCCATGTCCGCGTGGCCGCCGGTGCGGGGGTCGAGCCAGTCGGAGATGTAGAGCGCGCCATCCGGGCCCACTGCGATGTCGGAGGGGCGGAAGAGAGTTTTGGTATCGTCTGCCTTGGCGGTCTGGTTGCCGCCGGTGGAGTCGGTGCCGATGATTTTTCCGTTCTGGTTGGTGGTCAGAAAGGGGAAGCGCTCCAGCTTCCAGCCCGCGCCATCCGGTTGCGGCTTGTAGCCGAAAATAGTGTTCAGAGCGGACTCGCACACCAGCAGCGTGCCCTCATGCCGGGCTCCGAGGGCCCCGTTCTCATAAAACACGCAGCCCGTGGGCGCGCCACCGCCATAGATATCGCCCGCCGGGGCCACCCCGGGATCCTCCTGCCGCCAGGTGGCCGTTTTCACATCCTGCCCTGGACGCCGGTCGGCCTGCCAGGCGCGGGAGCCATCGGCGGAGGCGAATCCGTAATTCCCGCCCTCCAGCACGCCGAAAACCCGGCAGGCCGGCTGGTCGTCATTGTCGCTGGCGAAGATGTCGCCGAAGCTGGTGACGCAGTTCTCATAGGAGTTCCGCAGATTGTGCGCCAGAATCTCCACATGGGTGCCGTCGGGATTCATCCGGGCGATAAAGCCGCCCACGTAAACCCGGCCATCATCGCTTTTCTGTCCGGCGATTTGATTGGGATCACCGTCAGGGCAGTCCGGATCCTTCGGCCACCAAGAGACGTTCTGCTTCGATCCGATGCGGAAAGTTTTGCCGGATTTGTCCGTGAACTCCGCCCCGCAGTTGCCGGCGCTGAAGTACCACTTCCCGTCCGGCCCCACTGTCACGCTGTGAAGGGAGTGATCATGATTCCGGCCAAAAAAGCCGGTGAGCAGCACCTCGCGGGTGTCCCCCTTGGCGGGATTGAAACGCTTGTCGCCGTCCCGGTCCGTGTACACTACCAGATCCGGAGCCATGGAGACCACCACCTTGTTGCCGACCACCGCCACGCCGAGCGGGGCGCGGAGGAATTTCTCCTGCACGAAAGGCCACGATCTGTCCGCCTTGCCATCGCCGTCCGTGTCCTGCAGGACCATGATGCGGTCACCCTCCGGCTGGCGGTTGAAATGCATGCGGTAATTCACTCCCTCCGCCACCCAGATACAGCCATCGCTGTCGATGTCGATATTGGTCGGATTGCGCAGCATCGGGGACTGCGCCCAGACCGTGACCTCCAAACCGGGATCCGACAGGGTGAACAACTCCGGCGGCACCGGAGCCAGCAATGCCGATGCCGATGCCGGTGTCGGGGATTGGGCTTTGCCGGCCGGAGGCACCGAAAGCAGCAGCGCGACGCGGACAGCGGAAAAAAGGAGGCGGCTCTTCATACCGTTTTCAGTCTGATCTTATTTTTTGCTCATGTCACTCCTTTCGTGTTCATGCCTGCGGACTCCGGCCTGTTTCACTGCCGGCATTCATCAGGATTCAATGATGGCCCCACCTCATCCGCCGCCCGGTTTGAACGCCTTTTGCCCCTCTCCGAACACGGTTTCCGGAGGGACAGGAGCCGGTTTGACAGCGCGGAGGGGAGCGGTTACAGAACCCGAGCGGCGGCAGGAATCCATGATCCGGCCCGCCGCGTTTTCTTTTCAGCCAACACCTTCCGCTTTTTCAAATGACCGAACGCCGAGTTGTCATCACGGGCATGGGCGTCGTTTCCCCTGTGGGAAATGACACCGCCACCTTCTGGAGCAACCTCACCGCCGGACGCAGCGGAATCCGCCGGGTCACGCAGTTCGACACCACGGGATATGCCTGCCAGATCGGCGGGGAAGTGCGGGATTTCAGCTATGAGCCCTTTTTCAAAACACCCCGGGAAGCCCGGCGCGTGGACCGTTACGCGGGTCTGGGCGTGGCCGCCTCCCGCATGGCCCTTGAGGACAGCGGGGTTGATCCAGCCGCGGTGGACCCCACCCGCTGGGGGGTGATGGTCGGCAGCGGCATTGGCGGTCTGTCAACCCATGAGGAGCAGCATACGAACCTGATCAACAAGGGGCCCAACCGGGTCAGCCCCTTCACTATCCCGATGATGATCAGCAACATCGGCAGTGGCATCATCAGCATGGAATACGGTTTCACCGGCCCGAACATGGTGATCGTCACCGCCTGCGCCACGGGGAACAACAATATCGGGGAAGCTTGGCGCATGATCAAATTCGGCGACGCTGACGCCTTTTTGGCGGGCGGCGCGGAGGCCACTATCCTGCCCATGGGCTATGCCGGCTTCGGCAACATGAAGGCGCTTTCCACCCGCAATGACGAGCCCGAGCGCGCGTCGCGTCCCTTTGACAAAAACCGCGACGGCTTTGTCATGGGCGAGGGTGCGGGCGTGATGGTGATCGAGGAGCTCGAATACGCCAAAAAGCGCGGGGCCCGGATCTATGCGGAAATCGTCGGCTACGGCGTCAGCGCCGATGCCTACCATCTCTCCGCCCCGAATCCCGAGGGTGTGCATGTGGCCCGCTGTATGGACATGGCCCTGCGCCACGCGAAGCTGAATCCCACGGACGTGCAGTATGTGAATGCCCACGCCACCTCCACGCCCCTGGGGGACATCTGCGAGACCCGCGCCATCAAGCGGACTTTCGGCAACTGGGCGAAGGAGGGACTGCTGGTCAGCGCCACCAAGAGCATGACCGGCCACCTGCTCGGCGCCGCCGGCGCGGTGGAGCTCGCCGCCAGCGTGCTCGCCATCCGCGACGGCATCATTCCGCCGACCATCAATCTGGAGAATCACGATGATGAATGCGATCTCGACTACGTGCCCAACGTGGCCCGTGAGAAAAAAATCGATGTCGCCATGAGCAACGGCTTTGGCTTCGGGGGTCACAACGCCTCCGTTGTCGTGCGGCGCTTTGACGGTTGATCCGGCACCTGCCCTTCCGCATCCATTCAAAATAAAAGCCCCCGCCCGGAAGTCCGGACGGGGGTTTTACATGATACTTCAAATGGTTTCAGCCGCTGATGGGCCGGGCAGTCATTCCACTTTGACCCGGAAATACTGCCGGCCGGCACCGATATTGACCGTACTGGTGAGAGGCTCACCGGTGCCGTCCGCGGCCCCTTGACCCGGAACTGGAGCCCAGGTTGCCAGATCCGTCGAGGCTTCAACCGTGTAGGTCAGGCCGATCCGCGAGGGGAAGGTGAGAATGATGTTGTTGCCGCTGCGTACCGTCGAGGTGATGGCAAAAGGACCGTCGGGACCGCCGGCGTAGAGCGCCTTCACCGCCGCCTCATTGAGCACTCCGTTGTAAACCCGGAACTCATCGTAGGTGCCGTTCAGCGCCGTGTCGCCCGCGTAGTTGGACCGGCCCAGCCAGTTGTTGACGTCGTTGATGCCCGAGAGGGGATAGGCTCCGCCCGCTGTGCTCAATGCCCAGACCCCGTCGCGGTAGAGATTATAGACGCTGCCGGTCACCGAGGAGGAATCCGCGGTGGCGGCATAGAAGATCTGCTGGTCAATGATGGTTTCCTGATTCGGATCGTAGAGGGATTCCCCGATGGGATCCTTGCGGATGGTGAACCGCTGCTGGTTCATTTCCGCCCCGCGCTGGGCGGTGTAGGCAAAGTAATCCGTGCCGTTGCCGATGGCATTCGGTGGAACCTCGCCGTTGGTGGAGCTGCCAAAGTCGAAGAACCGTGACCAGTTGGCCGACGGTGAATGCACGGTAACCCAGCCCACGAGGGTCACCGCCTTCTGGCTGCTGAGGAGACCGTTCGGCAGATCGACGTAGGGCACGTCGTTGGTGTTGCCTCCGCCCGGCAGAGTGACTCCTGAGCCATCGGAGGTGGCTCCCGTGCCGCGGATGATGGCGTCAAAGGCGGTGCCGGCAACGACATCCGCCGACGGGGTGTCAGGGTTGATGCTGTCTGGCAGATCGTTGAACGGCCAGCGGTGGGCGGGTGCCAGTGTGGAGGCGGCGGGGTCGATCGGTTTGTCATCCTGTCCGTCAAAGGCCAGATCTCCGTCAGTGTCGGGATCGAACGGATTACTGATGGCGGTCACTTCCTGGGCGTCGGAGAGTCCGTCATTGTCCGTGTCGGATTTGGCCGGGTCAGTGCCGGTATCGGTCGCACTGACAAAAAGACCGGTGTTGGTCTCCACGGCATCGGAGAGGCCATCGCCATCGGTGTCCGTCTTGGCGGGATCGGAGCCGCGGGCCAGTTCCTGCACGGCAGTCAGACCGTCGCCGTCCGTGTCGCTGTTGGCGGCAGGAAGATTGGGGTTGCGGTCCACCCACCATTCCGGCCAGCCGTTGGCGTTGGTGACCTTGAGGGTAGTGATGTCCGTGGCGGCGTTGGTGCCGGTTGGCAGCGTGCCCGGCCCTTTGGCCATGCTCTTGGCCACATCCACCGGGGAAAAGGCTCCGGCATAGATGCGGAACTCATCAAAGGACCCTTGGAGGTTCTGGTCGTTGGTCCAGTTGGAGCGGCCCAGCCAGCAGTTGATGTCGTTCACGGCATCCAGCTTCAGCAGGGTGTTGAAGGTCGCGGCCTGCACCCCGTTCTCGTAATAGAAGGCCTTGCCCGCGTTCTCATCGACGGTGAGCACAAAATGGAACGGGGCATCCACGGTGTTCTCGCTGGCATTCAGATCCACGGTGCTGGGATTGCCCGCGCCGCCGGTGCGGTCATTGTTGATCCACTCCACCCGGCGCACGGAGGTGTCATCACCGCGGGAGGCGCTGACCATGATGTAGTCCTGGCCATCGACATTGCCGGTGAGCACCCGTCCGGGGCTGAAGATTTCCCCGAGGTTTGCGCCAGGTCCGGCGGAGCCGAAGTCCAGAATGCGCTGCCAGCCGGCTCCTGCCCGGGTGGGAATGGTCATCCAGCCCTCAAGGGTCAGCGCACCGCGTCCGCCCTTGGATTTGGCGAAGCGGGAGAACGAATAGTTCGGCAGATCCACATAGGGTGCCTCGTTGCTGCCGCCGCCCGTGAGGGAGATTTCCGATCCCGTCCAAGTGGCGTTCTCTCCGCGCACCGCACCGTTCAGGCCACTGACGCTGTCCGTCACCACCGCTCCATTGGCGGCGGTGCCGGCGGCGGTGTTGAAGCTGTAGCGGGAAACCAGAAAGATGACAGGAATACTGTTGGCATCGGAGGGATTGGAGCCGCCATTCACCTCCTGGGTGTCGGTGTAGCCATCGCCGTCCGTGTCCTGGACAAGGGGGTTGCTGTTGTGGGTGTTCACTTCCGCCCCGTCCGTCAGGCCGTCCCCGTCTGTGTCCTTCACCAGCGGATCCGTGTTTTTGGCGATTTCCTGTCCATCATTCAGACCGTCACCATCCGAGTCCGCCAAGGCGGCATTGACGCCCCGCTGGAATTCCTGGAGATTGCTCAGACCGTCGCCGTCCCCGTCCAGCGTTGCCTGGGAGGGATTGCCGGCCACCGTGTAATTCATGGTCGGACCGGCGTATTTCTGCTCGAACCAGTCCGGCAGGCCGTCGCCATCGGTGTCCGCCGGCGGCGGCAGGACGGCATTGGGACCGTCCGTATCGTTCTTCTGCACTTCGCCAAAGCTCAGCGCGCGGTTGTAAATGCGGAACTCATCAATAGTGCCCTGCATATTGGCGTCAGCCAGCCAGTTGGAGCGGCCCAGCCAGCAGTTCACATCGTTGAGCTGGATAAAGCTGAGGTTGGGGCGACGTTCGGTGGCGATCAGTTCCGCTCCCTCATAAATCTGCATGAAAGCCCTGTTCCGCCAAATGGCGGTGATGTGGCGCGGTTCGCCTGTGCCGGCAATGGGCAGGTCAATATTGATGCTGTCGGGAAGGGAGCCGCCCGCCCCACCGGCTCCGTTTCCAAGAGGGTCAATGCCCCGGATTTCAAAACGGGAGGTGTTGGCGTCCGTGCCATTGGAGGCGGACACCATGAAGTAGTCCAGGCCATTCCCGGTGCCCCCCGGCTGGAACACCTCATTGCCGCCGGCACTGCCGAAATCGATAGCCCGGGCCCAATTCTGCACTCCTGTGGGGGTCAGCCACATTTCCAGCGTGATGTCCCCGCTGCCCCCGAGTTCCGGTGCATGCTCGCTGATCAGGTGATTGGGCAGATCCACATAGGGGGCTGTGGCGCTGGCACCGCCGGACAGTTCCAGTTCCGTGCCGGTCCAAGTGCTGCCTTCCCCCTTCACGGCACCGTGGTAATTCCCCACGGGATCGGAAACCACGGTCCCCGTCGTTTCATTGAAGCTCCAGCGGTGGATCGGCCCCGACACCAACGCGGTGGGAGCCGTGGTGGGGAAGGTGGGTTTCTCCTGAGTGTAATTGTTAAGCACCTGCGCGTCCGTCAGCGCCCCGCTGTGAATACGCACTTTTCCGATATGCATGGTGCCCCGCAGGCCGGGCGTGGGAGTAACCCCGTCCCCCTCCATCTGGGAGCCAATCATCATGGGCCCCGGATGAGTGTTGAGCGGGGTGCCGTAGGTTTCCTGATTGTTCAGGGTGCCGTCCACATAGATAAAGGTGGTGTCCGCCGGCAGCGCCCCGCCATTCCCCGGTCCTGTGGAGACCCAAACCAAGTGATGCCAGGTGCCGTAGTCCGGCTGCGGGTTCCAGTTGAGGTCGGGCGCGCCCCATTGTCCCAGCGCGCCGTAGGCCCCGTTCAATCCAAAAAGAGCGCTGAAATTCGTGCCCTCCGGCCCTCCGCGTTTCCCCCATGCCACCACGGTTTCCTCGTCCGGGGATACTTCATTGTAAACCCAGGCCTCAACCGTTCTGGTGGGCTGGACACCAACCGTGCCTTCCGGGGCATCCATGCGGGCGGGATTCCCTCCGAGCGGAGTGGCTCCCGTCACGCTCATCAGGAAAGAGGAGCTGTTCAGGTAAAGGGAGGCGGGGGAACCGGCGATTTTCTCCACTTTGGGAATCGTTCCCACTCCGCCAATGGCTTCAAAACCGCCTCCCAAGGTGCCGGGATTGGGGATGAAAGTCACCAGATCGCCGGGAGTGAGCGTGGTGAAATTCAAATCCACCAGCAGGTCCCCTGCTTTCTGAATTTGACCGTGGGCACTGTTCGCCAATGCGGCGAGCATACAGATTCCCAGAGCCTGACTCCGGGAGGATTTGATTTTGGGTGACATGGGGCTGCAGGAGGTTGAAAAACCAAGGCGCCGGAAGGCGGGCAACGTCCAGAATGTCAAAATTGGATGAGGTTGGTCAATAAATTAAAGCGCCTTTAATTTACAATTTTGCGTTTTCTTTGCCCCTGATTTCTTCGGAGCTTTTCCAAATCAGGCCTTTCCTATGGCTGATCACCCAAATCAACGCGGAATTCCATATAATCCCATCTTATTTCCCTTAAAAACAACCAATTTCCGTAGTCGGATTCCGTAATTCCCGCATCACTCTTCTTTTGCCAACAGTTTTCAAAAAATTAAAATCAGATAAAGTTCTAATCTGATATGACCGGCAAAAGAAAACCGCCCGGCGGCTTTGGCGCACCGGGCGGTTAAGGGTTGGGTCCGGTTTTCCACCGTCCCCATCCTGATCAGAAGAGGGCGGGTGGGCGGTGGATACGCAAGTTCAGACCTTTGGGACTGAGGATCTTTACTGGCGTTGAATGCGGTAAAAAAGCCGGCTGGCGGCGGTGGAGACGGGAATATCCGCTTGGGAGGCGTTTCCAGTGGCGGTGACTGCGGTGCCCACATCGGTCCAAGGAGCCTGCAGATTCGGGGAGGACTGCACCTTGTAGACTTTGCCCGCCTCGCTCTCCCATGTCAGACGCGCCAGAGTGGGTGACACCCAAGTGATGCCGGTGATGCTGAAGTCCGGGGCGGGTGCCGCAACCTCCGGGCCGTCCGCGAAGTTTTTGGCCACTGTGGCATTGTCCAGAATTCCGTTGTAGATGCGGAATTCATGGTAAGTGGCGCTCAGGTTGGCGTCGTTGCCATAGTTGGAACGGCCCAGCCAGTTGTTCACGTCATTCAAATCCGCCAATTTGATCGGTGTGCTGCCGTTGACCACGATCGGCTGGCCATTGCGCCAGACGTTCACGCGGCTGCCGCCGGTCACGGTGGAGTCCACGGACACCACGTAATGAACCAGTTCCGGCTCTCCTTCAGTGAAGGGCACCGTATATTCAAAGATGGTGCCCTGAACGGCCGGAGCCCCGGTTTCATTGCGGAATTCCACCCGGTTGGTGGTGTAAACATCGCCCACGGTGCCGCTGATGAACAGGTAGTCATTGCCATTGCCGGCGCCTCCGGGACCTGTGACTTCATTTCCGCCGCCGGAATCGCCGAAGTCGAGGATACGGGCCCAGCCGTTGCCGCCATTGTTGATGGTCACCCAAAGCTCAATCGTTCCCGAGGGGAGCGGAGAGATCAGATTGTTGGGCAGATCCACATAGGCCGCGCTGCCAGAGGGGCCGCCGGGAATCGTGACTCCTGTGCCGGTGAAGAGCGCCCCCTCCCCCAGAATGACAGCGCTTTCAGCCCCGCCAACAGTGTCCGGAGAGGTGGAGTCGGAGGGGGCATCCCCCGCCGCATTGTTGAAGTGCCATTGATGGACCAGTTTTGCCGGCACCGAGGCCGCATTGTTGGGGTTGCTGCCGCCCACGGCCTCCGCATTGTCCCCGGCGGAATCGCCGTCACTGTCATAGGAGACCGGGCTGGTGCCGGTGTCCGTAGCAGACACATAAGTGCCGGTGTTGGTCTCGGCGGCATCGCCCAGACCGTCACCGTCGGTGTCGGCCACGCGCGGATTGCTGCCACGCAGGGCTTCGTCGCGGTTGCTCAGAGTGTCGCCATCCGCATCCGTTGTGGCGTCGGTCGCACTGGCGGTATTAAATCCATAGGCGCGCTCAAACCAATCTGGCATGCTGTCGTTGTCCGCATCCGGAGCCGCTGCGGGTGCCGGGGCCGCATCCGGACCGGCGGTGAAATGCGCGGCCACCGTTGCCGCCGGCAGAACGTTGTCATAGATGCGGAACTCGCTGAATGAGCCGTCCATATTGGCGTCCACCGTGTAATTCGACCGACCCAGCCAGTTATTGACGTCATTCAGATCGCTGAGTTTCAGCGGTCTGGTGGCATCGACATCCGCTGTGGAGACCTCCAGGCCATTTTCATAGTAGGACATGTGGCCCGAGGTTTCATCATAGGTGAAGACAAAGTGGAACTGCTGGCCCAACTGCTCGGCGGGAACCACCACATTGTTCACGATGGCGTTGTTGGCGGGAGCCGGATCGTCGTTCCGCAGCTCCACCCGGCGCTCCAGAGGGTTATTGCCCGTGTAGGCCGAAATCATCAGGTAATCCAAACCGTTGGTGCCGCCGCCGTTCCAGTCGCCCGGGGCAAAGATGGCTCCAGCAGCCCCTCCAGGATTGGAGGACCCGAAATCCATCAGCCGTGCCCAGCCGTTCGTGGTGCTGTTGACCGTGGTCCAGCCTTCAACACTGACGGCACCGCGGCCGCCCTTGGCGAGGCCGTTGTTGGAGATCACCCCCGCAGGCAGCGCCGCATAGGCCGATGTGGCGGGGGAGCCGCCATTCAAATTCAGACTGCCACCCTCCAGAGAAAAGCCGTTTCCACTGACAAAGGCCGGCGCTCCGCCCACGGCGTCCGAAATTTTGCGGCCGCTGGTCTCACCAAAGGAGTACCGGTGCAGCAGACGGGGGGTGGGAATGCTGTTTACATCCAACGGATTGGAGCCCGAAGCCACTTCAGCCCCGTCGCCGTGCAAATCGAGGTCCGTGTCCCGGTTCTTAGGATCGGTGCCAAGGGGGATTTCGGCACTGTCCGTCAAACCATCCCCGTCGGTATCGGGATTCAGGGGATTGGTTCCCGCCGTGACTTCCGCGCCATCCTTTACTCCATCCCCGTCGGTATCGCCAACATTGGGATTCGTACTGTTGCGGTATTCATTCAGATTGCTCAGCACGTCGGCGTCCGGATCACCGGCGGCGTCATTCACATCGGGGTTCAGTCCATTGGCTGTCTCCCAGCCGTCCGGCATGGCGTCCCCGTCTTTGTCGGCCACCAGAGTGTCCGGTCCGGAACTGCGGCTGGCAAAAATCTGATCCGCACTCAGGACTTCGTTATAAATGCGGAATTCATGGTACTGCCCGTTCAGGTTGCCATCGTTGCTCCAGTTCGAGCGGCCCAACCAGTTGTTGACATCGGTGAGTTGGTTCAGGTCATACGGGAAAACCTGATCAACGCTGATGTGCTCGTTGTTGCGCCAGTAATTGACGATGGTGCTGCCCGGCGTGCTGTTGTCCAGAGTAACCACAAAGTAGAACTGCGTGCCGATAATCTCCGGCCGGTCCACCCGGAAACCAGTGGAGGTGGCCCCGTCGATACGGAATTCCAGTTGCTGAGTGCTGTAATTCCCATCCGTGGCCGCGGTCAGGAAAAGGTAGTTGTTGCCCGTGAAGCCCGTGCCGGGGGCGAAAATCTCACCAACGTCATTGGTGCCGAAATCAAAAAAGCGGGCCCAGTTGTTGCCGGTGGCGTTGACCGTGACCCACCCTTCGATGGTGGCCTTGGTCAGCGGACTGATGAGATTGTTGGGAAGATCGACATAGGGGGCGGTTCCACTTCCGCCGCCAGGCAGGTTCACTGCCGTTCCGGTGAAGGTGGCTCCACCTCCGAGGATGACCGCCGCCTCACCTCCGGCCACCTCATTCGGCACCTCCGTGCCGTCTGCGGCCTCTCCGGCCGTGCCATTAAAGGACCAACGCTGGGTGAGAGCCGCCTGCACACCGCCCGTGCTCCAAAGCAGGGTGGCCGGTAGAGCGGTGGTGGTAAGAATTAATCGGGAGAGACGCATATAATTGAGGGGGGTTTGGCCTTAAGGATAATGCCCGAATGCTGCAAAACGAACCTTCATCAGTCGGATGACGGTTCTCGGGTCTGATATTTTAGCACCGCCCGAAGAGACAAATCCAGCAAAAACCATCTAGAAAATCAACCTCCTTCAGAATCCTTTTATTTTAATCAAATTGCAATTTTTATACCTTGATATATTAGAATTCGGTAAAAAATTCTTGGTTTATTGAAGAGACAAACCGCTGCTTCCATTGATCAGAATTTATAAATTTCCATTGGTTTAATGAAAATAAAATGAAAATCTTACCCGCCTTGACCCCACTTTTGAACATTTCTGTTTTACTTATTTATTTAACTTAATTTATTAAACCAATTGCATTATCCGGAAGATTCCATCCGATATGCATCATCTGTTTTCTGAATATACCATTGTCACTATCAATTTTAATGGAACTGCCTGAGGCACCCAATATCCTAGGAATAAGCATTGCCCGCTGGCGGAATACTTGGCCTCCACTTCCATTTCCCGTCTCTCAGTAATCCTTTTTCAGCCGATTCGGAAACGGCCGCGCCAAGGGAGCCAGGCGGCTTCCGCCGGCTGACACCAGCAGAACCCTGCAGGCATGGCGGCCGGTGATGGGCCGGAGGCGCGCCCATTCTGATCCGCAGAGTCCAAAAAAGGATTTGTGCGGGATATTCATCCCTCGCTCCACCCCCGCAGCGCTGACGCCATGCCGGCGGCGGGCCATTGCCCATCCGGCGGACACCGGGGCAAGGACACCATATCCCATCCAAACCCCAAAGTTCCTGTATTCATGGGCAGCGTGAAGGGAGGGGCTGGCGGTGTTGCGGGATCCGGTTCCGGGTGCGCATTCATGGACTCTGGCGCGGCAGGCGGCCCGCGGTGGCGGGATGCCCTCCGGCGTTTCCAACACACTTGCCCATGAGCTGTATGCCGCATCCCCAAACGAAAGCAGCCCAGCCCGGTTGTGGCCGGGCTGGGCTGTTATTTCTGGCAACGACCTACTCTCGCGGGA
>JAQGPJ010000091.1 GCA_028293125.1 Verrucomicrobiales bacterium | reverse complement strand
GGCAATCGCCGGGGCAGTGGCACCGGGCAGGATGCCCGGCGGGACAGCCGGGACGGCTGTTCTACCCGGGCCGCGGAAATCCGTGCGGGGAACCCACCTGCGAATTAACAAAAATATCTTTGGAAATAGTATAAGTTAGATAAGGTTGTTTCATCGGCTGTACGCGGAGAATCAGGCGATGGTTTTCTTTTCCGATGGACGGCTGTCGGGGCGCGGCATGAGGTTGGAACTTTGAAAAATCCCCCCTTCCCCCCTTCCCCGGGACAGGAAAACAAAACGGAGACCAAGACAAACCCGGTCTCCGTTTCGGAGATCATAGAGAGAGTGGCGCGGCGGAAACTTTCCAATCTCGCACTCCGCAGGTGCTGCCAGCCGCTGCCAGCGGCGGACTATTCCTTTTTCTCCTCAGCAGGCTTCACCTCAGCCGGCTTGTCGCCTTTTTTCTCCTCGGTCTTTTCGTCCTTCTTTTCCCCTTCCGCCGGGGCGGCGCCGGCTTTTTCCTTCTCCTTTTTGACGAACTCGAGGAAGTTGCTCAGCTGCTTGCCGATGTCCGTGTCCGGACCGGCGGCGAGGCCGGCCTCCAGCACCTTGGCGGCCTCGTCATAGTTTTTGTCCATCAGCAGGAAGCTGGCTTTGAAGCCGTGGGCGTGCTGGAAAATCTCGACCGGCAGATCCTTCTCTGCCAGGGTCTGGTCCAGAAACTCCGTGGTTTTGGCCTTGTCCTGGGACTGACGGATCTGGCCCAGCTTGGCGTTGAAGTCCGCCAGGCGCTTCGCGGTGGTCATTTTTTTGGTGTAGCCGGTCTCGTCGGCGGGATCCGCGGCCTTGATCTGCTCGACCACCTCCTTGTAGGAGGTGGAGACCAGGTCCTCGTCCAGCTCCAGGGCTTTGAGGGCGGCGACCAGCTGCTTGGCCTTCTCCACGCCTTCGGCTTTGGCGGCTTTGGCGAGGGCCTCGTCGCGCTCCGTCTTTTTGGCGCGCAGCTTGTTCAGGGACTCCACGTATTTCACGGGACCGTCCGGCTGGTAGCCGGTGGCGGCGAAGGGTTTGCCCTCGGGATCCACCAGCAGAATGGTGGGGTAGCCTTTGATGGGATAACGGTCCTTCAGCTCCTCATTCTGCTTCCGGGTCTCCTCGGACAAATGGGATTTGTCGCGGGGATAGTCGAGCTCCACGAGGACGAAGGAATCCTTCACGCCCTCGGTGAATTCCGCGTGCGAAAAAACCTCGCTCTGGAGCTTTTTGCACCAGATGCACCAGTCGGAGCCCGTGAAGTCCACCAGCAGATCCTTTTTCTCGCTGGCCGCCTTTTTCTGGGAACCCGCGAAATCCGGAGACCAGCCGGGGCCGCTGGCGAAAGCGGAGGCGGTGGTCATCACGGCAGCGGCAAGAAGTAATTTAAATTTCATTTGAATGCAGGGTTTTTAACCCCGGGTGGACAGGGTCCAATAAGCCAACCCGATCCTATCCCTGCAATTCTTCAAAATACAAATTACAGGTTCGTTTATTTCGCGGATTTCAGGGGAGCCCAGCGGCATTTCCACCCGGAAAATCCCTCCCTCTGCGCCCGGTGGACCGACACGCGCCTTGATTCTTTGAACACTGCGCACTAATCATCCGTGCATGAGCGATCCGATTTACAACGAAGACAGCATCCGCAGCCTCGACTGGGTGGAGCACATCCGCCTGCGCCCCGGCATGTACATCGGCAAGCTGGGCGACGGATCCCAGGCGGACGACGGGGTTTACATTCTGGCCAAGGAGGCGCTGGACAATTCGATCGACGAGTTTGTCATGGGCCACGGAAAGCAGATCGACATCACCCTCACGGACAACCGCCTGACGGTGCGTGACCACGGACGGGGCATCCCCCTGGGCAAGCTGATGGACTGCGCCGCCAAGATCAACACTGGCGCCAAATACGATTCCAAGGCCTTCAAAAAATCCGTGGGCCTCAACGGGGTGGGCATCAAGGCGGTGAACGCCCTGTCCTCGCAGTTTGACATCCAGGCCTACCGGGACGGCGAGACCAAGGCCATCACCTTCAGCAAAGGCATCGTGCAGAAGGAGATGAAGCGTCCCGAACCCACCACGGAGGGCAATGGCACCCGCATCAGTTTCACGCCGGACACCACCATTTTCGGCTCCCGTCTGAAGTGGGACATGGAGACGCTGCAGCGCATGTGCCGCTATTACTCCTACCTGAACACCGGCCTGACACTGGCGTTGAACGGCACGAAATTCAAATCGAAGGACGGTCTGGCCGACCTGCTGCGCGACAACCTGCCGCAGGAGGCGCTGTACCCCATCATCCACCTGAAGGGAGAGGACATCGAGATCGCCTTCACCCACGCGGACCAGGCGGGCGAGGACTACTATAGTTTCGTCAACGGCCAGAACACCCATCAGGGCGGCACCCACCTCACGGCTTTCCGGGAGGCCATCGTGAAGACCCTGCGCGAGCACTTCAAGAAGGACTACGACCCCTCCGACCTGCGCACTGGGATTGTGGCCGCCATCGCCATCAAGGTCACGGAGCCGGTGTTCGAGAGCCAGACCAAAACCAAGCTGGGGTCCACCCATATGGAGCCGGACGGCCAGACCGTGCGCGCCTTCATCGCCAATTTCCTCGGCAAGGAGCTGGAGCTGCACCTTCACAAGCACAAGGACACCGCCAAGGCCCTGCTGGAGAAAATCCAGGAAAATGAAAGCGAGCGCAAGGAACTCTCGGGAGTGGCCAAAATCGCCAAGGAGCGCGCCCGCAAAGCCAAGATCCACAACAAGAAACTGCGCGACTGCCGCGTGCATCTGGACTCCAGCGCCAAGAACCGCGACGAAAGCACTCTTTTCATCACCGAGGGCAACAGCGCCAGCGGCTCCATCACCAGCGCGCGGGATGTGGACACCCAGGCGGTTTTCAGCCTGCGGGGCAAGCCGCTCAACACCTTCGGGCTGAACAAAAAGGTGGTTTACGAGAACGAGGAGTTCAATCTCCTCCAGCACGCCCTCAACATCGAGGACAGCGTGGACGACCTGCGCTACAACAAAGTGGTGCTGGCCACCGACGCCGATGTGGACGGCATGCACATCCGGCTGTTGATGATCACGTTCTTCCTGCAGTTCTTCCCCGACCTGCTGCGCCGCGGGCACCTGTTCGTGCTGCAGACGCCCCTGTTCCGGGTCCGGAACAAGAAGGAGACCATCTATTGCTACACCGATGAGGAGCGGCAGAACGCGCTCAGAAAGCTGGGCAAAACCCATGAGATCACCCGGTTCAAGGGACTGGGGGAAATCGGCGGCTCGGAATTCAAAAAATTCATCGGCCCGGATATCCGCCTGGACCCTGTGAGCATCGACCACAGCCACTCCATCAAGGAGCTGCTGACCTTTTATATGGGCAAAAACACGCCCGACCGTCAGGAGTTCATCATCCGCAACCTCCGCGTGGAGCAGGATGTGTTGCCCCTGGACGACTCCCCCACTCCGGAGGCGGCTGCCTGATTCCGGACGGGTGGTTCCAGATCCGCCCTGCCTGTCCGCTCGTTTTTCACGCTCCGTCCACCCGCCCTGCCCCGGAACCGCCGTGCCAGGCAGTCCACGGGCGGGCGGAAACATCGCGGAAGCCCAGTCACAATGTCAGACGGGCGTGCAGGTCCGCCATGGCGGTGAACCATTCCGCGTCCTTCTCCCAAAGCTCCGCCAGTTCCGATCCCCGGCCCTGAATCCGGTGAATGACCACCAGGGCCTTGTTCACCAAAGCGGGCGGCGGAGCAAACGGATGGGTGGCCACCCATTCCGCCACACACTGACTGTCACTGTCCACCGGGGTGGGGCGGCCCAACAGCCAAGCCACCACCTCCGCCGCCGCCACGGCCTCTGCTCCCTCAATGCCGTCCATGTAGCGGTTTCCCGCATCCAGAATTCTCTGCAGGGTATCCTCAATAAACGACAAATCGGGGCATTCCTCCAGAGCATACACCCAGCCACTGGCTGTATCATTTCCAAAACTTCCGGCATCCCAAGCCTCTATCTTCAAAATTGTTTCAGTGTTGATCCGCCCAGTATTCCTTACCCGAAAAGATTAAGGAATTACAAGAAAAACGTCTGCCAGTGGATGCAGGTCACGGATGGGGTTCAGGAATTTTCTCTGTTTGACCGATCTTATGAACGGTATCCGGGTGAAACTCCCCCCCGTATTCCGCCTTGCCTGAATCAGGGGGGTGCCTTATGCCCTGAGCTGTGGAATCATACGAAATCCTGCGCGGGGCTTTTGAAAAAACCAGCCCCAAGGCGATTTCCAGCGAGCTGGGCATCTCCCTCTCGCTGGTTTACAAATGGTCGCAGCCGCCCGAGGAGGACGGTCAGGGCAGCGGCAGCCGCAATCCACTGGACCGCACCGTGGATCTGGTGCGCATCACGCGTGATATCCGCATCATCCAGTGGCTGTGCCAGCAGGCCGGCGGGTTTTTCGTCCGCAATCCCAAAAATCCCGAGGAGCGTCACCGCGAGGTCGGCCCCGCCACCAATACCATCCTCCAGCAGTTCGCGGAGTTGCTGGAATCCATCACCACCGCCGCCAGCGACCAGCGCATCACCGACGAGGAGTCAGCCCGCATCCGCCGCCGCTGGGACGATCTTAAAACCTTCACGGAAGGCTTTGTGCGCGCCTGCGAGCAGGGGAATTTCGATCAGGTGCCCACAGCGCGCCACTGAAAAGCGCTCCGGAGGCGTCCCGCTTGAGAGCTTTCCACCCGTTTGCGGTGTCCCCGGCTCCATGGAAGGGAGGGCAACCCATGCAGCATCCGTCCTGGATCATTTCCGTTTGGCGGTACCGAAGAGCGGTTGATCCGCTGCATTCACCTGCAAGGCCGTCTGTCGGCTGGGGTGATGCCGCCGGCCGCATTTTGTCAAAAGATTCGGAAGGGTTTGTACCTTGTATAACCCCCCCACAATAATTCACGTAATTCTCACGTAATTGAAACTCATGAGATCATCCGTGGCTGCCTTTCTTTTGCAGGGTGGATTGGGCGTGGCAGCGCTGAATGCGTCAACGGCCTTGCAGGCCGAAGAGAACAGGGATGCGGTGGTGGCGGTTGTCGTGCCATCCTTACCGGCACTGGCACCGGTGCCGTCACTGCCGTTTTTGACGCCGGATTCTGAATTCCAAGGGGTGGAGCCTCCGGAGTGGGTGCGGCAGGCCACGGGGACGGTGTTCATGGGACTTCAGGATCTGGAGGGCATTGAAGCGGCGGCGGCGGCCGGGGTGACGGTGCTGCACACCGGCGGGCCCTCCATGTATTATCCGCTGCGGCGGGACGATCCGGCGTCGGGCGTGCCGGAGGAGGAGAAGGCCATGATAAGGAAAGGCATCGCCAAGGCAAAGGGGCTGGGCATGCGGGTCATCCTGGGCATCTCCCCGTATGCGCCGGTGGAGTATGTGCGGCGGCATCCCGACTGGCTGCTCCACGGGACGGACGATCCGTCGGTCCGGGAAAAGGTGAACCTGGACCTGACCCTGCCGGAGAACATCGGTCTGCGCTCGCTGCCGCTGAACACTCCCTGGGGGGATTACGCCATCGACTGCCTGACGGAGATCATGCGGGATTTCGGGGTGGACGGGTTCTCCTTTGACGGATGTTATCATGCGGCCATCAATTTCAGTCCGTGGGAGCGGGCGCAGTATCCGCGGGAAACCGGGCGCGAAGTGCCCAAAAAGGCGGATCTTTCGGATGTGGATTACCGCATTTACCTCCTGTGGGCCCATGAGAAGCTGGAGCAGTGGTACCGGCGGCTGGGAGAGCGGCTGAAGCAGGAAAACCCCGCCGCCGCCATCTGCACTTGGACCACCAACGCCGGGCGCTACGGGCACTTCCTGACCATTCCCGGGGTCATGTCCGCGCGCATGAACCGCCTGATCGACAATCCGGTGCAGGAGTGGTGGCTGGACGAGGGGAATCTGGGCTCGACCGTGGTGCCGTGGTTCGGCGCGGCCTATGTGCGGGCTGCGGCGGGCGGGCGGGTGGGTTCCAGCGAGCCCTATCTCATGTCGCACGGCAATCCCTACAGCACCGCCAGTTTTCCGCCGCACGAGGTGACGGTGCGCTGTCTGGGGGCCATGACCCATGGCAGCTTCACGCCGGTGGCGGGAATCGGGAAGGACTCGCCGGTGCTGGACACCCTGCGGGCCATCCAGAAGCGGAAGCCATGGTTCACGGACCTGAAACAGGAGCCATGGGCGGCCATGCTGGTGAGCGAACGCACGCGGGAATTCTTCGCGTGGATGAATGTCATGGAGCGTTTTCTCGCTCCGGTGCTGGGCATTTACCGGGCCTGCCTGGAGGAGCATCTGCCGCTGACGCTTCTCACGGAGGTGGATCTGAGGCCGGAGGTGCTCAAAAAGCACCGCGTGCTGATCCTGCCCAATGCTGTGTGCCTTTCCGATGCCCAGTGCGCCCTGATCCGGGACTATGTGCGGGAAGGCGGCGGTCTGGTGGCCAGCAGCGAGACCTCGCTGGCGGATGAACTGGGCCGGCCACGGGCGGATTTTGCCCTGCGTGATCTGTTCGGCGTCTCCCGCGCCGGGGATTTGAGCAAACCGGTGGAATTCAACGACCCCTACTGGACCCAGCGCATGACGGTGGGGGATTTCCGTTGGGGAGGAGGCGATCTGGAGGATTCCCTGCTGGTCGATGACGCCCGCCTGAACAAGCTGGTGCCTGGCCGGCAGGCGACCTTCAAAGGTCCCATGATGCGCACGGTCCCTATTCCCGGACCGATGAAGCGGGCCATGATTTATTTCCCCCAAAGCAGCCGTGATGCCTTCCCCTGCGCCACCATTGGCCGCCAGGGAAAAGGCCGGGTGGTCTATCTGGCGGCGGGGATCGATGCCGCGAACTTCAGCTATTCCTGGCCCTACCAGCGGGTGCTGCTGGCCCGCGCCATCCGCTGGGCGGCGGACGCCCCCTGCCCTGTGGAGGTGCAGGCCCCCATGTGCGTGCAGGCCACGCTGTGGACCCAGACCCGTCCGGGCGGGGGCGGGGGTGAAAACAGGATCGTGCATCTGTTCAACGGGCTGAACACCACCGCCGACCATGGCCTTCAGGAATCGGAGGTGCCGCTGCGCGAGGAGGTGGTGCCCATCCACGGCATCACCCTCCGGGTGCCCGATGGTCCCGCAGTGGCCAAAGCCTGGGCCGAACCCGGTCATACTCCGCTGACGGTCCGCATGGAGGGCACCGCATCCATCGTGGAGGTGCCGCCCGTGGGCGTCCACCTGGCGGTGATTCTGGAGAACGGCCCACAGCCATAGCATTTCGGAAAAGATATAATACCATTTCTATTAGGCATTTATGGAAATGCCGGCGGAAGCCGGCTGAATAACCGGGTAGAACAGGCGTCTCGCCTGTCCCGCCGGGCATCCTGCCCGGTGCCGGAGCATCGGTTTTTTCAGTTTTCCGGAATGCCGGCATCAACCATCCCGCCTCAATGCAATTTATAGCATTATTCATTCACAGTCAAACGATTACAGGATGGATTCCCTCCTTGAAAGGCGACTTTGAATCTGTAAAAAGCGGAAATGGCAATCGCCGGGCAGTGGCACCGGGCAGGATGCCCGGCGGGACAGCCGGGACGGCTGTTCTACCCAGGCCGCTGAAATCCGTACGGGCAACCCACCTGTGAATTAACAAAAATATCTTTGGAAATGGTATAACCTGACAGTGTTTCCCATTCGCGGCCTGTTTGAATGATGCCAGGTCAAAGGCCCGGTTGTCTCCGTTACGGGAACACCGACGAATGCCGTCGTTATGCCGGACTCCCGATCCCACCGCGGACTGCACCCCCAGGATGCGGCGCTGTTTGCCCCCTCCTGGCTGCCGGTGCTGCGCACGGCCACGGAGGAGTTCTCCTGGCTGCTGAGCCGTGGATACGCCCCGCTTTCCTCCCTGAAGCTGGTGGGTGACCGCCATGCCCTGCGTGAGCGCCAGCGCGATCTCGTCCTCCGCGCCTCATGCACCGACGAGCAAAGAGCCAACCGGAGTGCCAGGCGCCTCATGCCTCCGCTGCCGCCGGATCAGGGAACCGGAGCCATGGAGGCAGTTCCTGCTGTCGCCGCCGGGAGGCAGGATACAGGGATTACCCCTTCCGCTTCCGGCCAAACCTCCGCAGAGAGCGATGAAACCACTGACGCCTTTGCCACCTCCACAACCATGGCGGATGCGCCGGTTTACGGCGCGGACTGGTTTATTGACGGCTTCAATCTCCTCATCACCCTGGAGGCCGCGCTGGGCGGGGGACTTGTCTTCAGAGCCCGCGACGGAGCCCTGAGGGATCTGGCCAGCGTGCATGACACCTACCGGTCCGTGGAGGAGACGGACGACGCCCTGCTGCTGGCCGGGGAAACGCTGGCGGAGTTCCGGCCCGCCTCCGTCACGTGGCTGTTCGATGCCCCGGTCTCCAACAGCGGGCGCATCGCCCAGCGCGTCCGCGCCCTTGCCGAAAGCCGTCAATGGCCCTGGGAGGTCCGCCTCTCCAAAAATCCGGATCAGGAACTGATGAGCCTTCAGCACGGCATCGTGGTCACCACCGATTCCCTGATCCTCGACCACGTCCGGCACGGCTGGTTCCCGCTCAGCGAACAGATCATCACCCGCCTGCCGCCTGGGTTTCTGTATTTGGATTTTGGCGCCTGATGGCAGCCTGATCTCCGATACAGGGTCGCCGCCTGCCGCCGGTCGGTCCTGATCATTCCCTTGGGACGTTCCCTTCCAAATTGGCGATATCGTCAATCCTCTGGTTTTGATGGAGTTAGCATCATGACAGAAAAACCCCTATGCTCCGTTCCGGGGCTTCCAGCTTGACCATCTCCTCCAGCCAGGGAATGCATGCAAATGCTGACAGGCTGCTATTCCCCTTCATTACGATTTTTGGCTCAGGATTACTCCGATGGCCGCCTTATTGTCCCTGGCGTCGTCATGCTTCTCCTCACCGCCGGCATTCTCAAGCTGGCCAGCATCCTGCGGAGACCACAGGTGAACAGACTCTGCGTGCTGGCGCTGCTGATTGTGCTCGGCGGCTGGCTGGTGATGACCATTGCGGAAACGATGAGGAACCTGCTGGGCATGCCGGTGCTTGTCAGCGGATTGGCTGGACTCACAGGGGCGGGGGCGCTCCTGGTGTCGCTGGTGATGGCCATCATTGGATTGGCGCAGGAACGTTCACGGCCCGGGGAATACGTTCAGGGCAAACGGCAGGGCATCACGGCGGTGATCCTCTCCATTCTGCTGCTGGGCGCGTTCGGGGCCGGCCTCTGGATCGGCATCACCAACAAATACCGTGCCGGACCCTTGGGTGCCGGTGCAGCGGCGGACGGCGGGGAGAATCCTGGAATTTCAGGCACCGAGGAATTCAAGGAGCTCAACTTCAAAATCGGCAGGCTGGAGCGCCCGTGGGTGCGTCTGCCCAAAGGAAAAATCCTCGCCGACGCTCAGGCGCTCTATTCCTGCGCCATGCCGGAGATGTACATGAGTGTCATTGCGGAGGCGAACACCATCAATCTGGCCCGCGGGGATATGGAGGCGCTGATGGAGGCCAGGGTGAAAAGCCGGGCGGCCATCGTGGAGGTGATCACCCGCGAGACCCTCAAACTGGGAGGGATCGAATTTCTGCGGATCACCAGCAAAGTCTCGGGCGTGCCGGGCGTCCCGGTGCCCCTTTGTTATGATCAATGGGTGGCCTGCAACTCCCGCCACATTTATCAGTTCACCTGCTGGACTCCTTTCGACCTCCAGTCCCGGCTGCGGAGCGCGACCAGGACATGGCTGGAATCTTTCGCTCTGCTGGAGCCCATATCCGAGGTGGAGGAATCCGCAAACTTCAAGGATGTGGAGAATCCTGGGGAGGGTTACGCCACCCGGCTGGCGGAGGAGGGTTGGAAACCCGCCGGATCCGATGCCTTTCCAGAAGGGGATATCGTGGCCCGCAAAGGCGTGGAGATGCTGAGCCTGATGGTCCTGCCGCTGCCGGACACCGCCGGCCTGAGGGACCAGGAGCTGGAGGACCGCATGCTGGAAACCCTCGCCCGGTCCATTCAGAGGGATAGGCTGAAGGGACCCAAGGAAATCATCCACAGCGGGATGTCCGGTCATGAGTATTCCTTGGATGACGACCCGGAAAATCAGCTGTGCCAATTTCGGGCCCGAATCCTGCGCCAGGACGGGATAGCGTGGATGCTCCTTTCCTGGGCCACGGAAAATCTCAAAGGAAATCTCAATGAGAAGGCAGTGGACAGCGTGCGCCTGTCCGGCCCCTCCGCCGGCGCCACGCCCGCCACGCCGCCTCCGGCCGTCAGCCGCAACCGGGCCCTGATGCTGAACGATCTGGGCATCAAACTTTACGGTCGTCAGGAATATTCGCGGGCTGAGGCTTTTTTCCAGGAGGCCCGGCGTCTGGCACCCGGTGACGCTCCGATTCTGGGGAACCTCTTGGATGCCATGACCCATCAAAACCGTTGGAAAGAGGCCTTGGAAATCCTGACCAGGCCATCCTCCGGGGAGGCGCTGGTCTCCACCCCCTCCATCAAAGCCCGGCAGGCGCAGATTCTGACCAGTCTGGAGGACCACGACGGCGCGGCCACCACGTGGGCGGAGCTGTTCAAAGCCGGCTATGTGAACGACGACCATCTGCTCCAGTGGGTGAATCTGGAGCTGATGCGAGAGCAGCCGCAGGCGGCGCTGAAGGCGGTCCGTGATTACGCCGCCGCCCACCCCTCTTCGAAACTGACCCGCTGGGAGGCCGGAGTGCTGGGACGGATGGACCAGTACGGCGAGGCCCTGAAGCTTCTGGCTCCTCTGGTGGAGGGCGGAAAACCGGATCCGGAGGCGCTTTATCTCAAGGGAGAGTTGGAGAATGATGCCGGACGTTATGAGGATGCGGAGAAAAGCGCCACCCGGCTGGTGGCCGCCGGGGAGGACACCCCCCGGACCAGAATGATCCTGGGCTGGAGCGAATGGCACCGCAAATCTTGGAAAGCGGCCCGGAGCGCCTTTGAGAAAGCGGCGGAGAAGGCTCCCAACGATCCCGCCATCCGCGAGGCCGTGAGCATGACCAATGGAGCCCTCGGCCAAGGCACCGCTGAGATCTCCGGCACCCCCATCGAGCCTGTGGCCGTCCCTGAGGCTGTCCGGAAAGCCGTGGCCTCCCATCCCGCACCGCCGGAGAGTCTGGTGAAGGGGCATGGCGCGGTCCAGCAGCAACGCTTTTCCGGCTATTACTTCGAGCCCGGAAAACCAGCCAAATCCACCCATTACTACAAAGTGAAGGTGCAGGACACCTCCGGCGTGGAGGCCTTCAGCACCCTGTCACTGAAGTTTTATCCCGCCAGTGAGCGGGTTTACGTCAACAAACTGAGCGTGAGGGATGAAAACGGAGCCACGGTGCAGGAGGGTGCCAGCACGGACGCCTACACCTCCGGAGAGGATGGCGATATAGCCTCGGGTGCCCAGATCCTGCGGGTGCCAGTGCCGGGGCTGCGGCGAGGCTGCACGCTGGAGGCGGCCATCACGGTGGAGGACAAATCCAAATCCACCAAACCACCGTTGCGGCGCGATCTCTTTGTCGGCACATTTCCCACACTCGCAAGGGGGAGCTTTTTCACGGGGGACACGCAAGCCCTCAAAATCCTCACCTCTCCTGGCCTGACCGCCGCCGGCCCCCATGCTTGGATCGCCTTCGATCTTCCGGCCTTCCGTCGCGAGGAACTCTCCGCCTCTCTGGAGGAATGGATGCCGTGGGTCTTGGCGGGCTCCTCGGGCAGCGACTGGAAAACACCCGCGCTGAACTATTTAAAACGGCTGGGCGACCGCCTAAAGCCCGACGCCTCAACGGAGAAAATCACGGCCCAGCTCTCCAAAGGTCTGAGCACACCGCAGGAAAAGCTGGAGGCCATGGTCCATTATGTGCAGAGCACCCTGACCTACAAGGGGCTGGAGTTCGGAACGCGCGCCCTTATCCCCAGCGCCGTGGACAAAATCCAGTCCGACCATTATGGCGACTGCAAGGACCACACCACCCTGCTCTACCATCTGCTGCGACGCGCCGGCATCAAATGCCACCCGGCTCTGGTGAACACGGCTTGGAAAATCCATCAGGGCATTCCCTCGCTGGACCAGTTCGACCATATGATACTTTATGTCCCCGGCGTTGCGGCCAATCCTTGGATCGACGCCACGGATGACGGCCTGAACCTTGTGAAATTCGTTCCCTCATCCCTTGTGGACAGTCAGGCGCTGGTGCTGGATCCGGATAATCCCCGGTTTGAGAAAATCCCGGCCGCAGCCTCTACCCAAGTCCGTATCGACCGCCGGGTCGGTCTGCAGGCTGGAAACCGGCTTCAGGTTGAGGAGACGCTGACGCTGGACGGGGAATACGCCTCATGGGGCCGGTCATGGTTTCTGAATGCGCCCGGCAGCGAGCATCCCTCCCTGGTGCGCCGTCAATGGGATGGCTACGGCGATGTGGAGATCCCGGAAGTGACCCTCACCAATGCCGATAATCCCGACAAGCCTCTGATCGTTCAGTTGAAGTACACTGTGGGCGATGCGGTGGACTCGACCGGGCAGGTGATCCTGCCCTTTTTCTGGGAGCGCGACTACCTCTCGGTGAATCCCATGGATGACCGCCGGTCCCCGTTCGCGCTGAATCCCACCCTGGAGCTTGAAAGCCGCACCCGCCTTCAGGATCCTTTGCTGTCCCATCCTCCCGCCGGCCTTCCCGCCGAGGGCAAAACAATCGGAGGGGAATGGCGCCTGAGCCAGGATTCCTCCACCAAGGAGGCGGTCATCCTTTTGACCGTCAAGGCACCGGCCGGCAATTATCCCGCCGCACATTGGCCGGAATTCCAGCAGGGCCGCCGTGTCCTGACCGACAAACTAAAGCGCTCCCTTTTGACTCTGCCCACCTCCGTCACCGGCGGAAACGCCAAAACCGGGAATTGACCTCTCCTGTCCAGCGGGCACCGGGAATCCCATCATCCATCCTCCACCTTGAGCCGGGGCGGACACCGGCGTTCCGCCTCTCTATTGGAGACTGAGGGCGGAACGCTGCTCCCTCCCTCACTCCAGCGGCACCGTGAAATACTCCAGCGCCCACTCCTTCATGTATTTCACTTGGGTGGGGCGGATGCAGTAGATGATGAGTTCCGGGTTGTCCGGGGTGCCCAAGTATTTGCGCAGCAGGGGATTGGAGGACCAGATCTCCTCCAGCAGGGTGGCATCCGAGACCACCTCCGCCACGCCGGTGATGCGCACCTGGTCGTGGTTCTCATCGAGGTAGCAGAGCTCCACACAGGGATTCACGCTCAGTTCCGCCGTTTTCCGGTAACGCCTGAGATTGGCCACGTACACGGTGAAGCCCTCCGTCCTGACGGGCGAGACCGGCCTGACGCGGGGCTGGCCGGCATCCATGGTGGCCATGCAGGGAAAGCGGGCGCGGCGCATAACCGCCTGAGCGAGTGTCGGAAGTTCGGCGGGCGTGGGTGGGGAATCCGGAGACATGTATTTTTCGGACGCTGAACGGGGGGCATTTTTAACAGTGCTCCACGATTTTGTCCACTCCACGAGCGCGGAAAAATCCACACTTAATCAAAAGAACAGTTGATCCTGAAGGAAGGTGATTATCATGGGGACAGCCTCCTCCAGCCGGGTTCCCTGGTAATGTGGTGCCGGGAGGATATCCGGTGATTAAGATGCCTTGATCTTTCCAAACACCGCAGTCACTCTGAGTTTTCCGATAAGATTCATCAATGCCGTCCAAACGTCCGCCCTCCACCCCTGATCCCGATGACGGTGATCAGCTTGCCTTTGACCTCAGCATCGGAAATGACTCCGATGCGGCTGAAACTGCGGCATCGTCGGAGGATGCCCCGGAGATGAGCGGTCCCAAAGCCCATCCCGCGCTGGCGGATACCTCCTTCGCCGGAATGAGCAGCACTCCGCTGCGCTTGCACCATGTGGGGGAAATGTACGGCCACTGGTTTCTGGATTACGCCAGCTACGTCATTCTGGAACGCGCCGTTCCCCACCTGAATGACGGCCTGAAACCGGTTCAACGCCGTATTCTCCACGCGCTGGAGCTGATGGACGATGGGCGCTTCAACAAGGTGGCCAACGTCGTCGGGGACACCATGAGCTACCATCCCCATGGTGACTCGGCGATCTTTGAGGCTTTGGTGGGGCTGGGCCAGAAAAATCTGCTGGTGGAGACCCAGGGAAACTGGGGCAACATCCTCACGGGGGACGAGGCCGCCGCCGGCCGGTATATCGAGGCCCGCCTGTCGAAATTCGCGAAGGATATCCTTTTCAATGACCGCCTGACGGTCTGGGCCTCGTCCTACGACAACCGGAAACGTGAACCGGTCCACTTCCCGGCCAAATTCCCCATTCTGCTGGCGCAGGGCGTGGAGGGCATCGCGGTCGGCCTGGCCTGCAAAATCCTGCCGCACAATTTCAACGAACTGATCGACGCCTGCATCGAGGTCCTGCGCGGCAATCCCTTCACGCTGATGCCGGATTTCCCCACCGGCGCCATCATGGACGCCAGCGACTACAATGACGGTCTGCGCGGAGGCAAAGTCCGGGTCCGCGCCCGCATTGAGGAGTCGAAGAAAAAAGGCATCCTGCGCATCTCGGAAATCCCCTTCGGCACCACCAGCGGCGCGCTGATCGACTCCATCCTCTCGGCCAACGAGAAAGGCAAAATCAAGATTGCCAAGGTCGAGGACATGACTGCCGAGAAGATCGAAATTCTGGTGCATCTCGTCCCCGGCACGGAAAGCGCGGAAATGATCCCCGCGCTGTATGTCTTCACGGATTGCGAGGTCAGCATCTCCCCCAACGCGGTGGTCATCCGCGATGACAAGCCGGCCTTCATGTCCGTCAGCGAGCTGCTGAAGCATGCGGCGGAGCAGACGAAGGACCTCCTGCGCCGGGAGCTGGAGATGCGGCTGGGGGATCTGGAGGAGAAGTGGCATTTCTCCTCGCTGGAGAAGATTTTCATCGAAAAGCGGATCTACCGCTCCATCGAGGAATGCACCACTTGGGAGGCGGTCATGGCCGCCATCTGGAAGGGCCTGAAACCGTGGCTCAAACTGCTGCGCCGGGAGGTCACGGACGACGACGTGAAGGCGCTGACGGAGATCAAAATCAAACGCATCTCCAAGTTCAACTCCTTCGAGGCCGATGAGGTCCTGCGCGGGCTGGAGGATCAGATCGATGTCACCAAGGGGTATCTGGCCCAGCTCACGCGCTACACCATCAACTGGTTCAAGGACCTCAAAAAGAAATACGGCGCCGACCGGCAGCGCCGCACAGAGATCGCCACCTTCGACCGCGTCGCCGCCAGCGCCGCCGCCGTGGCCACGGAGACGCTCTACATCCAGCGCGCCGAGGGCTACATAGGCTACGGGCTGAAGCGGGGTGGCGAGCCCCTCTTCAAATGCTCGCGCCTGGACGATGTCATCGTCTTTCTGGAGGACGGGTCTGTCCGCGTCAGCCGGGTGTCGGAAAAAGCCTTCTTCGGCCCGAACCCCATGTATGTCTCGCTTTTCAACCGCGAGGCCACAACGGTTTACACGCTGTTCTACCGTGACGGCTCGCGGGGCCGCCTGTACGCCAAGCGCTTCACCGTCGGAGGGATCACCCGCGACACCGTCTATGACCTGACCAAAGGCAGCAAGGGCAGCAAGGTGCTCTACTTCGCGGCCCACCCCACGGAGGCGGACTCCAACACGCTTCAGGTTGTGGTCCACCTCCAGCCCGCCCCCCGCCTGCGCAAGCTGGAGATCGACGTCAATCTGGCCGACATCGCGGTCAAAAACCGCAGCGCTCAGGGGGTTGTCGTCGCCGAGACCACCGTGAAGCGTGTCTCCCGCAGAAGGTGAAGGTGAAAAATCGCCGAAAACCATTGGTCTCAGCCGCGTATTCACTGCCGCATGAAAAAACTGATCTCCTTCACGGCGGTGGCCTCCATGGCCATCGCCCTTTTCACAGCCCGTGCCGATGAGGCCAAGGACGGCTGGATTTCCCTGTTCAATGGCAAGGACCTGTCCGGATGGAAGGCCAATGAGGAAAATCCCGGCGTTTTCACGGTGCAGGACGGAGCCCTCCGCATCAAAGGCGGACGGGCCCATATCTTCTACGCCGGCGACGTGCACGGGGCCAAGTTCCGCAACTTTGAGTTCAAAGCCAAGGTGATGACCAAAAAGAACGCCAACAGCGGCATTTACTTCGCCACCGCCTACCAGAAAAACGGCTGGCCCGCCAAGGGTTACGAGTGCCAGGTAAACAACTCCTTTGACGCGGATCCCCGCCGCACCGGCAGCCTCTACGCCATCAAGGACGTCAAGGAAAAGCTGGTGCCGGATGACCAGTGGTTCGACTATTACATCAAGGTGGTTGGCGACAACGTCACCATCGCCATCAATGGCAAAACCGTGACCGAGTACACGGAGAAATCCACGGAGCAGCGCGATGCCGACAAGCAGGAGCGCTGGATCAAGGACGGCGGCACCTTCGCCTTCCAGGCACACGATCCCGGCTGCGAGGTGCTTTACAAGGACATCCAAGTGAAGCCCCTTCCCTGAAGGGAGGGACAGGTTAAAGGGTTCAGGTTTCAGGGTTCAGAAGGCCTGAATGCCAAAAGGCGGCAGGTTGAAATTCCGTTCCGGAAAAAGTTCCCCAGCCTTTTATAACAAATATCCACGGATGCGGCGGACTGGTTTGAAAAGACCGGTCCGCCGTTTTCGTTTTCCGCGTCAATCCCGGCATCCCGTCCAACCCACCTCAGCCTGTTCCGACCCTCATGTTCGCCCGCTCCCTGCTTTTCTCCGCCCTTCTGATGGCCAGCGCCGTCATCCCCTGCTCCGCACAGGATGCGGTGCCGCTTTACAATGGCAGAGATCTGTCAGGCTGGACCAACGCCGTCGGCAAGCCGGTGACCGCCGGATCCGGCTGGGCGGTGGAGGCGGACGGGGTGCTGCACCGCACCGGCAAAGGGGGCAATCTTTTTACGGACAAGGAGTATGGGGACTTCGAGCTGACCTGGGATTGGAAAATCGCCAAAGCCGGGAACAGCGGCGTGAAATACCGCGTCCGCGAGTATCCAGGCAAGGGGTTCCTCGGCTGTGAATACCAGATGCTGGACGATGTGAACCACCCCGACGGCAAAATCGGCGCCAAGCGCCAGACGGCCTCGCTATACGATATCCTGCCCCCTGCGGCGGATAAAAAGCTAAGCCCGCCCGGGGAATGGAACACCTCCAAAATCGTCGTCAAAGGCACCCATATTGAGCACTGGCTGAACGGAGCCAAAGTTCTGGAGGTGGACGTGTCCTCCGACACCTTCAAAACCGCCCGCGCCGCCAGCAAGTTCAAGGACGCCGCCGGCTTCGCCGAAAACACCAAAGGCCGGCTCATGCTCCAGGATCACGGAGATGAGACCTGGTTCCGCAACATCC
>JAQGPJ010000064.1 GCA_028293125.1 Verrucomicrobiales bacterium | reverse complement strand
CCCTCTGTGCCCGCAGCTCCCGTCCGCGCCTTTGATGACCGGGCTGTGGCGCGCCCCGGTCAGGGAACGCGGAAATGCTTCTTCGTGTAGGGACACTTCACGCGCGTGCCCGACGGAATATCCGCG
Organism: Verrucomicrobiales bacterium; assembly: GCA_028293125.1. GTDB lineage: Bacteria > Verrucomicrobiota > Verrucomicrobiia > Verrucomicrobiales > V1-33 > CAIZWU01. The sequence goes on along the minus strand of JAQGPJ010000064.1, from coordinate 8,894 downwards.
ACATTCACCAGCGAATCCCTGGCATGCGGACTGTAAACGAAGCCCGCCCGCCCCAGCACCGGCTGCCCGAAAGGAAGGTCCTCCCGCGTCCCCCGTTTCTCAGGAGACAAAACCGCAGGGGCGGACACAGGCGGCGGCGTGGCCTCCACTGTGCTTTCCTCTGATTGCGTCCGGCGCAACGGCTCTGACGGGGAGACGGTTTTTACCAGCGCAGGCTGCGGACGCGGCTGCGCTCGGACAGCAGCCCCCGGACTCAGTGGAGACGGCCGCGTCCCTTGGCGCTCCTCCTCCGCCTGGCGTTGAGGAATCTCCAGCGTCTCCTGCCGCTCCTCCCGGCGGAACTCCTTCTGCCGTTCTCTGTCCCTGTCATTATGCTCCGGCACGCTGCGGCTGTGGTCGTCCGGCTGCCGGTCCTCCATGAAATTCCCCTCGCTCCTCTCCTCCCCCTCCGCATAGTGACGCAGCGGCGGTTGCGGTTCACGCTCCAGCGCCGGGAAGTGTGAACCCTCCTTTAGAGAGTAGGGCCGGTGCCGCAGGGATTCCCCGTCCTCCGCGTCGTCGTCCCCGCGATGATAATACGGCTCCCCGTAGCGCTGCGAGCGGGTATCATAGCCGTCGGTTCCGCGGGAGGCACCCGCATCACAGGGGCGGTAAACCGGACGGAGCGGGCCGGGTTTGATCCATCCCACCGTGGAGGCGCCGTGCCGCAGCACCGCAACCGCCCGCCGAGGATGCACGATGCGCTTCACCTTGTTGCCCCCCCCTTTACCTTTGATTCCAGAGAGCGGAGCGGATTCCCCGCCACCGCCGCCTCCGGCAGCGCTGCAGAGCAAACCGCCACCACAGCCGCATAGTGCAGAGCGGCGGAAAAAAAAGGAAAGGATCCTCCGCAAAACAAACTATTTCACTTTTTCGGAATAGCGGGTGATGCTTCCGGATGAAGGCACTTCCTTATCAGGCGTTTCACAACCGCTACGTCCGGATCAAAGACCGCCTCACTGAGAAAAGCCGCCGGCTGTGGGCCGGATCCGAGGCTCCTGAGCTGGGCTGCGGCGGGGTCCGCGCCGTGGCGCGGGCCACAGGACTGTCTCCCATCACCATTCAGAAAGGCATGGAGGAGCTGGCCGGCCCCGGGGCCGGGGACTCCGCCAGCGGCAGGCAAAGGGGTCCTGGAGGAGGACGCAAAGCCCTGACCGCCAAGGATCCCGCGCTGGCGGACGCTCCCGACAAACTCATGGAGCCCTGCACCGGTGGCGACCCCATGCGCCCGCTGCGCTGGACCTGCAAAAGCACCGGGCAGCTCGCCCGCGGACTCACCCGGCAGGGCCATCCCGTCTCCGCCGACACCGTCGGACGCCTTCTCAAGGCTGAGGGGTACAGCCTTCAGGGCAACCGCAAACGCTTTGAAGGCAAACAGCATTCCGACCGAAACGCCTGGTTTGAATATATAGCGGACACCGTCGAAGCCGTCCAGTCGCGCGACTGTCCAACCATTTCCGTGGACACCAAAAAGAAGGAGCCGGTGGGGAATTATCTCAACCGCGGCCAGGAATGGACCCTGAAAGGCGAACCCGTTGAGGTGGAGGCTTATTGACTTTATTGATGCCAACCTTGGCAAAGCCATTCCATATGGCATTTATGATCCAGCCCACAACCTTGGATGGGTCAGTGTGGGCACTGATCACAGCACCGCGCAGTTCGCGGTGCGCAGCATCCGCCGCTGGTGGGAGGCGGCGGGTGAATGGCTTTATCCCGGCGCGGAGGAGATCATGATCATGGCCGACGGCGGGGGCAGCAACGGATCCCGCTGCCGCCTCTGGAAAAAATGCCTGCAGGACTGGGCCGATGAGGAGGGCCTGAGCATCCTCGTGTGCCACTTGCCTCCGGGAACCAGCAAGTGGAACAAAATCGAGCACCGCATGTTCTGCCACATCACCCGCAACTGGCGGGGCCGGCCGCTGGTCAGCCACGAGGTGATTATTGAACTCATCGGAGCCACCACCACGGAAAAAGGCCTGAGCATCCGGGCGGAAATGGACACCGGCAAATATCCAAACGGCATCCAAGTCAGCGATGAGGAGATGGAGGCCCTGGCCTTGGAGCGCGCCGATTTTCACGGGGAATGGAACTACCTGATCAAGCCAAGAGTTTTATAGTTTGTTTTGCGGAGAATCCTTATTGAGCGGTGTGCCAAGTTGCGAGATGGAGAGCCAAGGAATTGACCTCCGTGCTATCGTTCCGGCATGAGCGAATCCCTACGCCAGTTGGATTTGTTTTTCTCGCAACGGTGGTGCCCACCACGCGGACGGATGGCGGGTTCTTGGTGATTCCGGGGCGGCCCGTGCCGGCAGGGGTGTATGCAATAGATACACCCTTTGCCGCCGGGTTTTGGAAGGGGGTCGGCATTACCGACACCCCTTCGCCAGCCACCCATCATCAGTAACGACGGGTGCAGGGTGGTGGTGAAACCGGCCCCTTTTGGCTCCAACCCGCTGGCGCTCAACGGTTGGAGGTGGTGTTGAGTTCAAGATTCCTGAAGTCAGGTCCGCTCGGCAGCCCGCCCAAGTGGGGGACATGCTTCACAAATTTATGAAGAATATAGTCGACGCAGGTCCGCCCCGCGCATGGGGTTCGTTTTGCACCCCCTCATCCCCTGAAAAGGGTGTAACTACTGGTTACACCCTTGGAGCCATGCATGGGGTGAGCGAATACCTCACCCCTTTACCCCGCCATTCCCGAGGTAATCACCGGGCCGGAATGACCCTCAGGATTGCTGAGGGTCATCACCCTAGATTCAAACGAGGATGATTCCTGCTGCGGGACGGTGAAGGGGTGCGCATTTCGCTCACCCCTTTGGTCTCCGGAGACCAATCCAGATTTGGATGCGTCTCCATGGCGGCCGGCGGAGATGGCCTGAAATCTCAGGGCATCTCTTCCCGTGAATCCGGCACCCTCAGCAGTAATGAGGGTGCTGCACCACCGGAGACAGTCATCATCCCATGGCAGGGCAATCAGCTGCTCCACACTGGCGGACGTGGCCCGGCACCCAAGCATCAGCATGCAGTCCGCCTGTCGCCTGCCGGACGCAGGATATCGGGTAAAATAGACAAGCTCCGGGCGGCGGCCTGAGTAGTTTCCGCCCGGAGTTTTCCATGAGGACTACACGCTGTAAACGATGGTCAAGGTCACATCGCTGGCAATGCTGTCCGACCGCCTGGATTCAGACTGAACCATGAATTGAATATTGATGGGGCCGATGTCCTGAAGCCATTTACTCAAGGCGATATCAAGGGACTTGTGATCGGAGACAATTACTTTCGATTGGAGGTTCATAGGATGTTTTGAGTATTAAGGATAACCGAGCGCAGGTCATCCGCCACAGCGATTTATACTTTCCAAGGTTATCAAGCCGGCTTCCCGGGCGGTTCAACCGCTGGAATTGTATCAGGTTTCGACCGGCCCAAAGCCTCCAGCAGCATCCACTCACAGAACCACACATCATCAGCTGACGTGCACAGACCTGCACACCACCCTCTAAATTTCAGGTGTGTTCAGGCGGTCGGGCCGGAGACGCCAGCAAATCTGCTGCCGTCATCCACCCTGTTGTCCCGGGCCCATCCAAATCCGGATGCGTCTCCATGAACCAAACCGGGATACCCGGAAATTTTATGTCTGATTCCGCGGCGGCAGGCGGCATCATGGGGTGATGACTGACCAGAGTGACTTAGACCTGCTCCGCCAATGGGCGGACGGCGGCTCGGAGACGGCCTTCCGAGCCGTGGTGGAGCGTTATGCGGGGCTGGTTTTCGGAGTGGCTCTCCGGCGCACGGGGGACCGTCCGCTGGCGGAGGAGGCGGTGCAGAATGTTTTTGCGGATCTGGCGCGCAAAGCCCCGGCCCTCGCCGGGACGCGCAGGCCGCTGGCGGCGTGGCTGCACCGCTGCGCAGTCTATGAATCCGTCACGCTGCTGCGCAGGGAAATCCGCCACCGGGAAAAAATGAGACGCTTTGCCGAAACACCGCCGGCGGCGGAATCCGCGCCGGATCCGTGGCCCGCCGTGGGACCGCTGCTGGATGAGGCCATCAATGACCTGTCCGACGCCGACCGGCGGGTGCTGCTGCTGCACTGGTTTGAGCGCCGTACTTTCGCCAGCATCGCGGAACTGACCGGGGACACCGCCGCCGCCGTGCAGAGGCGGGGTTCGAGAGCCATTGAAAAGCTGGCCTCACTGCTGCGCCGCCGGGGAGTGGTCATCCCGATGACGGTGCTGTCCGCCGGACTGGCCTCCCAGCTCTCCCAGGCCGCGCCCCCGGGTCTGGCTCCGGCTGTCGCCGCTCATCTGATCTCTTCCCTGCCCGCCGCCACCGGTGCGGCGGGATTTCCAACCTCCTGGTTTCAAATCATGGCCTCCATTAAGACCGTCACCGCCGTCTTTCTTTGCGCCGCGGCGCTCCCCGTCGGCATTCAATGGGCCGTCACCGCCCCCGATGGGAAGCCGCCAGCGGTGGACCGGACTGCGCCCGCTCCACCTCCCGCCGCCGCAGCGCCGGTCAGGGCGTTTGACCCCTCCCTTGTCCAGCAGGCTCTGCAGCGCCTGACAGCCAATCCCGACGATTATGGAAGCCAGTTGGAGCTGCGGCGCCTTATGTTTTCACTCACGCCTGAGGAGATCCCCGCCGTCAGGGCTCTGCTGATGGGAGTTCCCGCCCGCAAAAAACAGCATCTGTATGAGGTGGCCCATGCCCTTTTCGCCCGCTGGGCGGAGTTGGACCCGGCAGCAGCCGCGGATGCGGCCCTTGCCCTCCCGAAATCCGCTTTCGGATACTATCCGCTGCGGGGGGCTTTTGTGACCTGGGCTTTTTCGGACACGGGCGCGGCCTGGACATGGCTGGAACAGACTGGCTCCGATCCCTTCGACCGCGAATTCATTGGAGGAGAGGCCCTTGCGGGAATCGCCGCCGATCCTTCAAAGTTTTTCACAGTCATGGAGCGGGTGGAGTCCATGAGTGATCATGCATGGCGGAATAAACTGAAATACTGGGTGGTCCGTGCCTCACCGAGAGCCGGCCTGGAGTGGGCGCTGGCTCTTTCCGATGAAGCCGAACGCGGCCAATGGGTGCCGCAGGCGCTGGAACTGGCCGGTGCCCGTGAGCCGGAGTTCGCGCTGCAACGGATGGGGGATATTGAAAACACCGCACGGCGCGCGGAGGCTGCCCACAACATCCTCTGGCCTTGGCTGCTGGAGCGGGATGCCCGCGCCCACCGCCACCCGCCGGATATGGTGGATGTGCTGGAAACCCAGGTCGGCTCCTGGCCTCCCACGCTGTTCCGGGACTGCGGCGACGCCCTCACGCGCCACGATGCCGCCACCGCCCTCGCCACCGTGAACCGCCTTCCGGATGGACCGGAGCGCCGCGAATTTGTGCAGGGAATGCTCACCGCCGCCTCCTTCAGTGATGCCGCCGCCCTCCTGCCCGCGCTGGGGCTGCTCAGCGATGAGGATCTCATCCGTCGCGGGGGGCTCAGCCATTACACCGGCGTCCTCGTCAGGCAGAATCCACAAGCGGCGGCGGAATGGCTTCATTCCCTCCCGGAGGATTCCCAAGTCCACCAATTCGCCGAGCCGCACTTCACGGAAGTGACCGGCACCACTGCCGCCGCCTATCTGACCCGTTCCCCAAAATGAAAAAGCGGACCGCATTTCCCGCCGCTATGGCTGCCGGCCTGCTGACAGGCTGGCTTCTCTCCCCACTGGTCAGCCGCGCGCCCCGGGAGGAACGGGCCAGGACGGCTCCCTCCCCCGTCAATTCCATCCCCGGCAGGCCATCCGGGGAGAGTTCCGGGGCATGGGAAAAGATGCTGGAGGCGCGCACGCTGCCTCCTGTGCCGGCCATCATTTTGGATAACGCTGACCGTTTTGCGGTGAGCCCCGCACGGCGGGACCTGAATCTGGAGCTCGCGCGCCATGGGATGCCGGAGAACCTCATCAGCGGCACACTCCTCGGCTTTCCAGCGACCGGCGGAGACCCAGGATTTGCGGAAACCTATGGCAGGCTCGCCCGGACCCAGCCTGAGCGGGCCATGGCTGAAGTGAACCGGCTGGCGGGCGGGTCGCTTTACGGGCGGTGGGACCCCCAGACCATCGACCGGGCGCGGCGGCTGATTCTCCGGGAGTGGGTGCGCCGGAATCCCCTGGAGGCGGTCAAATCCGTCTCGGAAGCCGGCTATCTTCCCTATTTCCAGCGGAGCCGGCAGCTTGAAATGCTGATGGCGGAATGGGTAGGAGGCGATCCCGCCGCCGCCGCCGCGGCCATTGCCACTCTGCCGGAATCCGTAACGCAACAGGACCGCAAATCCCTGGCGGGCACCGTGCTCCGTGAATGGCAGACAAAGGATCCCGCCGCCGCCCGCCGCTGGGCGGAAACGGAGGCGAATGCCGCCTGGCGGGAGTCATTGCTGGCGGTGGCGGATGAATTCGCCGCCAATGACCCCGCCGGCAAAGCCGGCGTGCTCCTTGCCATGCAGGATCGCAGGCCGGGAGATCTGGCCCGTGTCTTCAGCGAATGGTTTTCGGCGGATCCGGACGCCGCTGTCCAAAAGCTGTCCTCCATTCCGCCCGATGATCCCTTCTGGTCAACAGAGGCCGCCGATATCGCACAGCATTGGGCGGTCATGGCGCAGGTGCAGGGAGGGGCATCGCCGGACGGGTTTTTGGAAAAGGTCCGCAATGTCACTGAAGGGCTCCCGCGCGATTCCCTCCTCAAAGGACTGGCCGATTATGGAGCATCGAATGATCCATCCTTCGCCGTCAGGATACTGGCCGAAATGAAAGAAGGTCGGGCAAAGGAGGCGGCGGCGGGCAATCTCGCTGAACTCTGGCTGCGCCGGGATCCTGTGCAAACCTCACAATGGCTGGACAGCCTCCCGACGGAGTCGGCGGCCAGGCATTCCGCCGTGGCCAGATTCGCGGAGGGCTTGGCCGCCGATGATCCGGTGCGCGCCGCCCAATGGGCGGAGACGCTGCCAGGAGACTATTGGCAAAGGGAAGGCGTGCTGAAAACCGTGATGGAAAAATGGCAGGCCAAGGACCCGCGGGCGGCGGAGGCGTGGGAGCACCGGCAGCAGGGAATCCCTCAGGCAAAGGAAAAGACTCCGCGTTGATGGTGATGCGGATGAGGACATCCAACGGTCTGCCGCTTTCCGGAGGCACCGCGCACGGCCGCCGCAGCGGCAGCAGCGGCATCCAGCCAGGTTTCCCCGGCGGTCCCGACAGGCCCTCCGGCCAGTGAGGTTGGAGGGGCAATTCTCCGACTCGCTCCATCGGCGCCTTGTCCGGCGTGCTCCGGCACCGGGGCCGGTTTGAGAAACCAGTCGGCGGCGAAAGCCACCAGGAGGCCGGCGGTGCAAAGGGCTGGGGAGCGGAGCGTGATCATGGCGGAGGATGCGGAAAGCATTTCCTTCATCCCGGATCCGTAAAGCGGGTTGCGTCGCGGCTTCACTTCCAACCCTGCTGTCCCGCGGGAGCGATCCGCGCCCAAGGTGATCAGGAGCGCAGGCGATCCCTCACTGGGACTTCCGCAGCTGAAGTGATCATTCGAGAGGGGGAAGGAGACTCATTTTTCGAAATCCGTAGCGGGCAGGATTTTGAATACTCCTGCAATTCATACTGTCGGAATAATTTACAGATTTGCACAAATGAACATGTCGAACATTGCTTTTAATTAATTGATTAAAATAATTTTTCCTCAAACAACAAGTTCGCTATCAACGGTTTACGCGTTTTGTGACCCTGCGCGCCGTGTCGACGGCACCCATGTTGCTATATTCATTTCTCTATCCATGAAAATTACCATCATGCGGCATCAGGATAAGCCCTGTTCACCGTTATCCGGCAAATCCACAAATTTCTGAGGATGTACTATCTCAGTTCCATCATTGGCGGACCGGTCTGCAGCATCGGCGCAGCCGGCGGCTGCCCGGCGCTGCTGACGGAAAAGGGGTTTGCGGTGTGCGACCCGCTGGCCTTCGATGCGGGCGCAAAGGTGTCCGATGACGGGGACCCCTCCGAACGCTGTGAATTCCGGCGGGGGCAGATTCATATCCGGACTGGCCCTCAAACTTGGAAGGGAGACCCCGGCTTGTGCTGGAATCTGAATCCGGTCCCGGACTGGATCGTGATCCTGCACTTTGAAAGCCTTCCCCCTGAATCGCGGAAAATGGTCTCCGATGCCCTGCCGGAGGGATTCAGGGTGCCCTCCGCCTCCGTTGCCCTCCTGCGGCGTGTGGCGGAGGCGTACAGGAAGGATGAAAGACGGCTTCTGAGGCTGCGGAACGCGCTGGTGGATGCCGGTTATCCCAGCCCGGTCACGCTTCAGCCCACGGGCCTGCACAGCGCGCCGCTGCGGGTTTATGCCAGAAACGAACTCCACCCGCTGCCGCTGCCCAAAGACCAGCGGCTCGAAGCCATTCTGATGAACTGGAGCGGCGGCAGGGAGACAGTGGAGTTTAAAAAGCCGGCGCGCCGGGCCCGCCGGGCATCCTTTCCCGGCCGGGCGGGCCAGTATGTTGCCCCGGAGCGCCTGAGGGCTGTTCCCCACCCCGGGGAACAGCTGTTGAGGAACCGGCACGATGGGATGGGACGCGCTTAGATAGGGGCCGGCCTCCCAAACTGCTGAAGCGGGCAGCGGGGATGCGCTCGGATTTGAGCCGAAGTCCTGCCCCGCCACTCAGCGAAGCCGGCTTATGCACTGACACCCGCACCGTCCGGTTCCCACGATGGCAGCTGCATCTGCGCCCGCTGGATTTCAGCCTCTGGAAACTTCCCGCGGAGAGATTCGAGGACGGCTGCCTCAAAAGCCCTGATCAGTCCCGCTGGAATCTCACCGGGGAATTGT
>JAQGPJ010000119.1 GCA_028293125.1 Verrucomicrobiales bacterium | reverse complement strand
TGGACCGGGAGCTGCGGCTGCTGGCCGCCGTCGAAGCCACGCGCACCGACCGGCTCCCCCAGGTCCCGGCCGGCGCCGGGACGGTGCTGGAGGTCAAGAACCTCTCCATCCGCTTCCCGGGCCGCTTCGGCGACACCGCCATTGTGGACAACGTGTCCTTCACCGTCCGCGAAGGCGAAACCATGGGCCTGGTGGGCGAGTCCGGCTGCGGCAAGTCCATCACGTCGCTGGCCATCATGGGCCTGCTGCCCAAAACGGCCAAAATCTCCGGCTCCATCACGTTCGACGGCAAGGAACTGCTGGACCCGGCCACGGGCAACAGCAGTTCCAAGGCCTACCAGGGGCTCCGCGGCGAACAGATCGCCATGGTCTACCAGGACGCGCTCAGCTCGCTGAACCCGTCCATGAAGATCAAGGACCAGATGCTGCAGCTCACCCGCCGCGGCGGTCGCAAGACCCCCACCGAACTGCTGGAAATGGTAAAACTGGATCCGGTCCGCACCCTGGCGAGCTACCCGCATGAACTGTCCGGCGGCCAGCGGCAACGCGTCCTGATCGCCATGGCGCTGTCCCGCTCGCCCAAGATTGTGGTGGCCGACGAGCCCACCACCGCCCTGGACGTCACGGTGCAGAAGCAGGTGGTTGACCTCCTGAACGAACTGCGCGAGCAGCTTGGCTTCGCCATGGTCTTCGTCAGCCACGACCTCGCCCTGGTGGCGTCCCTCGCCCACCGCATCACCGTGATGTACGCGGGGCAGGTGGTGGAATCAGCGCAGGCCTCTGAACTGCTGCAGAACCCGCGGCACGAATACACCCGCGGGCTGCTGGGCGCGGTGCTGTCCATCGAGGCCGACGCCGTCCGCCTGCACCAGATTCCCGGCACCGTGCCCGCACCGCAGGACTTCGCCGCCGGCGACCGTTTTGCACCCCGGTCCCTGCGGACGGACGCCGACCCCAACCAGCGCCTGGTCCTAACGGCCGTGCGGTCATCGGCCGGCGATGCCGACCACTACTGGGCCAGCCACCTGAAGGAGGACGCACAGTGAGCGTTTCCACCGGCAAGCCGGTTATCGAACTGAAGGACGTCAAGGTCCATCACCGGGCACGGACGGGCAGCCTGTTCCGCCCGAACATCGTCAAGGCAGTCAATGGCGTGGACTTCACCATCAGCCGCGGCGAAACCGTGGGGATTGTGGGCGAGTCCGGCTGCGGCAAGTCAACGCTGGCATCCGTGCTAGTGGGCCTGCAGGCGCCCACGTCCGGCGAGGTGCTGTTCCACGGCAAGCCCGCCATCAAGCGGAACGCCGCCATGCGCAAGGAGTTCGGCCGGGCCGTCTCGGTGGTTTTCCAGGACCCGGCCACCGCGCTGAACCCGCGGATGACCATCCAGGACATCCTCACCGACCCGCTCCAGGTGCACGGCATCGGCAACGCGGCCAGCCGCGCGGCCAAGGTCAAGGACCTCCTCGCGCTGGTGGGCCTGCCGCGCTCCGCGGCGGAAGTGACGCCGTCACAGGTTTCCGGCGGGCAGCGCCAGCGCGTGGCCATCGCCCGAGCCCTGGCCCTTGACCCGGACATCGTCGTGGCGGACGAGCCGACCTCGGCCCTTGACGTCTCCGTCCGGGCGCAGGTGCTGAACCTGCTCTCGGACCTGAAGACCCAGCTCAACCTCGGGATGGTGTTCATCTCGCACGACATCCAGACCGTCCGGTACGTATCCGACCGCATCTGCGTGATGTACTTCGGCGAAATCGTGGAGGAGGGCCCGGCCGCGCAGGTGTTCGACAACCCCCGCAACGATTACACCAAGAAACTCCTCGGCGCAGCTCCCAGCCTCCTGCACACCTAGTTTTTCTAACCGTTTTCCCCCAGATTTTCCACCCACCCCATCATCGGAGTTTTTCCGTGTCTTCCCAGTTCCAGGGCGTTAGCCCGCCGGTTGTCACCCCCCGCCACGCTGACGGCAGCATCGACACCGCGTCGCTGCAGAACCTCACCAAGCACCTGCTCGACGGCTGCGTGGCCGGGCTTTTTGTCCTCGGCTCCTCCGCCGAGGTCCCGTACATGACCAACGCCGAGCGCGAGCTGGTGGTAACCACCATCGCCGAGGCCAATGCTGGCGCCGTTCCCCTCATTGTTGGTGCCAACGAGCAGACCACCAACCGCGTGGTCGAGGAAGCCAAAAAGGTCATCGACCTCGGCGCCGACGCCATTGTGGTCACGTCCATGTACTACGCCATCGGCAACGCTGACGAAACCGAAACCCACTTCCGCACCATCCACGCCGCGGTCGGCACGCCGATCTTCGCGTACGACGTTCCCGTCCGCACGCACTTCAAGCTGCCCACGGACCTGCTGGTCCGGCTCGGCCGCGACGGTGTGATCGCAGGCGTCAAGGATTCCTCCGGCGATGACGTGTCATTCCGCCAGCTGCTCCTGGCGGCCCGGGACATCCCCAATTTCGACATCTTCACCGGCCACGAAGTGGTGGTGGACGGCGCCCTCCTCGGCGGCGCCCAAGGCGTGGTGCCCGGCCTCGGCAACGTGGACCCCCGCGCCTACCGCAACCTGTTCGACGCCGCGCTGGCCGGCGACTGGGCCAAGGCCGCCGCCGAGCAGGACCGCATCGCTGACCTCTTCGAGATCGTCTACACCCCCAACGGCCGCGTTTCCGGCG
>JAQGPJ010000038.1 GCA_028293125.1 Verrucomicrobiales bacterium | reverse complement strand
GCCTGAAGCGGTGGCATGTTGAAGGCGCGCTCCAGCAGATTGACCACACCATCGTGATCCGGATCAGCTCCCCATCCCGCAACCGCCGGATTGCCCGCCTCCGCTCCGAACTGCTCCTGCTGCCATGTGGTGACCGGCTGTGCGGTCAGCCGCATTGCCTGAACCGGAGTGGATTTTCTGGCGGGGGGAAACCCCAGCTCACCAAAATAGTTGTAGCCGGCAGCCCAGACCGAGCCGTCGGTTTTGAGAAACAGACTCTGATAAACACCCCCTGAGATTGCCCGCACCCCTGTGAGGACCTGCACGGGGATGTAGTCGGCGCTCCGCGCAAAGTTTAAGGCACCGTTCCATCCCGCAGACCAAGCCGAGCCGTCGGTTTTGAGAAACAGGCTGTGAAAGGCTCCCGCCGCGATGGCCTGCACGCCGGTCAGGATCCGCACTGGAGTGTGGCGTTCCTCCTGGGTGCCGTCCCCGACTCCCCCGCCGGCCGTCCCCGAAGCCCAGACCGAGCCATCGGTTTTGAGAAACATACTGTGGGAATAACCGGCCGCGATGGCCTGCACCCCAGTGAGGACCTGCACCGGAGTGCTGCGGTCCCCGGTGGTTCCATCTCCAAGCTGGCCAACGTGATTCCATCCCGCAGCCCAGACCGAGCCGTCGGTTTTCAGAAACAGGCTGTGGCCACCTCCCGCCGCGATGGCCTGCACGCCGGTGAGAACCTGAACCGGGGCGTGGCGGTCCTCCGTGGTGCCGTCCCCAAGATGGCCCCAAAAATTGTCTCCCGAAGCCCAGGCCGAGCCGTCGGTTTTCAGAAACACGCTGTGATGGTCTCCCGCGGAAATGGCCCGCACGCCGGTGAGAACTTCAACCGGAGTGTGGCGGTCCTCCTTGGTCCCATCCCCCAGCTGCCCGGTGTAATTGATCCCTGAAGCCCAGACCGAGCCGTCTGACTTCAGAAAGAGACTAAACTCCCATGATGCCTCGATGGCCTGCACGCCGGCGAGAATGGGCATCGGGATATCGCGTGTCTGGGTGGTCCCATCTCCAAGCGGGCCGCGGGAGTTGTTTCCCGAAGCCCAGACCGAGCCGTCGGTTTTCAGAAACAGGCTGTGATATTGTCCCGCCGAAATGGACTCCATGCCGGTGAGAGCCTGTTTTGGAATGGTATGCATCGACATGGCACCATTCCCAAATTGGCCGAAATCGTTGTTTCCGGTGGCCCAGACCGAGCCGTCCATTTTGAAAAACAGGCTGTGGAGCGATCCCGCTGAGATGGCCCGCACGCCGGTGAGGATGAGCACCGGTGTCCCGCGTGCCTGCCTGGTGCCATCCCCGAGCAGGTTGGCCTTGTTGTTTCCCGAGGCCCACACCGAGCCGTCCGTTTTGAGAAACAGGCTGTGAAGCGCTCCCGCGGAGATGGCCCGCACGCCGGTGAGAACTTCAACCGGAGCGTGACGGTCCTCCGTGGTTCCGTCCCCAAGCTGACCATCCTGATTGAATCCAGCCGCCAAAACCGAGCCGTCACCTTTCAGAAACAGGCTGTGAAACTGACCTGCGGAAATGGAGTCCGCGTCGGTGGGAATACGCACCGGAGTATGGCGGTTCTCCGTGGTGCCATCCCCCAGCTGACCGTAATTGTTTTTTCCGCAGGCCCATACCGAGCCATCCATTTTCAGAAACAGGCTGTGATAGTCTCCCGCGGCAATGGCCCGCACGCCGGTAAGAACCTCCACCGGAGTGCGGCGCTCCTCCCCCGTGCCATCGCCAAGCTGCCCCTCCCTGTTGGTTCCAGTCGCCCAGACCGACCCGTCGGTTTTGAGAAACAGGCTGTGGCGGCTTCCCGCCGCGATGGCCTGCACGCCGGTCAGGACCTGCACTGGAGTGTGGCGTTCCTCCTGGGTGCCGTCCCCCAGCTGCCAGACATTTCCTGAAGCCCAGACCGAGCCGTCTGATTTCAGAAATAGACTGAATTCCCATGATGCCGCGATGGCCTGCACGCCGGTGAGGACCGGCACGGGAGTGTTGCGGTCCTCAATAGTGCCGTCGCCCAGCTGGCCCTTGTCGTTCCTGCCCGCTGCCTCCACAGAGCCGTCGGCCCTGAGAAACAGGCTGTGATTCCTGCCTGCCGAGATTGCTGGAACGGCGGCCTCCAGATTGACGAAGCCAATACTCAAAAAGAGCACAATGTATAAAAATCCTGGCATGGGGCTGGAAAAAAATTAAAATTTTAAGATAGACTGTCCACTGCTCCACCACCATCAATTTTTGAATTTCAACCGAATTTTAACAAGCTGGTGTGGAAACACAATAATAACCCATTATTGTGTTTTCAGAAGAAGCGGCGGAGACAGTGCCGAGGAATGAAAAGGAGCCCTGCGGCTCCTTTTCCAATGCCTGTCGGATTGAGCTTTGGACTTCAGCAGCTCCTCAGGACTGCGGAGGATCATGCGCGTGAAAGCAGGGACCGGTCCCGGGGCGCGCCGCCGTGCTCCGGCCCCTGCTCATTCAAGGAAATCCCTGATCATCATTGAAACCGCCTCATTGTTCGCCGCGGCCGAGGGATTGGGGGGGACCCCGCCATGTTGCAGAGCGGGATGACTCCGAAGTCACGCCCCGGGGCAAGCCATACGGTTGTAAGCCAGAGCGTGTTGGAGCCGGTGTGGGTGAGGACCTTCCCGCCGCCGCCCCAGGGCCGGTCCAGGGCGCTCCAGCCATGGGCGTAGTCCGCGTTGTCCGGATGGGGGGTGTGCAGTTTCAGAAACCCGTCGCGGTCCAGAAGCGCCGTGCCGGAGCGGTGTCCGGCAAGATGGAAGGCCACGTAGCGCGCAAGGTCGGGCAGGCTGCAGTGGACCGTCGCCGAGGGGCCGATGGCCGGAGGGTTGTCGGCGGCGGCGCTCGACTCGACGGGGGACGGCGAGCCGTTTGCAAACCGGTGCCCCCATGGCGCGTCGATGCTGCGCGGAGTGGCCGGAACCCCGAAGCCCGCGGAGGTCATGCCAAGGGGTTTGAAGAGCCGTTCGGTGATCAGCTCCTCCCAGGGTTTGCCGGCGGTCTCCTCAAGCATGTGGCCGGCAAGGGAAAAACCGGCGTTTGAATATTCGTACCGGGTGCCGGGGGGCGAATTAGGGGCGGTGGCCGTGAGCCTTTCCAGAAGCAGCCGGCGGGCATCCCGGGGCATCCCGCCAAAGGCCTGCACCTGGGCCCATATGCCGCCTGGCGCAAGGTCCTCCGGCGCGCCGCCGCGGTTGGAGGTCAACTGCTCAAGGGTGGCGCCGCGCCACTGCGCGTGCATCCCCGGAGCCAGGGCGGGAAACACCTCCGCAAGCGTGGAGCCCCACCTGATCACCGCCAAAGGCGGAGTGAAGCGGGTGATTTTCGGGAGGGTGGCGCGGAGCGACTTCTCAGGATCCAATCCCGGAAAATGGAATAATTCAGAAGGGCACTTCGATCATAAATTGAGCCAAACAGATTCCACCGCACGGCAGGAGGCCGGCAAAAGATTTTTCGGCAAAAGGCGCGTCTTTTTGGAGACATGATGTGAAGCCATCGCATGCCCGACCTGAACGACCAGCAGCACGACCAATTTCTCCGCCTCTTCACGGAGCATCAGACGGCGTTGCGCACCTTCGTGCGGGCGCTGCTTCCCGCACTGTCCGATGCCTCGGAGGTGATGCAGGAGGTCGCAGTGGTGCTGTGGCGGAAGTTCGGGGAGTTCGACGCCACGCGGGATTTCCGGAAATGGGCCTTCGGCGTGGCCCGCCTGCAGGCGCTGGCGTATCTGCGGGACAGGACGCGCGACCGCCATGTGTTCGATGATGAACTCCTGGGCAGGCTGGCGGATGAGGGGGCGGCGGCGGAGCAGAGGCACGAGGCGCAGCGCGGGGCGTTGGATGCCTGTCTGCAAAAGCTGCCGGAGGAAAGGCGCCTGCTGGTGCTCGCGGCCTACACCAAAGGCGCCCGCATGGATGAACTGGCCGCCCGGCGCGGACAGACGCCCATGGCGCTGTACAAACTGCTGCACCGTCTCCGGCAGACCCTGCTGGAATGTGTGAGGCGCGCGCTCGCGAGGGAGGAACACGCATGAAAACAGACTGGCACGACCTGATTCAGCGCCACATGGCCGGCACCACCACCGCGCAGGAGGCAACAGCCCTCGGGGAGGCGCTCCATGCGGATGCCGGACTGAGGGTTCTGTATCTTGACTACATGAATCTCGAGGTGGCGCTGGAGGAGGCGGCGGGCGCGGCGACGGGCATGGGGATCAAGCCCCTCAAACCCGGCACCCTCCCGCAACCCGCCCCAGGGCGGTCTTTCCACCTTTGGCGGTGGGCCGCCGCGGCCGCGTGCGCCGCTTTGATCCTGTTGACAATGCCGCCCGGAGACCGCGGTTCCCCACCCCCGCGCCCGGATGCCGAAGTCACGATTTCCTCGGCCCGGCAAGCCATCGCCCGGCTGTCTTTGAAACCGGCTCCGGCTTTGCCGGCATGGATGTCGCCCACGGCCTCAATGCTCGAGCAACCCCGTCTCCCACAATGAACCCCATGTCATTCAACCCCCTATTGAACCCGCCATGAAACGCATGGCCCTCCTCGCTCTCGTCATCATGCTGTCACCGCTGTCCGCAGCGGACGAAAACAGGACGCCCGCCGATCCGTTCGAGGGAGCGTTTTATCCACCGGAACTGGTGCTCATGGCGCGTGACCGCATCGTGCTGACGCAGGGACAGCAGGACGCTCTCCGCGCCCGGATGGAAAAGACGCGGACGCGCTCCGATGAGTTGCGGGCAAAGCTGGAGCGGGAAACCGCCGCCATGGCGGCACTCGTAAAACAGGAACGCCTGGATGAGGCGGAGGTTCTCGCACAGCTCGACAAGGTTCTGGAGGTCGAACGCGAGGTGAAACACCTCCACATCGGGGCGCTGGTGGCCATCAGGAATCTGCTGACTCCGGAACAGCAGGCGAAGCTGCGCGGGATCACGGAGGACGGCGCCGCGCAACTGCGCGAGGAGGTCCGCAGGCGGCTCACTGACAAGCTTGAGCGGGTCAGGGAGGCCGCGCAACAAATGGCGGCTGGAGGAAATGATCCCTCGGAAATCCTCAAGGCCATGGAGGGGAGGTTCAAGCCGCTCGTGGAGGCGGGGAAGGCTATCGAAGCGGAGGCCGAACTGGACCGCGCGCTTGGACAGCTCCCGAAAAAACGCGGAGCAGGACCGATTGCGCCCATACCCGCGGATTGAAACCGGCTTCCCGCGCCCCGCCATGAAAACAGTAATTTCTCTCCTCATCCTCCTTGCCGGCCGGCAAACACCTGCGCGCCGGTTCCCGCACGCCGCGCCGGAGAGTGAAACCGGCTGGCTCCATCATCCCCCGTTATCCGGCTTTTTATCCAGCCCGGCGGCCCGACGGGAATCTCATTTTTTGACAGCCGCACCCGCTTAACAGAATGCACCGCCCCCCGCAGCATGATGAATAAAGCCCTGACCGCCAGCCTCCGCATGATGGCCTTCCTGTGGGATGAACTCGCGCGCGCCGGTTCCGCGGCCCCCTTCCATAAGCAGTTCATGGAGGAGCTTGACGCCCTGAGGCGCTTTCAGGAGTGTTTCCCCCAAGGGGATCAGGCTCCGCTTACCGGTCTTCTGGAGGCCAGGGTCATGCGGGAATTCAGGCTGAGGTTCTCCAAGGAGGAGATTCAGCGGTGCCGCGCCCGGCTGAACCGAATGAACTGAGGACAAAGCGCTGGAATTGCCCTCACCGGGCATGCCTGATTGAGGGCGGATGTCCGCTTCAGGGTTTTCCCTTCAGAGTCCACACCGCCGCCCCATGGCGTCTGGAGGGGCGGGCTCCGATGGCGCGCAGCAGGCGCACCGTCTCGCGCCGTCCCGTGGCGGAGGCCAGCATCAGGCTTTCAAGCCTGCGGTGGGAAACCGGGGCTCCGTCGGTCCGCTGCCGGCTGAGTTCGGAAAGCAGCACCCTTTGCGCCTTTTCGGTCCTGTCCCTGTTTGCCGGGCTTTCCGGGTTGAGCAGATGGAGAAGCTTTTTCAGAAGGAGAGGCATGGCGGCTGCGGATGGTGCCGCGATCCTGCGAGACGTCTCCGATCCTGTAAAGCTTTTTCAGGTTTCAGGTTAAAAAATTAATGAAATGGGTCCGCGCCCGCATAGTTCAATCTCTGATCCCCTCTCCAAGCACCACAGATTTCCCAGACATATTGAAAAGCAGTTAAAAAGATTTGCGCGGATTTCTTAACCGGTGCTATAGTTCCGGTCAGGGAGGACCGGCGGATTTCCCGCTGGTTCCCTTGGAAACCGTCCGGATTCCTGAGCGGGTTCCACCCTTGAATCCTAACTTCTCAAGCCCCGCTATGGACCATGATCTTCCGTCCCGAATCAGGCAAGCCAGACAGGAGCTGAAGCTGAACCAGACTGAAGCCTCCGTGGAGTGGGGGGTGCGCCCCGGCACTTTGGCTTCATGGGAGAACAACCGGCGCAGGCCCTCCCCCTCCGCTCTCTCGGAACTCAACCGCATACTGGACAGCATCCTCGGCGCGCCGCCGCAGGAACCGGAGGATGGGCCTCCCTTTCCCCGCGCTCCGGAGCCTTTGCGGAAACCGTTCTCCGGCACGCCGGGGAGAGCCGGCGGGTGAATCCCCGCCGTCCGGCAGACGGAAAGCCTGCGGGCCGGGGCCGTGTCAGAGTGGTTCGCTCCGTCCTTGGGATTTGCCTCCATCTGCGGATGGCCCGGTTGCCGGGGGCTGGGGGGGAAAGGAGTGTTTGTGAGGTGGTATCAGTGCCACCACACCGGGAACAAGCTTTATGCGTCCAAAGTGGAAGATTAACTCGTAAAAAGGACATGAGCGACAACCCCAAGGATCGCGGCCCGCAGGACCGCAGCCGCATCAATGTGAATGAGGATTATGAGGTCCGTTACTGGACCAAAGAGCTTGGAGTGACTGAGGAGCGCCTCCGGCAGCTGGTCAAGGATCACGGCGTTTCTGTCGAGGCAATCCGTTCCGCCATTGGGCAAAGTGACTGACGGCAACGTCATCCGACCGGCCCATGTCCCCGGCCTCCTTCAGATAAGTGCCTATGTTGTTGAGCGGCATCACGCTCTCCTCAAGGGTGCGGGTAACCTGCCACAGCATTTCCCCGGCACACTCCATAACCCCCTCCAGCAGGGCACTGTCGGTGTAGGCATGCCCGGTGTGGCACCGGAAGCGCAGAGTGGGCCCGTCCAGAATCCGCACCAGCGCCCCGTGGCACTCCGGGCAGGTGAAGGGAGTCAGGGTGCCCAGCTCCATGATGCCCTTCTGGAAGGTGCCCCCTCGGCGGCGATTTTCACCTCCGCAGTCAGCAGCTTCTCACAATGGGGATCCATGGGGGGCGCGGCCGGGCTGTCCGCTGCCTTCAGCGCAGGCATGTGGGCCGGCATACGCACGGCGAAACCGGACCCGGGCGTGAATGCCGCGCCCGCCCGCCGTCCGGAAAAAGAGAGGGACATGGCTTAGGCCGACCCCTGTCACACTGCCACAGCCAAACCGGCATCCTGAGGGCCAGGGGAGGGGGCCAGGATTTGAAATTTGGGATTTGGGCGCAACTGCTTGAAATTTCAAATTTCAAATCTGCATGCGGTCATAGCGCGATCAGGCTCACCCCGAACTCCCCGCAAAGCCGGGCAGTCTCCTCCCGCTCCAGCAGCAGGGTGCGCCCGGCCTCCACGGCGACAATGCGCACTCCGGCCCGGGCCGCAGTCTCAATGGTCTGGGGTCCCACTACCGGCACATCGAAGCGGAAATCCTGTCCCGGCTTGCTGACCTTGACCACGGTGGCCTTGCCATGGCCGAGGGCTCCGCCGCGTTTGATGCACTCGTTGGTGCCCTCGAAGGCCTCCACCGCCAGCACTGTGCCGCGGCGCACCACCACCGTCTGGCCGATGTCCAGACGGCTGGTCTCCTTGGCGATTTTCAGGCCGAAATCCGCATCCGCCAGATCCCTGGCCTTTCTCGCCGGGCCGCAGACCAGGCCGGCGGCGGGTATATGATCCTCCAGAAAAGTGGTGGCCGGCAGCAGGGTGATGCCGTCCTTCCCCAACTCATCGGCGATGCCTCCGAAAAGCGACTCCGCGTTCCGCTCCCTCAGTTTGGCCAGCATCAGCAGCAGGCGGAAATCAGGGCTGAGGGCAAAAAGGTTCTTCGGCGCGATCTGACCGCACATGACGGCGCTTTTCACCCCGTTCCGGCTCAGAAATTTGCTCAGGCGGCCCAGCTGACCCACCTTCAGCCACTCCCAGTCATCGGCGGTGGTTTCCAGTGCGGGACTGGTTTCATTCACAAAGGCCGCGATCACGATCCGCATCACTCCCGCGCGGCGGGCTGCGGCGGCCATGGTGGCGGGATACGCGCCGCTGCCCGCAATGATCCCCAGAGTGTCCGGCACGGTGTCAGTCTGCATGTGCGTCCTCTTCAACCGTGCATCGGCGGACCGGGCAAGAGAAAACCGGGCCGCCCAGGATTGCGCCGCTCACGGTACTGCGTGAGAGCGTATTTCATGGACGGAAACGCGATCTCCTCCAGACCCACCGTCATCGGATCCAGCCAATGAACGCTGTCCACCGCGTCCAGAGCCTGTGCCTGCTGGTCGCCGGTGGCCCGGGCCACAAAGAAGAAATCCAGCACCGGGTAGGTGATGCCCTTATAGTCGTAGGTGTTGGGATGGGAGCAAAGGAAATCGATATCCACGGGAGCAAATCCCACCTCCTCTGTAAATTCCCGCCGCACTCCGTCCTCTGCGGTTTCCCCCTCGTCGATAAAGCCTCCCGGCAGTCCCAGTGCGCCTTTGCGGGGCTCTTTGGCGCGCCGGATAAAAAGCGCCATGCCGTCGGGGCGGACCACGATGGCGGCGGTGGCGCACGTGGTGTTGAAGTAATACACGAGCCCGCAGGCCGGACAGCAGAGAGGCTGACGCTGCCGGTCATCGGGAAGAGCGGTGCCGCAGGAGGGGCAGAACTTGAAACACTGGGAGGGATGCATGGAAAAGGATGGCGCGGCGGGACGGACCCTGACAAACATGGAAAGACAGCCATTTCCGATGAATCCGCCTTGGTTGAATCCGTTTTTAAGCGAACAACAATGCCGGGGGGCTGTGCCATTTCCATCGGCGGATTTGCGGATAATCTCAAGCCCGCAACTTTCTTCGCAAACGGCATTCAAAAAATCATGAGGGTATGCAATCCCTTTTTGTAAATCCTGTTTAAGCAGGCACAAAAGGCCGTAAGCCGTGCCGGCATTCCGGCGTCCAGCGGGCTGACCAGCCGATGATTGACTTTAATAACAGAACAACCCAGCATGGATTTCACCCCCGGAAACCCTTTCCCTCAGATGTCACCCGGTATCGATTTAGTGGATGTGCCCAGGCTGGCGGCGGCCATGGGACGCGGGGGAAGCCGTTTTCTGCGCCGGATTTTCACCGAGGCGGAGACGGCCTACTGTCAAAGCCAACGCGTTCCGGCACCGCATTTCGCCGCCCGTTTCGCCGCTAAGGAGGCGGTGGCCAAGGCGCTGGGCACGGGCATCGGGGAATCCGCGGCGTTCAAGGAGATCGAAGTCATCCGTGCCGTCACCGGTGCCCCATCCATCCGGCTGCATGGCTCGGCGGCGGCCACGGCGGCGGGTCAGGGAGTGGTGGCCATTCAGGTGAGTCTCAGCCACACGGAGGAGGCCGCCGCCGCCATGGTGCTGATTTCACGCGAAAAGACCTCCGGTCCGAACTGCGCGCCGTCAGCACCGAATACCGCGGGAAGGCCCTCGTTTGAAGCACCCCCTGGCACCGGGAAGGAGGAAGGAGAGCGGCTATCTTGCCACCCGTCCTCCCAGTGACAAAATGCGGGCATTGCCTTTGGCGGCCTCCGCCTCCGCGATGTTGCCCATTTTCACATACAGCTGGGAAAGCGCCGTCCAAGCGAGAAGATCATTGGGGCGCAGGTCCGTGGCCATCAACGCCGGTCCCAGCGCGGCCTTCAGCTCCCCGGACCGCATCAGCGCCATACCCAGCGAGTGCCATGCCTCGAAGCAGGCCGGGTCAAGCTCCGTGGCCTGCCGGTACTTCAAAGCGGCGGCCGCGGTTTCCCCCACAGCGATATCGCCGCTGGCATCATCCAGAAGGGCTTGGACTTCGGCTGACGGTTCGGAGTTCACCGGGTGGCCGCCAAGGGAGCAGCGGCAACCTGGCTTTCGCGGTTGAAGATTTTCCCCTGCTTGCCGGAATCGGTTTGGGCGATCAGCTCCCCGCGGAACTTGGCGATGAAGCTTTCGGTCGGCCACGAGCAGGCCTCGCCGAAGGCGCAGATGGTCTTGCCATCGATCTGATAGGCCACGTTCTCCAGCTGCTGCACGTCCTCCGGGGTGGCGTTGCCGGCGGCGATGCGGTCACTGATCTTCTTCATCCACAGGCTGCCCTCGCGGCAGGGGGTGCACTGGCCGCAGGATTCGTGGGCGTAGAAATTATTCAGGTTGTTGAGCACCCACGCCATGCTGCGGGTGTCATCCATCACGATCACGCCCCCGGAGCCCGCCATGGAGCCGCACTGGGCGATGGTGTCGAAATCCATGGGAATGTCCCAGATGGTCAGCTCCTTCACCGATCCGTCCGGCTGCTTCAGTTTGAAGACCTCATCCGCGCGCAGGACCTTGGCCGAGGAGCCGCCGGGAATGATGGCTTTGAGGGAACGGCCGGGCTTCAGGCCGCCGCACATGTCCCGGATGACCTCGCTCATGGTCACCTTGCCGACCTGGATTTCATAATAGCCAGGCCGCTGCACATCGCCGCTGACGCAGACGATGCGGGTGCCGTTGTTGCGGGGGGTGCCCAGCTTGGCGTATTCCGCGCCGCCCATCTCCAGAATGTGCTTCACATGGCAGAGGCTCTCCACGTTGTTCACGATGGTGGGGCACATATAAAGGCCCAGGGCGGCCGGGAAATACGGCGGCTTGATTCGGGGATAGGGCCGCTTGCCCTCCAGAGATTCAATGAGGCCGGTCTCCTCGCCGCAGATGTAGGCTCCGGCTCCGCGGTGGACATAGATTTCCAGATCGTAATTGCTGCCGCAGATACCCTTGCCCAGGAAGCCTTTTTCGTGGGCTTCGGCGATGGCCTTCTCCAAAATTTGAGCCCCCTCCGGAAACTCCTCCCGGATGTAGATGTAGGCCATATGGGCTCCCACCGCGAAGCAGGAGATGGCCATGCCCTCGATCAGCTGGTGCGGATCCTGGTGGATGATGTAGCGGTCCTTGAAGGTGCCCGGCTCGGATTCGTCCGCGTTGCAGATGAGATAGACCGGTTTGGTGTTGTTCGGCGGGATGAAGGTCCACTTCACGCCGGTGGGGAAGCCTGCACCGCCGCGGCCGCGCAGACCGCTGGTTTTCACCTCCTCGATGATGGCCTTGGGCTCCATCGTCACCGCCTTTTTCAGCTGCTCGTAACCGCCCTCCGCCAGAAAGCGCTCCATGGACGGATTCCAGTCCACCCGGTCCACATTGCGGAAAATCAGACGGTGCTCCTTCGGGTGCGGTTCCTTGCCGGGTTTGTATTGGATGGCCATGGGGGAGAGGAAAAGGGAAAAACCGGCGGGAAGTCCGGGAACCCTTCCGGGAACCGCCGTCGGTTTCCAATTTCCGGGGCCGCCCGCTTCCGGCAAGGCGAATTTGTGAAAAATTTCACAAGCGCAGCCGGGAAAGCCAGACCGTCCCGGGCCCGGAATCGGTCAGGGAACGGCCGCCGCCCGCAACCGCATATAATGCCGGGACGCGGTGACGGGCACGGATTTCTCCCATGTCTCCATCACACTCCCATCGGCGGCGGTGGTGCTCTGCTTCAGAGTGTGGGAGGCTTCCCAGGAGGTCAGATCCGCGGAGGACTGGACCTCCAGCCGGTAGCCTCCGCTGCCAAGCATGCGGGGAACCGTCATGCGCAGCGCCAGAGTGCCGCTATCCTCCGGGATCACTGACCACGAAAGGGCGGGCCGGGCATCGGCATTGTTGGGGGCGGTGCCCAGCAGGTACTCCATCACATTCGGCCACCCATCCCCATCCCAGTCCCCCTCCGGAGCCGTGCGGACCACGTCGGTGAGTTCCGCAGCGGAGAAGGTCCATGCCGCCCACTGTGCGTAGGTCAGCGTCAGTGGAATGCCCGCCGGCTGCCCGCCCAAGGCGGCGGAGACGGTCCAGGAGGAGGCCAGGCTGTGGTCGGGATTGGCGGCGGCACTGACCAGCATCAGGGATGATCCGCCTCCGTCAGCGGCTTTGGGCCAGGGGCTGCTGTCCAAATACGTGAAGCTTTTCAACACCGTGGAATCGGCTTTGGTGTCCAGCCGCAGGGCGTCACCGGAATTGCTCAGATTACCGGAATACTGCCCTCCCAGCACCGCATCCACCCCGTTGCCATAACGGAACCGCAGTGCGGCGGCGTTTTTGGCGAGCACCACGTGCTGGCCGGGATCCAGCGCCTGGCGGGTGGAGGCTCCAAAATCGAAGGTGATGCCCGCGCTGAAACGCAGACCGGCCAGGCTGATGGGGGAGGCACCGATGTTCTGAAGGACGATGTATTCAAACTCCTCAGGATCCGTGAAGCCGGCGGCGGCCTCAGCAGTGGTCACGTCCGGGGGGTGGTACATAAACTCCGAAATCACGGTGTTCTCCGCGGAGGCGGGCACAACGGCCACTTGAAAGACCGCCTGCGTGAGCGGGCTCCATTCGTTGGTGGTGGCATTGCGCATCCGGGATTTCACCGTGACCGAGGCGCCGGAAATGGCAAATGGCGCGCTGTAGGCCACGGCGGACGGTGAAACCGTGCCGCCCCATAGGCGGGGATCGCTGCCGTCCGTGGTGTAATAAATCACGGATCCCTCCGGAGCGGTGCCGGTGATAGCGAGGGTGAAACCCGCCGGTGCCTGGCCGCCGTGCTGGCTGAAGGACGGCGGCAGGGTCAGCGGCCAGAGCGTGTCGTCCAAGTTCCGGTTCTGGTTCGGGTCGCGCAGCTGTCCGTGCTGGTAATTGGCCGCGCCTACGGTGCCGAAGGGAAACAAATACCGGCGGCGGCCGCTGGAGGCATTGATCCAGGTGGTGTGCCAGGAGGCGCTGGCGGTGGTGCCGCCGAGGGTCAACAGCGGTGCCACCTCCGCCTGAGTAGTGGTGCGGCGCGCGGTGGTGCGGGCATCCGTCAGCGCCCCGTCGTTGAACAGATGGCGCTGCACCCGGTCGGCGAACAGAAGCCGGAACTCCGGACTGGTCATGAGCCGGCGGAACATCATGGGCAGCTGGGTGGTGGCCCCGGTGGAGAGAAGGTCATCGCGGAGAGTCTGATAGTTCGGCCCGTGAGCCCCGTCCAGGTTCAGACCGCCCTCCGCGTCCCACACATAGCACCGCCAAAGCCCCGTGGCGCTGCGCTCGCGGGCCATGGCCCAGTTGTTTTGGGGCCAATCCCACATGGCGGCCCAGGTGTTGAGCAGAAAGTAGTCCGCCACATTCTCCACATCCAGCACCTCGCGCAGGGCATCCCAGTTGCTTTTGACGGTCAGATTGGCGTTCAGGCGGGGCTGGAGCACCGTGCGCCAATGCCCATCATCCCCGTCCTCGAAGTTGCCGATATAGTTCACATCCCACTTCGCGCTGCTGTAATAGTGGTTCTGCATGAAGGGCTCGCGGATGCGCTCCACGAGGTTGAAGAACCCTTTGTAATAGCCGTTGAGATAGAGCGACACAAAGGTGCCGACGGTGCCCTCATGTCCCATGTCCGTCCACAGACGGCGGCAGAACTCATCGCGGATGAAGGGGTTGGTCATATCGTTCTTGCCGGCCCGCAGGCGGAATTCCTCAAAACGCCGCACCTCCGTCTCCGGAATCAGCGGGTAAGTGATGGAGCTGTTGCCGTAATCGCTGCGGAAAAACACGTTGAAGGACGGCTTGCGGGTATGGTCCGCCACCAGATTGACCGCGCTGGGCGGATCGCTGAGCACCAGCTGCGGGCGGGACCACGGGCTGGAGGAAATCCGGACGCCGGCGGCCTCGCGGATACCCTCCCGGCCGTCGGGAAAGCAGAATTCCAGAAAAGCCGGGCGCTCGTAGGCGCGGCTGCTGGAGTCTGGATCCGTCAGGCGTCCGTCACCCACGGGAATGTTGTAGTCGTTGCGGGTGGTGGGCCGCCATCTGGAATCCGCGTAGGTGCCGCCCTGGATGGCCATGATGCCCAGCGGCTTGTAAAAAACCGTGCCCGGATCCCCCGACAGCAGCACCGCCGGGTTTTTCCGAAGATTGGCGTTCTGGTTGACCAGATAGGTATGGTTGACAATGTCCGAGGGCACCAGGCCCGGGGAGAAGGCCCGGGCGCGCACCACTTGGCCGGTGCGGTCCGTGAGATACGGAACCGTGAAGGGGCCGGTGTAAAGCGTGCCGTTGAACGGTGAGGGCTCGGTGCCGTTGGTGGTGTAATAGACGGAGGCCGCAGGGGTGGCGGTGGCGAGGGTCAAAGTCACCGGACCGGTCTGGAACCCGCCCGCCGTGCTGAAGGCGGGAGCCGCGGCTTTGGCGGATTCCCAAGGGCCGCTGTTGGGCTGGCCGGGCGAGGCTTTGCGCAGGTATCCCCACTGACTGGTCACCGGATCGCGGCCATAGGAATGGAAAGAGTCCTGGGCGGGAAAGAGTACAGTGTCCACCACCGCTCCCGAGGCGTTGGAAAGCGCCACCGTCTCCCCGGAGGAACTGAGGCTGAAGGGCGCATGCAGCCACACCCCGCCCGTCGGGGCTTCGCGGCTGTCCGCCAGCACCACCAACCCGGCACCGGCGGCGAGGCGGGTGCCGGCGGGAAAGACAAATTTGCGCGGACTGGCAGGATCATCGGTGAGCGCCCAGTTGGAAAGATCGGCCTCCGAGGCGGAGGGATTCAAAATTTCAATCCAGTCAGCATATTCCCCTTCACCGGTGACGGGCGTGAAATCCGCTGTTTCAACCAGCCCGCCCGAAGGCTCCGCCAGCCCGGGGAAATAACGCCAGCCCTGGGCGGCCAAGGGGACGAAAGTGGCCGGGGTGCCGGCATTCAGTTTGGACAGGGTGAGAGAGAAATCATCGATCTCCACTACGGCGCTGGCTGGAGAGGGGGCACTGCCGGTTTTCTCGAGGGCGGGGTAAAACCGCATGTCCTGCGGCTGGTTCTGGGCGTTCAGGGCCGCGGTGAATGCCGGGGCATTGGTGCCGGCGGAAAGGGTGACGGAATACGTGCGCCACGGGTTGTAGCCCACATTGTCCACCGCCAGTCTGGTCCCGGCGGGCAGGGGGCTGCCAGTGCGGAAGACCAGGCGCATGGAGGTGGTCGTCAGAGTGTTCACAAAGCTGAGAAAGGCGGCCTGATTGCCCGCCGCCCCGGTCTCCATCACCGCATGGCGCCAAGCCCCGGTGCCCGTGACAGTGCCCAGCGCCAGCCGGTCTCCGTAGTTGGGTGAGCCAGTCGCAGGCTCCATATAAACTTCGTAGCTGACCCCGGCGGGCAGCTGATAGTCAAACTCCATCGCTCCTGCCCGCAGCTGCTCGGCGGTGATTTTGGCTGCTGTCCAGGATCGGACCGGCACCGACTGGTAGTAAAAACCAAAGAAATCCGGCACTGCGGGGGCTTTGATGACCTCGAACACCAGCGCGCCGGTGGAGCCCTCCCCACCGGCGGCGGGCGTGTTGTCCTCGGTCAGGCGGAACTCCGCATCCCTCATGGCGGCTCCCGAGATGAGGGTGGTGTTGGTTTTCATGGTCCCCGACGCCGTGGTGGTGGCGGTGCCGGTATCGCTGATGACGCGGGTGCGGTGGCTGCCGTCCGAGGTGGCGAAATCCAGCGGCGCGCTCTCCGCCGCCGCCGTGCCCGCCGCGGCGGTGATAGGCGGCAGTCCCGTCAGGCTGGCGGCTCCGGCACCTATTGCCGCGGGAGCGGGATCCAGCCGCAAATTGAAGCCCGCCGATGGGGAGGCACGGAATTTGAAGCTCAGCTTCAGGTTGGCCAGGTCCGCCTCCGTCAGCGTGCCGGTGCCGAATTGGGAGCCAAGGGACAGCGGTGGTCCAAAAACGGTGGCCGGGCGGTCCACGCCGGACTGGGAGTGGGCGATCCGCAGTCCACCGGACCCGGCAATGCCTGAGCCGGCGGGCAGGGAGGTGCGCACCGTCAGATCTGTCCAGGCCGGATCGGACAGGGGATTGGGAGCATTCGCCAGCCAGGACCCCGCCGGGGCCGTGCCCTCCCCGGTGTTGGTCACCGCTCCGCCTTGGTTCCGGTGCATGCGTGCGGAATCATTGGCCTCATCGAATGAATAGCGCGCCAAATCCAGCACCGCCGTGCCGGTGGTCACCGCCAGCTGCGCGTCGATGCGGGCACTGGTGCCGGGCTCGCGGTTCAGCAGTTGCACCGCGAGGAGGTTGTCCCCCGGTTTCAACCAGTCACTGACTTTTCCCAATGAGAACGCGACCGGTTGGGAAATGGCGGTGCCGGGCTGATTGGCCGGTGTGTAGGCGGCGTCGTTAGTGTTGACCGCAAAATTGTAAGCCTTCTGGCCATGATGAATGAAATGCCCCGCCGGTCCGGCATTGGCCCGGACAGCCTCCCGGCCATTAATCCAAGCCACAAAACCGTCGTCAAACCGCAAGGTCAGCACCAACTGACCCTCATTGGCCGTATCCTCCGCCGTGACGGCCACCGTGCGCCGCAGATACAGGGTGGGGGTGCGGTTTCTCATCAGCGTGCCCACATTGGTGCCCAGCCCGGCGGCGCCTCCGAATCCCAGTGGCGCTGTTCCTGTCAGCCAGCCGGGCCCCGGAACGTAATCCGCATCCACCCAGTACGGTCCTGTGCCCGGTCTCAGCCGTCCCTGGTCATCGGGGGCCAGCAGCCGGTCATTGACGGCGGCGGTCAGTTCATTCAACCGCACCTGCTGGGCCGGCAGGGATTCCACTGCCTGACCGGCTGTCAGCAGAATCAGCGGCAGGGACTGCAGCCACCGCCGGCCAAACCGCTGCGGAGACCAGCCGGTGGAAAAATCAGGAGAGAGGGCGCGGCTCATACCCGCCGTTTTCCGGTAAACCGGCGGCTATGTCACGCAGGAACGTTTTAATGTTTAACTTATCCGCTATTGCGGGCTGTGGATCCCGCCGCCCCGCATGCGGTGGCTCCGGTCATCACGCAGCGGGAAAATCAAAGACTTTCCTTCCGCTGCCGGTGGAGAGTGGGATCCACCACGGCGGCCATGGCGGCGGAATCCAGGGGAATCCGCAGAAAGCGGGCGGTTTCTTCACAGGCTTCAAACGGCCGGGACAGCAGGGCACGGTGCTGCAGCGTGAGGAGCCGGCAGCCAGTCCACGCGGCCAGGGTTTCATGGGTCAACCGCAACTCCCGCTCAAAGGCGGGGCCAAGCAGCCGCGCATCAGCCGCCGGCATCCCGCACCGGCAAAGCATGGCGGCCTGGGAGGCCAAGATTTCCGGCATCGCCCGTTCCAGCAGCAGGACATCGCAGGGAAAATCCGGCGGCAGACGCCGGACCAGCGGAATGACGATTTTAACGGCGTGCCCGGCAGTCCGGGGCAGCCACGGGGCATCGGGAGTCAGGCGTTTGACGGGCTCATACTCGAAGTAGCCACGCGGATTGCTGTCGTCGGCGGTCCGCAGCGAATCGGTGAACAGCGGCACTCCTCCGGCGCGCAGCATGGCCATGAGCAGGGAGGTCCCGCAGCGGGGCAGTCCCGAAACCACAATCGTGCGGCTGCGGTCCTGAACGGTGCGGGGGGAATCCGGGACAGGGGAGCCGGGGTTGGCCATAGGCGGAACTGAACGTTGGAAGTCTTTAGGAAAAAGGAGTGTGCCGGCCCCGGAAGCGGTTGAATCAGGATGCGGATGATGGGGAGGCCGGCACCGGCTGCCTCAACCGGCGCAGATACTCCTCATGGGCCATGGCGGCGGGCAGATGGCCCACACGGCGGTGAAGGCGGCTGAGATACCGATGAGCCATGGGGTGTCCGGACTCCATGGAGAGTCCGGTTTCAAAAGCCTGAACCGCCTGCCCGAACCGCGCCATCTTCGAAAGAATGGCTCCCAGCTGGAAATGTCCCTGCGGATAGTGATGCTGGAGTCCCAGGGCCGCCAAAGCCGCTTCCAGCGCGGCTTCATCCCGGTCCTGCCGCACCAGCGCGGCGGCCAGTCCGCACCAGGCGGCGGGCAGGTCGGACTCCACCGCCAGAGCCTGCCGGAAGGCCGCCTCCGCCCGGGCCCAGGCGCGGCGGCGCAGGTGGATGCGGCCCAACTGAATGCTGAAATCCGGACCGGTGGCCAGATCCGGAGCAGAGGACTCCAGCTCCCTCAGAGCCCCGTCGGGCGTGCCCTCCATCAGGCGGATATTGGACCGGATGCGGCGGCTGGTCAGTGAGATGCCCAGATCATTCTCCGCCTGATCCAGAACCTCACGGCCCTCATCCACCCGGCCCTGCCAGAGCAGGGTCTGCACGAGCTTGAAGCGGCAGCGGGGTTCATGGGGATACTGCTCCGCCAGACTGCGGGCTCCGGTCTCCGCAGCTTGAAAAGAGGCGGTCTGTAATAGGGAGGTAATGCGGTTTAGCCCGATCTCCAACGAGGCCCGGGAGGCGTCCCCGTCCATGCTTTCATCCATGTATCCCAGCGCTATGAGCTGCTCCAGCACGGCGCGGGCGGATTCATCCTCCGCGGTCCGCACAGGGATGAAATGGGTGTCCCATGTGGGGATATGCCGGACCGGAGCCGGATTCTCCAAGGCGCTGACGAGCACCTTACCATCCATGTCCTGACCTGCCGGCAATCCAAAAAGGTGGAGCAGAGTGGGCGCGACATCCAGCACCGAGCTGCCGTAAATCCGCTCGCCCCGCCGGATGCCGGGACCGCTCAGGGCCACCATGCCGAAAGGCCGGTGCCATCCGGCCATGGTCTCTGTGTTATTGGCGACGGTGCCGGGCCGGCTGGATGCGGATTCAAATCCGTGGTCGGAAAGCACCATCACCGTGGTTTCCGAGCCGGCCAAGGCCATCAGGCGACCCAGCATCAGATCGTGAAAGATACAGGCGGTCTCCATGACCCGGCCCCAGATGGCCGCCTCCGCCGGATCAACACCCGGCAGCAGGGGGGGATGAAACGGCATGAAGTGATGCCCCAGCGTGTCCAGCGCACGGAAATAGACTCCCAGAAAATCCCAGTCCCGGTTCTCCGCCA
This sequence comes from Verrucomicrobiales bacterium, assembly GCA_028293125.1. Lineage (GTDB taxonomy): Bacteria > Verrucomicrobiota > Verrucomicrobiia > Verrucomicrobiales > V1-33 > CAIZWU01. The sequence continues at coordinate 103,483 of JAQGPJ010000038.1, read as the reverse complement.
GCCATGTAGCCGCCGCCTGATGGGTGGCGGTTTCAGCCAGCACGCGGGCCAGTTCCGTCAGTTTTTCCGCCACCCCGGGATCCGACTGGTCCAGAGAGGCCGCCCCCGGCACGAAAGGCAGCAGCTGATCACCCTCGATTTCCGCCGGATGCACGCGCAGAGCGCTCATTTCCTCCAGAAGCTCCGCCGGGGAAACGGTGCCCGCCGCCGCCGGCCATGGCGGGGCGGGATCCGGACTGGCGGGCAGGGCGAACCGCTCACTCACGCAGACCCCAGAGATGGATTCCGCAGGATGCCCCGCAAACCATCCCACCACATGGGCTTTGAGACTCGCCTCACTGAACATGTTCCAAAACGCCGCCGTGGTGCGGGTGGCGCTGCCGACAGGGCGGATGCCGGTGCCGGACGGATCGGGCTCGGCAAAGCCCAGAACCCCATGCTTGTGGGGAAATTTACCGGTGGCGATGGAGGTCCAGATGATCGGGGAGAGCAGGGGATCCAGCGATGCCAGGTTTCCGTGCGCCCCGCCCTCTGCCAGTCTAGAAAGATTGGGCATCAGCCCCCGGTCCATGAGGGGCCGCAGCAGCCGCCAGTCCGCGGAGTCCCAACCCATCAGGAGCACACGCCGTTTCTTCGTCATAGGGTGAGGAGTGAAAAGCGGAATCCGCCAAAAAACAACGGCAGGGACGCCTTTTGAACGTCCCTGCCGCTGCCGAAGCGGGAAAGAGTAGAAAAAACCTCAGGCGGCGCGGCGGCGGCGCAACTGCGACAGCCCCAAGGAGCCCAAGGCCAGCAGCCCCAGGGAGGATGGTTCCGGGATGGCAGCGGCGGCGATGGGCTCACCATTGTTCTCATAGGCGAAGCTCACCAGATTGCCCGGAGCGCCGTTGGTGATCTCCAGCTGTGCCCAGCCGTACATGACCGCAGTGCCCGAAGGATTGTTGCTGGTGAATTTAAAGCCCAGATACACACTGCCGCTTTCCGGCGGCGTGACAGTCAGGACGCGGTCGGAGACTGCATTGTAAATGGAATCCGGTCCGATGACCGCGCCGGCCAGCAGGTTGGTGGCGCTGGTGCCGGTGGCCACCATGCTGGTGTTGCTGTTGATGTAGATTTTGGTGCCGGACTCATAGGGATTCACATCCCAAGTGTCGAAGCGGGCGCCTTGGGTGATGGTGCCCGGAAGCTCAAAGTCGAAATACATCCCGCCATTAACCGAGGTGGGCTGGATCGGGGCGTTCACCACACCGCTGTAGATGACCGCGGCATCAGCTTTGGTGGCGGTGAAGGTGCTGACTCCGGCAACAATCGCGGAGCAGGTGAGGAAGTGGGTGTCAAGCCGCCGGGAAAGCGGCAGGGAGAGGGATTTTTTCATGGATGGTGTTTGCCGGCATCGTAATCAGTGCCTTGCCGGAATACCAGCCGTTCCCATGCCGATGCCGGAAATCGGCATTGAGATCCTGTTAAAAAATTCAGCTATTGGGTAAAATGCATGAAATTTAATTCTCCACTCTGCCCAAAGGCATCCGCATGAAGTCTTCCAAAACAAAAACCGGGTCCCATGGACCCGGTCCGTTTTAAAAACTTTTCCTTCACCCCTGATCATCCCTCACTGAGGGCGGTCAGACTTTCCTGAATGAAGTGCAGTTTCCTGACGACGGCGATGTTGAGCACAAAAGGATAGGCGGGCTCGTGTCCGAGCGCGGCATTCAACTCATTGGTGGCCAGTCCCAGCAGCACCCAGCGGTCGATCCGTTCCAGAAATTTCTCCGCGCTGCGGCGGCTGATATCCCCGCCCAGCACGGACCGGTCAAACGGCACCGCGCGGAGATGCAGTTTCCGCAGATCGATGCCGAGCTGCGCGGAGGTCTCCAGTCCCTCCTCCATGTGCAGGTAGTGGGCAAAGCACTCGGCCCAGTCCTCCCACGGATGGCTGCTGGCGTAGGGGCTGATGTATTTAAGGCTCCAGTCCCCCGGAGGACCGTTCTGATGATGCCGCTGGAGCGCCACGCCGTAATCCTGGCGCTCATCGCCGAACACCTCACGCCATTGCTCCAGCCACGCGGGGCTCACAGCCAGCATATCCCAGTAATAATGGGCCAGTTCGTGGCGGAGATGGCCGGCCAGGGTGCGGTAGCGCTCACCCATCAGCTCGCGGGTGGCGGTGCGGTGAGCGGGGTTGGCCTCGCTGAGGTTCAGCGTGATCACCCCATCCTCGTGCCCAGTCATCACCAGGGTTCCGGCGGCTTGGGGCTCCAGCAGGTCAAAGCACACTCCATCCGGATAGGTGAGTTTTGATTTCACGGGAATGTCCAAGCGCAGAAGCTGGATCACCACTTGGCGTTTGGTGTGCTCCACCGCGGCCCAGTGATCCGGCGCGCCCGGCACGGTAAGGTCGGGAATCGTGCGGGTCAGGGAGCATGACAGGCATTGGCTGGCATTGTCCTTTGCATCCAGCATCCAATTGCACTGATGCACGAGGGCACGGCCGGAGCAGGGTTTGAAGTGGCGTCCACGGAGTTCCGGATGGTCGGATTTCCACCTTCCATCCGGCAGGATGCTGAAAGATGTCAGAATGGAGACGTCAGGCACATGGCCGACCGCCGAGCCGCAGGTGACACAGCCAGTGTTTTCGCGGAACAGCAGCGCGCCGCAGGAGCAGACCGGAAGTTCGCGGGCGGGTTTGAGAGGAGCAGGGGTGCGGGCGAAAAAGAGGCTCATGAAGCCACGCCGCCGCATAAATGGTGCCGCGTTCCTGACGCTTGGTTGCAAGCCACACAATATCAAACGGTAATGCAATATCCAAGTTTGCCGGGGGAATGGCCATCCCACGCATCCCGCCAGAACCCGTTCAACCCGCCGCTGCGGATTGCGGTACGGAAATCATCACTCGACGTCAGGGACCGACCGGCTTATGCCTGCGACGTTTTCCGACTTTGATGATGCGTCTGACCCGTTGGCTTTTTGTGATTCTGCTCCACATGGCGGCGGTGTTTGCGTGGATGGTGTTTTTTGAGCATGGCCCCGGCTGGAGCCGGTTTCAGAAGGGGGCGGAGGTGGAGGTGGAGCGCGCTTGGAAGGCGGTGCGCGGGTGGTTCGGGGCGGTGTGACAGGCAAACCTGATTGATTGAAGCAAACCTATGAGTTTCCGGCTTGAAATGCTCCAGGTGGCGCGGTTGGCCCCCGGCCTGCTCGGTGAGGATGCGGTGTCTCTGGTGGAGTCGTTCATCCGCACCCATCAGACTCCGGAGGGGGCTTTTGGCGACCGGGAGGGCAGAGCGGATCTGTATTACACGGTGTTCGGCCTGGAGGGGCTGCTGGCCCTGCGGCGGCAGCCGGACTGGCCTGCGCTGACTGCCTGGCTGCGCGGATTCGGCGGCGGGGAGAGTCTGGATTTCGTGCACCTCTGCTGTCTGGCCCGCTGCTGGAGCGCGGTCCCGGCCGGCCATGACCGGAAGCCCGGAACCGGAACCCTGGATGCGGCCACGGCGGCGGCCATCCAGTACCGCCTCGGTGCCTGGCGCACGCCGGATGGCGGGTTCAACCAGCGCGCGGGAGCCTCCACCTGTACCGCTTACGGCTGCCTGCTGGGCTGGGCCGCACATTTTGATCTCAAAGCGGAACTGCCGGCAGCGGACCGGCTGTACGATTGTCTGCAGTCACTGCGCACGCCTGACGGGGGCTACGCCAACGAGCCGGGTCTGCCCTTTGGCAGCACGCCAGCCACCGCCGCCGCCGTGTCCCTGCACCGGCATCTGCGGCGCACCCCCGATGCCGCGACCGGGCAGTGGCTGCTGGCGCAGCAGCATCCCGCCGGTGGTTTCAAGGCCATGCCCGCCGCCCCCATGCCGGATCTGCTCTCCACGGCGGTGGCGCTGCATGCATTGGACGGCATGCAGGTTTCCTTCGCCCCTTGGAAGGAGCCGCTGCTGGATTTCATCGACACTCTTTGGAGCGCCGAGGGGGGGTTTCACGGCCACTGGGCGGATGACGCGCTGGATGTCGAATACACCTATTACGGGCTTCTGGCTCTCGGCCATCTGGCTTTGTAATAAACCTGTCCTTCCTGCCCGTCCAAGGCCGTATCATGGGAGAAGCGTGGTTGAATTCCTGCAGGTTCTCAGAACTGCCGGCCTTTTGAGGAATTAGTCGCAATTCTGAAAATTACTTGCAATCCGAAGTAATTCGGACAATCCTCATTGGGATAATCCGATTATCCATGATCACTATAACTTCGGGTATTTCCCGGAGGAGTGGAGTGGGAAACCAGGACATTTTTCAACTCCCGAAACGTCTTCCCACACTCACACTTTTATGGCTGATGAATTGCCCGAACTGATGACGGTGAAGGAAACTTCACAGTACCTTCGCATTCCGCTGCCCACTGTCTATTACCTTGTGCAGCGGGGTCAGCTGCCGGCGGTGCAGATCGGGGGCCGGTGGCGCATCAAGCGGCTGCTGCTGGACCGCGATGTCCTCAAATCCGAAACCTCTGGCGGCCAGCCCACGGTGCTGGTGGTGGATGACGACAGCGGCCTGCAGGCCATTTTCAAGCAGTTCCTGAAAAAGGCCGGGTTCGGCCGCATCGTTGTCGGCACGGGAGCGGAGGCGATCGCCCACGCGGAGAAACAGAAGTTTGACTTGGTGTTTCTGGATCTCCAGCTGCCGGATATGTCCGGCGATGAGGTTTACCTGCGCATCAAGGAGATCCATCCGGAGATCCCCATCATCATCATCACCGGCTACCCGGACAGCGAAATCCTGAGCCGCATCCTCAGAAACGGCCTGATCATGGTCATCCAGAAACCAATCGACTTCGAAATGATCAACCGCACCATCAAGCAGATCGGGCACAAAGGGCTGGAGATCGCGGTTTGACGAATCCTTTCATGGTTGTCCGTGGCAGCATCCGCCGAAAGCTGGCTGGTTGGTTGGATATGGACGATTTATGAATGAATTTTCCTTCATTCCATTAGACTGCCGCCTTGGGAGACTGCGCTTTCACGTAGGATTGCTCTGTCGAAAAATCGTATTTTTCGTCGAATAATCCTCCTCGCTGCACCGTCAGTGACAGTGCCGCGCGGTCCGTGCCTTTTCTCCTTGTGGAGATGAGGGTGCGGTATTCCCAACTCCAACAAAGACAACCCGATGAAAAAACTGCTCACCGCTCTTCTCACCCTCATGTGCGCCTCCAGCCTCTTCGCTGGTGAGTTCAAGGATATCAGCATTGGGGACCTGAAAAAGGCCATCGCGGACAAAAAAGTCACGGTTATCGACGTCAATGGCACCGATTCCTGGAAAACCGGCCATGTGCCGACCGCCATCGATTTCGAAGCCAACGAAGCCAAGCTCGCCACCCTCCTGCCCAAGGAGAAGGACGCGCTGGTTGTCGCTTACTGCGGCGGTCCTTCCTGCGGTGCCTACAAAGCCGCCGCCAAGAAGGCTGAAGCCCTGGGCTACACCAATGTGAAGCACCTCGCCGCCGGCATCTCCGGCTGGAAGGAAGCCAAGGAAAAGCTCGAAGCCGGCAAGTAATCCGCCGCTTTCCAGTTTCACTGGTAATTGACAACTGATTCCGGCAGCGCCGTTCCGTCCTCGGAACGGCGCTGCTTTTTGTTTTCAAAAGGGCAGGGGACTGGGGGCTCCCCAAAAGCCGGCGGCCTTCGATCTAGCCGGCATGGCGCGGTTTGGCCAGCCAGCAGCAAAGGGCGATCAGTCCAAGAATCAGAGGCAGTTCACAAGCCATCTGAAAGTCGCTGGCGTTTCCGAATGAACCGATCAGATCAAGAATGGCCAAAACCAAAGCCCCGACAAAGGAAACAAAGGGCACCGCCAGCGGGCGGGCAAAATTCAGCGTCCAGCCGAGCGCCCGGATGCGCTTGGAAACGATCAGACGCTTATCGGACGGGCAGAAGTAGATGAAGCCCAACTTCCAGTTGCCGGGGTTATAGTAATGGCGGTCAAAGGCAGGATTGGCCATAAGAATCACCATGCATTACGCCGTGCTGAAGGGCCAGTCGATAAGAAAATCCGCATCGCACGGCTTTGTGATACAGGACTGATTTCCGGGAAACGACGATGTAGGCCATCCATCCTCACCACCCTTTGGCCGCAATCCGGCGCCGGAAAATTTTATCGCCGGCAGCGACGCAGATCCATTCACGGTTGGCACCGGCAAGGGCCACGCTGGTGAGTTGCCGGCATGCGGGTGGGGAGGTCAGCAGACCGCATTCACGTCCGGTGGGATCAAAAACCTGAAGCCCCGCTGCGCTGGTGACATACCACCGGCCATCCGCGTCGGAAACCATGCCGTCACCGGCGGAGGGTGCTTTGACAGGCTTGCCACTGGTGGTTTCCGTCCGCTGGCGCAGCGTCATCCAAGGCAGGCCGGCATCCAATTCCCCTTGAACGCCGACCCTCCAGGCGCGGACATAACCGCCGGCATACTCACTGACGGCCAGGGTGCCCCCATCCGGCGAAAGGGCGATGCCGTTGGGGGCGCTGATGCCGGAGGCGGCTGTGCGCGCCGATTTGGATTTGATGTCCAGAAACACCACCTCACCCTTGGCGGTGTCGGTGAAATAAATCCACCCCTGCGGCGTCACCACCAAATCGTTCGGCTGCACCTTCTCCGCTAGGACCTCCACGGCTCCGGTTTTCAGATCGACAGCGGCGATCCGGCTGTGCGCCCCTTGGCAGAACACAGTGCGGCCATCGGGAGCGGTCTGCGCGCCGCTGCCCCATTCGGAGGAGATTTGAGTCTTTTTCCCCTCTGCCTCAAGCCGCCAGTAGCCTCCCTTCGCCGGATCGTTGACATACAGATTGCCCTCCGCGTCGCCTGACAGGCCGTCGGTGGCGCCGAAATCCCTGGCCAGCAGCTGCCAGTCCTCCCCGGGGATCAGCAGTTTGTTCAGGGTTAGGTCCCCGGCAAGATCATCGCTGGTTTTGCCGGGCAGGGAAGCCGTGGGCTCCTTCCGCCAAAGCCAGCGCATGGCATCCGGGAAGATGGCCCCTCCCCGTTGGCTGTTGTGACCGTAGCCTTCGGTCCAGTCAAATTTCACATCATAACCCATGTAGCTGAGCGCGGCGTTCATCTGCTGGTTGGCGAGCGGCCAGTTGCCGAAGGGATTGTCCAGATCGCCGGTGGAGTCCTGAAGAAAAATCCGCAGCGGCCTGCGCTCGGTTTTGCGGATCCACGAGGGATACACATTCCCGCCCCGCAGATTCACAAAGCTTCCGATGGTACTGAGCACGCGCCGGAACTGGTCCGGACGCTCCCAGGCGGCGGTGAAGGCGCAGATGCCACCGCTGCTGGCTCCGCAGAGGCCGCGCTTTTCCGGATCCCGGCTCACCGGCCACTGCTTCTCCACCTCCGGCAGAATCTCCTCCAGCAGAAACCGCGCGTAGCGGTCGCCCAGACCGTCATACTCCGCACTGCGGTTGCTGCTGTTCCAAGGGGTTTTCATTTCCCGGCCGGGAGCATGGCCCGGATTCAGGAACACGGCCACCATGGGCGGGATTTCCCCGGAGGCGATCAGGTTGTCCAGGACCGTCGGCACGCCCCAGGCTCCCTGCCGGTTGACGTAGTCGTGCCCATCCTGAAAAATCATGAGGGCGGCACTGCCATCGTTTTTATACTGGGCGGGCACATACACGGACCACTGGCGCTCGGTATTGGGGAAAAGGGTGCTTTTCCAGACTGGCATCTCCACCACTTTGCCCTCCGGCACCCCCGGCTTCGGGCTGGCATCGGGATGCCGCGGGGCTTTGTCAGGACCGGACTGTGCCTGCGGCTCCGGGGCCGGGGACAGCTGGGCTTTTGCGGGTGGCTGGAAAACCCATTTCAACGCCTGCGGCAGCAGGGCACCGCCGGAGGCTCCGGTGTGTCCGCCGCCGGTGACTTCAAAATAATAATCGTATCCCGCCCATTTCAGAGCCGCGGCCATGTCCTGATTGGAAAGCGGCCAGTGGCCGTGGAGGTTGTCGAGATCGGACTCCCCATCCTGCATCCAGACCCGGATGGATTTGGGCCGCCTTTTGCTGGCGCGGATGAGGGCAGGGTATTCGTAACCGCCCCGGATATTGGTGTAGCTGCCGATGTGGGAAATGACATTCCCAAAAAGCTCCGGATGCTGCCAAGCGACGGTGAAGGCGGCGATGGCGCTGCTGCTGACCCCGCAGATGGCCCACCCGGCGGGGTCGGACCTGAGCTCCACTCTTTTCCGGACTTCGGGAAGAATCTCCTCCAGCAGGAACCGCGCGCAGTCCCCGTCGGGCGTATCATATTCATAGCTGCGGGTGCTGCGGCCTTTGGCGCCGGGCAGCCGGGGGGCGATGCTTCCGGGATTCACAAAAACCGCGGCGGTCACCGGCATTTCCCCGGCGGCGATCAGATTGTCCAGCACCACGGTGGCGCGGGCTCCGCCATTGGGATTCAGATAGTTGGAGCCATCCAGGAACACCACCAGATTCACCGGTTGTCCCTGCTGATACTGCGCCGGGATGTAAACCGCCCACTCCCGCTCCGTGCCGGGAAAAACTTTGGAATCCTCCAGCCTCAGCTTCTCCACTTTCCCCTGCGGCACGCCCGCCTTCGGCTGCGCGGTCTCCGAAAATTTCGGCATTTCCAATGCCGCCGGCAGCAGAGGGGAGGTCAGCAGAAGGGAGGAAAGCGCCAGCCGGAGCGGGGATGAAAGCGGCGGGCGGGAGAAGCGGAGGATCATAGGCGGAATGGAACACCCTGCATTAAAATTCACAAGTGCCCCGCCATCCGTGGATGCGCTGGCGGAGGAGTGACAGAAAAGGGCACGCCGATGCCGGGTTTGGAAGGGGGCAGGGGAGCGGGGCGGGCTGGGATGCCATGCGGGCCGGGGGTGCTTTTAAAACTTGAAAATGGCTAAAATCCGTATTGACGCACGCTACCATGCAAAGCAGTTTAGCATCTCAATGGCGGGAACGGAAAGGCTCTCCCGCCCGTTGGAATTCCCCTCATGGACGATTTTTTTGACAACTGGACAGTGCAGGTGCGCAAAGGCGTGCTGGAGCTTTGTCTGCTGTCGGCGCTGGAGACGGGGGAGCTTTACGGCTATGCGCTGGTGAAAACCCTGAGCGCCACGCCGGGCCTGTCCGTGGCGGAGGGCTCCATCTACCCGCTGCTGTCGCGCATGAAAAATGCGGGCCTGGTGGCCTCGCGGCTGGAGGAATCGCCGTCCGGCCCCGCGCGGAAGTATTACAGCCTGACGGACGCGGGACGCGACCGGCTGCGGCTGATGCGGCCTTATTTCGAATCGCTCGTCCGGGCCGTGGCTGTTTTGAACAAATCCTGACTTCCCTGCCTCCCAGAGATAGACATCCCTTTATGATCATATCAGCGCTTCAGTGGACGGAGACCGCCCGCACCGGACTGGACCGGTATTTTGCCGAACGGCTGACGCCCCAGCGGCTGGAAGGCGCGGACGCCGCCGAGGTTCGGTCGGATCTGAAGGACCATCTGGAGCAGGAGCTGCTGCAGGAAGGGGTTTCCGTGGTCACCTTGGAGGACCTGCGCAGGACCTTGGCCAGAATCGGGGAAAGCCTGCCGCCGCCCCCTGCGGAGAGTTCCGGGGCCGATGTCAGTGCCATGAGAGGGGCAGGGGACTCAAGCGCCAAAGTCGGGGAGGCCCGCTCGGAAACGGAGCCTCCGGTGCCCACCGTTTCCTCCGCGCCCTCCGGCGCGGTGCCGGGATCCACCGGAAGACCGGGCTTTCCGGCTCCGCCCGCCATACGGAAACCTTTGGGACTGCCAAGGCCTGTCAATCATTTCTGGATCAAAGCCGCCGGACTGTGGTGGCCGCTGATGATTTTTGCGTTTGAGGTGATCACCCGCGGGTGTGCCGGCACCCTCTTTGATCCTATGCCGGATCCCGCCCACCATCTGCTGGTGCTGATGGTGCCTCTGGCGGCTTGGATTTTCCTGCGGGCCGCAAAGCCGGACGCGCCCCCGCGGCTGAAGCTTGCCAGCCCTTGGCTGGCCGGAATGGCGCTGGCGGTCTCGCTCTATTATGCCCTGAGGTTTCTGCCTGCCACCCCGATTGCGGTGCTCGGTGTGCTTTTTCTTGGAGTGGGCCTCCTGGCTCTGGGGCCGCTGCTGGCATTCACCGCCATGCTGCGGATGCGGCGGCAGTTCCGGAAATTCGGCTCTCTGCGGGACCGCCGTTGTCTGGGCCTCGGATTCTGGCTCATGACGGCGGTGCTGCTTTTGGTGGAGATCCCCGCTTCCGTCACCGCCTTCGCCGTGAAGTCCCTCAATGACAGGGAGGGGAGCCCGGCTCCCGCCGATTGGGCTGCCGCCACCCGGCTGGTGCGGCGGTTTGGCTCTGAAAGTACGCTGCTGCGCTCCTGTTACGGCTCAAGAAGGCAGAACGGAGCGGATGGATTGGCGTATGCCCAGTCCTGGCTGTTTTCTCTCTTTTCTTCCGGACAGAACTGGTCCCTCCCTCTCGATGAAGGCTCCGGTACGCTCAGCCGGGATCTTTACTACCGTGTGACCGGCCGCTCCTTCGATGGGCAGGAGTCTTCGCCCGGCTACCGCCCATGGATTTTCACCACTTTTAATTCCGAGCGGAATTTCTTTTTGGACGAGGACCGCGGCGGCACGCGGGTGGCGGGAAAGATTCCCGGCCTCAGTCTGGGGGAAGGGCGTCTGGACTGGCATTGCGAGGAGGCCTCCGGCCTGACCTGGGGTGAATGGACTCTGACTTTTGAAAACGCCGGGGCCGCCGCCCAGGAGGCCCGCTGCCGTATCGCGCTGCCCGCGGAGGGGTTTGTGAGCCGGGTCACGCTTTGGGTGAACGGAGAGCCGCAGGAGGCCGCCTACAGCACCGTCGCCAAAGTGCGCAACGCCTATGAGCAGGTGGCGGTGCGGGAACGGCGTGATCCGGTGCTGGTCACCCAGCCGGATGCCGGCAGCGTGCTGGTGCAGGCTTTTCCCGTGCCGGCCCATGGTCGGTTGAAGACCCGCATCAGCTTCACCGCCCCCGCCGGGCTGGACTCCCGGGTCTGGCTGCCATCCATTCTGGAAAGCAACTTCAACATCGGACCAGCCGCCTCACTGCCGCTGTGGGTGCAGGCGGATCACGGAACTTTGGATCTGCCTGCGGCCCTGAAGGCGCATGCCGTCACGGAGGCCGGCGCCCCCACGGCCACTGCCTCGCTGACGGCGGCGGACATCACCGGTCTGGGCCAGTGCTTTGTGTGGAGGCATCAGACAAAGCCGGTGGTGTTCTGCACGGATCCCTTTGCCGCCCCGGAGCACAAAACGGTGATCCGAAGCACTGAAGTCCTGGCACCGGCGGTATTCAAACCACAGTCGGTGGCTTGGGTGATCGACACCTCGGCCCCCATGGAGGCGCACCGAAAAGCTATTGAGGAGGCCGTGAAAAAAGGCTCTCGCGCAGGCCAATCGGCGGTTTTTCTCCCGGATGACTCCGACGCGGGCGTCCTCAGCCTGACAAACGGTGGTTTTCCGCCGCTGGATTTTGCCGGAGGCCGGGACAACACCGCCGCCCTGCTGGCGGCTCTGGAATGGCTGCGGGGCCGACCGGACGCGGCCCTGATCTGGCTTCATGGGCCACAGCCGCTGGTGGGAATCAGGGAGGAGGGGCTGAATCAGCTGCTCGAGCGAGGAGTGACTCCGGTCACGGTGGTGGACGCGCCCCTCGTTCCGGGTGAAAACCGGCTGGGCAGGCTCCTTGTATTTCTCTCCGGACACGAGCGTATCCGCATGATTCCCGTGCGGACGGGAGCGGAAAACACGGCTTTGGCCGGTCTTCTGGAAAATGCCTTTGCGCAGCGTGGCGGCACTTTCACCGCCCAAACCGCTGACGCCCCTTTGCCGGAGGGAGCTGCGCGCGTGCAGGACAGCCTGGCGCGCTGGCGGGCACGGCTGGAAACCTCACGCCTGGGCCTGCGGAGTGCGGAGCAGGCCAGCGCCTTCGCCTCCTCCCGGCAACTGGTCACGCCATGGTCGGGAGCCGTGGTGCTGGAACGCTCCGAGGACTACAAGCGCACCGGCCTGGAACAGGCGGATGTGTCCGTCAGCCAGCAGGTCCCCGTCATTCCCGAACCCTCCAGCGCGCTGCTGCTGTTCCTGTCCGCCGGCCACTGGCTGTTCCGCCGGCGGCGGTCAGGACAGCTTTCCTGGATTGTCCTGGGAAACACACAAGGCTCAGCGCCTGCCCATAGCCTCTTCAGCGGCTTTTCTGACCGCTCCTTTCTGCTGGGAATCCCAACCATGCTTAAGCTTTGACAGAAGCGTAGCGGGAGTATTCCGCGACCGCATTGCGGGCGGCGAGTTCGTCCAATTCACCGGGAGAAAGGGGATTTTGCCCAAGCTGCGACAGTGGCGGGATCACTTCAGCCCCATTTGACAGCGAACTGCGCGGCGCCGCTCGCCAAGGACTCATTCAGCGTTGCTGGCGGCTGCGGCGACAGGATCGATTGAAGGCAGGGTATCCACCACTGCGGCCAGAGCCCATTGATGAACAAAGGGCACCTCAAAGCCTCCGCCGCCGTATCCTGCCGGGCGAGAGCGGTGAGCGGTGCGGCCAGATGGTCAAACTGTCTCATGGGAGAGGCAATACACGGCCTCCTTCACGGCAGCGGCAGGGTCAGTGGCAGTGGCCACCCAGTCAGCAAAGGCGGTATTCTCCACGCGTCGGCGGTCCACAGGATCCCCAATGCCGGCCATCCATACGCGGGCAGCCAATTTTCAAATTGCGGCTTCAGAGCTCCGCATCAGTCCTGCCCAAGGACCGGAGCGCTGGCTTTTGCGGGATCAGTTTTCCCAAGCTTTCCAAGCCAGCGCATCCCACTCGGCGTAAAGGAGCGGCTCCCGCTCCCTTGATGTCCCTCCCGGACCAACAGTCCGTTTTTGGGCAAGCTCGACATGGCCCGCGCCCGGCCTGACCCACCGCCGTGCGGCAGTGCATGGCCTCTTCGTGGCGGGCGCGTGGGTCAGGCACCTCCAGCCACCGCCGAGGACCGAAACTTCCTAACACACAACAGGGCAGGGCATTGCTTTGCCTTTCCAACCTGCCTTTTTCAGTCCAGCGCAGGGCTTTGGGGGGCCACATTTGGAAACCGCTCCTTGGCTCCTTGACTCCCTGACCGCCATGGACTCGGCGCACTGCGTTTTTGCGCGGGCGGCGCCTGAAAATTCTCCGTTAAATTTTCCATTTTGCGTCAAGTGCCGGGGGTTGAATTTTAAATATTTTTCCATCAAATTTACTAATTAAAATTCATTCAATTTAAGATATAAAATTTTATATTTTAGTAAAAAATATCAGATATTAAAATATCGAAATTTTGCATGAAAAATTTTAAGTGATTTTGATTATCGAATTAAATAATAAAGTTTTAAAAAATCCATTGACTTTTTGAAATTCTGCAAATTTCCACCGTGGAGCCTTCGGGCTGACTGTGGGATCTCCAGTGATCCAAACGGCGGGGAGGATGTGCGGCGAAAATTTGGAAATACCGGATGAATTCCGGATTTGAATCAGCTTCGGCTTAATTTAGCGGGAATTTTAAAGGTCTTGGAGTTGTCACTCCATGCCGGGAAGGATGATTCCCCCCGGTCCGGATAGGGAGAGGCCTTCCGGTCCGGACCTTCCGAATTGACCATGACGGCGGTTCCAAGGTCGCTTTCCACAGATTTTCAAAAGCGGCTAAATCAGTTATAAATCTTTAATTACTGACGTGAGATTTGAGATGGAAAATTCAAATCTATATAATTGTCTTTTTGAAATAATTAGAAAAATAGTATCAAAATTTTTATTGAACTCAGATTGATAAAAAAATGATACGAAATACTACGGCGGGCCAAGAACTAAATTTTTAGATTTTACATGACATTCATTGTAGGAAGTTAATGGCGGCGATGGAAATCTCGAAAACCGGAGGGATTTCGGAGCGGAATTCAAAAATCGGAGACCAGGAGGAGCCGGAAATCCCCACTGCAATTTCAAACACTTCCCGCCTTGAAAACTTGGAGACGGCGGCAACGGTCAAAAACACGCAGTTGCCAAGGCCTTCAAAACGGTGCGGACGCTGGAAAATCGAGCATTTCCCAAGGAATTACGGATTCCGCACGCCGGGCGCTTGCCGGACGGGATGGTCCCGCTTTATAGTCGGCGGAAGCGCCCGGCGTTCCATTCCCATATTTCCCTTCCCGGAAACCGTTGGAGCGCTCCAGGCAAGTCCCAATCCTCTGTTTCCCATCTGAACCCAGTGAACACACTCCGCAGTTTCAAAACCAGTTCCGGCACCGAAGGCAAATTCCACTCGCTCCCTGCGCTTCAGGAAGAGGGCATCGCGCCCCACCTGGACCGCTTGCCGATCTCCATACGAGTGGTGCTGGAGTCCCTGGTGCGGAACTGCGACGGGAAAAAAGTCACGGAGAAGGACGTGAAAAACCTGGCGAACTACAACGCCAAGACGCCCGGCGATTATGAAATCCCGTTCGTGGTGGCGCGCATTGTCCTTCAGGACTTCACGGGCGTGCCGCTGCTGGTGGACCTGGCAGCCATGCGCAGCGCCGTGAACCGCATGGGCGCGGATCCTCGGATGATCGAGCCGCTCGTGCCGGTGGACCTGGTGGTGGACCACAGTGTGCAGGTTGATTTCGCGGGCACGTCCGATTCCCTTGCTAAAAACCTGGATCTGGAATTCCACCGCAACCGCGAGCGCTATCAGTTCCTGAAATGGGGCGAGCAGGCGTTCGATACTTTCAAAGTCGTGCCCCCCGGCATCGGTATCGTCCACCAGGTGAATCTGGAATATCTTGCCAAGTGCGTGCTGGAGAAGGACGGCGTTTATTTTCCGGACACCCTGGTGGGCACGGATTCCCACACCACCATGATCAACGGCCTGGGCGTCGTGGCCTGGGGTGTTGGCGGCATCGAGGCCGAGGCCGGGATGCTGGGCCAGCCGGTGACCTTCCTCGTCCCGGAGGTGGTGGGCGTTTATCTGGACGGTGAGCTCCAGCCCGGCGTGACCGCCACGGACCTCGTGCTGCGCGTGACCGAACTGCTGCGCAAAACCAAGGTCGTCGGCAAATTTGTGGAGTTCTACGGCCCCGGTGCCCGGGCCCTGAGCCTGCCGGACCGCGCCACTATCGCCAACATGGCTCCGGAATACGGCGCCACCATGGGCTTCTTCGGCATCGACCGCGTCACCGTGCGCTATCTGGCGGACACCGGCCGGACCCAGGAGCAGTGTGAAATCGTGGAGGCCTACTGCAAGGCCCAGAATCTGTGGGGCATCCCCACGGAGCGGGACGCGCTGGACTTCACGCAGGTGGTGGACCTCGATCTGGCGACCATCCACCCCAGCGTCGCCGGCCCCAAACGGCCGCAGGACCGCATCAACGTCGCCGGGCTCAAGCAGCGCTTCGAGTCCCTCCTCATCGAGCCCGCCCCTGACGGCTACGGCAAGGCCAAGGATGTGCCGGTGGACGTGATGGGCGAACACAGCCCCATCGTGAACTACACGGTGACCGTGGACAGCAAGAACAACACGAAGGACAGCATCACCCATGGATCGGTGCTCATCGCGGCCATCACCAGCTGCACCAACACCAGCAACCCCAGCGTGATGCTGGCTGCCGGCCTGCTGGCGAAAAAAGCCAATGCCAAGGGCCTGACCGTCAAGCCCAGCGTGAAAACCAGCCTTGGACCCGGCAGCCGCGTGGTGACCGACTACCTGACCAAAACCGGCCTGCAGGAGGAACTCGACAAGCTGGGCTTTCAGACCGTGGGCTACGGCTGCACCACCTGCATCGGCAACTCCGGCCCGCTCGACAAAGGCATTGAGGATGTGGTGAAATCCCACGACGTCGTGGCCGCCAGTGTGCTTTCCGGAAACCGCAACTTCGAGGCCCGCGTGCACCAGAGCATCAAGGCCAACTTCCTGATGTCCCCTCCCCTTGTGGTGGCCTACGCCATCGCCGGCACGGTGGACATCAACCTGACCAACACCCCGCTGGGCAATGATAAAGACGGCAACCCAGTCATGCTGAAGGACATCTGGCCGAGTTCCGACGAAATCGCGGACCTGCTGAAATCCTCGGTCACGCCGGAATCCTTCCGCCGGCTCTACACCGGCTTTGCCGAGCAGAATCCCAAGTGGAACGAAATCCCCGGCTCCACCGGGCACGTGTATGAGTGGGACCGCGCCTCCACCTATATCCAGGAGCCGCCCTTTTTTGAATCCTTTTCCATGCAGCCGCGTGATATCGAGGAAATCCACGGAGCCCGCGCTTTGGGAATCTTCGGCGACAGTGTAACCACCGACCACATCAGCCCCGCCGCCAATATCAGAAAGGACAGCCCGGCCGGAGTGTTCCTGACCGCCAGTGGTGTGGCCTCCATTGATTTCAACAGCTACGGCAGCCGCCGGGGCAATGATCGGGTGATGACCCGCGGGACCTTCGCCAACGTGCGCATCAAAAACCTCATGCTGGGTGGGAAGGAGGGGGGCCACACCCTGCACCAGCCCGACGGTACGGAAATGTCGATTTACGATGCTGCCCGGAAGTACCAGTCGGAGGATGTGCCCACAATCATCATCGGCGCCGAGGACTACGGCATGGGCAGCAGCCGTGACTGGGCGGCCAAAGGCACCAGCCTGCTGGGTGTTAAAGCCGTGATCACCAAGTCCTTCGAGCGTATCCACCGCTCGAATCTGGTGGGCATGGGGGTCCTGCCCTGCAACTTCAAAAACAAGGACGACTACGACAAGGTCAAGGACCAGTCCCGCGCCAGCTTCAGCCTCCTGGGCGTCTCCAACGACCTCAAGCCAATGTCGGAAGCCACCCTGCGCGTGACCAACGACGACGGCAGCAGCTTTGACATCCCCGTGATCGTCCGCATCGACACCCCCATCGAGATTGACTACTACCGTGCCGGCGGCATCCTGCCCTACGTTCTGGCTCAGATCCTCCGGGCAAACGGGGCCAAGAGTTGATTCCTCAGAGCCCCGGCTTCAGCAGGCCTGAAGCCGGTCATTCAAATCAAAAATAAACCCCATCGGTCCGGCTTGGAAGGGAGCCCGCCGGCGGGGTTGATTTTTGTTGGACAATAGTGGTTTAACCCGTGCCGTGAACTGGGTTGCGGCATGCCAGTGGTCGGTCATGCTTAACCCATTCAATGTTTATGAGTTAGGCAATGCACTGCGTTTTGCCGAATTCCGCAAAGCTGTAAAGCCAGGTGAGGTGGCGATGTGCTGGGCTCAATTCGAAGCCGCTGTCCGGCAGAGCCGTCTGCTCAAATACCCCTGAAATCTTGCCGATGTGCTGGATGAGGCGACCAGGCTTTCAGGCACCCACACTCTCACCGGCGGGCACCGCGGCTTTGATATTCTTCACGTCGCCGCCGCTTTGGTGCTGCGGGCGGATGAATTCCTCACTTTCGATCTGAACCAGAAAAGGCTCGTGGAAGCTGAGGGACTGACAGTGCCGGTGTGATTTTGATCATCCTTCCGTGTCCCTCGGGGCAGCCTCCATGACGCTGAGCTCCTCCAGCGCCTTTTCCCAGGCAGCGGTGGTGCGGGTGATGGAGTCCTGCACACCCAGAAGCTCGCGGTTCAGCCTCATGGCCTTGGAGGGATTGTCGTAGGTGGCGGGATGCTCCAGCTCCAGTGCCAGGGCCGCCTGTTTTTTCTCCAGGGTCTCGATCAGGTCCTCCATGTCCGAGATGGATTTTTTGAGTGTCCGCCTGGCGGTCAGAGCGGCTTCACGGCGCTGGTTCCCGGCTTTTTTCTCATCCCGGGTTTTGAAAATTTTGACCGGCTCGGCGGTGATGGCCGGACCCGCGCTTCCTGCCCGGGAATCCGTGAGACTGGTGCCCGAAACCAAGGCCTCCCGGTCGGAGGTCTGGTTGGATTTGTCGAGGTAGTACTGATAATCCCCGGCGTAGGGCGTCAGCTTGCCGGCGCTGATATGCAGGACGCTGGTGGCCAGCTTGCGGATGAAATGCACGTCGTGGCTGATGAAAATCAGCGTGCCCGTGAAGGCCTCCATGGCTCCGATGAGGGCATCGATACTGGCCATGTCGAGGTGCGTCGTCGGCTCGTCCATCAGGAGCAGATTCGGCGGATCGAGCAGCAGCTTGCAGAGGGAGAGGCGGCTTTTCTCCCCCCCGCTGAGCACCCCCACCGGTTTGAAGACGTCCTCCCCGCTGAAAAGAAAGCTGCCGAGAAGATTGCGCACCATCTGCTCGGGAACGTGGTTCTCCAGATCCATGGCCTCGGCCAGGACGGTGCGGTTCATTTTGAGAGTCTCCTGGCGATTCTGGGCGAAGTAGCCCACGCGGACATTGTGGCCAGGGGTGCGCTCGCCGCTCTGCGGGGTCAGCACGCCGGCGAGGATCTTGAGCAGAGTGGACTTCCCTGACCCGTTGGGACCCACCAGCACGGTGCGCTGGCCACGGTCGGCCTCAAAATTCAGATCCTTGTAGATTTGAAGCTCCGGATAGGAGAAGCCGATGTTTTTAAGCGTGATGGCGCGCACGCCACTGCGGGGCGGTTGGGGAAACTTGAAGGCCACGGTTTTGGCGGCGGCGACCGGCGCGGCGATTTTCTCCATGCGGTCGATCTGTTTCAGCTTGCTCTGAGCCTGCGCTGCCTTGGTGGCCTGGGCACGGAAGCGGTCGGCGAAATCCTGCAGCTTTTTGATCTCCCGCTGCTGATTCTCCCAAGCGGCCAGATGCTGTTCCTCGCGGGCCACTTTCTCCTGCACGTAGGAATCGTAGTTGCCCGTGTAGGAATTCAGGCGCTCGTGCGAAATTTCCACCACCTTGCGGATCAGCTGATTGAGAAATTCGCGGTCGTGCGAAATCATCAGAATAGCGCCCGGATAGCCTTTCAGGTATTCCTGAAACCATCCCAAGGACTCCAGATCGAGGTGGTTGGTCGGCTCGTCCAGCAGCAGCAGATCCGGCTCCTGCACCAGCAGGCGGGCCAAGTGGGCGCGCATGATCCAGCCGCCGCTGAGGGTTTTGGCGGGGCGGTCAAAATCGGATTCGCGGAAAGCCAGACCGCGCAGGATGCGCTTGGCTTTCGGCTCCGCCTCCCAGCCCATGGCATCGCTCATGTGGGCGGTGGCCATTTCCAGCACCGTCTCATCGCCGGCAGGGGCGCTTTCCTGGGGCAGAAAGCCGAAGGTGATGCCGCGCTCCAGGAGCACTTTGCCGGAATCCGGTGATTCCTCCCCGAGAATGATGGAGAACAGAGTGGACTTCCCCGCCCCGTTCGGGCCCACGAGCCCGATCCGGTCGCCCCGCACCAGCTGAAGGGAAACCTGTTCGAAAAGGACGCGGCCGGCGTAGGCCTTGCTGATATTGCTGAGTTGGAGCATTGGAGGGTGGAATCGGGCGCGGAATGTCTCCATGACCGGCCGGGATGCAAGGCACCTTTAATTCCTTTCCCGTTCCGGATGACAGGAAAATGCCGGTTTGGGGCTTCGGTCCCTCCAGCTTGGTGTCAAACCCGGCAGATTACGGGAAAAAGCACTTGCCCCTCTTTCATTGGGGGTTAAGCGCATCCGCACCCAGTTAACTCCGCGTTCATATCAGAACTTTAATCCCAAGCTTATGATCCGCTCTCCACTTATGTTTGTTCCCTGCCTGGCCGCACTGGCCATCCTGCCGGCTGGAATCTCCCGCGCCGCCAGCATCGCGGTGAACTTTCATCACGCTGATTACTTGGCCAACACCGGCATTCAGTCTGAGGAGACCGCCATGGGCATTCCCGGCTCGTCATGGACGAATCTGGCGATCGCCGGCGCGGGTGGCACGGCCAGTGGAACAGGAAGCGCCGGCGGACTCACCATTGTCTGGAACTCCGCCAATGCCTGGAACGCAGGTTCGGAGGGAGTGCTGGGCACCGATGCCAGCCAGCAGGTGTTCCGCATGTATCTGGATGACGGCGACGGCGGCTCCAGCTTTTTCAATGGCGACGGCTACGGGGCCTCCGTGCAGATTTCCGGTTTGGCCGCCTTTCTGGGAACCAATGGCGCGGCCAACTATTCCCTGACCCTTTATTTCTCCACGGACAGCACCAGCTTCACCACGGCGGATGTCCGCCAAGGCCTGCTGGGCGGCACCCCGTCCGCCACCAGCATTTCCTCCCTGTCCCTGCTGGGGAACATTGCTCCCCAGCAGCCTTTGGGTGATGGCACCTACCCGATCCCTAGCGGCGCGCAGACAGAGACCAGCGGACACCGGGGCATCGGTACTCTGAACGGGCTAACAGCGGATTCCATCACCGTGGCCATGCCGGTGAACGCCGGCAACGGTGTCCGCGGCTCCCTGGCGGGTTTCTCCGTCACCGCCGTACCGGAGCCCTCGGTCTCCCTGATGCTGGGCGCTCTCAGCTTGGCGGGACTGTTGCGCCGACGCCGCTGAGGTGCGGAATATGCCCGGCCGGAAGTGATTTCAGTCTGGCACGCCTGGCCTTCCATTTTACTTTAAAAGAACCCGCATCGGCTTTGCGCCGATGCGGGTTCCCCTTTTTTGGATGCTCCGATGAGGGGCGGTATGTGGAAAAATCCGCCGGTCCGGAAAGCCGCCGGAAGCGGGCAGTCGTAGTCATTTATGCCTTTGCCAAAATCCCGGCGAACGGCAGAATCGAAGTTCATGCTTGCTCCCGTCTCCCCTGCCCGTCTGGATTCCGCCGGTATTCCCGGCACTGCGGATAGCTCCGCCTCCGCCTCCTTGGAGTTTCCACTTTCCGGAGCCTCCCTTTTCACACTCCCGAACGGCCTCGAAATTCTGATTCAGGAGGACCACAGCGCGCCCCTGATCAGCGCCCAGACTTGGGTGCGCACCGGCAGCATCACCGAGGGGGCCCTGCGCGGCAGCGGGGTTTCCCATCTGGTGGAGCACATGGTTTTCCAAGGCGCGGGTGACCGCGGACCGGGAGAACTGGCCAAAGCCGTGCAGGACACCGGCGGATACTTGAATGCCTACACTTCCTTTGACCGCACGGTGTACTGGATCGACACCCTGAGGGAGGGGCTGGACACCGCCTTGGGGGTGCTGGCGGATCTGACCACCCGTGCGACTTTCCCTGAGACGGAGTTTGAGAAGGAGAAGGATGTGATCCGCCGGGAAATCGACATGGGCAAGGACGACCCGAACCGTGTCCTGAGCCAGCTGATGTTCAGCACCGTTTACCGGGAGCATCCTTTCCGCGAGCCGGTCATCGGCCATCTGGGACTTTTCAACGCTGTGGACCGGGCGGCGGCTTATCAGTATTACCAGGAACGCTATCAGCCGGGCAATATGTTCGTGGTGCTGGTGGGCGACCTCCGGACAGAGGAGGCCCGCGCTCTGGTGGAGAAGCACTTCGGCCACGCCACCGCCCGTTTTGCGGCACCTGTGACCATGCCTGTGGAACCCCCCCAGGGAGGGCGGCGGGAAATGCATGCGGAGTTCCCCACCGAGATCACCCGCATGGAGCTGGCATGGCGCATTCCCGGCCTGCTGCATCCGGACACCCCGGCCTTGGAGGTCCTGGGCGTGCTGGCGGGCACCGGACGCACAGCCCGGCTGCACCGCGAAATCCGTGAGCGGCAAGGGCTGGTCCACAGCATTGGAGCCGGAGCCTATACCCCGCCCCAGGGCGGTCTGTGCTATGTCAGCGCGGAGTGTGATCCTGACAAGCGCGTGGCCGCCGAGGCCGCCATCCTGGCGCAGGTGGAGCGCTTCCGCACGGAACTGGTGCCGGAGGCGGAGGTGGCGCGGGCACGCCGGCAGTTCCTGGCTGACCAACTGGGCTCTCTGACCACCATGCGCGGCAAGGCGTCGGATCTCGGCGGCAATTGGCACAGCGCGCATCATGCGGATTTCACCCGTTCCTATCTGGCCGCCATCGACCGCGTGACGCCGGAGGACATCCGCCGTGTGGCCGCTACTTATTTGGTGCCGCAAGGCATCACCAGTGTGTCGCTCAACCCGCCGGGCAAAACGGCGGTGGCGGCGGAAGTGAAGCCGTCCGCGAAAAATCCGGAGATCATCAGGCATGTTTTTCCCAACGGCCTGACACTGCTGGTGCGGGAGGACGCGCGCCTGCCCATGGTCTCCATGACCGCCAGCCTGCGCGGCGGCCTGCTGGCGGAGACGCCGGAGACCAACGGTGCCGGCCGGCTGCTGGCGGCCGCCATTGTCAAAGGCACCCGCACCCGGACCGCCGACGCCATCGCCGAGGAGATCGAGAACGGCGGTGGATCGCTGGGAGCGGAATCCGGCGGATCCAGCTTCAGCGTGGCTGCGCATGTGCTCCAGCCGGAGTGGCGCAATGGCCTGCTGCTGCTGGCGGACGTGCTGCTGCATCCGGTTTTCCCGGAGGAGGAGATTGAGCGCGAGCGCACCCGGCAGCTGGCGGCCATCCGTCAGGAGGAGGATCATCCATCCTTTGTCGCCTTCCGCGAACTGCGCCGGGCCGCCTACGGCACTCACCCCATGTCCATGAGCCGCAACGGCACCCTCGCCAGTGTGGAATCCCTGGACCGTGAAACGCTGGCCATGCTGCACCGCTCCCTGCTGGCGGGAGGCAATGTGGTGCTGAGCGTTTTCGGCGACGTGGTCTTCGAATACGTGCGCGCCGCCGTGGAGGAGGCCTTCGCAGCCCTGCCCGCCGGTCCTCGCGTGGAGCATCAGACCGCCCTCACCGTCCCCGCCTGGACACCGTCGGAGCTCAATCTCCCCAGCGGAAAGCGCCAGGCCTTTCTGGCCACCGCCTTTCCCACCGTGGACATCCGCCACCCGGACCGGGTGGCGCTGGATCTCATCGATGAAGCCTGCAGTGACATGGCCAGCCGATTCTTCGAGCGTATCCGCGAGCAGCATGGACTGGCCTACAGTGTCGGCACCACGCAGATTCTGGGCATGTCGCCGGGACTGTTCGCGTTCTATCTCAGCACCGCCCCGGAGAAGCTGGAGTTCGCCCAAGCCGAGCTGCTCAGCGAAATCCGCAATTTGGCGGAGAACGGTCTGACGGCTGAGGAGCTCGACCGCGCCCGCCGCACGTGGACCGGCAAGCAGGCCATGCAGCGCCAGTCCAATGCCGGGCTGGGCCAGCAGTGCGCTCTCAATGAGCTTTACGGCCTGGGGTATGACTACGAGGACCGCATCATGGACCGCGTGCGGAATCTGCCGTTGCAGGTAGTGAATGAGACGGCCCGCCGCTGGCTTGGCTCCTTGGAGCCGATCATTTCCCGCGTTTCGCCCTCGCTGGGGGATGGGAAGCCGCCAGCCCTCCTTCCCTCCACCGCTGAACCGCGGGCTTCCTGATTTTTCAAGGACAATGTCCGCCACCATCCCCTTTCTCCATTCCCGCCATCCCATGTCCTTTCCCATCACCGGCCCTTACGCCACCACCGGCGGCATCGTTATCTTTGCCCGCATCCTCAGCAAGATCCGCCTGGCCGCCGAAGGCGGACTACCGGACGGTTATCATATCGGCGTGATGCCCGGCAACCGCACCTTCGATGACCGTGTGTGCTGTTTTCTGGGCATAAAATTCGAGGACCTGCAGGCCCGCACGCTGGAGGGGGGATCCGATGAGGAGGTTCTGGAGTGGGCGTTCCGCACAGGCCGCCGGCCGGACGCTGAGCAGATCGAGGTCTGGAACACCTTTATGAAAAAGCGTGGCTGGCGCGATGCCGCCTCCGAGGGATTGGAGAAGTCCAAAGCGGAAAGCGGTCTCGGTCACCGCACCGACATCGTTACCTTCTTTGACCTCATGGAGGTCGAGGAGGGCCGCGCGTCCTGACGCGGGATTTTCCGGATCATCCTATTCCTGCGGCAGTCCCTGCGCGCGGTTCAGTCAATGCCCGTCCGTTACCACCATCCCGCCGCTGCTGCCGCCACCACCACCACCGTCGCCGCCCTCATGAAACGCCACCATCCCGGACTGTCCTGGCCGCAGATTCAGGATGGTCCCATGCGGGTGGCCTGCCACTTCTGCGACACGCTTCAGGAATCCCCCCGGCTCCGCGAAGGGGATGCGGCGTATTGCTGCTGCTGCGGGCGGCAGCTTTACCGGAACCGGGCTCATTCCCTGGCCCGGGCCGTGAGTTTTTCCTCCGCAGGGCTGATTCTGATGGTGATCGCCCACAGCTTTCCCTTTCTGAGTATGAAATCCGGGGGCCTTTCGACCCGGCTGACGCTGGTGGAGACCGTGTTCACCTTCTGGGGTGAAGGTTCTCCACTGCTGGCGGTGGCAGTGACGTTTTTCACGATTTTCGCTCCTCTCGTACTGCTTGGCGGACTGCTGTATATATCAGTGCCACTGCGTTACGGAGCAGCCTTTCCGGGCTCACTGACCGTGGCCTGCTGGTTCCAGCGGTTTGAGCCGTGGAGCATGCTGGAAGTGTTTTTGCTCGGGATCCTGGTCAGTCTGCTGAAGCTGGGGCACCTGGCCCATGTCACTTATGACACCGGCCTGTGGGCGCTGGCCGGAGTGGTGGTCTGCACCTCCGCCGCCATGGCCGGCATTGACCGGATGGAGCTGTGGGACCGATTGGAGATCGCCCAGCAGCCTGTCACGGAACGCGCCGCATGATCCCCTCCGCGCCTGCACCCTCTCCGGGCGGGTCCGCAATGCCGGAACCCGCCGCCCTGCAGGGTTTCGCCTCCTGCCATACGTGCGGGAAGGTCAGTGTCCTGTCCGCGGACCCCGCGGCGGAAACAGCCCGCTGCCCCCGTTGCCGCACCCCGCTTCACCTGCGGAAACCATACAGTCTGCAGCGCACCTGGGCGCTGCTGCTGGCCGCCGGTGCCCTCTATGTGCCCGCCAATCTGCTGCCGATCATGGAGGTGAGGGGCATCCAGGGTGCGCAGAACAGCACCATTCTGTCGGGAGTCATCACTTTCTGGCAGATGGGCTCCTATCCCGTGGCCATCATTATCTTCACGGCCAGCGTGGTCATTCCCCTGATGAAAGTGGCGGCGTTGGTGTGGCTTTGCCTGGCAGCCCAGGGACACACGGTCTCCCCGCCCAGGGCTTTGAACCGCGTCTACTACATTACGGAGCTGCTGGGCCGGTGGTCGATGGTGGATGTGTTTGTGGTGGCTGTGCTGGCCACCATGGTGAAACTGGGGGCCCTGATGACCATCACACCGGGACCGGCGGCTGTTTCCTTCGCGGGCGTCGTTATACTCACGATGTTTTCCGCCATGAGTTTTGATCCCCGCCTGATCTGGGACCGGCATCGGGAATCCCTTCTGAATTCCAGGAATGCAGACCCGGCGGTCGGAGACAATGCCTATGGCCCTGAGGAAAAGGGAATATCCACCCCCACCCTGCTCCACAATCCCTGTGACCGCCTCCGCCTTCCCTGATTCCCCCGCTGCTGTATGAGCGACTCCCCGCCGCCGGGCTCCCCTGCTCCCTCCTCCTCCAATTCCGATTCCTCTCCGGTGGTTTCCCGTCCGCCCGCAGCGCGGGCCATCGTGAAACGCAGCCGTCCTTGGAACGCGGTCTGGCTGATTCCCTTGGTGACGCTGCTGCTGGCCGGATGGCTGGTGTGGCAGCACTACCGCAGCCAAGGGGTGCTGGCGCATATCCGGTTTGAGACCGCGGCCAATATTGAAAGCGGCTCCACCGAGGTCCGCTGCCGGTCCGTGCGCATCGGGGTAGTGCAGAATGTGCAGCTTTCAGCCGATCTGCTGTCGGTCGTGGTGGATATCCGCATCGATCCCGATGCCGGCACCCTCCTGCGCAAGGGCACGCGGTTATGGGTAGTGAGGCCTCAGTTTTCAGCTGCCAGTGTCTCCGGCCTCGGCACCCTTATCAAAGGATCGTATATTGAACTGGATCCGGGTGAGGGGCCGGAGACGGTCACTCACTTTGACGGATTGGAGGCGGCTCCGGTCACCAAATCCAGTGTGCCCGGCCTGCGCCTGACTCTCACGGCGGACCGTGCGGAATCGCTCAACGCGGGCTCGCCGATTTATTATAATGGCTTTGAGGTGGGAAAGGTGGAGCTGCGGACTTTTGATGTGGCTACCCGGCAGACGAGGCTCAGCATTTTCATCAGCGAGGCCTATGCCCCCTTGGTCAATGAGAGCACCTGTTTCTGGAACACCGGCGGCATTGACGTCAGTGCCGGAGCGGAGGGCTTCCGGCTGCGCACCCCTTCCGTCCAAGCCATGCTGGCCGGCGGGATCTCCTTTGGCATACCGCCGGGGACTGCGCCCGGGGCACCGGTTCAGGATGGGGCGGAGTTTTCCCTTTTCGCCAACGAGGCGGCCACACGGGAACTCATCTTCCGGGGATCCCGGCTCTGCCTGCTGATGTTTGACCGCTCTGTGCGGGGGCTTCAAAAAGGGGCACCGGTGGAATTCCGCGGCATTCCCATGGGAAGGGTCACGGATATCTCCCTGAAATATGCCCCGCCCGGCGACAAACGGGTGCCGGTGCTGATCGAAATGGACCCCGGCCTGCTGCGCACGACCACTGAAGGGGAGGAGGATGACTCCGCCATTCTCAGCAATGCAGTTAAAAGCGGACTGCGCGCCCGGCTGAGCACAGGGTCCCTGCTGACCGGGTCACTGTTTATCGACCTCGATTACGTCCCCGAAGCTCTTCCCGCCGAACTGGGGCACAATGGGGAATATGACCTCCTGCCCACGCATTCCTCCGGTCTTGTGCAGTTGGAGGCCAAAGTGAACGATCTGCTGACGAAACTGACAGCTCTCCCTCTGGAGGACATGATGAATAAATTTGGTCAAACCGCGGAGGGCATCACCCGCACGGCGCAGGAGGCGGAAATCACTCTGACAGAGGCCCGCAAACTGCTCGCCAACCAGAAAACGCAGGGCCTGACCACGCAGATCGACAACACGTTGGGGGAAATACGCTCCTCGGTGGCCAGCCTGGGCCCTGCCGGCTCCGTGCAGGGGGATTTGCGCCGCACTCTGGATGAACTGCGGGCGGCGCTGAGAGCCTTCAAAACGCTGAGCACCAGCGTGGCGGAAAAACCGAACTCGCTGATCTTCGGCCGCGACGGCACCGGTGATCCAATGCCCAAAGCCAAAAAGAAATAAGCTCCCCTTTTCCCCTCATTTTCTTCATGCACTTCCCTGCTCCGTCCGTTTTTTTGCTGGTTCTGCCTCTGCTGGCAGCCTCCTGCGCCTCGCCTCAGAAGCATTTTTACATGCTTACGGCGGAAGGCCCGGCACCATCCGGTGCCGGAGCCGGAAAGGGAACGGGCATCGGTGTGGGGCCGGTGTCGGTGGCCGGTTATCTGGACCGGCCCAACTTGGTGTTTCAGGAGACGGACAACCAGCTGGCCATTTCCGAATCCAACCGCTGGGCCGGCGATCTCGCGGAGAATATCACCCGTGTCACAGCGGCCAACCTGGGGCACATTCTCGGCACGGGAAATGTGCGCGTCTATCCGTGGGACAGCGATACCGGCCTGAATTACCAGGTTTCCTTGGATATTCTGCATCTGCATGGAGGCACGGACGGCAATGCGGTTCTGGATGCCTCGTGGCGGGTTTACGCCCTGCCCTCCCGCCAGCTTGCCGCCAGCCGGTCATGGTCCGGCACCGAACCGATGCGGAAGGACGGCTACAGCGAACTCGCCAGCGCCCAAAGCCGGCTGCTGGCCCGTCTGGCGCGGGAGATCGCCGCCGGGATGAGGTGAATGAACTGTTTTGCAAGGACTCTCTGCCCGCCGGATAATTCGACTTTGGTAAAGTCTTTAATAATCAACGAGTTAAGTTTTTATGACTTAATTTCGCAACTCATTCATCATGAACATTATATCAATTAAATTGCCAAAGTCGAAATAAGCCTGCTGCCGGTCGTCAGACTGAAGACGGAAAAGCCGGTCAGGCTGGAAATTGATTGGCCTTCGCCCGCAGCGCCTGCCGCCGGTATTCCGCCGGGCCGAGCCCGCCAGTCTGGCGGCGCACAAAATTGAAGAAATTCGGGGCCGACGAAAACCCGCAGTGCCGACCGATCTCCCCAATGTCCAGCTCTGTGGCCTCCAGCATCCGCAGGGCGGCTGATTTCCGGCGCTCCCGCACCTCTTTGGCGATTTCCACGCCGTAATTCTCCATAAACCGGCTGCGCAGAGTCTTGACGGAGCAGCCCGCCACCACAGCCAGTTCCTGCACGGTCACCCCGCCCAGGGCATGGCGTTCAAAGTGCCGTCGGGCCCGCTCGATGCCGGTTTCGTGCGAAGCACCCGTGGTGCTGGTCCGGAGGATGATTTTCTCACAGGGCAGCAGCGTCACGCGGGGATTCACCTGCTGGCCGGTGAGCAGCAGGTTCAGCCGGGCGGCCGCGGCCCAGCCGATCTCCTGACCGGGAATCACGATCGAGGACAGCGACGGATGCCCGGTGCGGCCGATCACGCGGTTGCCCTGCCCCAGCACGGCAATCTCCTCCGGAATCCGGTAACCAAGACCCTGAGCGATTTCACACAGCATAGTGCCCACATAGTCATCCTGCGCCAGCAGTCCTGCGGGCTTGGGGCAGTTGTGGATAAATGCCACCAGATCGCGCAGATTCCGTCCTTCCCACACCCATTCAGGCTGTTCGGAGGGATTCACGGGATACAGGTCGAACTCCGCCCAGCGCATACCCGCTGTGCGCGCCATTTCCTGCATCGGAGTCACCTTGATGGAGCGCACCGCCCCGTCCCGCAGTTTCAGGCCCACAAAACCCACCACTTCCAGGCCCAGGGCCTGAAAGTGGTCAATTGCCAGCCGGCTGATCGTATGGTGGTCAAAACCTACCGTTGCCGGATCGCCAAGCCCCTCAGGGGAACCCCCCATGTACTGACAGTGCACCAAAGGCAGACCGTTCAGCTGGAACCCCGCGCCGGAGGAGCTGAGCATCTCCCCCATGACGATGGCGCCATGCAGATGTCTGGCCAGCCGGCTGGTCAACGGCTGGGCGCTGGGATCAATTTCTATGATCCTCCAACCGGGATTTGCCTCCACCCAATCCAGGACTCCTCTTCGCAGATTTCGGGCGTATTCGTAAAACAGTGGCAGCATCAGAGCCACATTCATTGGACTGACATAGTTATTGGATCAGAATATTTGAGGATCGCATGGGTTGAAAAGTGAATGAAAATTTTGTTCTTGGCAACTCCAATAACTGCGGGAAGCAACTTA
This sequence comes from Verrucomicrobiales bacterium, assembly GCA_028293125.1. Taxonomy (GTDB): domain Bacteria; phylum Verrucomicrobiota; class Verrucomicrobiia; order Verrucomicrobiales; family V1-33; genus CAIZWU01. Next base: position 74,306 of record JAQGPJ010000038.1, on the reverse strand, counting down.
AGTGCTTGATCATCAAGGATCCACTGGCGCTTCCCGCGCCATTCCCTGCCAGTCTCAAACAACATTTGTTCATTGAGTCCAATTAACTTATAAATAATATCAATGTTGCCATATTAAATTAAAAATTAATAAAGTCAATTTTGATGTTTGTAAATTGGTTAAAAAGTTCCTCCGGGCCTTCAAAAGCTGAAATCCGCCCCCCGCTGGCCACGGATCACGGACCCACAAATGTGATATCGGGCACATGAAAAGAATTGTACGGGTAAACATGCGTTCCATTAAATCGGTAAGGTCAGATCAGGACAACGGACTTTGTTCCAGTCTTCGGCAAATCCACCCAATAGCCTATGAAAACCGCTTTTGTTTTAATCTCTGCCACCGCACTGGTCGCCAGCGCCCTGCCCTCTCAGGCCGCCTTGGTGCACCTCTACACATTCAAGGATGGAACCGCCAGCGACTCGGTAGGCACCTCGAACGGTGTCATCTTGAATTCCGCCAACGCGGTCTTCTCCAACGGCGTGCTGAATATCAGCGACAATGATGGCGGCGGACCCGCCAACAACGCCTATGTGGACCTCCCCAATGTCTTTTCACCTCCGCCGTCAACGGAGGCACCGCCGGCGCAGCCTCCTTTTCCCTGTGGTTCACGGCTTCCGAGAACCGCAACTGGGCAACCCGCCCTGGCGTTCGGCACCAGCAACAACGGGGAAAACACCAGTGATGGAGGCAATGCCGCCGACTAGCTCCAGCTGATTCCCAGCGCCGGAGCTCCCGGTAATCCCCTCCGCCTGACCACGCATGCCGCCAATAACGGGACGGAGGGCTTCCTCAACACTGGCACCGCCGCCATAGGGTTGCTGATTCAGGCGGTCGGGGTCTTCTGCAACGGCAATTTCACATTCTACGTCAATGGAGTCCAGATCGGCTCCACGGTCGCCGTGGCCCCGGTCTCAACCTTTCCAGCTGGGAAGGGCCTCCCTGCTTTCCGCCCGCCGCCGGCGTCGGGCATAATCAAGCTTCATTTTCATCCGAGCCTGAAAAATTCCCGGGTTCGGAAAAATTAAAGTGACAAAAAATGGCGGACGGAAAAACTGTCCGCCATTTTTAATTCCGAAGAAAGGACCCGGTGCCTCTTCTTTCGAGGAATGGAAAGCTCCTGACGGGTCTTCCGCAGCCTTCAGACGTCGTAGACGCGGCCGGCTTTGTTCTCGTACCAGTGGATGAAGGACCGGTTGCAGATATCCGTGCCACCGGGAGTGGGGTAGTTTCCGGTGAAATACCAGTCCCCGGCCTCCGGACTGATCGCGGCGTGCAGATTTTCAACGGTCTGGTAGACCACCAGCAACTCGCCTTTCCAGTCGTTTTCCGGGTAGATGAATTCGCTGATTTTGCTGGAGATCTGCTCATCGGTGAAGGAGACGTAGAGATCGATGACCGCATTTCGCTGCAGGGCGGCGGGTTTTTTGATCTCCTCCAGACAGGAAAGGTAGGTGGAATCGATCACAGACTGCCGGTTGCTGGACCGCAGCAGTTCAATGGCGGCTTGAAAGGCGATGAATTTCCCGATTTCCGCCATGTCGATGCCGTAGCAGTCCGGATAACGGATCTGGGGGGCGGTGGAGCACACCACGATGCGGTACGGTCGGGTGCGGGTGAGCATTTTCAGAATATTCTGCTTCAGCGTGGTGCCACGCACGATGGAGTCGTCCAAGGCCACCAGGCTGTCCACTCCGGGACGCACCTCTCCGTAGGTGATGTCGTAGACATAGCTGGCCATCTGAAGGCGGCTGCTCTCCTGGCTGATGAAGGTGCGCATTTTGATGTCCTTGTGCAGGATCTTCTCACCGCGCGGCCAGTTGCGCATGATCAGTCCATCGATGGCCTCCTCGCTCAGGGTGCCTTCGGCGGCCGCTTTCATAATGGAGTCCTTGACCTCCGCACGGCGGTGCAGCCGCAGCCCGTCCATCAGCCCGTGATAGGCCACCTCGGCGGTGTTCGGGATAAAGGAACAGACGGCATGCTCCAGATCCCCCTCAATCGCCGTTATAATCTGCGGCACCAGCGCCGCGCCAAGGCGCTTGCGCTCCTGGTAAATCACCGGGTCATTGCCGCGGGAGAAATAGATCCGCTCAAATGAGCAGGGGGTATGGGGAACTGGATCGGCATACCGGCTCAGAGAGGTGCTGCCATCCCGGCGGATGATGAACACATGGCCGGGCGGCAGCTCCCGGATCTGGTCCTCGGAGGCGTCAAACACCGTCATCAGCGGCACGCGCTCACTGGCGAGGGCGAAAACATCCTCACTTTCATAAAGGAAGCAGGGCCGGATGCCCCGGGGATCCCGGAGGACAAAGGAATCACCGTTTCCAATCTGGCCGGCGATTGTAAAGCCACCATCCCAGTGCCGCGCGGACCGACGCACAACTTCCTCAATATCCAGCCGCTCGCTGATGACAGCCGGGATTTCCGCTCCCGGGGTGCCCAGATCGCGCATTTCCCGGTAAATATCCGTGTGCGCCTCGTCCAGATGAAATCCGATCTCCTCCAGCACGGTCTGCGTGTCCGTGCCGAAAACCGGGTGCTGGCCACGGTCCACCATGAGCTGATTCAGCTCCCGGGCGTTGGTCATGTTGAAATTCCCCAGCACCATCAGGGACTTTGTCGGCCAGTTGGAGCGGCGCAGATAAGGGTGGCAGGAGCCGGTGGAGAAGGCACCGCTGGTGCCGTAGCGCAGGTGCCCCATGAGCAGCTCGCCGCCGAAGTCAAAGTGCGCTTTCACGCTTTCCCCGTCCTTGGGATCAATCCGGCCTTTGCGGACGAGGGTGTCGTAGATGGTGATCTGCGCCTGAATGAGCTGGTTCAGCGAGTCCGTCTTGGCGGAGCGGGCGCGGAACATGTAGGGCTGGCCCAGCGGGGCGTCGATTTTGGTGCTGGCGATGCCGACACCATCGTGGCCACGGTTGTGCTGCTTCTCCATGAGGAGGAAGAGCTTGTGGAATCCCCAGAGGGCGTTCTGATATTTGGTGACGTAGTGCTGGATGGGTTTCCGCAGCCGTACAAAGGCCACACCGCACTCGTGTTTCAGAAAATCGCTCATTCGTTTGGTATAGGTCCCGGAAAGGGGGGGAGGTATGGCCCGCACAGCCGCATGGTCAAGAGGGGAACAGCGGACTTCCGGACCTCTCGGACACGCAGCCGGAGTGCTCGGAATCCGATACGCCTCCCGGTGCGGGGCGGATGGCCGCCCGGTATCGGAAAGTGTTCCATGCGCCTTTGCCCGCCGCCTCCGCCATGCGGAAGCACGGTTCCTCACGGCTGCTCCGGCGGGACGGCGTTCTTTCCGGCTCCGATCATGGCGGGAAAAACATAGTCCCTCAGCACCGCGGTGCCATTCCCCGCCTGGCTCCACTGCTCAACGCTCAGTTCCAGCATGACCACACCGCCGGTCCGCAGCCGGGTCACGGCCTCGCAGCCGCAGAGCCAGTTGGTCAGACTCTCCAGACCGGGATTGTGGCCGAAAATGGCCACGTGCTGAAAGCGGTCCGGCAATTCCCGCACCACCGCCGCCAGAGCACTCAGCGGGGCCTCGTAGATGCGCTCGTCCTGACGGATCGCCCAAGCGTCGAGCGCGGTTTCCTTGGCAATCATGCGGGCGGTGGTGATGGCCCGCGTGGCCGGGCTGGAGACCACCAGATCCGGCAGAAAGTCATGCATCTCATCCAGATGCCGGCCCATGGCCGGAGCGTCACAGCGGCCCCGAGTGTTCAGCGGGCGGTCGAAGTCCGGCATTGCGGGATGGTCGTGGCTGGACTTCGCATGCCGGATGAGGGTAAGCCGCTTCATGGACACAGGGTATTGGCAAAAATGGGATTAAACTGACTTTAAATAACAACGTTAGAGGAATTATTCATGGACGTGTCAGCCGGTAGGACCGCGGAGCGCCGTCCGGGGCCCCGTCAAACAGCACCAGCAGGTCCACATATTTCTCCGAATCCTCCAGCACCAGCAGCGCCTCCGCCTTGGCGGACGGGGATGGCAGCTGGCCGATGGACTGCGTCTCCGGCGTTTTGCCAGGGCGCCAGAGAAACAGATCGAACGAGGCGTCCGGCATCCGGCTGACGGAGACGGGGAATTTTTTGGAGGCCTCGGCGCCCGCATTGCCGGTCAGGACCACAAAGCCTTCGCGCACCGCCGCCAGCTCACGGATGCCCCGCCCCTCCCCCACAGGCAGCGTGTGGACTTTGCAGGCCGGCAGGCCGCCTTCGAAAAGGGAATCAGGCTCCACCTCGATCACAAACGTATGGCCGTCCACATTGGGCCCGCGGACGCCGAACCACAGCCGGCCATCCTTGAAGGCCAGCCCCTCGATATTGAATCCGTTCTGTTGCAGAGGCTGTTTGGCGAAGGCCCCGAATTCCATGCTCCGCTCCAGCCAGGGCATCAGGCTGGCGTGCTGGATTCCCTTTCCGGTGATTTCCCCGGTTTGGGGATCGCAGGGCAGCTTGAAAACAGAGGCGCGGGTGGGATCGTATTCCCCCTTTTTTTTGCCAACGCCATGCGAACCGGTCACATAATAGCAATGATCCGCCGGTGAGACGGCCACCCCTTCCACATCCACTTCCCCCTTGGCACCTGACGGATTGGCCACCAGCGGAATCACCGGCAGGGCTCTGATGGTCATTCCTTTGCGGTCCAGCAGGCCGGGCTGCACTCCCAGCAGCTCATCGCTGCCCAGCAGGCAGTGGACCGCATCCACCGCCGCGATGCCGCTCAAATCCATGTTTCCTTCAAAGCCGGTGGCTTTCCAAGCGGTGGATTGCAGCGCCACCTTCCACCCGCTGGCGGGAGCCGCCGCTGCGGAGGCCGCGGCCTTGGTTTTGGATTCCGCGTGGCAGCCGGTAGTCAGCAGACCGCAACTGAGGAGCACAGCCGGCAGCAGAGCCCGGAGGAGGAGGGGAGGCTTCATGGGCTGTCAACGTGGGCGAAGCCCAACCCGTCCGCAAGTCCTGGAAAATACGGGAAGCAATAGGGACTTCCGAACCGATGTCCCGTCTTCCCGCCCGGCGGAGCCTCCCTCCATGCCGGCGTGCGCGGCTTTTTCCTCCATGTCTTATTCATGCGTCGCCGGAGAATGTCACGGATTTTTCTCAAATTCGCCGGAGTTGCCCCAAGATAAGAGGAAGATAGGGCTTTTCTGGAAAAAGTGGAAATTTTCCAGGGATTCCCACCGGGCTCCGTGATGCCTGGTATACGCCGCCATGCCCGCCTCCCCCGCCGCCGATTCCCGGTTCCACGCCGTTCTTGCCCGCTATGAGCGTCCCCTGCTTGGCTATGCCGCCGTGCGGTGCAGCGACCACAGCCTAGCCCAGGATGCCGTGCAGGAAACGCTGCTGCGTTTTGTCCGCCACAGCCCGCAGGGCGATGTGGAGTCCCTGGGGCCATGGCTTTTCACGGCCTGCCGGAATGTGCTGACGGATTTCAGGCGGAAATCCCCGCGCTCTTCTGTGACGAATCCTTCCTCCGGTTTCATCTCCAGCGATGTCCCCGGGGATTCCGGGGCCGCGGAGGCCATCTCACCGGAATCCACTCCTGATGAGGCGCTGGCGGACAAGGAAACCGTGCACGCCCTGCGGCGGCTGATCACCGCGCTTCCGGAAATCCAGCAGCAGGTGGTCCGGCTGAAATTTGAAACCGGACTGGCCTACCGCGACATCGCCGCCGCCACCGGCCTGTCCATCGCCAATGTCGGCTGGCTGCTGCATCAGGCGGTGGCCACGCTGCGGCAGGACTGGCAGCGGCTGGAGGCAGCCGGCAGCCGGATGCCGGCCTCCTGTCCATGAGCCGCCGTCAGCGCTTCCTCTTTCACCCCGTGCTGACGCCCCTGTCCCCTGACCGGACAGACAAACAGAGCGCTCAGAACCCAACCCGGCTGTTTTCAGCCAGCTTTTTAAAATCCTTGAAATTGCCCGATAACGTTATGTCCTCCTCCGCTGAACCCACTCCCGATCAAACGGCCACTGCCCGGCTTACGGCCTGGGCGCTGGACGAGCTTCCAGCCCCGGAACGGCCTTCATTTGAAGCCGGGCTGGCACAGAATCCCGAACTCCGTGCCGAGGCCGAAGCCACCCGCGATTTCTGCCAAATACTGGAATCCCGGCTCCGCCCGGATGAAAACCACGCCCTGCGGCTTAGCCCGGAAATCCGCCAGGCACTGGAGGACAGAGCCCAAGCCGCCCGGAAATCCCCGGTGCGCCGCCTTTCCTTCTGGATGCCCACTCTGGCCGCCGCAGCGTGCATCGCGGTGATGTCCGGGGTGGTAATTCATTCCCACCAAAAAAAGACCCCAAGGCTGAACGGAAGTCAAGATGTGGCGGTGCAGGAGGATGTGCGAACGCTTTTGAGAAGGGGTTTCGGCTATTATGACCTCGGCCAGTTCAGCAAGGCGGAGGAGGAATTCAAACAAGCCCTGTCCATGGATCCCGGCAACACCGTTGCTGAAAATGCCCTGCAGCGTTCCAAGCAGGAGGTAAGCAACTACCTCAGAGCCGCACGGGATCATACCCGTCTAAAAATGCTGAACGATGTGGACCGGCTCTGGGAAACAAGCGTCCCAGGGACATCCAGGGTTCCATCCCAACCGTCAACGTCCGAGGGTATGGCCATCGAGGCACTGGCGGATGCGGATGCCGATGGTTATAATAATCAGCAGGAATTCCGCTCAGCCTCTGACACGGGCTACGGCCCCTCCTACAGCGGACTGCCGGAAAACAAATTCCTCAGCCCGGTGGAGCGGCCCCTGAGCACCTTCAGCATCGACGTGGACACCGCCTCCTACGCCATCGTGCGGCGGCATCTCAACGACGGCGCTCTGCCCCCTGCCGCCGCCGTGCGGCTGGAGGAGCTGATCAACTATTTCCCCATGGATGATGCTCCGCCGCCCCCGGCGGATGGACGGCCCTTCGCGGTGCATGTGGAGACCGCCTCCGCTCCGTGGGCCCCCGGCCACCGGCTGGTGCGGGTGGCGCTGAAAGGCAAAACCGTCATCACCGCGGAGCGCCCCGCCGCCAACTTGGTGTTTCTGGTGGACACCTCCGGTTCTATGGATCAGCCGAACAAGCTCCCGCTGGTCCAGCGCAGCCTGCAGCTGCTGCTGTCGCAGTTGGAGCCCCGCGACCGGGTGGCGCTGGTCACCTATGCCGGGGAGAGCCGCCTGATGCTGCCCTCCACCCTGGTCAACGACCGTGCCGTCATCAGCTCCGCCATCGATTCGCTTTCCTCGGGAGGCTCCACCAATGGTGCCGGAGGCATCACCGCCGCCTATGAGACAGCCCGCAGCCACTTTCTGAAGGGGGGCGTCAACCGCGTCATCCTGGCCACGGACGGGGACTTCAATGTGGGTCTCACCACCGGGGAGGAACTGGAGGCGCTGATCACCCGCGAGGCGAAGTCGGGCGTGTATCTCAGCGTGTTGGCCTACGGCAGCGACAATTTGAAGGACACCACCGCCGAACTGCTGGCCGACAAGGGCAACGGCAACTACGCCTATATCGACAGCCTCAGCGAGGCGCGCCGCGCCCTGGTGGGCCAACTGGGCGGCACTTTGGTCACCATTGCCAAGGATGTGAAGGTCCAAGTGGAGTTCAATCCCGCCCAGGTTGCCTCCTACCGGCTGCTGGGGTATGAAAACCGGGCTCTGGCGGACCGGGATTTCAGGGACGACACCAAGGACGCCGGGGAAATCGGGGCCGGCCACAGCGTCACCGCCCTGTATGAAATCGTGCCCGTCAACACTGCGGCCTCCAATCCGGCATCCCTCGCCTCTTCGGAACCCAACCTGAAATACCAGACCCCGGTTGCGGCTCCCGCCCCCGATCCCGACCGTCTCACCCCGCAGGCCGCCAGCGGTGAAATGCTGACCGTGAAGCTGCGCTGGCAGCAGCCGGAAGGCACCGCGCCCGCCCAAGAGATGGAAATGCCGGTCCGGGATTCCGGAACCGCCTGGGTCCAGGCCGGGGACAACCTCCGCTGGACCGCCGCCGTGGCTGGTTATGGCCTGCTGCTCAAAGGCAGCGCCTTTGCCGGCACCCTGACCTGGAACACCGTGCGCACCTTGGCGGTCGGAGCCAAAGGCGCTGATCCCGATGGGTTCCGCGGTGAATTCCTCCAGCTCATCGAAAAAGCCGCCGGGCTTTCCGCTTCCGCCACCTCTCCGGAACCCAATTCCCCCCGTCCGCCACTGCGCTGACAGGCGTTGCCCGGACCCCGACAACGCGGGACAAAAACGCGGTCCCCTTCCCCCCGCCTCGCAACAGCAAAAGCCGCCATGGTGCTTTCCTGGCGGCTTTTTACGGTGCTTCTCCCGGTAACAACGGGAAAACTTTTTGCCTGGCGGCGGCTAAATCCCTTGACCACCCCGCTTTTGCAGGTAAAAACACTGCCCCTTTCCCCTTATTCAAATTTCCAGAAGGATTTTCAGTTTATGTCCAAAGTCTGCATGATCTCCGGGGCGCGTCCTTTCCGTGGCCGCCGTATTCACCACAGTGGCAAAGCCAAGAAGGAAGGCGGTATCGGCCTCAACCATGTCAAGAAGGTCAACCGCACTTTCAGCCCCAACCTGCGCGAAAAACGCATCTGGGTTCCCGAACTGAACACTTTCGTGAAACTGAAACTGACTGCGCGGTCGTTGAAGACCATAAACCGCAACGGGGCCTACAGTGTCCTGAAAGGTGCCGGACTGATCGATTAGTCCTTCCCCTTTCTTATCTGCCCCTCAAGGCAACCGAAAACCACCCAACAGCAGTCCAACTTCCTTTAACACTATGGCCTTCAGCGTCGTCAGCAAAAAATCCTCGAAGACTTACTATCTTCACATCCGCGAAACACCCCGTGCCGACGGCAAAGTGACCCGCCTGTTTTACTTCTCCGGCGATGCCAAAGGCGCCGCCCCGGAGCTTCCCGAAGGCTACACAGTGGTGGAGAATGAGCGCACCGGCCTGCCCTTTCTGAAAAAGAAGGTGGTCTGATTCCGGAAGCCAACACTTCCCCCTATTTCAAGCCCCCCGTTTCCTTGTGGAACGGGGGGCTTTTTGCTGGCGGAACAGGAGCTTTCCGGGCGGCCCGGTAAATCCCAGGACCACCGCCGGGAAATTCTTGCCCAATTCCGGGTTTTCCGCTCCTTCATCCGGTCCACGTCCGTTTTACCGCCATTCCCTTCAATTTGTGGACCCTCTGACCCATTCTGTTCTTGGCATGGCCATCGCCGTGCTGATCACACGCCAGCCCAAACGGCGCCGCCAGGCGGCACTGGCCGGCCTGGCGGCGGGGCTGTTGCCGGATGCGGATGTGTTTCTGCGCTCGGCCACCGATCCTTTGTTCAATCTGCAATACCACCGCCACTTCACCCACAGCCTGGTTTTCTCCCCGGTGATCGCGCTGTTCGGAGCCTGCATCGCCAGCAGTGTGTACGCGGCCTTCAAAAAGCAGGTGGATTGGAGAACCCTGCTGTTTCCCGCCTGGCTGGCGGGGCTGAGCCATCTGTTCTGCGATGCCTGGACCAGTTATGGCACCCAAATCTTCTGGCCGTTCTCCTCCTGGCGGGTGTCGCTGGACTGGATCTCCATCATTGATCCTCTCCTCACGGTGCCGCTGGCAGCCTGCGTGGCGCTGGCTGTGCGCTATGCCAGCATCAGGGCCGCCCGCACGGGCCTGATCTGGGCGGGCATTTACCTGACGTTCTGCATCGTGCAGCAGCAGCGCGCCAAATCCGCCCTGAATCAATGGCTGGCGGACAACCATCAGCCGCCGGCGGAGCGGATCAGCATCCGCCCCTCCATCGGCAATGCCATCGTCTGGCGTGGCCTGGTGGTGAGCGACGGCATCTGCCGTGCGGTGGCCATCCGCTGTGGACGGCCCGGCAATACCCAGCTGATCCCGGGACAGAGCAGCCCGATGCTGGCCTCCCCGGAAGCCGCCGCGGCGGATTTCGGGCTGAAGCCGGATTCCGTGCAGGCGTTGGATATTGCCCGGTTTTATCATTTTTCGGACGGCTGGATCGGCCGGTGTCCCGGTGTGCCGGATGTTCTGGCAGACCTGCGCTACTCCAATGTGCCGGATGAGATCAAACCGCTCTGGGGCATCCGCCTCACACCGGAGGCCGCGGACCGGCATGTGGAGTTTCTCAACTTCCGCAGCGGCCAGACTCCCTCCATCAACCGTCTCTGGGATATGATGAAGGGCACCGCCAAGTCTCGGGGCTGAGATCCGGAAGGCCGGCCTAATCCCCTTTCCGGTTGAATCGCGCGCTTCCCGGCTTGCGGCCCGCCGCTTCTGCGGCAGGGTGGACCATGAGCACGGATCACTTCACATTAACGGAAAACGTCAGAAATTTCGCTCCGGCGGTGGGTTTGGTGCTGGGATCCGGCCTGGGCGGCTTCACCCGCCGTATGGAGGTTTCCCAGCGTGTGCCCTACAGTGAGCTGGGCCTGCCCCATAGCGGAGCGCCCGGCCATGAAGGCGAACTGGTGCTGGGCACCGTGGGATCCTCCCGCGTGGCGGTCCTGTCAGGAAGAACCCATCTCTACGAAAATCGGGGAGCCCGCGAGGTCACCGCCGGAGTGAGGCTGTTGGGTGCGCTGGGGGTGGGAAAGCTGTTCCTGACAAATGCTGCGGGCACGCTGAATGAGGCCTACCGGCCCGGCGAGTGGATGATGCTCTCCGACCATATCAATCTGACCGGCGAATCCCCCTTGGCCGGCGGCCCCAACTTTGTGGACATGTCGGAAATTTACACACTCTCCCTGCGGGCGCGGTTTCTGGGAGTGGCGGCGGCCCACGCGGTGCGGCTGCATGTAGGAATTTACGCCGGCCTGCGCGGGCCGCAGTACGAAACCCCGGCGGAAATCCGCATGCTGCGTGTCATGGGGGCGGACGCCGTGGGCATGTCCACGGTGCTGGAGGCCATCCAGGCTCGGGCGTTGGGCATGGAGGTGGCCGCTTTCTCCTGTCTCACCAATTGGGCTTCCGGCATGAGCGGGCCGCTCAGCCATTCGGATGTGATGGAGGTGGGCCGCGGCGCGGCGGGAGCCTTGGTGGATCTGTTGGAGGGAGTGCTGCAGTAGAGTGCCCGGAGCCGGCTTCAGGATTGGGGCACCGGAAACTCCTGCCTGGGGCTGCTCAGTTGGTGTCCAACACAGCATCCACCAGCCAGCCCTGAAGGCTGACAAAAAGCTCGTATTGGAACCAGTATTCCAGTTTGCCGGAGGTCAGCAGGGTGGCGAGATCCGGAATATGCTCGGAATCGATCCCGTGCTTGGCGGAAAGCACCAGCCGGGCCTGATTCATGGCGCGGAACCAAAGCTCGGCATGTTCCGACGGGATATCGACGGAGTAATTCAACTCCTGCGGCGGTCCGCTTTGGCTGCGGGCAGGCCCCGCTTTCTGCGGAGGGGGGCCACTTTCCTTTTTGCCGGTGCCGGAGGATGAAGGAGACCGGGACTCATCGTCATCGTCATCCCACCCCCACGGGTCCGCGTCATCATCAAGGATGGATGCTGAATGCCCGCTCCTGTCAGCTTCATCAGGCTCCGGATCGCCGGGAAAATGAGTTTTCAGGTTTTCCAGATCCTCCATCACTGTGCTGAGATTCCGCGCGAAGCTGTCGCGCAGTTCCGGCATGACATACTCCACCCAGTCCATGCCCATGTCCGGTGTCAGATCGGACTCCACAGCAGGAGTGGGCAACATGCGGCGTTCGGCGGCCTCATGATCCGAAAAATCGGCCAGTATCGGCAGGCTGCGGAAGGTCTGGACCTCCCAGGGATTGAGTTGGGAGAGGCGGATGGCACCGTCACTGAGTTTTTGCAGTCGCATCGTGAATTGGATGGATGCCCGGAAACGGGCGGGACAGGTTCAGCCGGCCTTTTTCATGGAGCACAGCAGTTGGTGTTCCTGCAATTGCCGGACATACAGCTCCGCACGCTCCTTGCCGCCGGTCCAGACGATGCATTGCCCTTTCTGATGCACGTCCAGCATCATGGTCTCCGCTTTCTCCTTGGAATAGGAGAAGATGCGGCGGATGACCATGGTGACGTAGGACATCAGATTGACCGGATCGTTGAAGATAATGACATGCCACGGCTGGTCGAGATCCGTGTCCTCCTCCGGCAGCACTTCAGGTGCCACCACCGTGTCCGGGAGGGAGGCCAGAGCGATGAGCAGCCGTCTGAGGGGATCAGCGTCCGGCCGCGGAGATGGGGGCGGTGGGAACATGGGCGGTGACGAGGGCAGGCAGTTGGCTCATCACAGAGCGTGTGCGGCGCAGGAATTCTTCTACGGAAAAAGGAGTGCCGGAATCCGAACGGGCGGCCCGCCACTCACAATACAACGCTGCCTGAAGCATGGGGAGATGCCCCACATGAAAATTCGCCGCCTGAAGGGCGAGAACCGTGTGGAACTCCCCGACCGCCTGCCCCGCGGCCAGCGCGGCAGCCAGATTCGGCAACAGATTGGCGTGTTTGGCCCCCCGCTGGCGGCCCAGCCAGGTGCGGCCGGCGGCAGCGGAGTTCTCACCGCCCCCCAGGCTGTTGTCCGCAGCGATGATGGCATTGAGATCCCCCGCGTCCGCGGCTTTGCGCACCGCCAGCAGATGCGGAGCGATTTTGGCGATGAAAACCCGGTTCGCCCAGGCATCAAAGAGCCCCATCCGCCAAGTGAGTTTGGTCGGCACCTCCGTGCCGGTCAGGCAGAGCTGGACAGAGCGGATGACTTCCTGGACATCGTCGGGAGGAACTTCTTGAGGGGGAGTGGGCTGGGACACCCTTGTCCATGCACCGGTTTTGAGGGTTTTTCAATCCCCCGGTGCAATCAGGATGAATGGATGGCTGGATCCGGATGATTTTCCGCATTTTCAAATCGCGGAGCCGGGGATAGATAGCTCCCGCCCCGTGAGAGCCGCCCGTTGAGGAAACCGGCGGCCCTCCCCCCACCCCCCACCTGTTTTATGGTTGAAGCCACTATCCAATACGAAGGCGGCCTGCACTGCCGGGCCGTGCACGGTCCCTCCCAGTCCAGCATTGAAACCGACGCCCCGGCCGACAACATGGGGCGCGGTGAGCGCTTTTCGCCCACCGACCTCACCGCCACATCCCTGGCAACCTGCGTGCTGACCACCATGGCCATCATGGGCACCCGGATCGGAGTGGAGCTCGCGGGCAGCACCGCCCAGGTGCGCAAGCACATGACGTCCGAGCCGCCCCGCCGAATCGCGAAGCTGGAGGTGGAGGTGAATATTCCCCTTTCCCCGCAGCACCCGGACCGCGCCCGTCTGGAGGCCGCCGCCAATGGCTGTCCGGTGCGCCGCAGTCTGCACCCCGATGTGGAGGTGGTGGAGACTTTCGCCTGGACCGGGGAAGCCGGAACCGGTGCCTGAGCTTCCCGCCGGCACTTGACAGCTGTCGGCAAATGCCTCCTGCCGGCCCGTATTCTTAAAAAGCCGACCGCAGTCTGCGGACTCCGAGCCCGCACCCCTCAGCATTTCCCTGAGGGGTGCATGCGTATTTTCCGGATATCTTTCCATGAAAGGATTGAGGGATTATCATTCACTTCCGCGGCGCTTCTGACTATAACGTCGCTTGACGCATTTTGCATCCCTGCCCGGCTGGCCGCAATGGCTTCAGTCCTCCGGGAAAGCGCGGCCCCATTTCCCCCTCCTCCCTCAACCCCCTTTATGTTTCCCCTCTCCCCTCCGCATGGCTGGGCCGGCGCTCTGCGGCTCCTGACCCGCCTCATCACCGCCGTGACCGCCACCAACGGCGCTCTGGCGGCTCCTGTGATTTCAGAGCTCATGTTCCATCCCGTCTCCGTGCCGGAGGACACCCGGCAGGAATGGCTGGAAATTTCAAATCCCTCCCATTCCGGCAACGCTGATCTCAGCGGCTGGAAAATATCCAAAGGGGTCAGCTTCACTTTTCCGAACGGCACGGTTCTGCCGCCGGACACCTCCCTGATCGTGGCGGCGGATGTGGCTGTCTTTATGATGGAGCATCCCGGATTCACCGGAGCCGTGATGGGAGGATGGACTGGCAGGCTTTCCAATGCCGGGGAAAACGTGCAGCTGGATGATGCCGCCGGCGGCAAGGTGGATGAAATTTTTTATTCCGACGAGGGGGACTGGGCGCTGCGGGCCAGACCGGTGAGGGATATTTATGGCCGCCAAGGATGGGTGTGGGAAAGTCCGGCGGACGGCGGAGGGAAAACGATCGAGCGCCTGAGACTGGACGTGGCCGGCAATTTTGGGCAGAATTGGCGTATCAGCGGAACCGTGGGCGGCACGCCGGGCACCGTCCCGGTTCAGGCACCGATGGTCGGCATCCGGAATGTCCGGCATTTTCCCGCTATTCCCCGTCCCGCCGCGCCTGTGACCGTGGAGGCCGTGGTGGATGATGCCATGGACGGCACAGTAGCCCCGTCGCAGACCCTGTTCTGGCGTGTGGATGGCGCGTCCGCCTTTACCGCGGTTCCCATGACAGAGACATGGAGACAGGAACGCCAGACCACCGTTCAAAGCGTGATCCCCCCTCAAGCCGCTGGGACTGTTGTGGAGTATTATGTGCAGGCGTCCGGTGACTTGGGTGAAACCGCCACCTGGCCTGCCCCCGCCCGCACCACGGCACCGGCGGTGGAGCCGGCGGTTTACGCCCAGGCTGCCAACGCGCTTTACCAAGTGGACAGCGACACCGGCATCGCGCCGGCGTGGTCGCCCGGCAACCGTCCGGTTTACCGTCTGGTGATGACCGCCGCCGAAAGGAACGAACTGCGCATCATACAGACCACCGGGGCAGCCGATAGCGATGCGGAGATGAACGCCGCTTTCATCAGCGTGGATGGCGCGGGCACTGAGGTCAAACAACGAATTTCGGTCCGGAACCGCGGCTTCAGCAGCCGCAACGGGCCGCCGAACAATTTCAACCTTGGATTCCGCCACGACGACCTGTGGCGCGGCCGTGAAAGCATGCAGATGAACTGCCGGTACCCGCACTCCCAGGTGCTGGCCGCCAACTGCTTTGAACTGGCGGGCCTGCCGGTCCAGCAGGCGCGCCCGGCGCGGCTGTTCATCAACAACATCGACCAGGCAGAGCCAGGCCCGCGCATGTACGGCACCTTCGCCCGCGTGGAGTCATTGAACGGGTACTGGACAGCCAACCACTTTCCGGCGGATCCTGATGGCAATCTTTACCGCCTGGATGACCACAACCCCGGCGGCGGCATTCCCGGCGATCTGGGCAGCGGGGAATTCCGCTATGAGGGCACCAATCCCTTGGCTTATGCCGACACCTTTGAGAAACAGTCCAACCAAGAGGAGAACGACTGGTCCGACCTGATCAACCTGACCCGCGTGGTCAGTGCTCCGGTCAATGGCGGAACAGAGGCCCAACCGGCCATCGGCGATGCCGATTATGCGGCAAGGGTGCGGGAGGTCATCAATGTGGAGGAGTGGTTCACCTATCTGGCCATGGATGCCCTGGTCGGAAACCAGGAGGGAGGACTTCCCACCGGGCGCGCCGACGACTGCGTCATTTACCGGGGCGTGCTGGACCCCCGTTTTGTGCTGATCCCGCATGACTTCGAC
Source organism: Verrucomicrobiales bacterium (assembly GCA_028293125.1). Taxonomy (GTDB): domain Bacteria; phylum Verrucomicrobiota; class Verrucomicrobiia; order Verrucomicrobiales; family V1-33; genus CAIZWU01. Next base: position 58,681 of record JAQGPJ010000038.1, on the reverse strand, counting down.
ACCTGCTTCGATCTGAACACGGGCGATGGGCTGGAGTCTCCGGTGGCCCGCTCCATCTGGAGTTTTGACACGGACGGCGGCGGAGTCGCCGGCCTGCGGCGGATGTTCTCACATCCGGATCTGGTGCCCATTTATTATCAGCAAATGCTGCGTCTGGTGAATGACGTCTGGACCCCGGAGCGGCTGAATCCCTTGGTGGATGAGGTAATCCTGCCCTGGACCACCCCGGCCACCGCCAATGCGGTGAAGGCCTACATCGCCACCCGCCGCGCCAATGTGCTGTCCCAGATTCCCCAATCCTACAGCCTCGCCACCAATCTCAGCACCGGCACCGGAGGGTATTTGGAAAGCGCCAATGGTGCGGTGCAGTTCAGCGGTGCCTTCCACGTGGCTGAAACCCGCTCCCTGCGGATCAACGGCCAGCCGGCCACGCTGAATTACCGCACGGCGGGATCGGCAGCCGCGGGCACTTGGACCTTTTCAGCAGCGGCCGCCTCCGGTTTTCTGAGCCGGGGACTGACGCATGCCACCGCCAATTTTTACGATGGACCGAACGGCACCGGCAGCGTCGTCCATCAGGAGGAGCTCGATATTTATTATCCCGGCCCGGAAGGCCAGCCGATGACATCCGTGTCCGGGACGCTCAGCGGCACGGCGGTGCCGGATGCGGTCTCCCTGACGGTTGGCGGTGTTTACCGTCCCGGCCTGCCCGTGCTGGTGCGGGTGGATGCTCTCGCTCCCGGCGGAGCTCTGGAGCGGTCCGCCTGGAACCGCACCGTCACGCTGACCGCCTCCAACGGTGTGGTCCTTTCGCCGTCCACCGTCACGCTGTACAACGGCATGGGCAGCGCGCTGGTCACCGCCAGCTCCACCGCCGCCGGTGGCAGCGGCACTCCGCTGATTGCCGCCGGCGGCACTTTGCAGTCGCCCCATCCCGATGCCCCGCTTTGGTGGATTCAGGACAACGGGGTGTTTCCGGGATCGTCTTGGAAGGATCCCGGCTACGACGACAGTTCCTGGCGTCAGGGACCGCTGCAGGCCGGTGCCGGGGATGGGGACGAGCGCACCGTGGTCGCCACTCCCTCCGCCTCCCGGCGCGCTTTTTATCTCCGCCATGCATTCAATCATGACGGAACTACCCCTGCCGGACTGAGAATCAGCGCCGTGGTGGATGATGGAGCCATTTTTTACCTGAACGGCACCGAGGTTTACCGGGACAACATGCCGGTCGGAGCCGTGGATATCTCCACCGCCGCCAGCTCCAGCCGCCTGCAGGATGCGGAGTCGCAAATCCGTACCTATGACATCAGCGCCTTCGCCGGACTCCTGCGTCCGGGGAGCAATCTCCTGGCGGTGGAGGTTCATAACGCCAGCAGCACTAATGACCTCAGTTTCGACTGCACCTTGGAGGCCTTGGCCACTGCCGCTGATCCCGGAAATTTTACCCTCACTGCCATTGTGGACGGTGTCACCGCCACTCAATCCCTCACCAGCCTGGGCTCCCTGGCCCCACAGGAGGTGTCCGGTGTGCTGCCGGCCTCCAATGTGGCTTGGAGCGGCCTGATCCGGGTGACTGGCGATGTCACCGTGCCCGCCGGAGGAACTTTAGCCATCGCTCCCGGCACTGTGGTGCTGTTGGACGGCAATGGCATTCCCGGTGATTCGACAGGTGCGGATCTGATCGTGAACGGCAGCCTCATGGTGAACGGCACTGCAGCGCAGCCCGTGACCGTGACCTGCTCCGATGCCTCCGCCCGGTGGGGCGAGCTGGCGTTTGTGAACGCCTCACCGTCTGTTCTGCGCTATGCCCACATCACGCGGGGCGGCCGCAGCCTTGGCAAAGGCCACACCGGCAAAGGACCGCTGCTGCGCATTGCAACCGGTGCCGTTACTCTGGAGGACTGTGCCCTGGGGGACAGCCCCGCCAAGGCTATTTACACCAGCGGCATTGCGGATCTGGTGCTGCGCCGGTGCTTGGTGGCCCGTGCCATCACCGGTCCTGAAATGGAGGATGGCATCTCCCTGCTGATGGAGGATTCCAACATTCAGGAGATCCTGCCCGAATACCGGGAAAGCGACGATCCGGCCCCGGACGATGAGGACTGCCTTTATGTCCACAATCCCTCCGGCCGGCCCATCACTGTCCGGCGCAGTGTGCTCGCCCGCTGCGGGGATGATGTCTTCGACTGCCTCGGAGGCCCCATCATCGTGGAGGACAGCATTCTCCGCGAAGGCTGGGACAAGGGCATGAGCCTGCTCAACAACGACCTGATCCTGACCCGCACCCTCATTGTGGACTGTGACAAGGCCATCGTGCCCAAGTCCAGCACCGCCACGGTCCGCCGGGTGGTGGTGGATCATGGCACCATTCTCTGTCAGGACCACGATACCTCCACGTCGCCATGGGGCTACGCGGTGCCGCCCTCCAATCCTGATCCCGACACCCCCAGCACCGGGCTTTACACTCAGAACAAGAGCGGGCAGAGCCATGCCGGAGCCACCTTGTTGATCGAAGCGCGCAACTGCATCATCCGCGCCAAGGAGCCCGTCAAAATAGACTCCCCCTACGATCCCGCCAACACAGTGGTCACCTACAGCATCCTGCAGGATGACGACACTCCCGGGGCTGCCCCGTGGCCGGGCACCGGCAACAGCACCGCCGATCCGCGGTTTGAAAACGCCGCTCAAAACCGTCTGACACCGCTGGCCAATTCTCCGGCGCGCGATGCCGGTGATCCCGCCTCGCCCTTGGACAGCGACGGCACGCGCACGGACATGGGGGCTCTTCCCGTCATGACGGCGCCGGCCCCGCCCGGGGAACTGCGCTGGACGGTGGAAAACTCGCCCTATCTGCTGACCGGCAATGTCACGGTGCCCGCCGGGGTCACGCTCCGCATTGATCCGGGAGTCAGCGTCTTCGCCCAGCGGAACTGCCGGCTCACGGTCCGCGGCGGCCATCTGATCGCCGCCGGCACCGCCGCCCGCCGCATCATCTTCAGTTCCGTTCCGGGCTCCGTGGCCACCGGCGATGCCGATCCTGTCAAAAACGGGGTTCAGAGCGGTCCTCCGAAATGGGGCGGTGTGCGCATTTACGACAGCATGGCGCAGGAGAATGTGGTCGCCTGGGCGGACTTCATTGATGCCCAAGGCATTAGCCCGGCGGGTGAGGACAACTATGGCAGCCTGGGCTTTATCCGGTCCTGGGGGCTGGTGGAGCACTGCACCTGGGCCGGCACCCACCTGCGCATGTGCTACGGCCGGAATTCCAAAATGACCGTGCGGCGCAACACTTTCCCGGACATGTTTATCTTTGATCCGGTCCTGAACCGGATTGAAAACACCACGGACTTCCCGGGTTCCGCCGACAACAGTCAGGAGCCGCTGAAGGTGGAGTATCCCACCACGGATGCCGAGGTCACCGGCAGCGCCAATTTCACCAACGGACAGCCCCGCAATGGCTGGTGGCGGGTTTATCACAATGACTTCCACGGCAACCGCGGCCACAACGACGTCTTCGACGCCGACAGCGGGCGCTGGGGCCAGCCGGGCCAGTTTGTGCTGGACTGCCGCTACAATTATTTCCACGGCCTGTCCGGGGACGAGCACATCGACCTCGGCGGCGATGCCTACATCGCCTCCAATTATTTCGAACGCGCCACCAAGGATCAGTGGACGTCCGACACCGGCTACTCAAATGCCATCAGTTCCGGAGACAAGGGCACCGGCACCACCATCATGGTGGTGCGGAATGTCTTCACGGGCCTCGATCATGCCATCAATCTCAAAGCCAACACCGGCACCATCTTCGAGCACAATACCGTCGCGCGGTTTCATCCGGACTACGATTACTCAGGCACCGCTCTGGGAGGCACCCCCTTCACGCAGGCCGTGAAATGCGCACCGATCAATGTCTTTATTCCCGAGGACGGGTCTGACCCCACGCGGGGTGACGGCGGATGGATCGGGTGGAACATCTTCAGTGAGGTGCCCCGCGTGGTCAGCGGCGCGGATTCCCGGAAGTCCGGCGGCAACGTGATCCATAACGTGACCACCAAGCTGGAGTTCGGCCCCAACCTTTTCCATGGGCTTGGCACCACGGAGCTGGGGGCCAATCACCCAGGCGGGGTCTTTGACCCGGCCTACGGCGGCAACCGGCCGGGCAATCCCGGCTTTGCCGATCCCGACAATGGGGATTTCACCCTGCTGCCTGGCTCCGACGCCTTGGGCACGGGTCCCGGCGGGCTGGACTATGGAGCGACCATTCCTGAATGGGCTTGGATCATCGGAGGCCCCAACGGCAAAACCTCCTCCTCCACGGCATCCTTCACCATCGGCGGTCCCGGCGTGGTGGCTTACAAATGGAAGCTGGATGACGGGCCATGGAGCAATCCCGTCACTATCGGAGCTGGGGGCGTTTTCCCGCGCAGTGGTTCCACCGTGCGTCAGGCGGTGCTGAACCTGACAGCTCTTGCCGACGGACTGCACACCCTGCAGGTGCTCGGTCAGGACATGGCCGGCAATTGGCAGGACAACGACCCTGCCTTGGAGTCCGGCCCGCAGGCTGCCACCACCGTGCGCACCTGGACGGTGGATCCCTCGTTTGCGGAGGTGGTGCTCAACGAGATCCTGGCGGACAGCGCCCTCGGCACCCCGGACAGTATCGAACTGGTGAACCGCGGGGCCAACGCTGTCAGCATCGCCGGATGGCGGCTGACCGACGATGCCTCCAAGCCCGGCTACACCATGCCGGCCGGCACCGGCATTCCCGCCGGGGGCTGGCTGAATCTGCCCTCCCTGATCACCAGGATCGGACTGGACCGTGACGGGGACAGCGTGCTCCTTTATAATGCCACCGGCACGCTGGTGGACAGCCAAGTCTTTGGACGGCAGGTTGCGGACCGCACCCTTAGCCGGTTCGGTGAATCCTGGGCACTGGGTATGCCCACGCCCGCAGCGGTCAATGCCGCCGTTGTCATGGGCGATCCCGGCGCAGTCCGGATCAGCGAATGGTTCGCCTCCTCCGGGGGGATCTTCGCGGATGACTGGGTGGAACTGGTGAATCCCACCGCCCTGCCCGTGAGCCTTTCCGGGCTTGGCCTCACGGACAACACCATTCCCGGCTCCCCCGTCCACATTCTGCCCCCTTACAGCTACATCGCCGGCAACGGTTATGCGGCCTTCATAGCGGACAGCAATCCGGAGCAGGGCGGCAGTCACCTTGGCTTCTCGCTGGATTCCGAGCAGGAGGCCCTTGTTCTTTATGGACTGGGCGGCGCGGTGCAGGACCTGGTGCTGTTTGGCCCCTCCACGCGCGATGTTTCCCAGTCCCGGAATGCGGCGGGACTTCCCTCCTGGGTCAGCCTGCCCACCCTTGGCTTTGACCTGCCCGAAAACTCGCCGGCCTGGCTTAACGCGCTGAACATCCTCCGCGGCCTGCGCCTGACGGAGATCATGTACAATCCCCGCGACGGGAACGACTACGAGTATCTGGAGCTGACCAATACCGGCAGTGCCGGGCTGGATATCACCGGGCTGGTTTTCACGGAGGGAATCCAGTTCACCTTCCCGGCCCTGACCCTGCCTCCCGGCGCGCAGGTGATGGTGGTTTCCGATGCTGCGGCCTTCAGTCGGCGCTACGGTTCGGGCCCGGTCATCGCAGGGGTTTATTCCGGACGGCTGGATAATTCAGGAGAAACACTGGCCCTTTCCCTGCCCCAGCCCTTCAATGCGCGGGTTTTCTCCTTCCACTACACTCCCGCCTGGCAGCCTCTGACCCAAGGGCAGGGACGTTCCTTCGAACTGAATGCCGCCCTTCCAGACTTGGAGGACTGGAATGCGTGGCGTGTCAGCGCCACGGACAACGGCAGTCCCGGCGCGGAATCGGCGGCGGCACCCGCCTCCCTGCAGGGCTGGCTGGATTATTACAGTCTCACCACCGGCGATCTGTCTCTGGACTCCGACGGCGACGGCCTGACCAATCTGGTGGAATTCGCCCTGGGCACCAATCCCTTGGCCAATACCCCCGGGGATGGAGCGGACATGGCTCCCTCTCCGAGCTTGGAGAGCGGCGGCCGGACGGGCATCCGCTTCCAAGTCCCGGTCACGGCGCAGGCCGGCGGTTATGGCGGCGAGGGGATCAACTATGTGGTCGAAGCCTCCGGCGATCTCTCCACGTGGACGCCCATCGCCACCAAAACCCCCGCCGGCGCGGCATGGATCACTCCCAGCGGTCCCGCCGCCACCGTGGTGGCCGGCGACCCTGTGTTCAACCGGCGGGAGGTGACGGTGATTCCCGGAAATTCCCCCTCCGGCAACGCCCGCCAATACCTGCGGCTGAAAGTGGAGCGGCCATAACGGCTGCGCGGAACTTCAGCCGGCACCATCCATCCGTGCCCGGTTGAAAATCCGCCACAGGCGTCCTGTTTCCTGGCTCACCGTTCCCTGCCGGCACGGATGGATGGCCATGAACCGACGCGACATTCCCTCCTACGAATTCCATGACTACGGTCAGGAAAACCTGCGGCGGCAGGGGGTGATGGCCATTCCATTCGAGGTGTCGGTGGCCATGGAGCCCCGACGGCTGCGGCCCCACTATCATGATTTTTTCCAAGTCTTCCGCATCGTCGGGCCCTGCCGCCTGATGCATGATTTCCGTGAGTTCCACCTGACCGGCACCAATGCCGTTTTTGTGAGTCCGGGACAGGTCCACACTCTGCATCCCGGCGGGGGCATGCAGGGTGTGCAGGTGTCATTCACCCAGGATTTTTTCGACCACGGCACCCCGCCGCCCAGCGGGCTGACGGAGTTTCCCTTCCTGCTGCACTCGGGAGCCGAACCCTTTCTGCCGCTGCCGGAGCCGGACACCCACGGGATTTCCCCGGTGTTTGCGGAACTGCAGCAGGAGTACGACCGTGCGCTGCCGAAAGCCGGGGAAATGCTGCGGGCCCTGCTGCTCGTCCTGTGTGTCCGCATTCACCGGCTGCTACTGGAGACCCGTCCCCATCCGGGGAATTCGCGGGCCTCGCAGGTGACCGGCCAATTCACCTTGGCAGTGGAGCATCATTTCCGGGAGAAATGGACCGTGGCCGACTATGCGCGGCACCTGCACCTGACGCCAAACCACCTCAACGACACCGTGCGGGAGCAGACCGGCCACAGCGCGGGGGAACTGATCCGACGCAGAATTCTGCTGGATGCCCGGCGCCTGCTGCTGCACTCCGAACTCGGCGTGGCGGAAATCGCCTACCAGCTGGGTTTTCCCGATCCCTCGTATTTCAGCCGCTTTTTCCGCCGGGCGGACGGACGCACCCCGGCGGCCTTCCGGCAGGAAATCCGTGAAAAATACCATTAAAACCGCCGGGAACACCGGACCCCGCCTTTGTGCGGCGGTGCCAAGGAGGACAGGTTGGGCGGCAACCCTGCCCTATGCCCTCCGAAACCCTGCAAGACCCCGCTGTGCCGGTCGCCGCCGCCGCGCCGGCGGCGGAACCTGTCCCGTCCTCTGTCTCACCCGTGACGGCTGCCACCGGAGCTGCCGGAGCGACGGTTTTCAGTGTGCTGATCGCCATCAGCGCCGCCCACTTTCTCAATGATGTCATCCAAGCGCTGCTGCCATCCATTTATCCGATCCTGGAAAAATCCTATCAGCTTTCCTACAAGCAGCTCGGTTTCATCACCTTCACCTTTCAGGTCACGGCCTCCCTGCTTCAGCCGGTGGTGGGGCTTTACACGGACAAAAACCCGAAGCCCTATTCCCTCGCGGTGGGAATGGCGGTAACGCTGGCGGGACTGATCTTTCTGTCCCAGGCTGGCACCTACCCCATGATTCTCGTGTCCGCGGCCATGATCGGGATCGGCTCATCCGTCTTTCACCCCGAGGCGTCCCGCATCGCCCACATGGCAGCCGGCCGGCAAAAAGGTCTGGCCCAGTCCCTGTTTCAGGTGGGGGGCAATGCCGGCAGCTCCGCCGGACCTCTGCTGGCGGCCCTGATCATTGTGCCTCACGGCCAGAAGTCCGTGGCCCTGTTCTCCCTCCTGGCTCTGATCGGCGTGATCGTGCTCTGGAGGCTGGGCACCTGGCAGAAGCAGCACCGCCGTTCCATCATCAAGCCCGCCGCCGCAAAAACCGGTGCCGGTGGATCAGCATCAGGTGCCAGTGCCGTGACGGTGGCGGAGGCGGCAGTCGCCGTATCCCCCCCGCTGCCGGTGCGGCAGGTGGTGATGTCGCTCAGCATTCTGGCGGCGCTGATCTTTTCCAAGTATTTCTACATGACCTCCATCACCAGCTATTACACCTTCTACCTGATGGAGCGCTTTCAGGTGTCGGTCCGAAGCTCCCAGTTTTACCTTTTCCTGTTCCTCTTCGCGGTCGCCGCCGGGACCATTCTGGGCGGACCGGTGGGGGACCGCATCGGCCGCAAGCGGGTGATCTGGGGTTCCATCCTCAGGGTCGCCCCCTTCACCCTTCTCCTGCCCCATGTGGGTCTGGGAATGACCGCGATGCTCAGTGTCATCATCGGCCTCGTGCTGGCCTCCGCCTTCTCCGCCATCCTCGTCTATGCCCAGGAGCTGGTCCCCGGCAAGGTGGGCATGATCGCCGGCCTGTTCTTCGGCTTCGCCTTCGGCATGGCCGGCATCGGCTCCGCCCTGCTGGGATCTCTGGCGGACCACATTGGCATTCAGAAAGTTTTCAACATCTGCGCCTGGCTGCCCCTCATGGGCATTCTGACCGTGTTCCTGCCGGAGATGAAACAAAAACCCAAGGCCGCCAGCGCCTGATTTTGCCTTTGTTTTCACTTCCGCTAACCCTGATCCGCAGGAAACGTAATTTGGACCGGAATCCCCGGAACAGAACATTTGCCCCGCTGCTTATTCACGCCAATGTAACCTGAAAATATGCCCTGTGCCTGCCAAAGCAGGTGCAGGGCATACAGATTGATCCGTTTTCAGGCCTGAAAGGCCGTACTATGTTAGTTTAAGGCAACGCCTCAGGAAACGCGGAAACAAAAGAATTTGAGGGCTGAAGGCCCGGCCTGCCAGCGCAATGTTCAAGGAATCCGTCCCGCTTCCTCCACCTCCACCGGAGGACGCATCAGACGCATCAACTTGCAGGAATAGCCGCAATGGCCTTCTTCAACTTATCAGCCTCCCGGGACCACTCGGCAAGCTGGTAGCGTTTGTGCACCGGACAGCAGTTCCGGTCCGCCTGAAGCGTGCGGGCGGAGGCATAAAGCCCATTCAGATCCGTCTGAAGCCGTTTGCGGCGTGAGGCATTCCAAGTCTGCTGGGCGGCGGTTTTCTGAGCGCTGTTCCCCTTCCCAACAGAGGCCAGCAACAGCCTGTCCGTTTCCGTCTCCGCCTCCTCCAGGGAAGGCACTTTTGGCGCATGGGCCGCCATCCAGACCGCCGCCTCCTCGGCATCATAGTCCAGCCGATCCCGCAGCGCAGGCTCCAGCATTCCCAGAGCCACTTTCCCGGTTCCGAAGGAATGATGGAAGCGCAGTTCCCCCGGCGTCACCTCCATGATCTCCACATTCTCGTAAACCTTGTCCTGCCCCAGATCCAGCCTGGCGATCCTGACACCCGGAGCGCGGGCCGTGACGCGGTATTTAGCCCGGTAGTCATCAAACGCTTTTTTGACCTCCTCAAAACGTTTTTTGGCCTCATCCCGCTCCGCAGCCGTCGACTTTTCCTTTTTCTCCGTCTCCCCCTTCAACTGCTGCAGACTCGCCCTGGCTGCAGTTGCCGCCTCCGAATCCCGCTTGGCATCCTCCTCCAATGAGGACACACGTTCCTTGAGCATCCGGTTCTCGTTCAGCGCCGTTCTCTCGGTCGCGCTCGGCCCACAACCACCGCAAACGAGGGAAATGCCAATTAAAATTCCTGAAACCGACTTGTTCATGGGAGCGCTTTTAGCAGAGATTTTTCCGGATGCAACTATCTTATTGGGCTGGTTGAGGCACAAAGATCAGCACTGGATTAATTCCCCGGATGCATGACGATTTTTCCAGATTCATGACGCGCCCTGCCACTGATATGGCGGGAGACACTGACAAGCGCCAACTATGGCAGCGTCATTTTTGATTGTATTGCCTCCACCATATCCTTGATCCCTCTGCGTGCCGCGGAATCCAGCGGGCTTTCGTTCCAGTGGGACATAGTGCTGATGAAGGCCTCGTTTTCGAGCAGAAAAAGCACCATCGCCACATCGTCAAAAATCACCGTAAAATGATGCACGCTGAAGGCTTCCTGACCAATTGCATCAATGTCAGACCCGACTGGCAGGATCTCGGTGCGTGCCAAATTGCCGCGGCTCAAACTTCGATAACAAACGTCGTATCTGCCCTTTACCACGCCTTTGAAGGTGAAGCTCGAACCCTTTGGAATGAAACACGCGCAGACTGGAAAATCCCGCTGCCCGTCCAAGCAGACCAGCTTCAGAAACACATCGGGGGAGTTCAGAGTATTATCAACGGTGACACTTGAAAGCCCCCATGGGCCAATATCTGCCCTGCGTGGCCAGCGCCCTCGCCAGCATGATCAGCGGTCGGCCCATGCCGCAAACGGGGACCCGCCAATCAATTACCCTGCGCTCATGAGCCTGGCTGAATAACCAGTAATTAATAACCCCACCCCTCCCCCTCACCCCAGATTCACAGGATCCACATCCACCGTGGTGATGATGTCAGGGGGCATTTTCATGGCGTTGATGACCGCCATGAGGGGCTGGGTGATCTGGCTGGTGTGGCGGGCGCGGAGGAGGATCTGGAAGCGGTACTGGTCGTGGGACTTCACCAGCGGGCTGGGCGCGGGCTCGCCCATCAGGATATCCGGCGGCAGGGTTTTGAGCAACTGCGCGTGCAGGGTTTTCAGGGTGAACTCCGCCAGATTCTCACGCTCGCCGCGCACCGTCACCAGCACCGCGTGGGCGATGGGCGGATAGCCGCCATGGCGGCGGAACTCCATCTCCTGCTCGCTGAAGCCCTCGTAGTCGTGCTGCCGGGCGTGCTGGATGGCGGGATGGTGGGGGGTGAAGCTCTGCACGATGACTTCGCCCAGCAACTCGCCGCGCCCGGCCCGTCCCGCCACTTGGGTAAGCAGGGAAAAAGTGCGCTCCCCGGCGCGGAAGTCCGGGATGTGCAGCGCCAGATCGGCATTCAGAATGCCCACCAGGGTAACGTTGGGAAAGTGCAGCCCCTTGGCGATCATCTGAGTGCCGATCAGCAGGTCCAGCTTGCCGGTTTTGAAGGCGTGCAGCGTGTCGCGCAGCGTGTGGCGGCGGGCCATGGCATCAGCATCCACGCGGGCGGTTTTGGCGGTGGGGAAGACCTTCCGCAGCACCTCCTCCACGCGCTCGGTTCCGTAGCCTGACAGCAGAATGGCGGGATCGTTGCAGGCGGGGCATTTGCGAGGCGCGAGCTTTTGGAAGCCGCAAACATGGCAGACCAGCCGCCCGGCCTCGCGGTGCACGGTCATGGAGACCGTGCAGTGCGGGCACTGGACCACATTGCCGCAGGCTTGGCAGACCACGCTGCTGGAGTAGCCCCGGCGGTTCAGAAACAGGATCGACTGCTCGCCGCGCGCCAGCCGCTGGTCGATGGCGATGCGCAGGCGCTCGCTGAGAATGGCGGGCGATCCCTTGCCGGCCTTGTTCTTCTCCAGCTTCATGTCGATCACCCGGACCAGCGGCAGCCTCGCGTCGTCCGCGCGCTCCGGCAGGCGCAGCAGGGTATATTTGCCACGCAGCGCGTTGTGCCACGACTCCAGCGCCGGGGTGGCGCTGCCCAGCAGGATGGCGCAGCCCTCCAGAGAGGCGCGGACCACGGCGGCGTCCCTCGCCTGATAGCGCGGCGGCTGCTCCTGCTTGTAGGAGCCCTCGTGCTCCTCATCCACAATGATCAGCCCCAGCTCCTCCAGAGGCGCGAATATGGCGCTGCGGGCCCCGATGACAATCCGCGCCCTGCCCCGCTGGATGCGGTGCCACTCGTCGAAGCGTTCGCCTTGGCTGAGGTGGCTGTGCAGCACCGCCACCTGATCCTGCATTTCCGCGAAACGGCTCTTGAACCGCTCCACCGTCTGTGGCGTCAGAGAAATCTCCGGCACCAGCACCAGCACGGATTTCCCGCCGTCCAGCACGCGCTGGGCGGCCTGAAGGTAAACCTCTGTCTTGCCGCTGCCGGTGACACCGAACAGCAGCATGGGCTTGGCCTCTTTGGGATGGGCCACGGCCTCCAGCACGGCATTGAGCGCCCGCTGCTGGGCCTCGTTCAGGGTAAGCGGCCGGCTGGCCAGAAAGGATTCCCCGCCGTCGGGATCGCGCTCCACGGTTTCCTCCGTGATTTCGATCCACTCCTTGGCGGCCAGAGACTTCAGGGCCGCCGGGGAAAAGGCGGTGGCCGGCACGGGTTCCTTCCCCAGCAGGGTCAGGCGGTCCACGATTCCGGCCTGCGCCGGGGCCTTTTTCCGCAACGCGGCCAACTCGTCGTCACTCACGGTTTTGACCAGCCGGACAAAGCGCTGACGTTTTTCGCCATGCTTCTCCTCCCGCACCGCCTCCGGGAGCAGGGCGCGCATCACGCTTTCCATGGGCGCGCAGTAATATTCCGCCACCCATTTCCCGAACGCCATGAGGGCGGGCGGAATGATGACCCGCTCTGACAGTAGGCCCAGCAGCGGCTTCAGGCGGGGCACCTCCGCCTCCGCCGCAGGATAAACCACCAGCACCGTGCCGGTCATGCGACGGTTCCGCAGCATCACGGACACCCGTGCGCCCGGCCCCACACCGTCCAAGGCGGGCGGAATGGAGTAATCGAACTCCAGATCCGCCACCGCGCCGTCCAGCAGCACCCGGGCAGCCATGGGCAGCCGCCCGCCCCCCCCTATCCCCTGCGGCAGTTCATCCTCCATTATGGCAAGTGGTTCCTCCCCTGTTGGACACGTGCGGTCAGGCGGGAGCCATGACATAATCCGGCAGCCAGCCTTCCGACCCCTTGGCGTCCCGGCACCAGAACCACCCGCTGACCCCGCGCAGGGAGACAATGGGATCCCCCTTTTTGACCGAAAGGTCCACCGCCGCGAAAGGCTCCCGCAGACGCGCCCGCTCCTCTCCGGTCTTTTCCAGAAAGCTCACCGGCAGGTAGGTGCCCCGGCCTTCCGCCGTCACCGCCCACACCCAGCCCTCCCAGGCTTTGTCCTCGTTCCCCAGCGTGACCGTCTCCCCGGCGGCCAGCGTCAGCGGGGACCGGTCCACGACCGTGTAATCGGCATTGGCCACATGCGTGGGGGCATCTGCGGAGGGGGAGGAATTCATGCTGGCACTGAATCCGGGTCCCTTCTCCGCACAAGTCCGGATGAGGCGCCGCTTCTCACCACTGATGGCCGATTGGGTAGCTGGGACATTCCGAATTCACCCAGCGGCGGGCGGCGGAACGGAGGCGCCCCCGCTTTCCTGAAAAAGCCGCCGCCAGTGGTCCAGGCGTTCGCGGATGCGGAGTTCCTGGCCGTTGCTGGTGGGAGTGTAGTAGGTGCGGCCCTCGGGGAGGTAGGACTGGGGGACGTAGCCGCCCTCGTAGTCGTGGGCGTATTTGTAGCCCTCACCGTGGCCAAGGTCGCCGGCGCCTTTGTAGTTGCTGCTGCGCAGGTGGCGGGGCACAGCCAGAGTGCGGCCGGACTGCACATCGCCCATGGCCTGGCCCAGAGCGGCGTAGGCACTGTTGCTCTTGGGAGCGGTGGCCAGATAAACGGTGGCGTGCGCCAGGGGGATGCGGGCCTCCGGCATACCCACAAACTCCGCCGCCTGCCAGGCGTCGATGGCCACGCGCAGCGCGCCGCTGTCCGCCAGGCCGATGTCCTCGCTGGCGGCGATGACGATGCGCCGGGCGATGAACCGGAAGTCCTCGCCGGCGTGGAGCATCTTGGCCAGCCAGTAGAGCGCAGCGTCCGGGTCGCTGCCGCGGATGCTTTTGATGAAGGCGCTGATGGTGTCGTAGTGGGCGTCGCCGTCGCCATCGTAGACCACGGTTTTTTTCTGAATGCTGTCCTCGGCCACCGTCAGGTCCAGATGCACCCGGCCCTCCGCGTCCGGCGGCGTGGTCAGGGCGGCGGTCTCCAAGGCGGTCAGGGCCTTGCGGGCATCACCGTCAGCCATCAAAGCAAGATGGTGCAGGGCCTCGTCCGTGGCCGTGATGTTGTCCGCCCCCAGTCCCCGGTCATCATCCTCCAGGGCGGCCCGCAGCACCTGCGCCACATCCTCCGTGCCCAAAGGCTCCAGCTGGAAAACCTGGCTGCGGGAGACCAGCGGGGAGTTGATATAGAAAAACGGATTATGGGTGGTGGCCCCGATGAAGCGCACGGTGCCGCGCTCGATCCACGGCAGCAGCACGTCCTGCTGGCTTTTGTTGAACCGGTGGATCTCATCCACAAACAGCGTGGTCGATTTCCCGTGCAGCCGGCGGGCGCTCTCCGCTCCCTCCACCGCGCGGCGGATGTCTGCCACATTGCTCTCCACCCCGCTCAGATTCACAAACCGCGATGAGGTGCGCTGCGCGATCAGCTGCGCCAGACTGGTTTTCCCCACCCCCGGAGGCCCAAAAAAGATCAGGGACGTGAACCGGTCCGACTCCACCACCCGCCGCAGCAGCTTCCCCTCCCCCAGCACATGCTGCTGCCCGGCATACTCATCCAGCGTCCGCGGCCGCATCCGAGCCGCCAAAGGCACATGCCGCCCCCGCGGAACCACCGCCGGCGGCGCGGCCTCCTCCTCCTTCTCAAACAACTCATCCATCCCCCAGCGTCCCGCCAAAACCTCCTCTATGGAAGGGAAAAACAATTCCAATCCCTTCCCCCAAAACCTGCGCCTTCCATCCACTCTTCCCAATAACCAATAACAAATAACCCCTCCCTCTCCTCCCCGCGCCCCCTCCCCTTCCAAAGCGAAATCCCCAAAATTTCCTCTTCCCCCCCGCGCTCCCACGCGCCAGGAATGCCGCCGATATGTCGTCCACCACCTCCCTCAACGCCCCACAGGTCAAAGCCATGCTTCTCATCGTCGCCGACGCGGTCATCGCCGCCGAACCGTATCTGAGCGAAGCCGACCGGAACTTGGGCGACGGCGACCACGGTCTGGGCATGGCCCGCGGCTTCAATGCGGTGAAAGAAAAGCTGGAGCCTCTGGATCCCTCCGAGGGCATCGGCAAGCTTTTCTCCACCGCCGGCATGGCCATGATCTCCTCCATGGGCGGCGCCAGCGGCGCCATCTTCGGCACCCTGTTCCGCGAGGGCGGCAAGGCCCTGAGCGCCGCGGAGTCCTTTGACTCCGAGGGTCTGGGCAAAATGCTCCACTCCGCCACGGAGGGAGTAATGGCCCGCGGCAAGGCCAAGCCCGGTGACAAAACCATGATCGATGCCCTGCATCCCGCCGCCGCCAAAGCCGTGGAGTCCGCCGGCCTGCCGATTTCGGAGGCCCTCGCCGCCACTGCCGAAGCCGCCGAAGCCGGCCGCGACGCCTCCAAGGCCATGATCGCCACCTTGGGCCGCGCCAAAACCCTGGGTCAGGCCAGCATCGGCCATCCCGACGCCGGAGCCTGCTCCATCGCCCTCATCCTGCGAACAATGAGCGACTTTGCGGCGGCTCCCACCGCCGCCTGAGGCGGAAAAGTCCTGCCGACCGCTCCTTCCCTACTCCATCTCCAGCCGGTAGCGCGGCACGGTGGAATCGACCTCCGTGCTCCAGGCGTCGATCCCTCCCGCCAAGGATTTGACGTCCTGGAAGCCGTGGCCGATTAGATAGGCGGCAGCATCCAGACTGCGCTGCCCGTGGTGGCAATAAACCACGACGGGGCGGGTTTTGTCCCCCTGATGAAAAAACTCCTGAAGCAGGGGCTGAGTCATGAGATCCGCGCCGGGAAGCCGCACGGCCTCGTACTCCTCACGGGACCGCACATCCAGCAGGCGGGGCGGCTCCGGTGAATCCAAGGCGGCCTTCAGGTCCGCGGGACTGATCTGCATGGCGGCATCATGGGCTTGGCTGGCCTCCAGATGGGCCACGGCCTCCTCCACCGGCATGTCGGGATTCCGCGCGCAGACCTCGCGCAGGGTTTCGCCCAGTTGATAACCGCAGCTGGCGCAGCCGCCCACATGGTACTTGGCGAAAAGCGCCCGGCGGGCCCCGGGAAAGGCGTCGAGCAGAGCTCCCATGGTCGTATCAGGGTGGATGGCGGGAGCGGAAGCGGGTGCGGCGGTCATGACAAAAATTCCTCTTTGCGCCACCTTAGCCGCGCCTACCATGAGGTCAACCGCCGCCGCTTCCCGACTCCGCCGCCGTCTTCACCGCCCCGCTCTTTCCGAATGAATCAGGACCTCCCCAAAATCCATTTCTGGCCGAACCTCATGACGGCCGGCAACCTCTTCTGCGGTTTCTATGCCATGCTGCTCCTGCGGCACGACCCGGCTCCGCAGGAGGTTTACAAGGCCATCTGGCTGATTTTGGGGGCCTGCCTCTTTGACATGCTGGACGGCCGCATCGCCCGGGCCGTGGGGGAGGAGTCGCCCTTCGGGCGGGAATTCGACTCGCTGGCCGACATTGTGAGCTTCGGGGTAGCCCCGGCGTTTCTGATGCACCAGCTGGTGCTCGACCACATGGACAATGACCGCGCGGGCTGGTTCATCGCCTTCGCCTACCTGCTCTGCGGCGCCATCCGTCTGGCCCGGTTCAACTGCGTGGCCGCCACCGCCAACGGCAAGCCGAGCAAGGATTTCACCGGCTGCCCCATCCCCGCCGCCGCCGGTGTCATCTGCTCCGTGACCTTGCTGCTGGACGACTTCACCAAAAAGCAGATTGATCTTGGGATGTGGAAGTGGTGCCTGCCCGCGCTGCTGCTGCTGCTGTCCTTCCTGATGGTGAGCACCGTGAAGTATCCCAGCTTCAAAGGCCTCTCCTGGCGGACCAAGCGCACCATCCCGTGGTTCCTTGCGGCGGTGTTCGTGCTGAGCCTGGTGGCTTACAAATACAAGGTCATGCCGGCGGTGATCTTCATCGGCTATCTGTTCTACGGACTGGTGCGGCCGTGGATCTCCCGCAAGTGGCAGCGGGAGATTGAGGAGGATCCGGATGAGCCCAGCGACGAGGATGAGGAGGAGAACCGGAGCGGAGGAGGAGGCAGCCCCCCTGGCACCCCCCGCCCCGCCATGTGATTTGAGGCAGGGCCAGGCGGGGCCGGTCACAAACCGTTGCCGATCAATTGCTGTCCCGCTTTCTTCCGGATCCCTTCCCCCCAATAGGCACTGTCTCCTATTGCCTCAGCGCCGCGCAGGGCGGCGGCGCGGTCGGCGGGCATGGGGAGGACCGAGGCCCAGTCCAGCCAGGCTTGGTTGTATCCGGAGAAGACCCTGTAGGCACCACGGGAGGCGTTGAGCATGGCGGCCTCGCGGATGAGGCCGGGAGGGTGCTGGGCGGCCGCCTCGGCAAGCGAGCGGAAATCGCCTCTCATGAGATTTCCCCAGAAATGATTCAACACCTCCACCCCAAAGCTTTCCGGCAGGCGGGCGACCATGGGGAGTCTGTCCGCGTCGCTGTGGACGCCGTTCAACACTTCAGAGGCAGCTTTCAGCCGCAGAGGGCCGGGAGGAAGGGATCCAACCCATGTAAGGCAGTCGGAAGGCTGGTTCCGCGTCCAATTGGCCATCATCTGAGCGATGCCGGCATTGGTGTCGCGGGCGTTGGGAAGAGAAATCAGCCAATCCGCCACCGGCCGCGGCCCTGCGGCGGCAAGCAGATTTGAAATAATCTTGGACAGAGCGCGGTTGTGCAGGGGGCCCAAAGGAAATTGTTCCAGAAAAGCCCCGGCTCCCTCCACTTTGTCCGGCACATTGACCTCCAGAATGCCGGTCAAGGCCGTTAATTTGTCCTGCCCTTTCAGACCGGCCGCCCAGTCCATCGCGGCTTTTGGATCGTGCAGAACGTGTAACTGGGCCAGCAAACCGATCTTTTTAGGTTCGGCTATTCCGTCAATTTTCCCATCCAGAGCGGCCAAGGCCTCCGGAGGAAAAGCCTTTTTCAGAAGGCTGTGGACTTTTTCAGCCTCCTCCCGGTCCGGATACTCCCGGTCCAGAGACGGCAGGTCCGGCACCGCCTCCAAACGTTGCACCGGATCAAGTTTTTCCAGCCACGCCAGTCCGTCCTTTTGGCCTTTCTCCCTCTCGGGATCATGGCGGATGGCATAAAAAATACTGTGCATCAGGGGGGGGCGGCCCCCGCAGGCTGGCATGCCGGGCACCAAGGGAGCCAAGTTCCGATACTCATCCAGGCTGAGCCCCCCGGTGGCCATAACGTCAGGATGGTCCACAAGAAACTGAATGCCGCGGGTGGGATCCACTCTCATCAGCGAAGGCAGGATCTCCAACCAGACGCCCAACGAAATCGGGTCCTCATAATTGTGGAATTCCGCCGTCAGGCGCTCCACTGCGGCGAGAGCGCCGGTCATGTCTCCGCGCAGCCAGTCGTCAAAGCAATCCTGAACGATCATCCGGCCCGGCACGTAATCGCCGTGGAATCCCAGGCCTTCCGCCGACTGCGTGAAGGCCAGAAGGGAGACCGGGTCGTGCGCCGCCCAGCGCTCCGCGACCCATTTGATTTCGTCGTTGTTTTTCTGTTTGAAGGCGCGGCGCAGGCGGTCCGGCCAGTCCTGGGGAGCCAGCTTGAGAAGTTCCCGGAATTCCCTTTCCAAGGCTGTGGGGGACAGTTCCGCGCCGGACACCTCGGACGGGGACTGAAGTGCCGGAGTCGCCTTTATGGAACGCGATCCGAGCCACCATCCGGCACTGCCCAGCGCCAGGCTCAGAGCCAGCGGTATGGTGATCTTTGTGGCGGGTTTCATTTCGGCAAACGGTCCAGAATTTTTGAAAAATGATCGCGGCTGCCTGCTGAAAGCGACGGATTTTCGAGCGCCTTCCTGACTGCCTCAAAATCCTCCCGCGCCAAGGCCTGCAGAGCGCTTTCCAGCATCCCGCTGCGGTCGTCCCCCTCACCCATGCTGATGGCCCATGCAAAAGCCGACGACGGCTCCACCCAAATCAGGGCCTTGGCCAGAAGGCCGGCGGTTGATTGCCGGAGCGGCCCGTCAGGCAGCGTGCCGGCCCACGCTGACGCGGCCATGGGATCAAACTCCGCCCAGCCAGCCACCACTCCGCTGATCGCCGCCGCGCGTTTTTCCCCGGATACCGTGAGAGCCCGTTCAGCGGCGGCCTGTGGATCACGGTCCGCCCAAGCCCGGTAAACCGCGCTCCAGGAATGGTCATCCACTCCTTTTCCCCCTCCGCCATCGGCGCTTCTTTCAGAATATTCCGCCAAAAGAGCCAAGGCCGCCCCGGGATCCTTTATGGCCATGTGTTTCCATACTTCACTCTGCATATACGGACTTTTGACATCAGCCCGAGCCGGATCCTCCCGCAGGATTTGAATAAACTCCGCAGCCTGCTCCGCAGTGAGCTTGGAAAGATATATGCCAATGAAATTTCCGGGCATCACCTCGCGGGCCAGAGACGCAAACTTCTCCGGCAAAATCCATAAATAAGCAAAAGCCGCGGGAGCGTCCCTGATGGACCAATGCATCATACTGGCCGCCACCAAGGCCTCCTGCCACCTGCCGGATGGACCCGCAGCCAGGTCCGCCGTGAACTTTGCCGGATTTCCGCCGCCCGCTCCGAGGATCAGCGGTGCCAGTTTGTGTAATGCAAAGCTCGGGGGAAATGCCGGATCCAAGCTCATTTCCCCCGCCACACGCAGCAGCCTGGCAGCATCGGGCCCGATGACCTCTCCTATTTTGGTCAGGGCAGCCTGGCTGTTGGCATTGCTGCTGAAACCATTTGTTGGCCCATCCTCCGGCAAGCTTGTGGCCCACTTCAAAGCTTCTACCGGCTCCTTCGGCGCCCACTGTCCGGCAATGAGGGAGGCCGCCTCCTTCGTCTCATCTGAAATCACGTCCGTCAATTCGCGGGCCGCCCGCCGTGGATCGGTGCGCGCCAGCACTGGCAGGATTTCCGCGATCAGTCTGCGATACAGGGGAGCCGGGTAATCCGTGAGCTCCCGTGCCCAGGCCAGCGCGCCCTCGACGCCGCGCTCCTCCATCATGCGGTCCGCCAGCATCCCATAAACATCCTTGGCGAAGTGGTTGTAATCCGGGCAGTGCTTCGGGGCCAGCGCCAGCGCCAGCGGGAGATCCCTCTCCGCCAGCGGAACCAATGCGGCTCTCTCAAACGCCATCGGCTGGCCTCCGATCATTTTCCAGCCATCCAAAGTCCCGGCATTCAAAAACCCCACAGGATCCACCCCGGCCCAGCCCTGCGCCACCTGATCCAGTGCGAGCTGATGATTCCCGGGCCAAGCCATCACCGCCGCTGCCGCCGCCGCTGGATCGCGGGCTCCCCAAACCCGAACAAAATCC
Source organism: Verrucomicrobiales bacterium (assembly GCA_028293125.1). Taxonomy (GTDB): domain Bacteria; phylum Verrucomicrobiota; class Verrucomicrobiia; order Verrucomicrobiales; family V1-33; genus CAIZWU01. Next base: position 38,243 of record JAQGPJ010000038.1, on the reverse strand, counting down.
ATCAGGGCCGGCGGGTTATCGCCCGGAAAGGACTGCGCCCAGTTCCAGCCCGCCACTGGATCCAGATCCAGCATGCGGTTGTAAATCCGACTTCCCAGCCGGTTTTTGATCCAATCCACAGGGACGCCATCCTGCAGCTCCCTCCAGACCTCCGTCAAGGTTAGGACATCCGGTGCCGCGGCCACCCGGGCCTCGAACAGCCTCAATTTCCCCAGCGTCTCCAAATCGCCCGCGGCCAGTGCGGATGCCTGTTCCGGAACTGCCTCCCTCCGTCCGCTGCCCCCGGCCCCGCCCTGTCCGGCCAGCCCTGACCGCCTTTGTGCTGACCATACAAAACAAACCACTGCCGCCAGAGGCGGCAGCAGGATGGGCACAAATCGGGTAAAACGCCAAGCCATGAGGAGACTCTGAAAGGCCTGAAACGCGGGAACGCATCCGGAAATTCATTATTCCTGACATTTCTTTCCGGTGGCTTCCACCATGGCGTCTGAGCCTGCCCCAAAAGCCCCACCCGCTGAAAGCTCTCAGCTCCTCATCGCTTCACTTCAGGGGATCAATCAATCCCTTCACCTCCGCCCAAGCCTTCCAGCGCTCCGCGATTTTGGCGGTTTTGGCATTGCCGGTGTGGAACAGCCAGCGGTAGCGCAGGGTCAGGGATTCCCCTTTTTTGATGGTATAATCGCCCGTCCCTTTGGGGGCCTTCTCAAAGTCATGAAGTCCGAACGGATTGGCGGCGATGAGGCCGTAGTCCCGCGCATGCCAAGTGGTGGGGGAGCGGAGATTGGACGGGGAATCGAAGCAGGCCAGCCCGATCACTCCGGAAGGCGTGGGGGCCCAGTAGTCCACCCACTGGGCATGTTTGCCCCAGGCGGTCAGGTTTTCATTCCCCGCGCTGTTCACGGCGGATCCTTTGGCCACCTCCCCCTTCAGGTTCAGCAGGGGATTCACCCGGATGGCCATGGTGCCCTCCTTGGTGTCGCCCAGCAGCACCTCTCCCTGATCGGCGTTCAGGGTGATGGTGTAATCCAGATACCGGTCCCCTTCATCCGCCCCCAGTCGGATGACGGTGGCGGAGTGCAGCACCGGTTGGCCGGGTGTTTTCTCCCAGGCCTCCTTCGTTTTGAGGGTGACACTGCCGCCCGGCCCTCCCGGCACGATCTCCGGCAGTCCTTGCACCACGATCTTTCCAGCGCCGGGAACCTCCGACCAGAAGTCCACGCCGTTCACAGCCCCATGGGAGAACCACAGTCCCCGGTGATGGGGATGGTCCGTCTCCTCGCCGGGTGCCTTGGGCAGAATGGGCCACTGGCGGGTCATCAAAAAGCCTTCCGGCCCCACAACCGGGAACAGCACCGGCTTCGGCTGACCGGCGTAGATCAGCTCTGTGAAAAGCGAGCCTCCAATCTCCACCCTCACCGTTTTTTTCACTTCATCCAGTTTGGCGGTGGCCACCTGGGCGGCTGCCGGAGCCGGCGCGGCCGCCTCCTGCGCCTTGACATGACCGGCAGCGGCGGCAACGGCGGCGGCCACAGTGACAATGGCAAGCCGGAGCGGAGGGCAGGAATGGATCATCATCCCTTAACTCCTCCGCTCCGGCGGCGCGGCACAAGCTCAATTTCAGTCCGCAATCGCGCGGCGGCGGGCAGGCGGGATCCCGCTTCAGTTCCGGATGTCCCACACCACCGATGCCTCGCCGGAAGGCTGGCAGGTCAGCGGTGAAGGAGCCGCCCGGTCGAGGCTGCCGGTGGTGGTGAAACCCGTGGCGGTGGACAGGGAGGCATCGGATTCATCAGAATACGTCACCGTCACCGCCGAGGGCAGCGCCACCGGCCCGTCGCCGGCTTCGGTTTTGAAGGCGCCGTCGCGGACCGTCAGACTCGTGACCGGATGGTTGCCGTCCAGAGGCGTCAGGGTCACGGTGCCGCGCAGGACCGGCTTGCCGTGGAAGGTCAGCCGGCCGGAGAAGGCGGTGCGCGGCGCGCGGCCCAGCCATTGATTCTGCCGCATCCATGCCTTCAGCAGGTCCGGCCAAGTGCCGGTCACGGGATTGCCGGGAGCCAGCCCCACGCCATGCGGTCCGTCCTGATAGACGTGCAGTTCCGAGGGAACGCGGTGCTTCTGAAGCGCTTCGAAAAACCGCAGGCTGTTGGCCACTGGCACCGCCTTGTCCTCGGCGGTGTGGAAGAGGAAGGCCGGGGGCGTGGTGTCCGTGACCTGCAGCTCATTGGAAAGCAGGGTGATCAGAGCGGGATCGTCCTTTTTGTCACCCAGCAGGTTCTGCACAGAGCCTTTGTGGGTGATGGCCGGGTCAAATGAGAGCACCCCATAACAGAGCACCTGAAAGTCCGGCCGGCAGCCTTGGCGGTCCACGGGGTCGGGCGCAGCGGGATTCCCGGCATCGTAATGCGTGCCCGCCGTCGCCGCCAGATGGCCGCCTGCGGAGAACCCCATGATGCCCAGGCGGGAAGGATCGATCCCGTCCACTCCCGCGCGGGAGCGCACCAGCCGCAGTACGCGCTGGGCATCCCCCAGTTCAATCGGGTGCCGGTAGCCCCGACTGCCCAGCCGGTAGTGCAGCACGTAGGCGGTCACGCCGAAGCTGTTGTAAAAACGCGCGGGCTGGATGCCCTCGTGGTCATCCGCCAGCCCGCCGTAGCCACCGCCGGGACAGACCACCACCGCGCAGCCATTGGCCGGCGCTTTGCCATCCGGGCGGTAAACATCCACCCACGGCTGGTCGGCGGGCTCCTGCCCGGTCGCTCCGGGCGCGCCTTCAGGCCAGAGCGCGACTTTGATGGGATCAGCGGCGCGGACAGGAATCATGGGCATCAGAAACAGGAAAAGCAGAGCGCGGGTCAATCGGGGATGATTTGTCATAACACGCACCCATACGGGCCGCATCCGCCCCGCCCTTTCCACGATGCGAGGCACCGGACCTCACTTCTTCATCCGCAGGCGCGCATGAGGCCCGGATGGGAAAGGCTCAAATCCGTCCGAATTTCCGCGCCAGCTCCTGAAAGGACAGCTGGATGATCGTCGGTCTGCCCACCGGGCAGCAGTAGGGCATACCGCAGGCCAGCAGCCGGCGCACCAGTTCCTCCGCCTGCTCCACGGACTGCGGAGCCTGGCGGCGGGCAGCCTGGCGGGCCACCGCGGCCGCGATGGATTCCTCATCCAGCCGCCGCGCCGGAGCCCGGTCGCCGGCATGGCGCAGATCGTCCAGAAGGGCGCTCAGCAGCGCCGGGGTTTCGCCGTCGGATTTCCAGAACGGCGGCAGGCTGTCCACCATCACGGTGTTGGGGCCGAACTCCTCCACGCCCAGCCCCATTCGCCGCAGCGCCGGCATCCAGGGCTTCAGAAAATCAAACTCCCGCGGACTCAGCGGCACCGTCAGTGGGGTCAGCAGGGCCTGCGATCCCGTGCCCTGCCGCGAGGCCCGGTCCAGCGCCTCCTCGAACAACACCCGCTCCCAGGCGGCCCGGTGATCCATCAGCACCAGACCCTCCGCGCTTTCCATGACCACATACTGGCCGCCCAGCAGGCTGGTCACCCGGAATTCCGGCACCTTGCCTTCCACGGCCACGGCATCGGATGCATCCGGAGGCGGCGGCGCGGGGACACCGCCCTGCGCTGTTCCGTTGCACGGTGCGGCGGCGTTTTCCGGGTGCGGACCGGCACTGCTGGCCCCGCCGGCTCCGTTTCCCCCAGGGCTTACGTGCTCTCCCTCCACGGGAATCAGCGCCGGCTGCACCGCAGGAGGCTGCCAGCGCGGCACCGGCACCGGCGTCGTCATGGGACGGCCTGACGGAGCGGAGCGCCGGTTCAAATCCGGATCCAGTTCTGCTCCGGCTAGGGGGCGGCTTCCGTTTTCGAAAGCCTCCTGGGAGGGGGAGGGTCCGGGACTCCCGCCTAAGTGGTGTCCACCGCTCACCGGTGTCGGAGGACGGCCACCGGCCGTGGATCCGGCATCCGCACCGTCGCCGCTTCCTGGCAAACGGTCCGGCACCGCCAAGGATACCGTGGTTCTGAATGCCCGCCCCCGGCGCAGGGTTTCCTGCAGGATTTCAGTAAGAGCCCCCTGCACGGCCAGTCCATGACGGAAGCGCACCTCCCGCTTGGCGGGATGCACATTCACATCCACCGCCGCGGGGTCGATCTCCACCCGCAGGAAGACCACCGGCGACTGGCCGCGGGGCAGGGCCTCGCCATAACCGCCCCGCAGCGCCTGGGTGAACACCGGACTCTCCACCGGGCGGCGGTTCAGAAACGTGAACTGCAGGGACCGGGTGCTCCGCAGCAGACCGGCCTCGCCGATAAAGCCGCTCACCCTCACGGGTCCGCGCTCCATGTCTGTTATTTCCAGCAGCCGCTCCGTCAGCTCCGCTCCGGCCAGTCCCGCGATCCTTTCCAGCAACTGCCCGCCGGGCGGCAGATGGAACAGGCAGCGGTCGTCCCTTGTCAGTCTGAAACCCACCTCCGGATGCGCCAGTGCCTGCACCCTCACCTGCTGCTCGATGTGGCTGAACTCCGTGTCCTCCGACCGCAGGAATTTCCGCCTGGCCGGCATATTGTAAAACAGCTGGCGCACCTCCACTTGGGTGCCCGGCGCGTCGCCGGCATCGCAGACCTCCGTCACCGTGCCTCCCTCCACCGTTACCCGTGTTCCCGTCAGCGCCCCCGCCTGACGGGTGGACAGGGTGAATTTGGAGACGCTGGCGATGCTGGGCAGCGCCTCGCCGCGGAAACCTTTTGTTATAATGGCGGCCAGATCACCGCTGGTGCGTATCTTGCTGGTCGCGTGCCGCTGCAGGCACGCCACCGCATCCTCACGATCCATGCCCATCCCGTCATCCACCACCCTCAGCAGTGCGGATCCCCCACGCCGTGCCAGCACGGAGATAGTGGCGGCGCGGGCATCCAGACTGTTCTCCACCAGCTCCTTGACCACCGAGGCCGGACGCTCCACCACCTCGCCGGCGGCCACTTGGCTCGCCAGAAGATCAGAGAGGACTTGAATGATGGCCATGAACCGCATAAATGCACTGGGAAATTCCCTAAGCGACAGGGGAAATTTGCTTGTGGTTTGAAACGTGGAAACTTAGGATTTCCGTAATTCCCTGTCCGCTGTCCGGTCCCCCCTTATTTAAAGACTATGATCGAGGTCACAGACACCGCCGCCGCCCATCTGCGCCAACTTCTTGTGGATAAAAACGCCGCCGCCGGCGCCGGCCTGCGGCTGCTGGTGGAGCGCGGCGGCTGCGCGGGCCTCCAGTATGCCATGACCTTGGGCGAGCCCGCCGAAGGCGACACTGTGGTCGGGCATGAGGGTGTCAATTTCATCGTGGACGCTGCCAGTGCCCCGTATCTGCAGGGCTCCCGCGTGGACTACGAGGACTCGCTGAACGACAGCGGATTCAAGATCCACAATCCCAACGCCGCCCGCTCCTGCGGCTGCGGAACCTCGTTCGAGCCCGCCGCGCCGTCCTTGTCCTCGTCCCCGGCCGTCCCCCCACCGGTGCCGGACGGCCCGGCCTGCGGCACTGCGGCCACCTGAAAAATTCCTCCATCCTCCTTTAAAAAAGAAAAAATCCAGATGCGTCCGCACGTTGAATTTATGAATGCCCCACGCGGCTCCATGTCGCGGGCGAACACCAAGGACCATAACAGCACCCAAGCGATGCCCAAAACCGATGGGGGCATGTTCTGGTGGACCATCGGCATCAGCGTGCTGATCGGCATGGCCACCTTCTCATGGATCTTCAGCATTTTTGTGTTCACCCACCCGGAGACGCCGTTCAACTACAGCTTTCTGGAGAAAATGAACCGGCTGGAGGAGATCAGGCAGTTCGATGAGAAGTCCGTGCCCGCCGGCAGGACCTACAATCCCAAAGATCTCTACCAGAAGTTCTACACGCTGAGCGACCGCAATCTGAAGGACAACAACGCCCTGCTGCGCCGGAATTACATTACCAACTATAAAAACAAGGACGAGAAGCCTTTCTACCTCAGCGGCCGCTTCCGCGTGGTCCACGCGCGGCCCCTGACCAAGGGCGACGTCTTCACCACCGGCATGGTGGCCCGCGCCGTGGCCATGACCGATGACGAGCGGGAGTACCGCAACGTGGTGATCGAGTATGTCCTGCCCACCATTGTGGACGCCAAACCCGAGCAGCAATTCTCCGCCGGGGACCTGCTCGATATCGACAGCCGCCGCAAGAAGCGCCGGCTCTACAGCTCGGTCATCAATGTCGAGCGGCTGAATGAGGATGTTCTCGTCTTCACCGTGGTGCCCCTGCTCTACGGTGAGCACACGGTGGACGCCACCAAGGGCATCACCCTCACGGCGGCCCCCCCCGCGCATCTGAATCTGAGAGCCCCACTGCCTATCACGGACAACAGCTTCGGGGCCATCGCCGGCCCCGGTGGCGGAAATCCGGATACAGAGCCTGCCGGTGTCCTCACCGCTCTTGGCGGGCCAACTGCTCCCGGAAAAGCGGGAACGGTTCCGGTGCCCTCAACCGTTGCCACGACGAAGTGACCGGGGCCTCGGGCACCGTATTGCCGATGGACCGGTCGGCACCTCCGCCTTGGCAGGATTCACTCTTCAGAAAGCTAAGGATGAATTCGAACCCGACCTCCGCAGCCGGAGGACGCCGCAAAGCCTGATGGCCTGCCACGGCGGCTGCGGGAGTTTCAAATTTGAGATTCAGGATCTGAAACCGCCCTTGTCCGCTCCATGGCCGTCCCGAAGGTTTGACCACTGAATTCCCGGGATCACGGAAGGCCCGGGATGCTGCAAAGATCAATGCCTGGCGTGACAGCCGGGCGGGTGGTTTTATTTGGATTATTGTGGCAAATGATTTGCTTTGCGGGCGGGCCGGCAGTGGTTATTGGGGGATGCGGGTGTTTCCCGCGCCTTTGCCGCCGTGCCCTCCCAGCCTCCGATTGAGTCCCCTTCCGCCTCGGTTCCCGCAGGCGGCCACCTTATTCTTTTGGGCGGCATCTCCCGCCGCGTGAGGTTGTTCCCTCTGGGGGACCGGCTGCGGAAATACACGGCGGGGCAGTTCGCCGCCGACAGCAAGGCCGCCGTGAATGTGGCGCTGCTGGCCATTCCCCAGGGCATGGCCTGTGCTATGATCGCCGGACTGCCGGTGGAGGCCACGGGCATTCTGTGCGCGGCCATCGGCTCGCTGCTGGGACCGGTCTTTGCCCACTCCCGGCACACCAATCTGGGCCCGACCAACGCCACGGCGCTCATGGTGTTCAGCTCCCTTGCGGCCTTCAGCGCGGTGGACCGGCCGGTGCTGCTGCCGATCCTGACCCTGATCGCCGCGCTGGCGCTGACCGCGGGGGCCCTGCTGCGGATGGCGGACCTGATCCAGTACATCAGCCGGAGTGTCATCGTGGGCTATCTCACCGGCGCGGCGCTGCTGATCATGGCCAGCCAGCTGCCGGAGGCCCTGGGCATCCCGCACCAGCCCTCGCACGGGCGCGCGCAGACCTTCATCACCCTGATGGTGGAGTCCGTGAAGGGACTGCGTCAGGCCACCCTGCCCAGCCCCCTGATCGCTGGCGCGTCCATTCTGATTTACTTCCTGCTGACGCGGAGCAAACGGCTGAAACGCCTGCCCTGCTTCGCCATCACCCTGGTGATGGCGTCGGGGCTGGCGGCCTTCATGGATTTCCATGGTTGGCGGGTGGCCCGGCTGCACGCTTTTTCGCTCAGCGAACTGAAGCCCTCGTTCCCGGATTTCATGGATGCCGCCACCTACGATCGCATTTCCCTGCTCATCGGCCCGGCCTTGGCCGTGGCGTTTCTGGCGGCGCTGGAGAATTCCGTCATGACCAAATCCCTGGCCGGCAAAAGCGGTGACCGTCCGGACCTGAATCAGGACATGTTCGGCTGCGGCATGGCCAATCTGGGCAGCGTTTTCCTCGGCGGCCTTCCCGTCAGCGGCAGCCTGACCCGCAGTGTGCTCAATTTCACCAGTGGAGCCCGCACCCAGATCAGCAGTCTGCTCTGCGGGCTGCTTTGCGCAGCGGGGGCGCTGGCTCTGGGGAATGTAGTGCCGCTGATCCCCCGCCCCGCGCTGGCGGCGCTGATCATGTGCCTGACCCTCTCCGTCATCCAGCCCGTGCACCTGCGCATCTGCCTGCGGGCCACCCGCAGCGACGCCATCACAGTCGTGGTCACCTTCCTGAGCAGCCTGCTGATGCCGCTGTATGTGGCCATTTTTGTCGGCGTGGCCACCAGTATCGTGCTCTATCTGCGTAAGGCTTCCCGGCCCAGTCTGGTGGAGTATGAATTCTCCCCGGAGGGCATGCTGACCGAGCGCCCCGGCAGCCGGCACCGGGAGAACCCCGCCATCTCCATCGTGCATGTGGAGGGCGACCTGTTTTTCGGAGCCGCCGAGCTGTTCCGCACTCAGATCCAGCAGACCGCCGCCGATCCCCAGCTGCGGGTAATCATCCTGCGCATGAAAAATGCCCGCCATCTCGACGCCACCAGCGTGATGGCGCTGGAGGAACTGGTGGAGTTCCTGCGCGGGCATGAACGGCACCTCATCATCAGCGGGCTGAGCAAGGAGGTTTACCGTGTGCTGCGCAATGCCGGCATGATCCCCGTCATCGGACGCGAAAACCTCTTTATCGGCTCCGCTCAGAACCCCAATCTCTCCACCCGCAATGCCCTCAAGCGCGCCCAGTCCCTGCTGGGCACCACCCGCGCGGATGTGCGCATCTTTTACGATCCCTCCAAACATCTCGCCAACTGACTGACGGCGGTTTTCCCTGGGGGCGGTCAGTTTCCGGTTTTCCCGCTGCGGGAAAGGCGCAGGTTTTGACCGCATGTCCACCACCACCCACTCCAATGCCGCCCGTCCGGACGCGGGGACCCGTCCCGGCAATGTCTCCCCCGCCGCCTCCTCCACTGTCAGACCTCCGCAAGGCCCCGTGGACATGCACGTGCATGTGGTCGGCAATGGAAAAGCCGGCAGCGGCTGCTGGCTGAAAATGTCGAAGTCCCGTCAGTGGATGGCGGATTTCATGCTGCGCCAGCTGGGACTGAAAACCCGCTGGGATGCCCCGGAATTCGATGCCGTCTACGCGGACCTGCTGGCCCGGTGGCTGGAGTCGTCCTCCCTCAGCCATCTGGTGATTCTCGCCCACGAGGAGGTTTACGACGAAAAAGGCGGACGGCTGGACTTCGGCTCCCTTCATGTGCCCAACCGCTATGTCCTTGATCTTGCCGCCGCCCATCCCGGTTTTCTTCCCGCCGTGTCCATCCATCCGGCGCGGGCCGATGCCATGGATGAACTGGACCGCTGTGTGGCGCAGGGTGCGGTCATGCTGAAAATCCTGCCCAATTGCCAGAACATCGACTGCTCCCGCCCGGCCTACCGCCGCTTCTGGGAGCGCCTGGCCGAGGCTGGGCTGCCGCTGCTGGCCCACACCGGAGGCGAGCACACCGTGCCCCAGTATCAGCCCGCCCACGCCAGCCCCGCCGGGCTCCAACTGCCGTTGGAGTGCGGGGTCAATGTCATCGCCGCCCACTGCGCCACCAAAAGCGGCCTCGGCGATCCGGATTACCTGTCCCTCCTGCTTCAAATGATGGACTGCTGGCCCAATCTTTATGGTGACCTCAGCGCCCTCAATCTCCCTCTCCGCAGCGCCGGCCTGACCCGCCTCCTCCACCTGCCGCAATACCACAGCCGTCTTCTTCACGGCAGCGATTTCCCCGTCCCAATCCAGCCCCTCTGGGCCCGCCTGCGCGGCCTCATCACCTCTGTCCAGGCCCGCTTCCTGCGCGATGAGCCCAACATGCTGGAGCGCGACTATCAGGCCAAGCGCGCTCTGGGTTTCCCTCCGGAGATTTTCACCCGCATCCGGGATCTTCTGCCCACCGCCCGGAGGGTGGGGGGAGGTTGAGGGTTTTCAACTATCAAATCCCAAAACTTGGATTCCCAATTCCAGCACAGAAATCCCCGGCGGCTCTCCTGAGCCCTTTAGCCTCTCTCCAAAGTGCCTGCGAGTTTCACCGCCGGAACCGCGTATAAGCACGGTATCCATGCCCGTCCGCCTGCCGCCGTCTGTGACCTTCCGTTGCCAGCCCGTCCTGCTTTCCGTGTTCCTCTGGATGGCGGGGCTGGCGTGGGCGGCGGAAGCCGGGACGGTGGATTTTGTCCGGGACGTGCGGCCGATTTTTCAAAATCACTGTTATGAATGCCACGGGGAGAAAAAGCAGAAGGGGGGACTGCGGCTGGATATCGGGCCGGAGGCTTTGAAGGGCGGCAGCAGGCATGGGCCGGACATCCTTCCGGGGAAGGCGGGGGAAAGCCGGCTCATTCACCTCGTCACCGCCGCCGGTGCGGATGAGGAGGAGAGGATGCCTCCGGATGGTGAGGGTCTTTCGCCCGCGCAGATTGGCATCCTGACTACTTGGATCAATGAGGGAGCGGTGTGGCCGGGGGACGCGGTGAGACTGAAGGACAAACGGGACCACTGGAGCTTCAAGCCTCTGGCGGCAAACCCGGCCCCGCCCGCCATGCCCGCGACGCCGCCGCCAACCGGGCCCGGTGGTCCATCATCCTCCGTGCCAGTGTCGATCGACACCTTTATTGAAGCCTCCCTGCGGCAAAAAGGTCTCGCCTTTTCACCGCCGGCGGACCGCACCGCGTGGCTGCGCCGCGTGACCTTCGACCTCACCGGCCTGCCGCCGATTCCGGAGGATGTGGCGGATTTCGTCAAAGACACGCAGCCCGGCGCGATGGAACGTGTGGTGGAGCGCCTGCTGGCCAGCCCGCGCTACGGCGAGCGCCAGGCGCAGCACTGGCTGGATGTGGTGCGGTATGCGGACACCCACGGATTCGAGGTCAACACCGAGCGCCCGAATGCCTGGCCCTACCGGGATTATGTGATCGATGCCTTCAATGCCGGCACGCCGTATGACCGGTTCATCCGGGAGCAGATCGTGGGGGACACGCTCGGAAAGGACGCAGCCACGGGTTTTCTGGTGACGGCCTCGGTGCTGCTGCCCGGACAGATCGGTCAGGACGAGCCGTCGAAGCGGCTGGCCCGGCAGGATGCGCTGGATGAGATCGTGAACAACATCGGTCAGACCTTCCTCGGCCTCAGCATCGGCTGCGCCCGCTGCCATGATCATAAATTCGACCCCGTCACCGCCCGGGACTACTACGCCATGCAGGCCTTTGTCGCTGGGGTGGAATATGAGGACCGGGAGCTCCGCACCCCGGAGGCCGAAGCCGCGCGCCGGAAGGCGGAAGCAGCCAAACTTCAACTGGCCCGCATCAGCCGGGAGCTTACCCGCTTTATTCCCCTGGCGGGAGGCGGTGCCGGGCGCCCGATGATCAATGCCCGGGAAAACGTGGACCGGTTCGCGCCGGTGAAAGCCAGGCGTCTGCGCTTCACCATCCGTGCCACCAACAACCTGGAGCCCTGTCTGGACGAGTTGGAGGTGCTCTCCGTCGCCGGTGCCAATGTGGCGCTGGCCAGGGCCGGGGCGGTGGTCAGTGCCTCCGGGAGCACCGAGGTGGCGGACCGGCACAGTCTGAAATTCCTCAACGACGGCGAATACGGCAACGCCCGCAGCTGGATGGGAAATGAAACCGGCAAAGGCCGGGTGACCGTGGAGTTCGCGCAGGAGGAGTCCATTGACCGCGTGCTCTGGGGCCGCGACCGGCAGGAGCAGTTCACCGACCGTCTGGCTCTCGACTATCTGATAGAAGTGGCCGATGCCTCAGGGGAATGGAAAGCCGTCGCCGACGCGGAGGACCGTCGGAGATTTGACCCCAAGGATGAAAAGCCCTGGGTGTTCACCACCGGCGGGCTGGGAGCGGAGGAGGCTGCGGAGGCGGGCCGACTGATCCGTGAAAAGGAACCGCTGGAGGCCACCCTGCGGGCTGCCGCCATCGCACAGCAGGTCTTTGCGGGCATTTTCCGCAAGCCGGATGAAATCCATCTGCTGAACCGCGGCGATCCCGAACAGCCGGGGGAGGAGGTGCCGCCCGCCGTGCCCGCCGCCTTGGGGGATCTCGTCCTCGCAAGGGACACGCCCGAGCGGCAGCGCCGGCAGGCGCTTGCCGGCTGGATCGCCAGTCCCGAGAATCCCCTCACCGCCCGCGTGATGGTGAACCGCCTCTGGCAGGGCCACTTCGGCACCGGCTTGGTTCAGACCCCCAGCGATTTCGGCAACAACGGGATGCCGCCCACGCACCCCGCGCTCCTTGACTGGCTGGCTGGCGAATTCATCCGCAGCGGCTGGAGCGTGAAGCACATGCACCGGCTGATGGTGCTGTCCCGCACCTACGGGCAGAGCGGTCCGGGCTCCAGTCTGGGCAGTCCCGCCGCCGCTGTCGATGCGGAGGCCCGCCTGCTGTGGTGCTTCCCCTCCCGGCGTCTGGAGGCGGAGGCCATCCGCGACTCCATGCTGGCCATCAACGGCCTGCTGAATCTGAAAATGCACGGTCCCGGCTACGACCTCTTCAACCAGCGCGGCGGGCTCAGCGGGTTCAACCCCGTGGAGACATTCACGGGCGACGGCCTGCGCCGCATGATCTACGCGCACAAGGTCCGGCGCGAGACCGAGGCTGTCTTTGGCGCGTTCGACTGTCCGGACGCCGGCCAGAGCACCGCCGCCCGCCGCGCCTCCACCACGCCCATCCAGGCGCTCAATCTCTTCAACAGCCGGTTCACATTGGAGCAGTCCGAGGCCTTTGCCGCCCGGATCATCAGGGAGGCGGGCGGTGACATTTCACGGCAGGTCACGCGCGCCTGGCAACTGGCGCTTAGCCGCGCGCCCACCGGCGCGGAGCTGGAGGATGCCTCGACGGTCGTCAGCCGGCACGGGCTGGCCCTGCTCTGCCGCGCCCTGTTCAACAGCAACGAGTTTCTCTTCCCGCCATGACCCACCACGCCGAACTCCTCTCCAGCGCCGGACAGGCGTTGCTCAGCCGCCGGCGCTTCCTGTCGAGCAGCGCCACCGCGCTGGGATCCATCGCGCTGACCAATCTGCTGGGGCTGGACGGGCTTCTGGCGGAGGGCGGCCACATCGGCGGCGACGGCCCGGTCATCGATTCCGCCAGACCCTATGCGCCGAGACTAGGCCATTTTGCGGGAAAAGCGAAAAACGTGGTGGTGATCTTCTGCGCCGGGGCCGTGAGCCAGCTGGAGACCTGGGATTACAAGCCGGAGCTGATCAAATGGGACGGCAAGCCGCTGCCCAACGGACCGGCGGTGACCTTCCAAGGGCCCGCCGGCAATCTGGCCCGGCCGCAGTATGAATTCCGCCCGCGCGGCCGGACGGGCAAGATGGTGTCCGACCTCATCCCCCACCTCGCCGGGCTGACGGATGACATCGCCTTCGTCCATTCCCTGACCAGCAAGTCGAATACCCACGGACCCGCCGAGAACTTCCTGTCCACGGGCTTTGTGTTGGACGGCTTTCCGTCCTTGGGATCGTGGGTGACCTATGCGCTGGGCAGCGAAAGCCAGGAACTGCCCTCCTACGTCGCCATTCCCGATCCCCGCGGGGTGCCTCAGAACGGGTCGAACAACTGGGGGCCCGGCTTTCTCCCGGCGGCGTTCCAAGGCACAACCCTCAGCTCGAAAAATCCTGTCAGGCATCTGACGGCCCCCGGTGTCTCCAGCGACGCCGACCACGCCGGGCGCTCGCTGCTGCAGCGGATGAACGCCCGCCATCTGGAGGCCAATCCCGGCGACAGCAAGCTGGCGGCCCGCATCGCCAGCTATGAACTGGCCGCCCGCATGCAGCTCAGCGTGCCCGGCATCGGCGACCTCGGCACCGAACCCGCGCACATCCTCCGCATGTACGGCGCGGACGACACCGGGAATCCTGACAAGGCCGCCTTCGCCAAAAACTGCATCCTCGCCCGCCGGCTGATCGAGAAGGGCGTGCGCTTCGTGCAGCTTTTCAACGGAGCCTACGCCAGCGGCGGCAAGCTCAACTGGGACGGTCACAGCGCCCTGAAGGAGCAGTATGATGTCCATGCGGAGATCCTCGACCAGCCCGCCGCCGCCCTGATCCGCGACCTGCGGGCGCGGGGCCTGCTGGAGGACACCCTTGTGGTCTGGTGCACGGAGTTCGGGCGCATGCCCTTCTTCCAGAAAGGAGCCAAAGGCCGCGACCACAATCCGGACGGCTTCACCTGCTGGCTCACCGGAGCCGGGGTGAAGCCCGGCGTGAGCCACGGAGTCACCGATGAACTGGGCCAGAAGGCGGTGCAGGACATCCACCCGCTCTACGACTTCAACGCCACCATCCTGCACCTGCTCGGCCTGGATCACGAGCGCCTGACCTTCGAGCACAACGGCATCCAGCGCCGCCTGACCAATGTGGAGGGGAATGTGATCCGGCAGGTGGTGGCGTGAGGGTGCAGGGTGGGCCATTGGCGGACCAATGGCTGACGGCATGCGTGGTCAGCGGGTGGAAACTGTTTTCAGGTCGGCCCTTGCCAGAAGCTTCTCATCGGAGGTCACGAGGATGAGATGGTTTTCCACGGCGGTGGCGGCAATCAGGCGGTCCGCGGGATCAACATGAAAATCCACAGGCCAGGCATAGGCGCGAAGGGCGACTTCGGCAGTGATCGGCAGAAGATGGACCCAGCCCGCGGGGAGCGATTGGATTACCCACTGCCGCAGCGGAAGGGGGAGGGCGAGTTTTCCTTTATCATGCTTCTGAGCGACCTCGACGATGCTCATGGGCGAGAGAGAGGGCCACCGATTGTTGTGCGCTCAACAACTGGCGGACGGAATGGGAAAGCTCATGGGGCCTGTGAAACCAGCGAAGCCACGCGTTGGTGTCTAGCAGATACTGCATGAAAGAATGCAATGTCAGTCGTCCGAGTCCGCAAAATCCTCCCAATCCCCCGGCTCAAAGGCGGGATCCTCCAAGCTGCATCCGGGAGCCAATTGGAAACCCGCTCCTGTGCCGAGCCAGTCCGCCATCGTGCTGGTGTTCCCTTTTGGTTTGGCGGCGGGGGATACATAAGCGATGACCTCGCCATCGCGCACAAGCTCGAGGAGGACTTGGTTTTTCTCCATTTCCTGAAGTGTGTCCTGAGCATGCTCACAAAACTCACGGAGGTTGATTTGCTTGGTGCTCACAGTGGCAGAGTAGATGAATGGGCCCACTGCGTCAATGCGCTGTGAACCACTGGGCAGGCTGACTGCGGAGGCTGGGAAATGGGGTTCCGCGTGGCCGGCATGGCTCTGTCCAGCGACTCCCTCGCTCCGCACGGCTGATCTGCGTGGGTCTGATCCTTGACCGCGGTGACAGGGCCCAAAATCACCTGATGCCGCACCCGGCCATTGGCACCGTCCGCCTGCCCGGCACCCTCACAGCTCTTTCAGCGATGTGACCTCATTCCCGTCCAAGGTCCATTGCTGGAGCGTGCCGGTGCGGTGCTTGTTCATGGCCCGGAAGAAGGCGGGATCCGTGCGTTTGGTGAAGCGGCGCTCGTGGACTCCGGAGGCATCACAGGCATCCAGCTGGGCATGCCCTTTGTAAAGCCGGTGGCGTCCCACCACGCGGACCGTTCCATCCGGCAGGGATGTGGCGGATGCGGGCGCACGGCGGTCCAGCACCAGGTAGCTCAGAGGCAGCGAGCGCAGATCGATCCCCATCTCACGCCCGAACCGCACCCATTCCCCGTCCGTATAGACCTCGCTGGGAGGCGTGGCGAAAAAGTGACACCAGTCCTGCTCATGACCGGGGGCCAGCAGTCCGCAGCCCTCACAGTGCGTGCAGGGTGCCACGGGGTAAAAGGTGGCGCGCAGTTTTTCGCGTGCCTGCACCAGCCGGTGGCTGGCGGCGCTGGTGCCCGGCTCCACCCACAGCACCGCCGAGGCGCGTTCCGCCAGCTTTTGAAGTTCCGCCACAGCAGGATCGCTGAGCTCCGTCAGCACATGGCTGAGGAGCAAAATGAATCCGTCTTCCGTGGGCACGCCCAGGCTGACATTCACATCGGGAAACTCCCGGCTGACGGCCCCGGAGGCAAACCGCATGGCTTTCGGGGACCGGTCAAACAGCCGCACCCCCGCCCCGCCCGCCTCCGGCCAAGCCTTTAGAAACTCACGCACGGCCACTCCGGTTCCGCAGCCCCAGTCCAGCACCGGGCACTCCGGCGGGGGCGTCCAACCCAGCCGTGCCAGATCCTGAAACACAAAGTGCCATTTCCAGGCGATCCGCCGGGCAAAGGTGACATCATATCCCGCCAGCAGCGTCTCTCCCGACCAGTAATCCGCTTTTCCCGCGGTGCCGTCCAGATAAGTGCTCCGCAGTTCCTCAAGGCTGCTCCAATCGTAATCCATTCCCCTGAGAGTGGGGCGGAATTCCGCAAACACAACAGCATTCCCGGCGCGCCGCCGCCGGGTGCCATGAGCGGGGAAACCCACGGATGAAAGGGGTGCCCCCGGCCTTCATACCACTGCTCCCGCACCGGGAAGGATTCCTTATTGACAGGGTGGGACCGGCATCCTAGGGAGCGCCGTGTCCTCCGCCACCAGCCCTTCCCCGCCCGCTCTGACGCAGTGTCCAGGCTGCGGCGGTTCAAGCCTTGGAGGCAGCCTTTTTCTGGCTGCGCAGCCCGTCATTCTGAATTACCGCTTCGGCTCCGCCCAGGAGGCCCAAAACGTTCCCCGGCGGGATCTGCACCTGAGGGAATGCAACACCTGCGGCCTCGTTTTCAACGCCATTCTGGACGCGGCCGCCATCCCGTATGACGAGCGTTATGAGAACCGCCAGAATTTCTCGGCGGGCTTTCTCGGCATGCTGCAGGACACTGCGGATTCCCTGACCGGAAAATATCTTACCACAAGGGGAACCGTGTTGGAGGTGGGCTGCGGCAAAGGGGATTTTCTTCAAATCCTGTGCCGCCGCGCCGGGGCGCAGGGACTGGGCTACGACACCTCCTGCGAGCATCCCGGCCTCACGGAGGATGGCGGCATCACTTTCTTCCAGCGGTATGTCACTCCGGAGGATGTGACCGGCAAACTGGACCTCATCATCTGCCGGCACGTGGTGGAGCACGTTCCCCAAATCGGGGATTTCATGAAGCTGCTGCACGGCATCTCCGAGGCCGGCGGCGGTGCGCCCGTTTATATTGAGACGCCGGCGCTGGAGTGGATCGTGGAGCATCAGGCGTTCTGGGATGTTTTTTACGAGCACTGCAATTATTTTCCTATGAACAACCTGCGGCGGCTGGCGGAGCTGGCGGGGTTTGCAGTGCTGGACCATCGGCTGATTTTCGGCGGCCAGTATCAGGCACTGGAAATCCGTCCTGCCCCCGGTGGAAAAACAGACCACCCCGGACAGGAGCCGGTGCCCGGACAGCTGGAGACCCTGGCCGGAGCCCTCAGTGCCTCCCGGCGCGATGTGACTGAAAAACTGGCCCAGGCCGGTGCCGCCGGCGGCTGGGCGATCTGGGGCGCCGGTGCCAAGGGAGTGTCGCTGGGCAACGCGCTGACGGAGTCTCCGCCGGCATTTGTCATCGACTCCAATCCCTCCAAACAGGGCATGTTCCTGCCCGGCACCGGTATCCGCGTGATCGCCCCGCAGTCCCCGGAGGTGAAAACCATTCCCGTCATCCTCGTGGCCAACAGCAATTACCTGCCGGAAATCAGCGCCACGCTCGCCAGCTTGGGGTGCCAGCCGAAGCTGATTCCGTTGTAGCGGCCGTCCCTGTCAACTGCCTGATTGACACCCGGACTGGAATGCGGCGCAAGCCGGCTGGATAACCATGTGAAACGGCTGTCTCCCCTGGGCATCCGGCCCGGTGCTGGAGAACCGGTCTTTCCAGCATTCCGTTCTTCCCGGATGCCATGCATACACAAACCGTATTCCTTTAATACAGCACGGAAGTTCCAGCTGTCAGAGTCCGGAGCAGCCTCGCCAAATTCCGAAAGACGGATGCTATAAGGCTTTGGATTTCCAAGCTCTGAAAACTGCAAAAGCAGCGGCAACGGGCGGGGCAGCCGGACGGCTGTTCCACCGAGCCGCTCAACCTATGGCAACGCACCCCATATTAATATTTATAAATTTTCATTTTTAAATTCATTTTATGCCATAACCATCATGCGGAAATCATTCCCATGTTTGACGCAATCCCTGTTTTGGCCATCGTCCTGCCCGGCTGGAGCGATATCTCCACTGCTCTGCCTGTTATCCTCTCCCTTGTCATTATCGAGGGCCTGCTGTCCGTGGACAATGCGCTGGCCATCGCCGCGCTGGCCGGGCATCTTCCGGAGGCGGAGCAGCAAAAGGCTTTGAGATACGGTATTATCGGAGCCTACGGATTCCGGGGCCTCTGCATGTGGGGGGCCGCCTGGATCATTGCGAACCCGTGGCTGAAAATCGTGGGAGCCGCCTATCTGATCCATCTGATGGCCTCGCACTTCAGCGGAGGGAAGGAGGGGGGCGGGGATGATGATGACGCGGAGGGTGGCAAAAAGCGCCGGGGATTCTGGATGACGGTGCTGGCCATTGAGATTCTGGACCTCACCCTCAGTGTGGACAATGTGGTCGCCGCCGTGGCCATCGACACGCGCCTGTGGGTGGTGTGCGCGGGGGTTTTCATTGGGATACTGGCGCTCCGGTTTCTGGCGGGATACTGCATCCGGCTGATCACACGGTTTCCCATTCTGGAGCACACGGCCTTTCTGCTGATCGGGTTTGTGGGCTGTATTCTGATCGTGGAGCTGCTTCAGCCGTCCATCCACGTCAGCGCCTTTCAGAAATTCTTGGGCATCATCGTCATCATCGTCCTGACACTGCTCTATGAGCCCCGCCCCAAAAAAATCGTTGAATCCCCGACGGGCTTTCAGAAGCTTGCCGATCCGGTCCTCAAAGCGGCCCGGTTTCCCTTGAAAATTTATTCCCTGATCACGGGCACCATTCTGGGCATTCTGGCTTGGCCTTTCCGGCTCCTTATCGGGCTTTTTCAGAATAAAACCGCCGGGTCCGGCGCTTGAATTTTTGTTAATCCCTCTTTAAATATCCGGCAGTATGCTTATTAATCTCACAAAGGTCAGCGTGTTGACATTGGTCTCCAGAAAATCTGCGTCGGTCTCGGATGGGATCCGAATCCCAGCGCCTCCTCGCACGACTATGATCTGGACGCCTCCGCCTTCATGACCGCAGCCGATGGCCAAGTGCCGTCCTCCGCCTTTTTTGTGTTCTACAACAACCCGGAATCCCCGGACAAAGGCATCAAATCCTCCGGGGATGACTGCACGGGAGGCAACTCCAGCGGCGACGATGAGACCTTGGAGGTGGAGCTGGCCTTGGTTGATCCCAGGATCGAGCAGATCATCTTCACGGTCACGATTGATAATTTCGAGGCCAGACGGCAGAACTTCGGGCAGGTGCGGAATTCCTTCATCCGCATCTATGACCAGCTTACCGGGGCGGAGATCTGCAAATACGAGCTGGGCCGGCAAATGGCATCTCATCAACCGGCGGCTGCCCGCCATGCGGGAACTGACCACCAACACCCCGATTCCGCCCAACTCCATGACCGAGCTGCGGGAGGGCCATCAGATTTTGCTGAGCCCGGATGCGGGCGGGCGGCTGATGCAGGTGCAGGTGGCGAATCTTTAGGAAGTTTCGTTCCGAAAATCAGGCTGGCTCCTCCGTCAGAGCGGGAAAAGCAAGGAGTGTATACCCGGATGCGGCGGGGCGGCAGGCAGCCTGTCTATCAGCGACACCGGCGGCAATCGGACTCAAACAGAGTGCAAAAATCCGCTGCGCCACAAAAGGAGTTTTGCGTGGAAGCGGATCACGGGTTAATGTGCGGTTTTTCACTTTTGAACATTCCGTTAATCCAGACGCAGAATCTCTTTTCCAGCTGCTGTCTCCCTCGCATCAGCCCAAGCTCCTTCTCCCGCCCTGATATCTGTTTCCCCCCATGTCCCTTTTCTTCTGCCTGCCAAAAATTTTCCCCGGCCTCATGCGTCCGGGGAGTGTGGCGGTCCCCGCCCTCCTCCTTTTTCTTTGCTTCACGCCCTGCTTAAAGGGCGAGCAATCCGGCGATTTCACCTTCATCCGTATCGGAAGCACCGCCACCATCACCGGCTACACCGGCAGTGCGGCCAGGCTTGTCATTCCTGACAGGTTAGATGAACTGCCTGTAACGGCCCTCGGTACTGAATCTTTCCTGGAAAAAAATAACCTCTCGGAAATAATCATTCCCCATGGTGTCACCTCCATTGGAATTTACGCTTTCTCCAAATGCAGCAGTCTGACCAGCGTCACAATTCCGGACAGTGTCAAATCCATTGGAGCTTTCGCCTTCCTTGGATGTATCGGTCTGACCGGCATCACCATTCCGGACAGTGTCACCTCGATTGGATATTCCGCCTTCCTTGGATGTGACAGCCTGACCAGCGTCAGGATTCCCGACGGTGTCCGATCCATCGAACCATTGATCTTCCAGGACTGCACCGATCTGACCGGCGTCACCCTTCCGGACGGAATCACCACCATCGGGGATTATGCCTTCGCCGGCTGCAGCCGTCTGAGCAGCATCAGGATTCCGGAAGGGGCCACCTCCATCGGAGAACACGCCTTCTCCGGCTGCAGCAGTCTGACCGGCAAAATGATTCCGGGCAGTGTCAGCTCCATCGGAGCTTACGCTTTCTCCCAATGCAGTGGTCTGACAAGCGTCACCATTCCGGAAGTGGTCACCTCCATCGGAGCTTACGCCTTCTATCAATGCAGCAGTCTGACAAGCGTCACCATTCCGGAAGTGGTCACCTCCATCCGAGCTTACGCCTTTTCCGAATGCAGCGGGCTGACCGTCGTCACGGTTCCGGACGGTGTCACCTCCATTGGAGTTGGCACCTTCCTTGGCTGCAACAGTCTGACCAGCATCACGATTCCTGACAGTGTCACCTCGATTGGATATTCCGCCTTTCTTGGCTGCAGCCGTCTGACCGGCGTCACCATTCCTGACGGTATCACCTCCATTGAGCCTTGGATCTTCCAAGACTGCAGCAGTTTGATCAGCATCACGATTCCGGACAGTGTCATCGCCATCGGAAGCGGCGCTTTTTCCAGCTGCAGCCAATTGACCAGCATCAGAATTCCGGACGGTGTCACCTCCATTGGAGAACACGCTTTCTCCGGCTGCAGCGGTCTGACCGGCAAAATAATTCCGGAAAGCGTCACCACCATCGGGGATTATGCCTTCGCTGGCTGCAGCCGACTGACCGACATCAGAATTCCCGACGGTGTCATCGCCATTGGGGATTCCGTCTTCTTCGGCTGCAGCCTTCCGGACAGCATCACGATTCCAGCCAGCGTGAAATCCATGTCAGGCAATGTCTTCGCGGGTTGCTCCGGTTTGGTGCGTGTTATTTTCGAAGGCAACGCCCCCGCCACGAGCGGAGCCGGGTTTGGCGGGCCTGCCGATTTGATTCTCCTCATATCCGACGGCCGCACCGGATTCACATTTCCCCTCTGGCATAACCGCCGGTGCCTCATCCTTGACAGTCTCAACGGACCCTTCGTCGTTCTGCGCGGCGATGCGCCAGTCCAGGAAAATGACATTCTGAATATGGGCACAGGCCTTGCCGGGAGCACGATCACCCAGGTTTTCTCCATCCTGAACACCGGCGATGTCCCTCAAAGCATGGCGGTCTCACTCTCAGCCGGCAGTTCCATGGCTTTCTCATTGAAAAGAGACTCCATTCCCGACACGATTGCTCCTTGGAAAACCGCGTCCTTCACCGTGTTATTCAGTCCCGGGGAGGCAGGTCCCATGAACGCCGGGATAAACGTGGTCTCCAGCGGGCCGCTGCCGGAGCCTTACCGTCTGAATCTCACCGGAACCGGCGTCGCTCCAGCCGCATTCTCCCAACAGGCCTATATAAAGGCGTCCAACAGCGGCAGAGAGGATTTTTTCGGCGACTGCACCGCGGTGTCCGGCGACACTTTGGTGGTCGGAGCCCCCAATGAGGACAGTTCCGGCACCGGGGAGGACGACACCCTTCAGGACTCCGGCGCTGTCTACGTATTTGTGAAATCGGAAACCGGCTGGATTCAGCAGGCCCGACTAAAGGCCTCCAACGCCGGCTCCGGGGATCACTTCGGGATCACTGTGTCGATTGATGGCGACACCATCATTGTCGGAGCCTCCGGGGAGGGCAGCGCCGCCACCGGCTTCAATGGGGATCAGTCCAATGACCAGGCGCCAAAGTCCGGAGCCGCCTATGTTTTCACCCGAGCGGCGGGTGTCTGGACCCAGCAGGCCTATCTGAAGGCCTCCAACACCGGGACCGGCGACTTTTTCGGAAATTCCGTGTCCATTTCCGGGAATACTGCCGCAGTGGGAGCCCGCCTGGAGGACAGTCATGCCACCGGAGTGAACGGGGATCAAACCAGCAACAATTATTACGACTCCGGAGCCGTGTATGTCTTTGAGCGCACGGGCAGGGTCTGGAGACAGTCCGCCTGGCTCAAAGCCTCCAATACCGCCTACCAGGATCAGTTCGGTCACTGTGTCGGAATCTCCGGCACTACGCTGGTGGTCACCGCTCCCGGAGAGGACAGCAATGCCACCGGCGTCAATGGCATCCAGACGAACAACAGCGGCATCGGTTCAGGCGCCGCCTATGTTTTCGTCAAAACCGGCTTCACCTGGAGCCAGCAGGCCTACCTCAAAGCCTCCAATACTGACCGCGATGACACTTTCGGCCATTCAGCCGCCATTTCCGGAAATACCATCATCATTGGCGCGCCCTATGAGCGCAGCAGAGCCACCGGCGTCAATGGCAATCAGACGGACAACAGCTATTACGATTCAGGCGCCGCCTATATCTTTGTCCGGACCGGTTCTGACTGGAGCCAGGAGGCCTACCTGAAAGCCACGAACGGCACTTTATCCACCGGGATCAGCGGGGGCTCGTTTGGATGGAACGTGTCCATTTCCGGAGACACCGCTGTTGCCGGAGCCCACAGACCTCCTGCCGGTGAGATGGCGTATGTTTTCCAGCGGAGCGGGGCAACCTGGATTCAGCATACCTTGCTGAAAGCCTCCAATTCCGAAATTGGCGACCACTTTGGGCGTGCCACCGCTGTTTCCGGTGACACCATCGCCATCGGAGCCTCCGGCGAATCCAGCGCGTCCACAGGCATAGGCGGCGACCAGTCCGACAACAATGCCCTGGATGCCGGTGCGGCCTACATCTTCCAAACCGCCACGGGCCCCGATACAGTCTCCATTCAGCAGTGGAGACTTGCCCATTTCGGCACGGTGGAGAACGCCCGCGACGCCGCTGACACCAGCGATCCGGACGGGGACGGCAGCCCCAATCTGGAGGAATTCACCGCCGGCACTCTGCCGAAGGACGGGGGGGACACCTTCAAAGTATTCTCGGCCCGCAGACAGGGTGAGGCTTTCACCCTCACGATGCCCGGGAGGGTGGGCCGTGCCTATCAACTCGTCCGGAGCAGCAACCCCGCCACGGCGTCCGGATTCTGGATCTCTGTGGCGTCCGTCGGGCCTGTCATTGCGGACGGAGTCCTGGAGCTGACCGACCCCGCCCCCCCGGCAGGCCGCGCCTTTTACCGGGTGATTGTCTCCCTGCCCTGACTCCATTTACGGCCAAGCAGATAAGGCGGGCCTCAAATTGGCTCCAAAGGCGCATGAAGAGCTTGCCCGCGCCGCTGAAACGAGCCACGTGCCGAATGTGAGCCTGCCCCAGCCCATATCCCTGTCACTTTCCGAAGCCCACCTGCTCCACCGCCGGGCGGTGCGGCTGGCGCGGCCTTTGCCGGATGCGGCCGCAGCGCTGGAGCATCATGGGTTCATCCAGATCGATCCCATCAATGTCTGCGGGCGCATGCACGATCTGATCCTCCGGAACCGGGTGGCGGATTACCGGGAAGGCGGGCTGATGCGGCTGCTTCATGGCCCGGCGGAGGCTCCCTTGGCAGCGGAGGACCGCACCGCCTTTGAGCACCACCTGCCGCACAGCCATGTGCTGGCCGCCATGCCGTTGGACGCCTGGCCTTTTCTGCTGTCGGCCATGCGGAGGCGGACGCTGGGCACGGGTTCGTGGTCCGGAGGGCTGGAGCCGGAGCAGGAGGCGCTGGCCAGGGTTATCCTGCGGGAAATAGCGGAACGCGGCGCGCTGTCCTCCGAGGATCTGGCGGACACGGACATCCGGCGCGTGGACCATGGCTGGGGATCGCAGGCTTCGCTGACGAAAACTACCCTACACAAACTCTTTTTCCATGGCCGCCTGCTCATTTCCCGGAGGCAGGCCAACCGGCGGTATTACGATCTACCGGAGCACGTGCTTCCCGCCTCCATTCTGGCGCGGCCCGAGCCCACGGAGGAGGAAACCGCCCGCTGGATCACTCTTCTCAAACTGCGCCAGCGGCGGCTGATGACGCTTTCCCCCGCCGAGCGGGCACAGGTTTCCGATCTGGTGCAGCCTCTGACCGTAGAGGGGATTCCTAACTTATACTGTCTGAGGGCCGACGTGCCTCTGCTGAATGCACCGGGCGGAGAGCTTCAGGATGAGGAAACCCGCCCCCTGCTGCTGGCCCCTCTGGATCCCCTGATCTACGACCGCCGTCTGGCCAGCCGGCTCTGGGGCTTCGACTACATCTGGGAGGTCTACACCCCACTGGAAAAACGCCTGCGGGGCTACTATGCCCTGCCCCTGCTCTCCGGCTTGGAGATCGCCGGCCACATCGACCCCAAAGCCGACCGCCCCGCCGGGAGGCTCCGGGTGGTGAACCGCTCTGTCCGGCGCGGCCACAGCGCCGCTCCCGCGCTCAAGTCGCTGGCGGCGTTTCTGGGGCTGAAGTGACCGACGGGCGGCATGTCCGGTTTTGTCTGAAAGGCCAAAAGGCTTCAACCTGCCGGGTTTTAGAAGCTTTAATTTACAGCACGCGGGGCACCATCCGGGCTTCATGGCCGGAGAGGTTCACTTTTCCTTTCCAAGTGTGCGTGCCGGATCAAATTGCATCACTATAATAGGTAAAATCCACAGAAATACATCAAATGAAAATTTTCCTCCACCCGTTTTGTCATATACGGAGCTTTTCAGCAGAAAAAAGCCGGCCAGCACGACCAGCACCACGATGAGGCTTCTGACACCAGTGCGACCGGAGCGGGCGTTCAAGAACGCGAGAGCTGGCGCGGAAACCAGAAAAGCCAATGCTGCTCCCGCAAACCATGGATCCGCCAAAACGCCTTCTGCGGCAGCTTCGGCAAAAACAGCCACCGGCAGAAGCATCAGGTAAATATAAAATACAACGGATGCGAATAATAAAACAAAATATAATTTCCGAAACATTCGTTAATTCCAAAAATGCGGAATTCTGTTGAACGGATCATGGCGTGACGGTTCGGGAAGCCGTGCTCTTCCCAAACCTTTGCGGGCGGTTGTCTTCCCCAGCTATATCTTCACCTTCGGCCCAGCCAGGATTCTGCCCCGTCCGGTAAGGTAGAGAATGCCAACCATGATGGCGAAGGGGATGAGCGCCAGGATGTCCGGGGAGATCTGGGTGGGGGTGAGCTGGGCGTAGAAGGGATTGTGGGCGCTGGCCCATTTGTCGAGCTTGTCGTAGGTTTCGCTGAGGACGCCGGCCATGAAGGCGATGGCGATGCCGGCGATGGCCCCGCCGGCGATGTAGCCGGAGGCCATGAGGACGCCGGGGCTGCGGTCGCCCTCAGCCACATGCTCCTCCTCGGTCATGTGGGCATAGTCCGGGTGCTTGCGGCGTTTGCCATCGACCATCCAGCGGACGAGGCCGCCGATGAAGACGGGCATGGAGGTGGCCAGCGGCAGATACACGCCCACGGCGAAAGCCAAGGAGGGAATGCCGGACATCTCCAGCACAATGGCGATCATGACGCCGAAGAGCACCAGCGCCCACGGCAGCTTGTGGCTGAGGATGCCTTTGATGATGTAGGAGACAAGGGTGGCTTTGGGGGCGTCGAATTTCTGCACTTGGCTGCCATCCGGGCGCTGGGTGACAGTGCCGTTGATGCCGGGATCGACCAGATAAACCGCCTTGCCGGTGTCATCGACCAAGTACTGTTTGGAGGTGCCGCCGGCCTCGTCGTCCTGATGCCACAGGAAGTAGCTTTTGCTGTCGCTCTTGGCCTGCGGGCCGGTGAGTGAGGATTTTTCCGTGAGTTTGGAGACATCGGTGCGGATCTCTGTGGTCACCGGCACATATACCTTGCCGGTGTCGTTCAGCTTCAGCAGGATGGGCCCCAGCACGAGAGCGGAGGCCAGGGCTCCGATGAGAATGGCGATCTGCTGGTGGCCCGGGGTGGAGCCCACGAGGAAGCCGGTTTTCAAATCCTGCGAGGTGGTGCCGCCGTTGGAGGAGGCGATGCACACAATACCGCCCACCGACAAAGCCGTGATGTAATACATTCGGTCCGTCCATCCCAGAGCCAGGAAAGCCAGACAGGTCAACAGCAGCGTGGCAATGGTCATGCCGGAGATCGGATTGGAGCTGGAGCCGATCTCACCGGTAAGGCGGGAGGAGACGGTGACGAAAAGAAACCCGCAGAGGATGATCATCACCGCGCCGATCAGGTTCATATGCAGAGTGGGCGCGAAGAGAATGGCGGCCAGCAGAGCGGCGATGCCAATGAAGACAAACTTCATAGGCAGGTCGCGGTCTGTGCGCGGCACGGATTCGGTATCCGCCTTTTTCCCGCTGAAGTCGCGCAGTCCGGCCCGGATGCTGTTCCAGATGAGCGGAATGGAGCGCACGAGGCTGATGATTCCACCCGCGGCCACCGCCCCCGCGCCGATATAGAGGACATACTCGGCGCGGATCTGGTTGGGACTCATGTCCCGGATCAGGGCGGTTCCGGGGGCCAGCGGGCCGGCCAAACCCTCGCCGAAGAACTTGATCAGCGGGATGAGCAGCAGATAGGACAGCACCCCGCCCGCTGCCATGACCGCCGCAATGCGCGGTCCGATGACATAACCCACGCCCAGCAGTTCCGGCGTGACCTCGCAGGCCACCGAGCCGCCGGCCAGCGGCGCTTTAAAGACCTTCTCCGGGGTGTCCTTCCAGCCGTGCAGGGCCTTCATGGCGAAATTGTAAATCACTCCCAGCGCGAAGCCGGTGAAGATGGTTTTGGCCCCGGTGGTGGCGGTGGCGGCCAAGGCGCTGACGTCCCTGCCCGTGCCCTCAGCGGCGGCGGCCTGGGATTCAGGGGAGGCTCCGGCTTTCAGCACCTCGGCGCAGGCGGTGCCCTCCGGGTATTTCAGAATCCCGTGCTGCTGCACGATGAGGGCGCGCCGCAGGGGGATCATCATCAGGATGCCCAGCAGGGCACCCAGGACCGACACCAGAATCACCCGTGTGACCTCCAGATCAAATCCCAGAATGAGAATCGCCGGCATGGTCACCCCCACCCCGAAGGCGATGGACTCCCCCGCCGACCCGGCGGTCTGCACGATGTTGTTCTCCAGAATCGTGGCGTCGCGCATGCCGAACTTCGACAGCACCCGGAACAGCGCGATGGAGATGACGGCCACGGGAATGGACGCGCTGACCGTGAGCCCCACCTTCAGCACCAGGTAAAGCGACGAGGCCCCGAAGATCATGCCCAGCACCGTGCCCACGATGATCGGCAGCGCCCGCAGCTCGGACAGCTTCGAGGAGGCGGGAATGTAGGGCTCGAAGGCCGGAGGGTCGGATGGTTTGTTGTTCATCAGTGAATTCTGGTTTCTGAAATGGGGTCTGCTGAAGATAGCGGTGGTAGGTGCTGCTGAATCAGTTCCACACGGTGGCCATCCGGATCCGCAATGACGGCGCGCCGTCCCCACGGGGAATCCGCCGGCGGCGAAAGAATGGCGTCCGGGAAATCATGGAAAGCCGCCGCGGCAGCCTCCAGTGACGCCACGCGGAATCCAATGCGCGCCCCCTCCGTGGAAGGGCCGCCTGCTGTGCGGGGATAAAGCTCAAAGACGCATTCCCCGGCATCGGCGGAGAAGTGCTCCAGACCATTTCCATGGCGGTGCTGGACAAACTGCAATCCCAGTCGGCTGTAAAAATCCGCCGCCCGCGCCATATCGGAGCAGCGCAGAACCACAAGATTGAGGGCGGCCGGGGTCATGAAACAGCCGGCTTTGATTATTCGGTCAGTTTCCCCGTGCGGATTTCACCCAGCAGCTTATCCGCCCCGTAAACATTTTTCAGGGCCTCCACAATGCCGCGGGAATCCACGGACACCGCGCGGGCCTGGGTGTCGCTGTAGGCGTAGTCGAGCACGAGGGACTGGATGTTGCCGTCGAAGATGATGCCCACGAACTCCCCCTTTCGGTCCACCACCGGGCTGCCGGAGTTGCCGCCGATGATGTCGGCGGTGGAAACAAAATTGTAGGGGACATTGAGGTCAAGCTTCGGTTTCGCGGTCTCCCAGGTTTTCGGCAGGTCGAAGGGCGGGCGGTTCTCCTGCTCTTTCGACCGCTCATAAAGTCCGGCCAGGGTGGTGTGCGGCGGCACGGTGAGGCCTCCCTCCTCATACCCTTTCACAGTGCCAAAGGCCAGGCGCAGGGTAAAGGTGGCGTCCGGATAAGTGCCAGTGCCCTGTAAAGCGAATTTGGCTTTGGCGATCTGCCCGTGGGCCTGCTGTTTGGCCTCGCTCTGCGCCTCCATAATCTTGCGGAGCGCACGGGCCTCGTTGTCCACCGCCAGCACGAGGGCGATCATGGGATCGTCCTTGGCGGCGTCGATGGCGGCCTGGCCACCCTCATAAAGTTTTTGGCGGAAGGCCACGTCCAGCATCCTGGTGCCCGCAAGCAGCTGCACCGCCCGTGCGGAGGGGGATTTGCCGGCGAGGATTTTCTGTGTCAGCGGCGCATCCGCGCCCAGTTCCTCAATGAGAAAGCCCAGGGAGTCGGTCAGCTGCAGCTCCTCGAGATCCGGATAGATCGGTTTGCTGGAGAACAGGCTCAGCTTCAGGGATTCAAGGCCCGCCTCCGCGAACTCACGCAGGCGCTCCCCATTCGGTTTGGGCAGTTCCGCCGCCGCGCGGACCAAGGTGCGGGCGATGCCGAACAGCTCGCTGTTGAACGCGCCGCCGCCTTCCAGCAATCCGTATAATTTGGCGTTTTCACCAATCACCTTCTGGGCGGCGGCGATACGGTCGTAAGCGGTCAGCGCCTCCTTCAGTTCAGGACTTCCGGCAATTTTCTCCTTCAGCGTCTTCTCCTCGGCTGCTTTTTTACCAAACAGCGCGGGATCCTGCAAGCCTGCCAGACCGCCACGGCGGGCCTTGCGGCTGTTCTGCACGCCGAAGAGTTCGTCCTTGGCCCGGCGCTGGTTTTCCAGACTGCGGGCACTGAAGGCACTCAGGATGGTCTCCGCGCGGTAGAGGCGCTGCATGCCGCGGGGCAGCTGCACATCGCGGACGTATTCCAGCTCCGCCATGGTGAGGGAGCGGCTGGTGCGTCCGGGGTGGCCGGACACAAAAACCAAGTCGCCATCCTTCGTCCCCTCCTGGCTCCATTTCAGCCAGTGCCGGATTTTTGCCGGCTTTCCATCCTCCCAAGCGCGGAAAAAGCACACGTCCAGATCAAAGCGCGGGTATTCAAAATTGTCCGGATCGCCCCCATAAAAGGCGGCCTGCTGCTCCGGGGCGAACACCACCCGGACATCCGTGTAGCGCTTGTAGCGGTAAAGGTGATAAAGACCGCCCTGATACAGGGTCACCACATCACTGCGTTCGCCGGTTTTGTCCTTGGACTCCTTTTCAATCTCCGCCATCACCGCCCGGCGGGCCTTGGAGGCCTCGTCATCGGTCATGCCGGGCTTCACGGCGGCGTTCACCCGCGCGGTCACGTCCTCAATGCCCATCAGGACGTTCAGCTCCAAGTCCGGAGCCTTGATCTCCTCCTCCAGGGTTTTGGCGTGAAATCCCTGCTGAAGATAGTCCTTCTCCTTCGTGCTCAACTTCTGAAGGGTGTCCGCGCCGACGTGGTGGTTGGACAGAATAAGTCCGTCCTCCGAAATGAATTCCCCGGATCCGCCGCTGTTGAAGCGCACGGAGGATTTTTGGAGGTGCTCCAGCCAGGCGTCCGTCACCTCGAAGCCATAGTGCTCCTTCAGCTGCGCGCGCGGCGGATCATTGTAAAGCCACATGCCTTCGTCGGCCATGGCCGGCAGAGGGACCGCGGCCAGTAAAAGTCCCAATCCGGTGCGCAGCAGGGAATTTTTGGAGTTCTTCATAAAGCAATAAAGAAAAAGTTTGCCTGGGGTTTGAGGTCCCGGTCGGATTCTGGCCCGGACTCCGGCGGACAATAGGGAGAAAATCCGGGGGCGCGCAACATTATAGCGGGTGGATGCACGGTCAGATTTTCCCATAAAGCGGGACCGCGGCGGGATCATAAACCGATGCGCCGCGGAAGGCCGGCAAAGCCGGAGTGGACGGCCCGTGCAGCATGCATCAATCTGGCGGATGCCCGACGACTCCCTTCCACCCGACCTGATTTTTGTGACCTGCGGCGGCACCATCGACAAGATCTATTTCGACGCCAAAGGCGAGTATGCGGTGGGGCCGCCGCAGGTGGGGATCCTCCTGGAGGAGGGGAATGTCGCGCTCCGTTATGAAATCCTGCCCGTGGTGAGGAAGGACAGCCTGGAGATGACGGCGGAGGACCGTGGGGCTGTGCGCGAACGGATCGCGGCCCACCCCTGCCCCCGCGTGGTGGTGACTCATGGGACGGACACCATGATCGAAACCGCCCTCGCCCTGCGCGGGCTGGAGGGGCGGACCATCGTGCTGACCGGCTCCATGCAGCCCTCGCGGTTCCGGGTCAGCGATGCGGAGTTCAATATCGGCGCCGCGGTGGCCGCCGTGCAATGCCTCCCGCCCGGCGTTTATGTGGCCATGAACGGCCGGATCCTTGATCCCGCGCATTCCCGGAAAAATGTGGCCGCCAAGCGGTTTGAGACGGTTCCTGCTGGAACTGAACAGCCGGCGACAGGAAAATAACCCGAGTAAGCAGGCGGCATCAGCGGTGGCTGGATTCTTTTTGCGCGTATCCACGAAAGTTTTCGTTGATCAATACGAATGACTTCGTATGATCACGGCATGTCCGCCAAAAAAACGACTTCCCCGCTGCGACCGACCGATGCCGAGCTCACCATCCTGCGGGTCCTCTGGGACAAGGGGCAGGCCACGGTGAGGGAGGTGCATGAGGACCTGAGCCGCCGTAAACCGCAGGTTTACACCACCGTCCTGAAGTTCCTCCAGATCATGACCGAGAAGGGGCTGGTCCGGCGCGATGAGTCCGCCCGCACCCACATTTACCGCGCCGCCGCGCCGCCGGAGAAGATGCAGCGGTCCATGGTCAAGGATCTGGTGCAGCGGCTGTTCGCCGGGTCCACCCAGGCGCTGGTGCAGCAGGCGCTGGGCTCCGGCAAGGTCACGCCGGAGGAGATCTCTGAAATCCGCCGCACGCTGGACGCCTTGGAGCGCGGGGACTGACCGCCGGGAATGCCTGATTTTTTTTCCTTCTCCTGTTTCCAACCCAATATCCACCATGAGCCTCACCGCTTTGTTTTCAAGCATACCCGCGTCCCTGACCGACCGTCTTGGCTGGTGCGCGCTGCACTTTTTATGGCAGGGGGCGGCCATCGGGGCCGGACTCCAGTTGCTTCTGCTGATCTGCCGCCGGGGCACGGCGGAGCTGCGGCACGCGCTCTGCGGCGTGGCCCTGCTGCTGATGGCGGCGGCTCCGGTGATCACTTGGCAGTATCTGCCGGTGCCGGTGAATGCCGGTCCCAGAACCCTGACGCTGCCGGAGGCGGTGACCGTGACCGATTTCCCGGACGGTGCTGATTTGTCAGGCTTGGAGAATCCACAGTTGGACGTCATGGCCGGACACCCGGCTTTGCGGCCCGGAACAGGCCTCTTCATCGAGGATGAGTCCGCCATTTATGGCAGGACTTCCAAACGGGAGACAGCATCCGCTCCGTTATGGCAGCACTGGCTGGGCGGACTGTGGCTGGGCGGCGCGGCGCTGATGGGGGTCTGGAGGCTCTGCGGGCTGTGGGGAACCTTCCGGCTGATTCACCGCGCGGAGAGAGCGGCGGGGGCTCTGCTGAATCAGGTGGAGCGGATGGCGCGGAACTGCGGGCTGCGCCGCGCGCCTTTGGTGAAAATCACGGGGAGGCTGATCTCCCCGGCGGTGGCGGGCGTGCTGCGACCGGTGCTGCTGCTGCCGGCCTCTGCTCTGGCAGGGCTTTCGCCGAGGGAGCTGGACTTTGTGCTGGCCCACGAGTTCGCGCACCTCCGGCGGCAGGACTTTCTGACAGGCCTGCTGCAATCCCTGGCGGAGACGGTCCTCTTCTTCCACCCGGCGGTCTGGTGGGTCAGCCGCCGCATGAGCTTCGAGCGCGAGCAGGCCTGCGACGATGCCGCCATGCGCATCACCGGCAACCGCCGCGCCGGAGCCCAGGCATTGGCCCGGCTGGCGGAACTGCAGCTGCAGCATACCGCCGCCCTGGCCCCGGCTGCGGGCGGCGGGCAGATTCTGGCCCGCGTGCAGCGCCTGCTGGAGCCGGGCCGCCCGCCCCAGCGGGTGCAGGCCGCGGCGGTGCTTCCTTTGCTGCTGATGGCGGCGGCGGCACCTTTCCTGCTGGTGCCGCAGCGCGCGGAAAGTCAGACTCCCCTTCCATTTACCCAAGCTTCCACGGATCCACCTGCCCAAACTACGAATTCCAAAAAGTCCCAGCCTGCCGAGTCCACTCTCAAGCCTGAGGACAGCCCCGCGCCGCGCCCTGACGCGTCATCCAATCAAGCACCGGAAACGGCTGCACCTGCGGTGAACGCCGCGGTGCCGGTGATGCGCGGAACCATTACAGACCGGAATGGAGTAGTCCTGGCGGAATCCATCCGCAAGGATTTGCCGGACGCTGGTGAAACTGGGGCCAACGAAATCCGGCAATACCCGCTTGGCGCCTCAGCCAGCCATGTTTTGGGATATGCGGCGCTGAACCGCAGGGAGGAAACCACTCAAAACCGGAGCAAGGCCGGGAGCCGTGCGGAGAAGAGCAAAACTGTTCAAACCAAGGTCCTTTCTGGAGTGGAAAAAACTTTGGATGACGCTCTTCAGGCAGTTCCTGCCTCTGATGGCAAAGCCCAACCCGCCGCGGCGCTGACCTTGGATGCGCGCATTCAGCGGATCAGCGAGAATGCCCTGCGGGACGCCGGCATTGGACGCGGGGCGGCGGTGGTGCTGGATGTGGCCAACGGGGACATCCTCGCCATGGCCAGTGTGCCGGATTTCGATCCCAACCAGATGGTGCCTTTCGGGGAGCAATCCGACTGGAGCGAACTGAACAGCGACGCCACGCAGCCGCTGATGAATCGGGCTCTGGCCGGCAGACCACCTGGCTCAACCTTTAAACTGGTCACATCCATCGCAGCCGGGGATTCCGACCAATGGCGCAAAAGCTTCAACTGTTCCGGCACAGTGACCTATGGCGGACGGCCGTTTGCCTGCTGGACGGTGAAGCAGCATGTCGCCCCGCATGGCACCCTGGGACTGAGCGACGCCCTGAAATGCTCGTGCAACTGCTGGTTCTATCAGGCGGGGAATGCCGCGGGGATTGATTCAATCGTGACGGTGGCGGGAAAACTCGGAATAGGACTGCCCTCCAACTCCGGTCTGGATCAGAGTATAAACACCAGTTTCATGCCCTCGCCTGCCTGGTGGACAACACAGAACGGGGGACCCTGGACTTCCGCCAAAACCGCCAACGCCGCCATTGGTCAGGGAGAGGTGCAGGCCACTCCCCTGCAGATGGCCACGGTGGCGGCGGCGGTGGCCAATGATGGAAAAATCTGGAAGCAGCACATTGTCAGCAAAAGTCTGGTAAAAGGCGAATGGCAGTCGCCCACTGCTGAATTGGAACATGACCTCTTGGCCGAAGGCACTCCCGCCGAGACATTGGAAGCCATACGGGAGGGCATGTGGAAAACGGTCAATGATGAGGGGGCCACCGGCAAGCTAGCCCGCAGCTCCCTTATAACCATGGCTGGCAAGACCGGAACCGCACAGGCTTGGCGCGTAAAGCCCGGAAGCAAGCAGTGGATCGGCGACAACCATACGTGGTTCATCGGATTCGCACCATTTGAAAAACCCCGCTTTGCCTTTGCCATTTTGGTTGCCAACGGAAAAGCCGGCGGCAGCACCAGCGCGCCCATCGCCAAGCGCATCATGGAGTCTGTGGAGCTGATGAACCGGGGCAAACTGAACGTGGATCTGAGCCCGCTGGCTGTGGCCAAAGGGAACTTCAATTTTGTGGAGTCGGTGGAATACAAGGAGCCGCTGCCGGCGGAATAGTTCATCCGGTCCAAGGAGGCGGCGGGGCGTGCACAGCCGTGATTTTGCCGATACCCCGGTGCAGGCCGCAGCGTTTGGTAGGTTGACGGTCATTCATCACCGCCGCTGTGCAGCCCCACCCTTCCGCCGCCATGTTTTACCGCCTCATTCCTTCGTTCGCCCTTCTGGCACTAAGCTTTTCCCCGGCCCGCGCGGAATCCGCACAGTCCGCCTCCGCCGACGATGTCTCCATCACGGCGGACGGCAAAGCGGTGGAGGTGGTGTTCCAAAAGAAAACAGTCCTCCGGTATCTGCTTACGAAGCCAACAGAGGCAACAGACTCAAAATCCATTTCCCCCAGCGCCTGTTATTTCCACCCCCTGACCACACCGTCCGGCGTGGTGCTGACGGATGTGGGACCGGATGACCATCCGCACCATCGCGGGGCCTTCTGCGCCTGGCTGGAGGTGCGGGACGCTGCGGATGCGGCGGATTTCTGGGGTTGGGGACAATATGCGCCCTTGGAGAACCGGATGATCCGCAATGCGGCCGTGGAATCCGTCTCCGCCACCGGGGACAGCGCCACCTTCACCGTGAAAAATGACTGGCTGGCCGGCGGCACGGCGCTGGTGAGGGAAAATCTGCGGACCACAGTGACCTTCCGCAGCGGCGGCAGGGTTCTTGATTTGGACTGGAGATTCGAAACCGCCACGGATGTCACCCTGCCGCGGCACGCCTTCAGCGGCTTTGTGGTGCGTACCCGGAAGGATGCCGCCATCACCGCCGCGGACCCCGCCGGGCCTGTGAAGCTGCCGCCACCCTCCCACCTGAAGCCGGAGAACGACTGGCCCTCCAAACCCTGGTATGCCCTGGAGCTGGCGCTGAAGGACGGAACCAAAGCCGGAGCCGCCATTGTGAATCATCCCGGCAATCCAAAGACGCTCTGGCATATCGTGACCGGTATCGGGATGCTGAATCCCTGCATCACCGCGCCGGGCCCGGTGACGGTGAAAGCCGGGGAGCCGCTGCGCCTGCGCTACCGGGTGGTGACCTTTGATGGCGCGGTGCCCACGGAACTGCTGAACCAAGTGGCTGCGGAATGGGATAAATAGGAGATCGGCACCGCCTGGGCGGCGCAGGGCGGAGATAGATAGTGCCATCCTGTCCATGGAAGCCGGCGGTTGGCACTGCTGGGCTTCCGGAATTCTCTTTCATGGACCGCATCCATGCGGATACTCGGTCCTGAATCCCACCCCCCTTTATGTCCCGACGCACCTTTATCCTGCTCGCTCTGCTGCCAGCCCTGATCTATGTGGCCTTCCATTTTTTGAGCCCGTCCCGGCAGTTGGCGGCCTCGCAGAACCGGCTGCTGTCCGCCATTGCCTCCAAAAATGCGGAGACGGTTGGGAAGCTCCTCGATCCCAACTACTCCGATCAGTGGGGGTTCCAGTCCAAAGACTGGCCGGGCATCCTTCAGGATCTGCGGACTTTGGCCCCGGTTCTGGAGATCACCGCCCGCGAACCGCACATCGACGCGGACAACGGCGTGGTGGAGACCCTGCTGACGGTCAAAGGCCAGGGACCCGCTGCTGAAAGCATGCAAACCCAGGCCGCCACCCTGAAAAACACCCGCTTCATCTGGAAGCGCGCCTCCTGGACCCCATGGAGCTGGCGGCTCACCGGCATTCAGAATCCGGACATCGAAATCCCCTCTGGCTACACCCCGGGCCGGATTGCTGATACCGCCGGTTTTTGAGCCTCCCCGCAAAACGCTTCTTGCATCCGTCAGGACCACGTTTCCAGTAATACTGGAATCCCGGCGCTTCCGGCTCCGGGTCCAGGCGGCCTTCCGAACAGTGACTTCACTGGGCGGATGGCTGAAACCTCACCACCCCTATCCATCCGAAACCTATGGCCTTCACACTGCCCGCCCTGCCCTACGCGCCCAATGCCCTGGAGCCGCACATCGATGCCAAAACCATGGAGATCCACCATGGCAAGCACCACCAGGCCTACATCACCAATCTGAACAACGCCATCGCCGGCAAGGCGGATCTGGAGGCCAAGTCCATCGACGAGCTCATCGCCAGCCTGGACGCCGTGCCCGAGGACATCCGCACCGCAGTGCGCAACAACGGCGGCGGCCATGCCAACCACAGCCTCTTCTGGACCATCATCGGCCCCGCCAAGGGCGGCAAGCCCACTGGCAAGCTGGCTGGAGACATCGACGCCGCCTTCGGCAGCTTCGACGCCTTTAAAGAGGCCTTTGGCAAAGCCGCCACCACCCGTTTCGGGAGCGGCTGGGCCTGGCTGAGTTTGAAGGACGGGAAGCTGGCCATCTCCAGCACCGCCAATCAGGACAGCCCGGTGATGGAGGGCGCCAAGCCCCTGCTCGGCCTCGACGTCTGGGAGCACGCCTACTACCTCAACTACCAGAACCGCCGCCCGGATTACATCGCCGCCTTCTGGAACGTGGTGGACTGGGATGCCGTGGCCGCGCGCTACGAAGGTTGAGCGGAGCCGGAAACCGGGGCCTTCCGCCGGTGCTCCCAATTCAAATCTGCAAAAATGCCGGAGCCGCCCCCTGGAGGCGGCTCCGGCTTTTTGTTTTTGAGAGGAGTCCGCCTTTCCACAATACGTCATCGGCAGCATGGGAGCGGCTCCAAAAATATCCTTTTATGAAGAATTAAAGCCCTGTCTCGGATGTCCTGAAACTCCTGTTTCTCCAAGGATTTTAAAAATGCTGGTTAACCTTCTAAAAGTACAGCTCTTTCCCCGATGGCCATACGGTAAAACCTTGGACTTAAATGAAAAAACAGTTGCAGCCATCCCGGTTTGCATAAGAGTTTCCCCGAAGTCCGGAGGTATTCTCTAACTTTACCGTCACCCTTCTCCAAACCATTATGACATTGAAACCCATCCTTTTTGCGGGTCTGGCACTCGCTGCAGCTTCCCTTCAGGAAGCCAAAGCGCAGGTGCTGTTCACCATCGGCACCGCCGGAACCACTGGCGGCACCAACAACTGGCCGGCCGGGGAAGCCCCCGCTTTCGGAGTGGATGGCACTCCCGGCACCAAATACCTCAATTTCGCCAAACTGAACACCGGCCTCGTGTTCACTCCCTCCACAGCGGGAACCGTCGTCACCGGTATCAATTTCACCACGGCCAATGACGCCGTGGACCGCGATCCGGCTTCCTACATTCTCCTTGGAAGCAATTCTGCAATCGTCAGCGACGTGGCAGGCTCCACTTTGGATGTCTCGGCCAGCTTCACGCAGATTGCCGGAGGAACGCTGAGCCTGCCTGCGGAGCGTCTGACCGTCGGAGGTGGGGTCACCTTCACCAACACCAACGCCTACAACACCTATCTGCTCGTCTTCCCCACCGTGAAGAACGAGGTCGGTGCCAACAGCATGCAGATCGGTGATGCCATCCTCCAGACGTCCGGCGGTGGGATCGGCAGTGCCGGCACCCCCGTCGGCGGCGGAGTTCTCACCGTGGTTCCGGAAACCGGCAGCGCCGCCCTGCTCGGCCTGACCGGTCTGGGACTGCTTGCCCGCCGCCGCCGGAACTGATCCGCCCGTTTCACTTCGCCCGGCTGGATGGATTCCAGCAGGATTGTTTTGGTTTTCCGCCCCGGAGGTCTTCAGCTTCCGGGGCCTTTTTATGCCTGAAGCTTCCCGGGGGACAACGTTCCAAAGGCCGACGGCCCAAAAACTCCTGCAATTCCCTCCTTTTTTCCCTTCCCTTTCTCCTTGGCTGCCTAGAGTGTGTCGTCATGAGATAGCAGCCCATAAAATGGCGCAACGGAACTGGACGGCGGCCAGATACGAGGCCGCACGCTTTGCGTAACGCGTGGCGATTCCGCGCCATTCCTTGATCCGCAG
>JAQGPJ010000021.1 GCA_028293125.1 Verrucomicrobiales bacterium | reverse complement strand
TCTGGCCTCCTGGAGCAGGTCGCTTTTGCCGTCGCCGCTTTCGGGAATGCCCAGATTGTCGAGTTTGCCGGCTCCCGTGAAGGAGTCCGCCGCGAAGGTCAGGGACTCGATGAGCTGGGCGCTGTTGGTGGTGTATTTGCTGTAATCGCCGGCGTCGTGGTGGCCGCCGGAGACATCCCAGGCCCCGGTGCGCACATAGGGGTAGAGCTGGGTGGCCCCGCTCTCCAGGCGGGGGGCGGTGTGCCGCGGGTTGCTGGCGTAGTCGGAGTTGGTGGAGACGATGTTGTTCCACGTGCTGACATAGGAGGCCTCGGGCACGGGGATGGAGGCCGGTGCCGTGTGGCAGGCTCCATGCCCATGGCGCGAGTATGGCAGGGTGACGGCGCAGCCGCAGCGCTGGTTGTAGAGCCCGAGGGCGTAGGCCCGCGCGAAGTTCATGGACATCGACGGACTGATCAGGAAGGGCAGCGAGGCCCCCAGTCCCGGCACCTTCAGACAGTACTCGCCGCTGGTCTTGAAATTGCCGAAGTCGGCATGCAGGACTTTCTGATAGGGTGCCGGCAGGACCGTGAAGCCCTTTTCCAAGCGACGGGTCAGGGTGCCGCTGTAGGCGGTGGCTCCGGTGTTGGCGTCCACAATGGTGAAGGGCGTGCCGGAGGTCAGGTTCAGCTCCCCGCCGCTGCCCAGATAGAAGCCCACAATGGCTTTTTTGGGCTCGCCAATAGTGTAGCCCTCCTGGTTGACGTGGATGACCTCCGAGGGCCGCAGCGGGCTGGCGGCGCAGGTGAATTTCATGGTGGCGGGCCACAGGGCGCTGCCCGGATTGGTGACCTCCACCAGTGCCCCCTCCGGAACCGGAGTGGACAGCTTCAGGTAGAGCCGGTTCTCAATCCGCATATACCGGGGGAAAAGCGGGGCGTAAACCACGCGGCGGCGGAAATAAACCGCGGTCACGCCGGCCTGGGCGTCATCGACGCTGACACTGAACTGGGAGGTGGAGGGCGCAGTGAAGGTGCCGCCGGAGGATACAAAATTCCACGAATCCGGCACTGTGGCGGTGCCGGCGGGCTTGGTGTTGATCCTCACCAGCTCCAGTATGTCCGGGCTGATGATGTGCAGGGTGTTGTCGCCGATCTCAGGCAGCGTCAAGGAAGGGAACAATGTCCCGTTTTCCTGGGCGGTGGCCCGCGTGAAGTCTCCCGCAGCCATCAGCAATGCTGCAAGCAGGAAGACAACGGGCTGGGAAAGCAAAGTCGGGTTCCGGAATTTCATGGCTTGGGAAGAGTTTGCCATAGCACGGAGAATCCTCCATCTCTTAATCTTGAATCCGGGTTTGCAGGATCAGGATAAAATTCTTAATCCAAATTAAATGATGGCATAAGCACGGGGCTTATTTGATGTAAAGAATTTTATTATTTTTAAGGATTCAAGGCTCCGGGCTCGCAGGCGTTTCAGCGCTGCTTCAATGCATGGTCGCCTTGGAATACGGGAAATGATTACCGTGACAAGGAGGGCACTGCCCATGCCGCCGCGGATTACTGGGCGGAGGATAAGCAGGAGTGCGAAAAGCATGGAATCTTCTGGCTGCTGGTCGTTTATCCCGGTTTCAGCTGGAACAATCTCCAGCAGCAGCCTCCGGGATCCACGCTGATCGCGCGGAGGGGGCGAATTTCTGTGGGAGCAGTTTCACGGGCTGTCCAAGTTGGGCGTGTCCTCCATCTATGCCTCAATGTTTGATGAGTTAAATGAGGGCACCGCCATCTTTAAAGTCACCCACCATCGGCCCCGGCAGGGCCATTTCGTCACTCTGGACAGTTTGACGTCCGGCTGGTATCTGCGGCTGACGGGCAGGGGGCGCGGCTTCTGCGGGAGGAAAGCCGGTTCCCCAGGCGACTCCACTTACGCCGTAAAAGCCGCCAAGTGCGGCAGGGAAGGGGTTGGGTTTGAAACAAAAAGCTTTCGGGCGCGTTGCTGGAAACCATGATTTCCTGGAGTTTTGCCCCGCAAGTGAAAACTGAAGGCTTTGCCTTCAACACCACTGCCGCCGCCGTGGCGGGCCTGATGCTGACCCTGGCCTCCGGGGCCGGGGCGGGTGAGACCTTCCGCCTGCTGTCCTGGAATATTCATCACGGGGAAGGCATGGATGGAAAGCTGGATCTGGTCCGCATCGCGGAATTGATCAAAGCCTGCGAGCCGGACGCCGTAGCACTGCAGGAGGTGGACCGGAACTGCAAACGCACCGGAGGCGTGGACATGCCGGCGGAGCTGGCCCGGCTGACGGGCATGACAGCCCATTTTCAAAAAGCCATGGACTTCGGTGGCGGTGGCTACGGCATCTGCCTGCTGACCAAAAGCAAAGCGCTGGAAACCAAAGGATATGCGCTGCCCAATTCAGCCAAACCAGTGGAGCCCCGCACGGCGCAGACCGTGAAGGTGGAGGTTCCGGGCGGCACGCTGACCATCGCCAACACCCATCTGGACGTGACCAGCGGTGAAACCCGGCTGGCCCAGGCGCAGTTTCTGATCAAAACGCTGGGGGAGGTGCCGGACACCGTGGTGCTGGCAGGGGATTTCAACGCCGTGCGCGGCGACACCACGCTGAAGGCTATCGAATCCGCTGGCTGGGCAGTGCCGGAGAAGCAGGGTGATCCCAACACCATTCCCAGCGGAAAGCCCAACCGGGAGATCGATTTTGCCGTGTTCCGCCCCGCGCGCGCCCTGAAGGTGGTGAAATACACGGTGCTGAATGAGCCTGTGGCATCGGACCACCGGCCCATTCTCGTTGAGGTGGAGCGTGCCACCCCCTGAGCCGGTTGCTGCTGGCTGGAAACCTGCTAATTTACCACCGCCATGAGTCCTCAAACCACCGCCACCGCCGTCGTGACCCTGCCACCCACCGGCGTTTTCAAAGACGTGAGCGACCGGGCCCGACAAATGCTCACTGATGCGGGCCGGTTTGAATCCCTGGCGCGCGGGGCCTACCTGGCCACCCAGGGCGAGCCGCACAACACCCTGTCCGTGATCATCGCCGGCAGCATGAACGTCTTCGTGCATGCCCACGCGGACATTTTGCAGGTGGCCACCATGAAGCGCGGTGAGACCGTGGGTGAGATGAACCTTCTCGATCCCATGGACCACGCCTCGGCGGATGTGGTGGTGGCGGAGCCCTCCGTGGTCTTCACCATCGGGCAGGCGGCTTTTCAGGAAATGATCAACCGTGACCCCGTTATCGGTCTGGAGCTGGTGAGCGCCCTGGGCCGGGAACTGTGCCGCCGTCTCCGCAAAACCAGCGAGACCATGCTGCGCCAGACGGAGGAGACGCGGGCCAATTTCCGGGATATGGATTATTGAGAATGGGAGTCGGCGGAAGAGGGGCAGGGCACTGTATTGAATTCCGGAGGGAGGATCCGTAAATCCGGGTTTCAAGCCGCCGTCACCTCTTTATTTTCCAGTCCACTGCCCAGGCGCATTCAGGCCGGGGCATTTGACCGGTATCGCTGTCCATGACCGGGGAAGCACGCGCCGGTGCGGGAGGGCGGAGCTGAAGGGGCGGGAACACCGAACTTGGGCGGTTGATCCAAGCGTCGGACAGCCGCAGATATTGCCGTATGTCCTCTGTTTCCCTGCCGCGCATCGGCACTGTCATCCGGCCTGGGACCGATCTTGCCGCCTCCATTCGGGAATGGTCGGACCTTGGGTTTGAATCCTTTCAGCTGGCTTGGTCCCTGAAGCACAATCCGCAGGTGCCGGACCTGAAGGCCCAGGCGGCGGCGGCGCGGGAGGCAGCGGCGGAGACCGGCGCGGTGATCTCCGCGCTGGGGATCTATGGGAATCCGCTGCGGGAGGACGCCGCGGGAGACAATGCCCGCGATGCCCTGGGCCGGGCGATTGCGGCGGCCAGGCTTTTCGGGGCGGAGGTGGTGGGGTGTTTTGCAGGACGGGTGCCGGGGCTGCCGGTGCCGGACTCCATAGGGAGATTCCGGGAGGTTTTCAGTGAGTTCGCCCGGCAGGCGGCCGGGGAGGGGGTGCGGCTGGCATTTGAAACCTGCCTTCAGGGTGGCAGCTGGGAGCAGGGGGAAACCAATATCGGATTCCATCCCCAGGCTTGGGAGCTGATGTTTGACGCCGTGCCGTCCCCGGCCCTGGGGCTGGAGTGGGAGCCCTGCCATCTGCTCTGCCAGCTGATCGATCCGCTGCTGGTGCTGGACCGGTGGGCTCCGAAGATTTTCCATGTTCACGGTAAGGACGGGCAGACGGACCGCGCCCTGCTCGCGGCCTCCGGCACCCACGGCCCGGCACTGTATGTCAGGCACCGGTTTCCCGGACTGGGCGAAACCTGCTGGACGGAGATTCTCCAAAAGCTGCGGGCCGTCGGCTATACCGGAGCGGTGGATGTGGAGGGCGGGCACGATCCGGTGTTCCGCGGCGACCGGGAGCGGGAGGGACAGATCAACGCCCGTGACTATCTGATGGCCTGCCGGAAGCGGGTGGCGGATGCGGCGGGAAACGCAGCGGTGTGAACCTTATTTTCGTCAGGAAAAACCATGCTGGAGATTAGCGATGTCAGGCTGCCGGTGGATCACGGACCGCAGGAAATCCCCGCCACAGTGGCACAGGCGCTGGGACTGAAGTCGGCGGCGGAGCTGCTGGACTGGTCGGTCCACCGCCGGGCCGTGGACGCGCGGCACGGGCGGGTGATGCTGAACTACGTGGTCCACGCAGCCGTGGCTGATGAGGCGCGGGCGCTGCGGGAGTTCGACAAATCCCTCTGCAAGGCCAATCCCCTGCCCGACCGGCGCTATCAGGAGATGGCGGGCATCATTGTGCGGGACCGGCCCCCGGAACTGAGGCCGGTGGTGGTGGGCACGGGGCCCTGCGGCCTGTTTGCGGCCTTGCTGCTGGCCCGTCAGGGGTGGTGCCCGGTGGTACTGGAGCGCGGGAAGCAGGCGGGGCCCAGGGCGCGGGATGTGACCGGGTTCTGGCGCGGCGCGGCGGACTTCGACCCCGAGAGCAACGTGCAGTTCGGCGAGGGCGGGGCCGGCACCTTTTCAGACGGCAAGCTCTACACCCAGATCCGCGACCGCGAGAACCGGGCGCGTTGGATCA
Organism: Verrucomicrobiales bacterium; assembly: GCA_028293125.1. Lineage (GTDB taxonomy): Bacteria > Verrucomicrobiota > Verrucomicrobiia > Verrucomicrobiales > V1-33 > CAIZWU01. Next base: position 132,750 of record JAQGPJ010000021.1, on the reverse strand, counting down.
TGGAGGAGATGGTGAAGGCCGGAGCGCCGGAGGATATTCTGCTCAAGGCCCGGCCCCACATCGGCACCGACCGGCTGATCACGGTGGTGCGCCGGATCCGTCAGGAGATCGAGTCCCTGGGCGGCACGGTGCGGTTCGGAACGGCTTTTGAAAGCCTGATGCTGGATGCCCGCGGCGCGGTGGCCGGCGTGCGCCTGCGCGGCGGAGAGGAGATTCCCACGGACCGCGTGGTCCTGGCGGTGGGGCACTCGGCGCGGGAGACCTTCGTTCAGCTGCACGCCCAAGGCGTCAGCATGGAGGCCAAGCCGCTCTCCATCGGGGTGCGCGTCGAGCATCCGCAAAGCGTGATCGACCGCACCCAGTACGGCAAATGGGCGGGCGACGCCCGGCTGGGCACGGCCCCTTACAAATTTGCGCACCACGCCCGGGATGGCCGCACGGCCTACAGCTTCTGCATGTGTCCCGGAGGCCTGGTGGTGGCCGCCGCCAGCGAGCCCGGCGGTCTGGTGACCAACGGCATGAGCAGCTACGCGCGGGCGGAGTCCAACGCCAACGCCGGCTTCATGGTGGATGTGCAGCCTGCGGACTACGGCGGGGAGGGACCGCTGGCCGGGATTGAATTTCAGCGGCACTGGGAGCGCCGGGGATTCGCCGCGGGCGGTGGCGGCTACATGGCCCCGGTGCAGACCGTGGGGGATTTCCTGGCGGGCCGCGCCACCCGCCGGCTGGGCAGCGTGCAGTCCTCCTACCGCCCGGGCGTCACCCCGGGCGACCTGCGGGAATGTCTTCCGGATTTTGTGATCCAAACCCTGCGCGCGGCTATTCCCGCCATCGACAAAACCCTGCGCGGATTCGCCATGCCCGACGCCCTGCTCATCGGCGTGGAGACCCGCAGCAGCTCTCCCCTGCGCATCACCCGCGATCCCTCCACCTGTCAAAGCATCAGCACCCCCGGCCTCTACCCCGCCGGCGAGGGCGCCGGCTACGCCGGAGGCATCATCTCCGCCGCCGTGGACGGGATGAGGGTGGGGGAGGTGATACTGAGGGAAGGGTGAGGCGGGGGTGGGAAGAGTTTTCAGTTTTCAGTTTTTCAGTTTTCAGAGGTGCGGATGAGCATCAGTCCACCCTGAGCCCTGAGCCCTGAAAACTGAAAACTTAAAACTTAAAACTTTCTCCCCCATGCAACCACCCGCCCGGGATTTCCATTACCACGCCGCCCGGCTCCCCCTCATCCGCCACATGGCCGAGCGCAGCTGCACCATCCGGGCGTGGGTGGGGAGGATGAAGGGGCGGACACAGTGGAGTTTGAGATCTATAAAGTGGTGCCGGCGGATTTTGATCCGGAGGGGCCGGTGCCGTCCTTCTGGCAGCGCTTTGGATCCAAGGTGCGGCCCAGTGCGGTGGATTCCCTGGAGGAGGCGGAGCGGGTTTTTTTACGGCGGGATGAACTGGAACGAGTGCGCGGATTGGAATCTGGAGGGCGACCAGACCGTGGACTTCCATGTCTGCGACCGGGATCAGCTGGTGCAGATCAGCGCGGTGCTCTGCGCGGGTTATGACTGGGCTCCACAGCTGTTCCACGGGTGGAGGCCAGCCATACTCCGGCGAAGGAGCTGCCTTTTCTGCGGGTCGGGGAATGAAAACGGGGTGACAAGCATGGAATGAATCCGTCAATCAGAATCCTGGGTAATTTTGGACGTCATGTTTCAGGAGGCAGGCATGCTGTGCGGCTTGGGATGCCGGGCGTCCCACACTTTGGCTTTTTTGGACAGGCACCAAGCCGAGATGCCTATGAAGGCACAGGCGGCAAAAAGGGGCAGAACGATGGCGAAAAGTGGAAAGTAGTCATCCAAGTCAGGCCTTTCGTGGGAGCCGCGGGAGTTGAATCCCCACAAAACAGAATAAACCTTGAACATGACCAGCCACATCTCCACTGCCAGGATCGCGATCCAGCCTCCGCCGACGGTCCTCCAAGGGTTCAGGCGCCGCAATCCCGTCAGAGCGGAGCATTTGACGCGGATGACTACATTGACTGGAAGGAGAATAAGGGATGCGGAGAACACAGCCACAGGCAGGGCAGCCGGTTCCTGAAGCCGATCATAATGACGCATCACCGCAGCCACGAGGCCAAAGCCGGCACTGAACGTCAAAAGCGCGATAATGCTTTCCAGCCTCCAAACTGTGGGGCGGACGATGAACATGGCTCCCAGCGCTGCAAGCATCACACAGGGCAGGAAGAGCAAAATCCTGCCACTCAACGCAAAAAGGAATATCAGCAGGGCGTCCATCATCATATCGTAGCGATCGGTAAGGCTGTAAAGCAGTATCAAAATTCCGAGAAAGCCCGCAGCGATCCCGGTCAAACCGACGGCCAAGGTGGTGATGGCGATGGTCTGCGGCGACGGTTCCCCCGGTTGACGGACAGCAGAATGGGACGGATTCATAAGAGATCAGGGGCAGGTGCTCCAAGCGGACGGGCTGAGCATTTCATGCTTTAAAACGGTTCCGATGGCACATGATTACTGTCAAATTCACAGGATTTGGTTATTTATGGCGCAGTATGCCCCGCTGGCTGAAGACGGAAGTGGTCAGCGCCCCGCAATGGCCCGCCGCCGGCAGGGTGGCGGGCCTTGCTCCTGTATCGGATCTATGCGAGAAATAAGGCCCACATCATAGAAATATAAATAATAATGAGCACTGCCCCCATAGGCTGGCCCAAATGCTGGGACGGTAAAAACCCTTGCGGATATTGGAAATGGGAAATGCTTTTCTGCACTCTCAGCTTGGGGGATGGCCATACCCCGGTCCACTTCGAAAACTACTCCGGCATTGTGGCCCGATGGGATGTGCTCTGGCCTGCCGCCTGGGAGGTGATTCAGTCCCTGATCGAACGCTTTGGCCGGGACATTGAACTTGATGCCGCTGGCAATGCCGTGCTGATCAGCATCCCTGCGAAGCCGATTGGAATGGGAGTGCGCTGGAGCATTGCCCTTGAGAACCCCGATTCCCCCGGGGTCTGGGACGCAACGTTTGAGGGATGGTGGATCCGACCTGAGGAGTCCCAACCCTACTTTTAAACCATTTCCGGTAGGCACCGCCACCGCCATCCCCATGAGCACCGGCAGTCCCAGTCAGTCAGGTGCGGGCAGGGCACCAAGCCTGCTCTCAACAGAATCTGAGCCTGTCCCACGGCCATTTCATGGGTCATCGGTGCCTGCGCTGCGAACGCTTACATGCTGACCGTGCCTTTAGTGGATGGGGTGCGGCTGATTGGCAAGACGTTTGATTGGCAGCAAATGGCGTGGCTGCTGGTCATGGTCATCGCGACGTCCGGCGGTGGATTCTTTTTGGGCATGATTGTGGGCTGGCCGTGGGTCCGGCCTCTGTGCGGCAGGGTCAATGGAGCTCCGCTGAAAGTGGGCGACCGCGTTTTGGTGCTGTCGCGGCGCTGCCAGGGGATCACCGCCACGGTTTATGAAATCATCATCGGGCAGGGAAAGTGTGAGCTTGCCCGGTTGGACCAAGAGCCTGAGGAACGTGCCAAATTCAATGATCTATTTGAGCTGTACTCTGTTCTTAAAATAAGCAGCGGATCGGCGGAAGGGAGAGGGGCAAGCCAGCCGGAGCGCGGCGGTGGGGAATAAAACGGCCCGGTCCTTGAAAACCATCAGCAGTGGGGCGCAGTCCGTGCCGCTGAGGAAATCCGGTGCGCAAAGGCTGGGCGCCAGCAGGGGTCAGTGGGGATGATCATGGAGAGAACAAATGATACAGCTCTTGGCATCCCACGCCGGAAATGCCACCCATTATCCCGCAACCCCATGGATCTGCCGGGCGGCCTTGATGGTGTTGGAGATAAGCATGGCGATGGTCATCGGTCCCACGCCGCCGGGGACGGGGGTGATGGCGCGGCATTTGGAGGCGATGGCGTCGAAGTCGGCGTCGCCGACCAGGCGGTAGCCGGATTTAGTAGAGGGATCGGCGATGCGGTTGATGCCGACATCGATCACCACGGCCCCCTCCTTCACAAAATCCGCGGTCACAAATTTGGGTTTTCCGATGGCGGGAATCAGGATGTCCGCCTCCCGGCAGATGGCCGGCAGGTCGCGGCTGCGGCTGTGGGCCACGGTGACGGTGGCGTTGGAGCCCGGTCCCTTGGCCATGAGCAGCAGGGCCAGCGGTTTGCCCACGATCATGCTGCGGCCCAGCACCACCACTTTGGTGCCCTCGGTGGGGATCTTGTATTCCATAAGCAGCCGCTGACACCCCAGGGGGGTGCAGGGCACAAAACCGGACGGGTCCTCCAGCGCCAAGCGGGCCACGTTTTCCGGATGGAAGCCGTCCACATCCTTTGCCGGGTCAATGGCGCGCACGATGGCGGCCTCATCGATATGTTTGGGCGGCGGACTTTGGACCAGAATGCCATGGATGGCGGGGTCGGCATTCAGCCCGCGCACGACTTGGAGCAGTTCCTCCTGGGTGGTGGACGCGGGGAGTTCGATTTTCAGGGAATGCATGCCCAGATCCCGGCAGGTGCGGTCCTTGGACCCCACGTAGGCGCGGGAGGCGGGGTCGTCCCCCACCAGCACCACAGCCAATCCGGGAAGGACACCGCTGGCGGCCAGGGAAGTCAGGGAGGTGCGGCATTCCTCAAGCACGCGGGCGGCGGTGGCTTTGCCATCAATGAGAGTCATGGGAGGGGAAGTTTTCAGTTTTTCAGTTTTCAATTTTCACTAGGACAGGATTTGGCGGAAAGGGGAGGGTGGGGCTTTCCTGAAAGGACGAGCCCGGGCCGGGTGCTCCTGCGGGTGCGGGAATGCTTCGGCATGCGGGGCGGTGCCGCCAGCTGGAAATTGGGGCTTTGGAAAAATCCCGCCGTTTGGGGTTTTGTGCCGGAAATGGAACCGTGGACGGGGAGGCGCTGAAAACTTTGCCCGCACAACGGTCTTAAATTCCGCGTGAAACCCCGCCATGAGCCGTTACGGTCGCGCCGAGTGACATTACTTGCGATATCCAGTCAAAAAGGCGGGGTGGGAAAAACCACCGTTTCGGTCAATCTTGCCTATTCGCTTGCCCGCCGGGGCTGGCGCACCCTGCTGGTGGACACGGATCCCCAGGGATCCGTGGGGCTCTCGCTGTCGGAAAAGGCGCGGAAGTGCCAGGGATTCCACGATGCCGTGAACAGCGGAGTGAGTGTGCTGCCGCTGATTCTGCCCACGCGGCTGCCGGAGCTGAAGGTGCTGTCCGCCGGACAGACCCAGAATTTCTTCTCGCCGCTGGAGGACTCCATGGACGGGCCGGACGCTTTGCGCCGGATCGTGGCGGAGCTGTCCACGCAGAAATACGACATCATCATGTTCGACACCCCGGCCGGCCTGACCGGTATCGCCGGGGAGGTGCTTCAGATCGCGGACCGGGTGCTCATTCCCCAGCAGGCCGAGCCGCTGGGCATCCGCAGCATTCCTCAGATCCTGCAGGCCATCCAATATCTGCGGAACAACGGCGCGAAGCTGGAGGTGGCGGGCATCCTCATGACGATGGTGCAGCCCAATCAGAAGGAGAGCGCCGAGGTGGTCCGGGAACTGCGGTCCATCATCCCGCCCCAGCTGCTCTGCGCCACCTTGATTCCCCGTGATCCCGTTTTTCTTAAAGCCTCGGCCGCCGGCGTGCCGCTTGGTCTGCTGCACCGGCAGCCCCCTGCGGCCGCACATGTGTTTGATCAACTGGCCGCGGAACTTGAACCCAGGCTCCGCCTGAAATCCCCCGACCAGCCCAATGAATACACTCGCCTCATGGATTGACGCCGATGCCGTGTCCGGCATGGCCCGTGACATGGCCCCGCCGGCGGCGGACGCCTCCGCCGTGTGGACTGTGCCCGGCGGGGAAACCCCTGTGACCCGGCTGGTGGCGGAGGACTTCCGGCTGCCAGAGCACTTTTCGCAGGATCCCTTTCCGGCTCCGGACATGGACCTGCCGCCGGGTGAGCGCAATCGGGTGCGGAATTTTCTGGAGGGAATCCGGCTGAAGGCGGAGCACTCCGGCCTGATCCCCCGTGTCCCGGAAGCCGCGGAGACGGAGCCTCAGGCCTTCCTTCCAGTGCCGGAGGGAGGGCAGAGCGCTTCTCTCCCGCAGGGCCAGGCACCGTTCCGTCTCACCCCGTTGCCCTTTGTGCCGCCTTTGGAGAATCCGCTCGCGGCGGCCTTGGAAGCCCCCCGGGAAACCTTGGGCACCCTGCTGCACCTGCCGCCGCTGCCTTCCTCCGCAGGCCCGGGCGCAGCCGCGGGCGCGGTTTCCCCACCTGCACAGGCGTCCCGTCGGCCGCTGCCGCATTTCGAGGTGCCGCTAGGGCCGCTGGCCACCCGGATCCGGGCGCTGACCGACTGGATCCGCCGGCAGATTGAAACCAACGATATTTTCATCCTTGACACCCAAGGCTGCCCGGTCGGTGACCGCGAGGCCGTCCCCCGCATCGTGGCCAGCGCCGTGGTGCTCGCCGAGGCCGCCCGCCGCGCCGCTGCCTACCTGCCGGACGCGTCCACCAGCGCTCTGTATCTGGATCTGGAGGACGGGCGCCGTCTCGGCATCATCGGCACCCCCACCAGTCATGGGAATTTCACCCTCGGGCTGGTGCTGCCGGACACCCTGACACCCCGGGACGCCGACCGCCTGCGCCGCGCCCTCAAGCGCACCGTGGAAGCCGATGCCCCCACGGCTCTCCGCCCCCCTCCCCGCGAGCGCTGGTAGGGCGGAGGCATCCGCGCTTGCCCCGGTCGCAGGATGCATGGACGGCGCGGGAGCTATGGAGACACAGGCTTGCTCCCGTCCTGAATGTCCGTCTCCGAATTCTTTTCCGCACCCTCATGTCCTCCTCTCCTCAGAAAACCCTGGCCAATCTTGTGGTGGCCGCCACCGCGGCGGGCCTTTTCCTCTGGCGTGAAAACCACTGGCAGGCGCGTCTCCGGCATCCGGCGGAAACGGTGGCCGGTCCCGGCGCGCCTGCCTCCCAGTCCGCCTCCGGTGGCTCCGCGGCCGCGGCTCCTCAGGGAGTGACGGACAATGCCTTGCTGGAGCAGAACGCCGATCTTCAGAAGCAACTCCTCGCTGTGCAGCAGGAAAACGGGTCCCTGCAGGCCAAAGTGGCTGAACTGAACGCCACCATCGAGGCCTCCAAGCCCCCTCCCACGCCGGCGGACCTGATCACCAAATTCACCGGCCAGCGCGGCTTGATCTTCGATCCGCCGCTCAAGCTCCAGCCGGTGCCGCTGGATGACATTTTGACGAAAATCACGCAGAGCGTGAATGCCGCCCTGCCGGAACCCTCGGCGGATGCCCGCGCCCGCGCCGCCGTGGCCATGGGGATGACGAACGAGCTTTTCGACTACCGCGCCTCCATGGCCAGTCTGGCCTCCATGACCAGCGGGGGATTTTACCAGCAGGAAACCAATACCCTGTTTTACCGCCAGGAGGCTTCGCTGATGCGGGCGGACGGACGCGAGCTGTTCATCAGCGCGCTCGCTCCGGCGCTGTTGGCGCAGTTTCCCCTGACGCGGCAGAACCATTACGACACCGGCAACGATGACGCTGCAATCGCGGCCCTGTCCCTGGTGAACGGCGATGCCAACTCCGCCCGCGTGCGCTTCAGCATCACCGACCAGATGGCGCAGAATTTTGACCGCGCGGGCACTCCCGCACCCGGTCCCAGTTCCAGCAGCGCTCCGGCCTATCTGTCGGAAATCTGGAAATTCACCCATGATAAAGGCAGCCTGTTTGCCGAGGCCGTCATTGGCCATGGCAAGGGCGGTCTGACCGCGCTGAATGCCGCCTACGCCCGCCCACCGCGCACCACCTCGGAGGTCATGCATCCCGAGACCCTGTATTTGGGTCCCACCCCGTTCACGCCGGTCGACATCAGTCTGCCCGATCCCATGGTCGCCGGGGCAGCCCCTTATTTCGCCAACACCGCCGGAGAATTCGGTGCCTACATCATTCTGCGCAGCTGGTTTGACGTGGATTCCGCCACCGTGGCCTCCGAAGGCTGGATGGGCGACCGTTATCTGGTCTGGAAAGGGCCGGAGACTTTCGGTGATCAGGTGTTCTGGAAAACCGCTTGGCGCACGGATCAGGACGCGCGGGAGTTTTTCGACATCCTGCGCCGCAGCCTCATGCAGCGGTTCTCCATTCCGTGGCGAGCGGATTACGATGCCGTGCCCAACCAATTCACGGTGACGGATCCCCGGCGCATCATCCGGCTGATTCTGAATCCCGCCACCAATGCGGTGACGCTTCAGAACTCCACGGATCCCGCCTTCGCCGCTGAACTGGAAAAGGCCGCCGCCAGATGGCAGGCCCCCGGCTGACGCGGGTTTTCTCCGTCCAGGAGTGAAAGTCAACGCTGACCGTCGTACCAGATGGCGCAGGCTTCCTTCCTCCGCAGGGTGCGTCCGCCGCTGAGGGCGGTGCGGAGCATGAAGGCAAAATGGGCGGCGGCGCTGTGCATGGTCAGCTTCCGGGCGGACGTCTCCATGGGATGACCGCATAGAATAACCATCCGTCGGCGCTGACGGCGGGCGATTTTTTTCAGGCGCTTGCAGAGATCGATCTCCTCCGCGGCGAATAAGGCGGGGTCAAAGCCGCCGCTTTCCTGGAAGGCGGCGTTGCGGACAAACAGGAACGATCCGGCGGCGTACTTCAGCCGGCGGGAGATGAAACCCCAGAAATTCAGAATGAACTGCGCTCCGGGGTGGTCGGTCTCCATCCGCAGCAGGCTGCCGCCGCCCAGCACCTTGTCATCCTGCAGCGTCCGGGCCAGATCGGCGAACAGTGCGGGGGAGGGCAGGGAGTCGGCGTCCACAAACAGAATCCAGTCACCCCCGGCGGAGGCGGCCCCGGTGTTGCGGGCGCGTCCGATCTGATTCAGGGGTTCGAACACCACCCGCGCCCCAGCGCCGCGGGCCAGTTCCGCTGTGCGGTCCGTGGAGTTGTTGTCGCAGACGATCAGCTCCCACCCAATCCCGGCGGGGGACAGGGAGAGCTCCGCCGCCGTGCGGATGGCGGACAGGGTGGAGGGTAAAAGCTTCTCCTCATTCCAAGCCGGTATGACAATGCTCAGCTGCATAGTCCTGGTTTACCCTCTGCCGCCTTGGACTTCCATGGGAATCAGGAACGGAGAAACGTGTATGAGAAAATCTTCAATGGGGCATTAAAAATTTAATTTTAGCCTCCCAAAGCAGCATTAAAGCAATTAAAAAGCTTCAAATTCCCACCGGAAGATGCTAAATTGAAGATTCTTTCCGGGCACGCTTCTCCAATGGCGTTTGTTCCGGAGGAAAACCCCTCCCCCCGAAACGTTATGAACCCAACGTACTTTCACCTCCCTCCGCCCTCTCCTCCGCGCTGCTGGATGGCTGTTCGAATGAGCAGTTTATCCGGTCTGATGGTGATGATCCTCCTGACTCTGGGCTGCTGCATTCTGCCCAGCCTGGCCCAGTCACCCCAGATCAACGAGTTCCTGGCCATCAACACCAAGGGTGCCGTGGACGAGGACGGCACTCTCCAGCCGTGGGTTGAAATCTACAATCCCAATATGACCACTGCCGCAAGCCTGGCGGGATACAAGCTGACGGACGGCACCAACACCTGGGCTTTCCCGTCCGTGCAGGTGATGCCGGATGACCGGCTGCTGGTCTGGGCCTCCGGTAAAAACCGGATAGTGGTGACGGCTCCGCTGCACACCAGCTTCACCCTCCCGACCGGCGGCGGCACTCTGTCGCTGCTGAAGGCTGACAACGCCGCCGTCTCTTCCTTCGTCAACTATCCTGCGCAGACGGCGGATGTGTCGTGGGGACGCGATAACTCGGACGTGAATACCACGGCGACGCCGCCGCTCACCTCTGTGGTCGGCACCAAAACGGCGACCGGTTTTTACAGCACCCCGACGCCGGGCGAGGCCAACAATTTCACCGGTAATGGCGTGGCCGCGGGTGAGGTGGTCTTCAGCGCTCCCAGCGGAGCCTTCTCCACAAGCCCCATGTCTGTAACGCTGAGCCTGAACGGCGCGGCACCGGATGCGGTGATCCGCTACACGCTGAGCACCACCAGCGCCAATGTCCGCCTCTCCCTGCCGGACGCCACCTCGCCGGTCTACAGCGCTCCCCTGAATATCACCGGCACCACCCTGGTGCGCGCCCGCGTATTCCAGCCCGGCAAACTGCCCGGCGCCACCGCCACCCGCGGCTACCTGCTGCTGAATGCCAACGCAGTGAATTTCAGCTCCTCCATGCCCATCGTGGTGGTCAGCAACTTCGGGGGCGCTATCCCGGCGGATGGCGACCAAGCCTCCTATATGTGGGTTTGGGAGCCGGCGGCTCCGGACAACCGTTCCCGCTTCAGCAATCCGCCCACCCTCTTCAACCGCACGGTGATCGACCGCCGCGGATCCAGCACTTTGGACAACGCCAAGCCCAGCCTGAATCTGGAGACCCGCACCCAGTCAAATGAGGAGGAGGAGGAAATTTCCTTTCTGGGCATGCCCGCGCATTCCGACTGGGTGCTTTACGCGCCTTATTCGTTTGACCCGTCCCTGCTGCACAATCCGTTCATGTACGCTCTCAGCAACAGCATTGGCCGATATGCGGTGCGCAACAAACCCGCTGAAGTGTTCCTGAAAACCACCGGCACTCCCCTCAGCTTTACGGGAGCGACCACCGGGGATTATTTCGGAATTTACAATGTAATGGAAAAGATCCGCCGGAACAGCGACCGCGTGGACATCGAAAAGCTGGAGATGTATGACAACGACGAGGTCCCGAAAACGGGCGGCTACATCTTCAAAGTGGACCGTCTGGACCCGGGCGACACCGGATTTTCAGCCGGCGGGCAGACCTTGGCCTATTACTATCCCAAGGAGAAGGATTTAAAATCGCCGCAGCGCGATCCGCAGGAAAAGTTTCTCACCAGCTACATCACGGCGTTCAACACGGCCCTTCAGAAAACCACCTTCACTGATCCTGCACTGGGCTATGCGCCTTATCTGGACGTTGACGCGGCCATTGACCACCATCTGCTCAACACTTGGTCGTTCAACGTGGACGCTCTGCGTCTGAGTGGCTATTGGACGAAGGACCGCGGCGGGAAAATGTTCCCCGGGCCGGTGTGGGACTTCGACCGGGCCCTCTCCTCCACGGATGGCCGGGATGTGAATCCGAAAATCTGGCGCTCCGCCAACGGGGACTCCACGGACTTCTTCAACTATCCTTGGTGGAACCGTCTGTTCCGGGATCCGGATTTTTATCAAAAATACATTGACCGCTGGCAGTCGCTGCGCCGTGGCGGGGCCTTTGCGGAGACCACCATCAATGCCCTGCTGGATGATCTGAACTCCCAGATGAGCGCCGAAGCTGTGGATCGCGATTTCAAACGCTGGAGACAGACCAAACGCGCTTGGACCGGTGCTTATGCTCTGCATCCCGTGCCCACTGGCTCCCAAGCGGCCGAAGTGCAGCGGCTGAAGGATTACCTTCAGGTGCGCGCCAACTTCTTTGATACTCAGTGGGTCGCTCCGCCGGACACCGCCACCGCTGCCGGATATGTTCCTTCCGGAACCATGATCACCCTGACCGGTCCCGCTGCGGGCACAATCTATTACACCACCGACGGCAGCGATCCCCGCCTCCCCGGCGGTGCCGCTCCTGCCCCCGGGGCCATGGCCTACACAGGACCCATCACTATCAACGCCAATGTGCGGCTGCGCGCCCGGGTTTACAATCCGGCTTTCACTGCCCTTAAAGGCGCCGGCAATCCGCCGCTGATCAGCACATGGAGCGGTATTCTGGACCGCAGCTACACCATTGATCCAGCCGCAGTGCCGGGGGATATTGTCATTTCTGAAATCAACTACCACCCTTCAGACGCCACGCCGGCGGAACTGGCGGTCAACGGGGGCTGGGGGGACAAGGATTTCGAGTTTGTGGAGATCCGCAATGTCAGTGGCCATGCCGTGAGTCTGAACGGCGCGGCCTTCACCGCCGGGATCACTTACCCCTTCACCGGAGCTGCCGCCCGCTCTCTGGCATCGGGGGAAACGCTTATCATCGCCTCCAATCCCACCGCTTTCACCGCCCGTTATGGTGCCACGCTCCAAGTGGCCGGGCCCTTCAGCGGGGATTTGGCCAACAGTTCGGAAACCATCACTCTGAACTCTGCGTTCAACCTGCCCATCGCTTCCGTCACCTATTCGGACAAGTGGGCTCCCACCTCGGACGGTGATGGATACAGTCTGGCCGCTTACAATGTGTTTCCGGACGATATCAACGCTGCCGGTGCCTGGAAGGCCAGCGCGGCCCTGAAGGGTTCGCCGGGAGCGTGGGATGCCGCCAGTCTGGCCTTTACCGCCGGACCGGACGTCACCGCTGCCGGAACTTTAAGTCTGGCAGGGATGCCCTTGGCAGATCTGTCCGCCGGCGCGCCGATCTGGGCGTGGTCCAAAACGAGCGGTCCGGGGGAGGTCACCTTCGGCAGTCCGAGTGCCCCGGCGACCACGGCCACTTTCTCCGCGGCCGGAACCTACGTGCTGCGGCTGAGCCTGACTTACAACGGTCTCACCACCACTGATGAGCTGAAAGCCGTGGTGTCCCTCACGGAAACCGTGGCCTCCTGGCTGGCGGCCCACCCGGGTATCGGATCCCTGACGGACGACTTTGACCGGGACGGCCTCAGTAATCTGATGGAATTCTCCCTGATCAGCGATCCCTCCGTGCCCAACAGCGGCGATCCCCCCACCATCACGGTGGAGAATGACCGGCTGGCGCTCACCTTCCCGCGCCGCAAAGCGGGATCGGGCGTGGCCTATGCCGTGGAGATCTCCAATGACCTGACGGCCTTCCGCGCCGCCAATCCCGGAGAGCTGACGGAGACCGTGACCGCCGACAATGGCGTGTCGGAGACCGTGAAGGTCAATGACACCGTCACCCGCACCGCCGAGCCCCGGCGCTTCCTGCGGCTGAAGGTCGCCACCACGCCATAACGATAAAAGGGAAAGGGAAACGAAGCCCGGGTTCAGGGTTCGGGCCGGCATGGATGGATGGGTTCATTCATTCATGCCGGCTCCGGGTTCCGGAACCCGGCTTTTCATTTTCCCTTTTCTTGAATTTCCACCCTCCCGGGGGGAGGGTAAGTCGTGAGATATCTATCAATCCGCCGGAGGCTGGGCCTTTGGGCCGGCCTGCTGCTGCTGTCGGGGGCGGTGTGGCTGGGCGTTTATGTTTACAATTCCGGATTCACTAAAAAATGGCGTGGTCTCATCGCCAAAGAGCTGGCGAAGCACGGACTGCGGGCGGAGATCGGACGCCTGACGCTGGATCCCGTGGAGGGACTCACGGCGCGGGATGTCAAAATCTTTGACATGACCCACCGGGACCAGCACTTGGCGGACATCGACAGCCTCAGTCTGGATATTGATCTCACCCGGCTGATAAACAAGGAGCCTTTCCTGCGGACCATTCACTTGCAGCAGGCGGATGTGGCCATGCCCGTGGATCCCGGCGATCCCAAAAGTGAATGGCTCACGGTGCGGGATCTGACGGCGCGGTTGGTTTTCCGGGATGACCGGGTCGAAATCGCCCGCGCGGACGGGACGGTCAGCGGCATCCATATGCATGTCACCGGAAATGTCCTCAAGGACCGGCCCAAGGTGGAGACCGCCGCGGAGAAAAGCCGCCGGCAAGAGGAGAGGTCACGGCAGATTCGCGAAATGCGTGACCGCCGCGGAGCCCTGCGCTCGGTGCTGAGAATTTTGGACCGGTTTCAGACTATTCCCGGCCCCGACGGCACGGAGCCGGCCCACAAGGCGGAGTTGGATTTGGACGTTCAGGGCAGCCTGACCGACATGGACCGCTTGGAGGTCCGGGCCTCCCTGAATGCCGGACCGCTGAAATTCGCCGGGGGCAGAATTGAAAGCCTGCATGCGGAGGCGGGTCTGACCGGGGGCACGGTGACTCTGAAGACGCTGAAGCTGCATGACGGCCGGGGAACGCTGCACGCCGGGGCTTCCTGGAGAATCAAATCCTCTCCCCCGGTGGTGGACTTGGCGGTGGAAAGCGGCATCGACTGGCAGCCGGTGCTGCGGACGGTGCTGGATGAGGCTCCGTGGCTCGGGGAGGTGGTCTGCTACGCCCCGCCGGAGTTTGAGTGGGAGGGCAGGTGGTATCCCGGCGCACGGAAGGCCGGACAGTGGCCGGTGGAGGGGCAGGGGCATTTGAAGGCCAGGCGTTTTTCGACCCGCGGCGTGGTGTTTGAGGGTATGGAGGGCTGGTTCTCCGTGGGGGCGGACGGCACTCTTTACATCCGGGACGGACTGCTTACCCACCACACCGGCACCGTGCGCGGCCACCTGCTGATGCAGCCGGGCGGCGGGCGCTACGAGGTGGAGTGGCTGATGTCCGTGAACTCCGCCGCCCCATTCATCAGCGATCCGGGCATCCGCGGGGTCCTGGAGCGCTTCTCTTTCAGCAATCAGTCCCGCGTGGCCGTGCGCATGACCGGCAGAAAGGAGACCGGAGGGGAATGGCGGCATGGCGGACGGGTGGAGCTGCAGGATTTCGCCTATCAGAAAACACCGTTGCAGGAGGTGTCCGCGGATCTGTCGGTGGATCCCTCGGCCTCGCCGCCGGTGCGCTTCTCCAAAGTAAGGGTGCGCATGGACGGGGAGACAGGCACGGCGGAGGAACTGGGCTTTGATTTTCCCCAGCGCCTGCTGTGGATCCGGGGCGGCTCCAGCACCCTGATGCCCGCCCGGTTCCTCAGCCTGTTCAATCCTGCATTGGCCCAGGAGCTGACCAAATACCGCTTTGCCCAGTCCCCCTCGGCCAGCATCGGGGGGGTGATTGACCTGAAAGGTCTGGAGCGGAGCGATTACACCATTCAACTGCGGACCCGCAGCCGTGCCGGGCTGGATATCGCAGACTCGCCCTATGAGTTCGACGGCGTCAGCGGCACTGTGCATATTGCGGGGCCGAAGTTGTTCCTGAAACTGGCCGGGGACACCGTGCCCGGCACCATGGCTTTCAAAGCGGTCAGGCTGGATGACACTGCGCCCGCGGCGTTCGAGGGGGAATTCTCCCTGTTGAAGGAGCACCGGCCTCCGCCGTCGTGGAATGTGAAAATCACGGCTCCGGGACGGGTCAGTGTGCTGGTGCTGCGCCGCACCTGGCCATTGGATCAGTTTGTGGGCCGACTGAACTCTGCGGACAACCGGCTTGAGGTGGTGGGCGGGGCCACGCTCTTCGGTGGCAAATTCGGAGCCAGCATGCAGTTTCCGGAGATCGGCAAGCCCACGCACCACGCCAGCATCGTGCTGGAGCGCGTCTCCTTCGCCCGGCTGGCCAAAATCGTCGATCCCGCCCACAGCACAGAGGGATGGATCAGTGGCAATTTCTCCTATGACATGGACACCGCGCGTCCCGAAACCATGCGCGGCACCGGCAATGCCAGCTTGGAGAATGGCAATATTTTCGCCCTGCCGCTGCTGGGGCCGCTCTCCAGCCTGCTGAAGGCCATAATACCCGACAGCGAAATCGGCTATAGCGTGGCCCGCAGCGCCTCCACCACCTTGAACGTGGCGGCGGGCAAAGTGATGCTGCCGGACTTCGAAGCCGCCACTGGCACCTTCAAACTGAAGATTTCCGGCACTGTCGATTATATGCGGGACAAGGTGGATTTTCTCGCCCGCGTGGACCTCCGCGGCGCTCCGGGCATCCTGTTGTCCCCGGTCAGCAAGTTGCTGGAGTACACCGCTTCGGGCACCATGGCCAATCCCAACTGGCACCCGCGTTTCCTGAGCAATCCCTTCAAACGCCAGAACAGCGCTGATGACGGGGACGGGGACGAGGACACTCCCCGCCCGCCCCTGGCTCCCAAAATCCGGCGTCCCACGACGCGCTGAAGCCGCCGGCTCCCCGGCCCTGCGCCTGCCGGCGGTCCGCTCAGGAAAAGTGAATGGCACCGCCGGTTCCCGCTCAGGTTCAGGCCGGCTTCACACCTTTTTGAGCTTCCATTTCCCGCGCCGGAACAGGACGGCGCTGGATAGGGCCAAGGCGGAGAAGGAGATCGGCACCGCGATGAAAACCCCCACCGGCCCCCACCGCAGGAAATCCGCCAGCAGCCAGGCCAGAGGAATCTGGCCCAGCCAGTAGCAGAAGAAGTTCAGCTTCGTGGGGGTCCACGTGTCGCCTGCCCCATTGAAGGCTCCCTCCAGGCACATGCCGGCGGCATACAGCGGGAAGGCCAGGCCAATGATCCACAGGGCGCTTTTGGCATATTTCAACACTTCCGGATCAGGGGCGAACAGACCCGAAATGGGACCGGCAAACACCACAAAGACCAACCCCACAACCCCCAAGGTCATGACGTTGAAGCGCATGGCGATTTTCACGGCGGCCTCGGCCCGGTCCGGTTTGCCCGCCCCCAGGTTCTGCCCCACCAGGGTGGCTCCCGCATTGGCCAGGCCCCATGCCGGCATGAGGGCAAAAATCACAACCCGGATGGCGATGGTGTAGCCGGCCTGCGCGGAGCTGCCGAATGCCGTCAGGATCTTCATCAGTCCCACCCAGCTGGTGGTGCCGATGGCAAACTGGGCAATGCCGGTGGAGGAGGTGCGCAGGATGCCGGTCATCACGCCCCGCTCCGGCTTCAGATGCTTCAGGCGCAGGCGGATGCGGCCATCCTTCCCTGCCAGTTTCCAAAGCTGGTACAGCACTCCCGTGCCCCGTCCGATATTGGTGGCCACCGCCGCGCCCATGACGCCCATTTCCGGAAACGGCCCCAAGCCGAAGATAAAGCAGGGGCCCAGCACGATATTGAGCGCATTCGCCAGCCAGAGGGTGCGCATGGCGATCACGGCGTCACCGGCTCCCCGGAAGACGGCATTGATTAGAAATATGAGAAACACCGTGGCATTTCCGCCCAGCATGATTTGGGTGAAAGGGATACCCATTTGGACCACGGCCTCGTCCGAGATCATATGCCGGAGGATCCAGGGAGTGGCCCAGGCCATGACCACGCCCAGGACAGTGGACAGAATCACCCCCAGCAGCAGAATCTGCCCCGCCGCCCGTGCGGCTGCCTCCGGATCCTTCTCTCCGATGCGCCGGGCCACCACCGCCGTCGCTGCCATGGAGACGCCGATGGCCACGGCATAAACGAGCGTCATCAGCACCTCCGTCACCCCCACCACGGTCACCGCATCCCTGCCCAGGCGGGAAACCCAGTAGATATCAGTGATGGCGAAAAGAGATTCCATGATCATCTCCAGCACCATGGGCACCGCCAGCAGAAGCACCGCGCGGTTCAGGGGCAGAGCGGTGTAGTCGTGGTGCTCGCCCTTCAGCGCCTGAACCACGTTTTTCCAGAAAGTGGGGGCCGGTGCCGTGGCCGCTGCGGGCGGGGAAGGGGCAGGGGAATCGGATGGGGAGTCCAGCATGGATAAACCTCAGTGAAAATGAACCTGAAAATATGGGGGCGCGAACATGCCGGGAATCCCCTCCGGGTCAAGCTGCGGAAATGACGGAAACCGGTGGATCCGGAGGCGGGGATGGAAGCGCTGGCCCCAGCGGGATTTTTCCATGGTCTCCTTCCAGCATAAATGCCTGTCGGAACCAACATTCCGTAAGCGCTGGAAATGAAGGATGAAGGATCATGCATATACGCTCTCTTATTTTCTGAAATACATGGTTCTATTGTGACCGGGTGTATTTGGATATAGTCCTTCGTCAGCCACCGATGGACGTTCCGCGCCGTAGCCGTCGGTCGGCTTGGCCCTCATCTTTCGTTTTATGAAGCCTTCATATTCCCTCCGTGCATACGGGGGGATTCCTCTGGACGGAGCGGAGCAGTCCGCCATTGGTCGGGAAATGTCCCCTCATTTCCCCTCCATGACCGGTGTCACCCCCTCCTTTCAATTCCGGCGCGGCGCACTGCTCCGGGCAGCGGTGCTGGCCGCGGCGGCGGGGCTGATGACGCCCACGCAGGCGCAGGAGCTTCCGGCGGCTGGCGGGGAATCCGCCGCTCCTTCCACCGCCACCGTCCGGGAGGTGCCAGTGGACGGCAACGCCTACCTGACGGAGGGACCGGGCGGCGGCGGCGGTGGGCGCTCCGGCCGGTCCGGAGTCATGGAGGACTGGGAAAACACCGGCAGCGTGTATTCCGTGTTTTTCCGGGTGGACCGTCCCGTGGAGCTGGAGTTGGGGCTCAAGGCCGCCGTGCCGCAGGGGGATTCCCGCATCCGGGCCACAGTTCGGGGACAGGCTTTTGAAAAGGAGCTGAAAGGCCCGGAAACCGCCGTTTTCCCCTTGGGGAAAATCACGGTGAAGGAGCCGGGTTACGTGCGCGTGGATCTTCAGGGCATCAGCAAAACCGGCGATGTCTTCGCGGAGGTGGAGGCCCTGACCGGCACACCCACGGGCCCGGATGCGGCATCCGTGGTGCTGGATTATGTGAAGGACGGCAAGGACAACCGGTTCTACTGGGGACGCCGCGGGCCCTCCGTGCACCTGGGTTACGCCCTGCCGGAGGGGGAGCCGGTGGAATGGTTTTACAACGAGATCACGGTGCCGGAGGGCAGCGATCCCATCGGCTCCTATTTCATGTCCAACGGGTTCAGCGAGGGATACTTCGGCATTCAGGTCAACGGCCCGGAGGAGCGCCGCGTGCTCTTCTCGGTCTGGAGCCCTTTCAGCACAGACAATCCGAAGGAGATTCCGCACGATCAGAAAATCACCCTGCTGAAAAAGGGTGAGGGCGTGCATGGCGGTGAGTTCGGAGGCGAGGGCTCCGGAGGCCAGAGCTACTGGGTCTATCCCTGGAAAGCCGGAGCCACTTACAAATTCCTCAACCGCGTCCATCCCGACGGCATAGGATCCACGGTTTACAGCGCCTGGTTTCACCTCCCGGAACAGAACGCTTGGAAGCTGATCGCCAGCTTCAAACGCCCGAAAACTGATAAGCACCTGACCGGAGCCCACTCCTTCCTGGAAAACTTCTCGGACCGCCTGGGGTATCTGGGACGCCGGGCCTTCTACGGCAACCAGTGGGCCTGCGACGTCAAGGGTCAGTGGTACGAGGTCACCAAAGCCCGCTTCACCGGCGACGATATCGCCCAGCGCCAGTACCGCCGCGACTATGCGGGGGGCACTGACAACACCCGCTTCTTTCTCCGCAACGGCGGCTTCTTCGCCGAAAGCGTCCCGCTGGGCGGCCGCTTCACCCGGGAGTCCACTCCCGACCGGAAGCCTGAAATTGACTTCGCGCGTCTTGAGGGGGCCGGCGAAGGGCTGTGACAGGCCCTCCTTTTGGTCACGCCGGGCAAATCCAAACCGCCCGCTTCGGCTCGATCCCGCACGCGGTGGAGCAGAACCGGTGATTTTCCGGCCGGCCTGTGGCTTTTCATGCTCTTCCCGTCCCGTGGGAGCTGCGGAAGCAGTCAAATCCTGTTTTTTGTAACTAACGGTCAATAAAGACCGTTGTGCTGAATGACGGGGGATTATAAGATGGCGAACCGAAGCCATTCTTTGTTTGTTCATGCCCTCTATCCGCCAGCCATCGCCCCGTGTTTGGAAATCAATCCGGAATTTTAATGTTTTACTGTCCTTCTGCGGAACTTTGGGAGCCGGCGGCCCGGTGCTGCGGGCCGGTATGACCGACCTCGCCGGTCCTCCCGGCACCTATCAGTTCGGGGGCGATGTGAAGGTCCTGTCCAATGGCAACTATGTGGTGGTGGACCAGTATTACCAGCCTCCGGGGCGCGATGTTCAGACCGGAGGTGTCTTTCTATACAGCCGGGACGGGGCCCTGATCAGCACTTTGACCGGCAGCAGCGCGGATGACCGGGTGGGCAGCGGCGGCATCACCGTGCTGGCCAATGGGAATTTTGTGATCGTCAGCTACCGTTGGGACAACGGCAAGGCGGTCGACGCCGGGGCGGTGACCTGGGGCAGCATGACCACGGGAGTCAGCGGGGAGGTCTCTCCGGATAATTCTCTTGTGGGAACCACGTATGATGACCAGATAGGGGATTCCTCCCAGACCAGGGGACTGGGAGGAGTGGTGGCGCTCAGCAACGGAAATTATGTGGTCTGCAGCCCGACTTGGACTTGGCAGAATGGTGCCCCTCCTCTCCGGAACGCTGGCGCGGTGACCTGGGGGGACGGCACCAAGGGAGTCCGGGGAGTGATCAGTGACGCCAATTCCCTTGTGGGAACCGCGGCGGGCATGGCGGTCGGCCAGAAGCTGAATGGCGGCGGCGTGACGGAGGTGGGAGAGGGAAACTATGTGCTCTCCACCCCTTATTGGAAAAGCGGAGGCCTGGGTGGTCTGGGGGCCGTCACCTGGTGTGACGGCAAAACCGGAAGGACAGGAGCGATCACTTCTCAAAACTCCTTGGTGGGAACTCAGGAGGGGGATTGGGTGGGTGGAGGAAGGATTCAGGGCCGCAGCATCACGGTGCTGGCCAGCGGGGATTATGTGGTGAGCAGTCCCAACTGGAGCCGGGGAGCGGTGAAAAACGCCGGAGCGGTGACCTGGTGTCCGGGCAGTGCCGGGAGGGCCGGAGCGGTCACGGAGGAGAATTCCCTCGTTGGAGTCACGGAGGGGGACAAAATCTCCAACTACGACAACGCGTTTCGGGATGTGGAGGGAGTGGTGGCTCTGAAAAACGGAAATTATGTGGTCTCCTCATTCCGTTGGGACAAGGGGGCTATCGTGGATGCGGGAGCCGCCACCTGGTGTCGGAGCGATGGCGCCACCACCGGGCCTGTCACGGAGGCCAATTCGGTCACCGGATCCAAAGCCGGGGATGCCATCGGCCGCACGGCGGCGCTGACCTCCGGAAACTATGTGGTGGCCGGGGAGTTGTGGGACAACGGATCCGCCTTGGACGCCGGCGGGGTGCGCCTGATGGACGGCACCATGCCCTCATCGGGAGTGCTTTCAGCGGAGAATTCCCTCACCGGCACGCAGGCCAATGATCTCGTCTCCAGCGGAGGGGTGGTTCCCTTGGCCAATGGCAATTTTGTGGCCGCCAGCCCCAAATGGAAAAAGGGTGCTTTGGGCGGTGCCGGAGCGGTCACATGGGTGAATGGAAACACGGGACTGACGGGCCCGGTCACGGAGGCTAATTCTCTTACCGGCGCCGGGGCGGGCGATTATATAGGAGGATCCCTGAACATCACCACCTATGCCGCCGGAGGCCGGGTGACGGC
This sequence comes from Verrucomicrobiales bacterium, assembly GCA_028293125.1. GTDB lineage: Bacteria > Verrucomicrobiota > Verrucomicrobiia > Verrucomicrobiales > V1-33 > CAIZWU01. Next base: position 111,505 of record JAQGPJ010000021.1, on the reverse strand, counting down.
CTTGGTGAATGGCCATTACGTGGTTTCCAGTCCTTACTGGAAGGGACGGCGGGGTGCCGTGACCTGGTGCGACGGCGCCGCCGGACGCATCGGAACGGTGACGGAGGAGAATTCCATCATCGGAAACACCGGCGACTTCGCCGGCGGCGGATTCGACACCAGGCTGGGAGGCGTGACGCCGCTGCCGGACGGCAATTATGTCATCGGCAGTCCGATGTGGAAAACCAACGGTTTCCAGGCAGGGGCCGTTACCTGGGCCTCTGGCGCTGCCGCCACCAGTTTGGTGATCTCCGCCGCGAATTCCCTTACTGGAACCGTGAGGGAGCAGTATTTGGGGCAGTACAAAGCCATTCCTCTGGCGGAAGGTGCATATGTGCTCCGGAATCCGGAATGGACCAGCGAATCCGGTCTCATCAAAGGTGCCCTGTTTTATTCAGCTGGCACCGCGCCGCCAACCGGCATCATCAGTGAGTCCAACAGCGTTGTGGGCACGGGCAACTCCTCCTCCTTTTCCTGGGATGGAGCCGGAAAAAGATTGCTGGTGGGGGTGCCGGGGGGCAACCGCGTCACAGTTCTCAGCGCGGAGACGGCCAACGTCCCGCAACTGAAGCTGGTGCAGGAGAATGGCGCCGGGGTCACGGCGGGATCCACGGTGGCCATGGCCGGGGAAACGGCTCCTGGATCCGTGAAGGCCCTGAATCTGATTTTTGGCAATACCGGATATGCCAGTCTGCGGATCACTTCAGTCACGGTTTCGGATGCGCAGTTCGCGCTGCTGCTGCCGGCAGAGGGAGTCTCCGTTCCCCGGCAGGGAACGGTGTCCATTCCTCTGGTTTTCACTCCCGTGCAGGCCGGTGTCTCAACGGCGGTTGTCCGGATCCTGACCAATGATCCGTCAGTGCCGGAATTCTCCTTCACGGTCACCGCCACCTCTGCCGTCGCCCCGGATATTCTGGCCACGGACAGGGTGGGCCCTCCGGGCAGCGAACGGTTTGGATGGGAGGTGGCGCTGCTGCCGAATGGCAATCTGGTGGTCACGGATCCTTGGTATGATGCGCCAGGCCCGGTGAAGGATGCGGGCGCTGTTTACCTTTTTTCCCGCACGGGCACGCTCCTCAGCACCCTGACCGGCTCCTCGGAGGGAGATATGGTGGGGGATGGCGGTGTGGTGGTGCTGACCAATGGCCATTATGTGATCCGCAGCGGCAGCTGGAGCCATCAGGGGGCCTTCCGCGCGGGGGCCGTCACCTGGGGGAATGCGGCCACCGGCGTCAGCGGCACGGTATCGGCGGCCAATTCCCTGGTGGGCAGCCGGGAGAAGGATGATGTGGGGGGCTGCGCCACCTTCGGCGGGGGGCCGGGGGTGATTCCTCTGCCGAATGGAAACTACCTCGTCCTGAGTCCGGTGTGGAATATGTCCTTCGGAGTCTCCTCCGTCACCGGCGCGGTCACGCTGGGGCGGGGCGAGGGTGGTGTCAGTGGTGTGGTCGGCGCGTTCAATTCCCTCATTGGCTATCTCGTCGGGGACGGTGGGATTGAGATCCTCAGCAATGGAAACGGTGTGGTGCGCAGTTCCGCGGGGGTTACCTGGATATCGGCGGATATGGGAATCAATGGCCAGATCAGCTCCTCGAATTCCCTGTTCTGCCCCGGGGAGATTGCCGGAGGGGTGCCAGTGGTTCAGGGACTGAAGGACGGAAATTATGTGGCCGCATGGCCTGATTTCGATGGGGGACGGGGTGCGGTGGTCTGGGGCAATGGGACTGTGGGAAGCGCCGGCACGGTCCAGGATGGGACAGCGCTCACGGGGGGAGACTCCACGGACCGGCTGGGTTCGGGCGGGCTCGCCGCTCTGCCGGAGGGCGGGTACGCGGTGCTCAGCCCGCAATGGTCGCAGAACCGGGGAGCGGTCACTTGGGGCCAAGCGGGAACCGCCATTTCCGGGAAAATCAGTGCTGCCAATTCCCTGATTGGCGGTCAGCCGGGAGACTTGGCGGGGCAGGGCGGCCTGACTCTGCTGGCCAACGGAAATGCCGTGGTGTCGTCCCCCGCCTGGGCGGACGGCGCGGCCGTCAATGCCGGAGCGGTCACCTGGATCGGGAGCGGTAGCGGCGGGCCTGCGACCGGCCCCGTCTCCGCCGCCAATTCCCTCACCGGCAGTCATGCCGGCGATCAGGTGGGTGTGGCCGGAATCACCGCGCTGGCTGACGGCCATTACACCGTGGCCAGTCCGCAGTGGAATCAGCGCCAGGGAGCGGTGACCTGGGGGGACGGCCTCACGGGCCGCACCGGTCCTGTCACGGAGGCGAATTCGCTGACCGGTCTTTCCCCGCAGCAGGGACTGGGACTGAGCCGGGTGGTGGCGCTGGGCTCCGGCGCCTATGTGATCAATTGCCCCTACTGGAGAAATGCGACCGGGGATGAGGCGGGAGCGGTCATGTGGATGCGGGGCTCCACGGACGGGGCGGGGGTGTTCAATCAGGCCAATGCCCTTACGGGCTTCAGCCATCAGGACTATGTGGGCAGCGGTGGAGTCCAGCCGCTGGCCAACGGCCACTTTGTGATTGTCAGCCCCTCATGGTCGGCCAACCGCGGGGCGGTCACGTGGGCGGATGGCTTCAAACCCCTGAGTGGAACAGTCTCCGCAGCCAATTCACTTACCGGCGGCACCTCGGGTGATTTTGTGGGCGCAGGAGATTTTTCGTATCCCGGCGGGGTCACGGTGCTGGCCAACGGCAACTACACTGTGGTCAGCCCGAACTGGACCAACAAAGCCACGGTCGCCAAAACAGGGGCGGTCACCCTCGCGGGAGGAACACAGGGAATTATAGGTGAAGTGTCCGCCGCCAACTCCCTCATTGGAAGTGTCGCGGCGAATATCCAGGGAATGCCGCCTGTTATCACTTGGGGTGATGGGGCCTGGGCAACGAGTATTGTGAGCCGGTCCCCCGGCTCTCAAGGGATAAATGCCATGATTCTCGGAACGGGACGGACCGGGGGCGCCATGAGCGGAGCCGTGGACTTCCGCAACAGCGTCATGACGGAGAGTCCAATCTCACGTTATCGGAAAACGCTGGATTACTATCCTGATCTCAAACTGTGGGCGGTCGGCAGGCCGGGTTATAACAGAGTCATCCTTTGTTCATATACTGTTCCGGCAAGGGGCCGGATATCGGTGGAGCAGCTGCCGGGAGCATTGCCGCCGCCCGGTGCGGCGGAGCCCACAGGCTGGGATCTGCCCAATGGCTCCACAGTGGACTTCGGCATCGTGGATGCCGGACAGCCGGTGGACCGTACCGTCCTTATCCGGAACACTGGCGGGACTGGCTTGGGTGGCGGAGTGATGATGCTGAACGGGCGGGATTTTTTCATACTGGAAGCCCCTGCCCAGATAACAGTCCCCCAGGGCAAATGGTCGTATATGGTGCTGCGCTTCTTTCCGTCCTCCCCCGGCTTCAAATCCGGCGCCGTGCGCATCGTCTCCAACGATCCTGAACAGCCGGAAATCACTCTGAACCTTCAAGGCACCGCCCGCCCCTATGCGGCCTGGCCTTTCGGGCAGGAGGGCATCGCTCCGGAAATCATGGTTCTGCCGGATGGGGAAGCCTCCGTGCGGTTCCAGGCGGTGGCGGGCATCACCTATATCCTCCAGCGCAGCCAGGATCTCGTCACTTGGGATTTCAGCGGCCATGTGACCGCAGATGAAACCGGGGCTGTGCGGTTCACGGACAGCAGTCCTCCCGAAAAAGGCGCGTTTTACCGTCTCAAAGCCCGCTGAGAGGCCTTGCCTGGGCCACGCTCCAAAAACCCGTCGCCGGAATCCGGCGGCGGGCGGGCAGTGGATTTTCCGCTGTTGGACAGCTGGGAGAGTGATAGAATGCGGGTGGCATCGGCATCGGCGACCTGAATCCTTTGTCTGACCTGAACCCTCTGTCTGTTATGGCATCCTCCTCCCCCCCCCGCTGGGACGCTCTGGGCAGCGGCCCGGGCTTCCGCACCACCACGACCGCCTGGGACCTGCGGTGGTGGATCCTCATGGCTGTGATGACCTCCGTGGTCGTCCACGCGGGCCTCTTTGTGTGGATGAAGCGCACCAAGCTGACCGTGTCCACGGTGCAGGTCATGCCGAAGGAGCTGCGCACCGGTGTCTTCCACACCGAGGTCGAGCGCGTGACGGTTCCGGCGGACATCCTGAAGAACCTGACCCCGCAGACCCCGGACCTGACCCAGAAGGTGCCGGAGACCTCCGCCGTGATCGCCGTGCCGGACATCACCCAGCTGGCGGAGGCGCTGAAGGAGCGGGATCTGATCATGACCCCCACCATCAGGACGCCGGCGGCCAATGTGACGCAGAGCACTCCGGCTCCGGGCACGGCGGGGGATCTGATGGACGATCTGGCGGCTATCCGCGCCGCCCCGGAGAATCTGAAGAACACCATCCTCTCCAAATCCTCCATGCTGAAAAACTCCCAGCGTGCAGCGGATGACCAGGTTTCCTTGGATTTGAACGAGGCTACCGGCGGCGGGGCGGACCTGAAGTCCGACATCCTCAGCAGCAGCAAAAAAGGCACCGGCGGCAATGGCGGGGTGGATGGTTTCGCCAGTCTGGATGATCTGGTGAATTACAAGGGCCCCATTGAGGGGAACTTCAAAACCATGCTGAAAACGGACCTGCTGTTTGATTTTGGATCCGCGGAACTGAAGTCCGATGCCCGGATCAGCCTTCAAAAGCTGGCAATCATCATCCAGACCAATGACCATGCGGTTTTCAGGCTGATCGGTCACACAGACACCATTGGGGATGAGGTTTCCAACCAGTCACTGAGCGAGGCCCGGGCGCAGGCAGTGAAGGACTGGCTGGTGGAGACCCTGCGCATCGACGGTACCTCTATCCTGGTGGAGGGGCGGGGCGAGACGCAGCCGCTGAAGGAGGTGAATCCCAACGGGACCGCTGCGGAGCAGGCGCTGAACCGCCGCGTGGAAATTCACAAGACAAAGAAATGACCAACGGGCGCGGATAACGGAACTGATTGAGTGATGCCTGCGGCCCCCCCCCTGCCGATCCGCCTGCTTCTGCTGCCCGCCCTCCTGCTCTGCCTCTGCCTGACGCAGTGCGCCACGCCGGGGACGCCGCCGCGCCGCGCCTCCATGACCATGGACCTGACGGCGGGCTGCTGGGCCGGCCGCGACGGCAAGGACATGCCCTTTACCGTGTGGAAAAGCAAAACGGTGCGGGCAAAAGGCGTGGTCATCTGCATTCACGGCCTGAGCGGCGCGGCCAGTGATTTCTGGCCGGTGGGGGAGTCGCTGCCGGCCCAGGGTTTCACGGTGTATGGCATGCAGCTGCGGGGGCAGGGGAATGATCCCGACACGGCCCGGCGCGGGGATATCCGCTCCGGACGGAGTTGGTTGGAGGACCTGACAGATTTCGCCACTTTGGTGAAACTGCATCATCGCGGCCTGCCGGTTTACTGGTATGGCGAGAGCCTGGGTGCCCTCATCGCCATCCACACGGCGGCCATCAGCGATCCCCGGCTGGAGCCGGCGGGGATCATTCTGAGCTCCCCGGTGGTGAAGCTGAGGAACAATCTGCAGCTGCCGTTTTTCAAAAACCTGCTCGTGCGGGCCACCCTCGATCTGGTGCCCGGCAAAAAAATCAGCCTGGAGCAGCTGGCCAATGCCGAGGTGCAGGTCACCAGCCACACGACCCACCGCGAGCAGATGCACCACACGCCGCACTATGTGCCGGCTTTCACCCTGCGGCTCTTTGCGGAGATCGAGCAGCTCATCCAGGGCAGTGACACCGCCGCGCAGCGCGTGAAGGTCCCGGTGCTGGTGCTTTACACCCCGCACGATCCACTGGTGGCCCGGGAAAGCGTGGAGGAGTTTTTCACCAAACTGGACACCCCGTGGAAGCGGCTGGAGTTTTTCCCGGACAGTTATCACCTGATCCTGCACGATGACGAGCGCCCACGGGCTCTGAAGGTGGTCAGCCAGTGGTTGAAAACACGGGGCCGGGGAACAGGAGGCTGACGAGGAGGGAATCCACCCGCCGCGGTGGTCAGGCCCCGGCCTTGGCTTGACGCGGCGGCTCCGGGACTGCAAGCGTGAGGGCTATGCCTGCCGTGGTCACCAACATTGCCGCCTATCATTTCGCCCGCTTGGAGGGACTGAGGGAATGGCGTGCCGAACTGCTGCGGAAGTGCCGCGCCTGGAACCTGAAGGGCACGATCCTGATCAGCACGGAGGGCGTCAATCTGTTCATGGCGGGCGGCAGCGGGGAGATCGGGGCGTTTCTGACAGATATCCGGTCCGTGCCGGGTTTGGAAAAGTTGCAGGCCAAATTCAGCGAAAGCACGCACCAGCCCTTCACCCGGCTGCTGGTGCGGATTAAAAAGGAGATCATCGCCTTCGGCGTCGAGGGCATCGACCCTTCCCGCCGCACGGTGCCAAAGCTGTCGCCGGCAGAGCTGAAGCGCTGGCTGGACGAGGGCCGCCCAGTGACGCTGCTGGACACGCGGAATGATTACGAGGTGAAGCTGGGCACCTTCCGTCACGCACGGACAATGGGGCTGGATCATTTCCGGAATTTCCCCAAAGCGGTCAGCGAACTGCCGGATGAGCTGAAATCGCAGCCCATCGTGATGTTCTGCACGGGTGGCATCCGCTGCGAAAAGGCGGGCCCCTACATGGAGCGTGAGGGCTTCACCCAAGTGCATCAGCTTGAGGGCGGGATTTTGAAATACTTCGAGGAATGCGGCAGCGATCACTATGAGGGCGAGTGCTTTGTGTTCGATCAGCGCGTGGGCTTGGACCCGGCGCTGAAGGAAACCTCCAGCGCCGTCTGCTACGCCTGTCTAACGCCCCTGACGGAAGAGGATCTGGAATCGGACCGCTATGTGGCTGGCAAGTCCTGCCCGGCCTGCTGGAAGGCCCCGGCGGACCGCATGGAGGAGGAGATCCGGAAACGCCGGGAAATCCTGCGCCGCGTCACCGACCCGCTGCCGGGCAGCGTGCCCTATGACAACTTCCGCCCGCTCAGAGTGCCGGCGTCCTGTGAGGACCTGACGGTGATGGAGGCCCTGCGGGAGGTGCTGCCGCATCACCCGCCCGAAACCTGGGGGCCGGTTTTTGAGGCCGGCCGGCTGCGGGATGAAAACCGCGAAGCCCTCGGCCCGGACGACCGTGTGAGCGCCGGCCAGCGGCTGGTGCAGTGGGTGCCCGGCACGCTGGAGCCGGATGTGGCCACGGATATCGGAATTCTGTACGAGGACGAGGCCATCATCGTCCTTAACAAACCCGCGCCACTGCCCATGCATCCCGGCGGACGCTACAACCGCAACACGCTGTCCTGGTTTCTGGCCGCCGCATGGCATCCGCAGAAACCGCGTCCCGCCCACCGTCTGGACGCCAACACCACCGGACTCGTGATCGTGTGCCGCACCCGGCATTTCGCCTCCCGCATGCAGCCCCAGTTTGAGCGCGGGGAGGTGGAGAAGCACTATCTGGTCCGCTGCCTGGGCCATCCGCCGGAGGATGATTTTATCTGTCAGGCCCCCCTCAGCGCCGTCAGCGGCGACGCCGGCAGCCGCCGTATTGATGAAACCGGCGGCCTGCCGTCCACCACGGAATTCAAAGTTCTCCGCCGCAACTCCGACGGCACCACCCTCCTGGAGGCCCGCCCCCTCACCGGCCGCACCAACCAGATCCGGGTGCATCTCCACCACCTCGGCTGGCCCGTCATGGGCGATCCCCTTTATCTTCCCGGCGGTCGCACCGGGGAGACGCCCACCCTTTCCCTTGGCGATCCCCCCCTCTGCCTCCACGCGTGGAAAGTCGGTTTCCGGCACCCGGCGGGGAATCAGTGGATGGATTTTGAAGCTACCCCGCCTGAATGGGCGGGATAAGTTTTCAGTTTTCAGGGCTCAGCCGCAGGGCTCAGGCTCAAAGGGCAGTGGTGGCAATAGATAGCCTATGTTTGGCGGCTGGCTTTGAGTCTGGCTTTGAGTCTGGTGTGTCGGCACGCCCGGGGCGGGGAGCATCATCAGCCATGCTGATGATCGGAATCTGCGTTCCGGCGCGCCTGGGAAGCTCTCCGCATCTCCAAGAGCTTCCGGAACCGTTCAACCGGATTAAATGGTTATGAATATCAAAACCGTCTTTGCCTACATGAGCTGCTCCGATCTTGCCGCCCGTGCACTTTGATATGGGGAACTTTTTGGCAGTCCGCCCGTGCGGCGGCCAATGCCTGGACTGGTGGAATGGCAGTTCGGTGAAAGCGCGGCACTCCAGCTTTATGAGGATCCAAAGCATGCGGGCACAGGCCTCTGATTTTGGGAGTGGTTTCAGCCGTGTCGGAGCGGGACCGGGAAGGCCGGACTGAAACCGGACCTGTGGAGCAAACCACGGGATTTCTGATTTTCCGCCTTCATGACTTGGACGAGAATTGCAGGCCCCAGGGAGGAATAACCGTCCGGCATCGCCATGCAGGGGCGGCGTGGATAACGCATGCCATGGCTGGCGGTGCTTCGAGAGGGCGGGAGCCGGGAAATGGGGCGGCTGTATCCTTCACCTGCGCAGGACAGGCTCCCTTGCAGGGAATCTGGAATCCATTCTCAAGTTATAAAAATTGGGTTGCCCACCCGGCCCGCTGCGGCACCCTGAAAAGGCGGTTTTCCGCCGCCCCATGCCCGCCAGCTCCCAGGAAATCCTTGAAAAGCTCAATGCCGCCGCCGCCCAGCGCGGCTTGTCCGGTCCCACGCTGGCCGCCTACCGCCGCACTTGGCGGGACACCGTCATCCGCGCCGCCTCCCTCTCTCTGGACCCCGCCGCGCTTCCTCAGGCCAGGGCGGAGGAGTTTTACACGGGGCTGACCCGTGGCCGTGGGGCCTCCCACCACCTTCAGGTGAAGGCAGCCCTGGCGTTCCTCTACCGGGTGCTGGAGGCCCCCAACCCCTTTGCGGACTGCCTGGCCCCGAAATTCCGGCCGGACGCCGTGGAGATCCGCCATCTGGAGGGCGGAAAGCTTGCCAAAGTGCTCTTGGAGCTGCGGCGGCACCGCCGGGATTACTTTGACCATCTGGCCAGTCACCTTGCGGAGGCTCTCTTCTTCACGGCCTGCCGGTTTCATGAGTGGGCGCTCCTTTCCAGGGACCGGCTGATGTATGACGGGGCAGGGCAGGTGACCGCCGCCCGGCTGAAAGTGAAGGGCGGCAAATACCGGGATGTGCCGGTGATGCCCCGTCTGGGGGAGTCGCTGGCGGAATGGGGAGCTTTTCTGGAGGGGTTCAAGGGGCACCGGTTGCGGCAGGGCCATGTCGGGTTCGCCGGCAGTGAGCTGGTGTTTCCGGGCCGGGACGGAGCCCCTCTCAGCAATCAGGCCTTCAACAAAAAGCTGGCGGCGGCCTGCCGGGCAGTGGGGGCGGAGGTGATCACCGCCCACGGCCTGCGGCACAGCGCCGCCAGCCTGCTGCTCAACGAGCGGGGCCGCAACCTCCGGGAACTGCAGGATCTGCTGGGCCACAAAAGCCTGTCCACCACCGCCCGCTACACCCACATTGACCAGGGGCGGCTGCGCTCCGTGGTCGATGATCTCAGTCTGGCATGAGCATTGCGGCTTGTGGAGTACGAAGCCTCTGTTTTCCAAGCCCGTCAGCACCCGGCTCAGGCTGGAGTCGGGGTTCTGTTCCTCCCCAACCCAAAACTCAATACTGTCCCTGACACTCAAAAATGCAGGCCGTTACAAAACTGGACATCCGGCTTCGCGTTCAATCCGGCCAAACAATTGATGAGGCATTGGATGGATTGCCGTCCTATTCGAAGTCCACCTTTGCAGAAGGGCCACCGGGCGATTGGCGTGGTGATTTCATTGTCTCATGTCCAGTTGCTCCCAAATTGGCTGCCGGGGATTTTGTGGATGATCTGGCTCCGCATTTCCCCCTGTTTCTGAAACTTCTCCAATTTTACGATGCGAAATTTCAGCTTCAGATAGCTGTGGGGCCGCCTGGACCGGATGAGTTCGAGTTGCCCAGCCACATGCTTGCCTTGGTTGCCTCGTTGGGAGCCAGTCTTCGTGTCATTTCGAATGAACGATGAACACCCTCCCGTTTGATATCCGCGCTTCAATCGATGATGGGGACCAGTCACGGGTCTGCGTGCCTGTGATTGACCTGTGAAAGAGATCGTCGATATCCCGGCAGCACTGCAAAATTGTTGATGAAGGCAGGCGTGTCACGGTGCTCCGGTCCCAGGATACGCTTCCGGGCCTCCACCGTCTGGCGGCAAAGCGGCACCACTGCCGCCTGTAATAGTGTCAGCATCTATGGGGTTGGAAATGTGGCTCCCCCAAACAAACCCTGAGCCCTGAAAACTGAAAACTTTCTCCTCATCCCGGCAACCGGGATGGCAAATGCAGCCCGTCCAAAAACATCTGCACCGCCACCACCACCAGCAGCATGCCCATCAGGCGCTCCACGGCCATGATGCCGCGCCGGCCAAGGATGCGGGCGAAAAACGGAGCGCTGAGCAGGATGAGGGTGCTGATGCTCCACGCGGCCAGAATGGCGGCGAAGACGCCGGGGCGGCTGATGGTGGGATTACCCGCCAGGACCATGTTGGTGGCGATAAGCGAGGGACCGGCGATCAGCGGGGTGGCCAGAGGAACGATGAAGGGCTCCTCCTCCACGGTTTCAACCCGCTCGCCGCCGGCCTCAGGGAAGATCATGCGCAGGGCTATCAGGAACAGCATGATGCCTCCCGCGATGCGCAGGGCCTCCGAGCTCAGACCGAAGATGGCCATGAATCCGCGGCCTCCCGCCAGCACGGCCAGCAGTACGGCCAAGGCGAACAGGCATTCCCGGAAGATGATGCGCCCCAGCCGCTCTGTGGGCACCTGCCGCAGGGTCGCCATGAAGTTCGGGATATTCCCGAGCGGGTCCATGACCAATAGCAGGGTCAGAGCGGTGGAGAGGATGTCCAAGCCTGTGATTTCCGGAGCAGGAAACGGAGCGCAGGGGTGAAGGGGAATGGGCCGGAAGCCGGTGTCAGAGAACCGGGGCCGGGCCGGACTGGTGGCTGCCGAGCGCCTCCGCGGCCTCCAGCAGCCAGCCGCTGTCCGGCGCGGCGTAGGGGCGGAGGGTTTCGAGCGTGCCGTCGTGCTCGTTGTAGAACAGCGCGCGGTGCAGGCCTAGATTGCTGGCGGCGGGGGAGTCGATGAGGCTGGAGGAGTCGTTGGCGCTCATCTGGAACACCACGCGCATCTCGAACTCCGTGAGGGCCTTGCGGTTCATGCAGCGGCTCACATTGTTGAAGGTGTCCAGTGTCACCAGCAGGTGCAGGCCGTGGCCGCTGCCCTCGGTGATCAGCGTGGTGAACTGCGCGCCGGCGCTCTCTCCGCTGTCGGCGTCCGTGGAGAAGCTGAAGTCGTCCTCCTGGCGCAGTTTTTTAAAGCGGTGCAGACCGTGGATCAGCACAAAGACCGGCGGTGCGCCGTGGCCGGCACCCTCATCCGCACCGGAGCTGCGGGACTTCAGTTCGACGGCGATCTCCGCCATGGCGCTGGCGGACCCCGCGGGGTGCACCTGGGTGATGGCCGCGCCGGGCACCGTGGCGATGATCTGGTCGATGAATTCCGCCGCTGGCGTGTCCGGAGTGGCGCTGTGGAAAAAGTAGAACTTGGCGGTGCCGGCGGGATATTGCGCCGCCAGGGCCAGCAGCGAAAGCCCTAGCAGGGTAAGCGTGGCCTCGTCCCGCTGACCGACCACCAGCAGGTGCTGACCGCTCTGGCGCTGAAAGGTGACCTCCGTGGGACCTTTGATGGAGTTCGGCGCACCCAGCCAACAGCGGCCCGCTGGGGGAGACTGGACCGGGATGCTTTCCAGAACCCTCCGCAGCAGCACATTGCCACGCAGATCGGCGGGCGCGTTGCCTTCAAAGACGACCGGTGCCAGAGGCGGACGGTCCGAGGCTGCGGCCAGCGCCTGCACCTTGTCCAGCCACTGATCGCGCTCCGCGTCGGGCAGCCAGACGACTTGGAAGGGACTGTTGCCCTCCACGGCTCCGGCGGCGTCGTTGTAAATGCCTTCACCGGGCCGCGAAAGCAGGCGCGGCGCGGAGTTGTTGTCATCCATGATGAGGTAGGCGTCGGCCTCGTTGCACTGGAGGGCGACGCGGATCGTCATCTGTCCCAGGGTGGCGCGGGCCAGCGAGTAGGCACCCCCCAGCGTCTGTGAGCCCAGCAGCACGTGAATACCGAAGGCGCGGCCCTGACGGACGATGCGGTCCAGCAGCAGGGAGGCGCTCTGGGCGATGGGGTCGTCCTCCACAAAGAATTCCTGAAATTCGTCAATGATCAGCAGGGTGCGGGGAATCGGTTCGCCGGTCCCGGCCCGCTGCCAGCCCGGCAGGTCCTGCACACCCAGCTGGCGGAAGCGCTCGCCTCGTCGCTTCAGCTCCTCGTCCAGCCGCTGGAGCACGCTGAGCGCGAACTCACGGTCGGATTCGATGGCCACCACGCGGGCGTGGGGCAGGCGTTTGGTGGCATAGCATTTGAACTCCACGCCCTTTTTGAAGTCGATGAGGTAGAACTCCACCTGATCCGGACTGCACGACAGGGCCAGATTGGTGATGATGACGTGGAAGAGCGTGGATTTGCCGGAGCCCGTTTTCCCGGCGAACAGCGCGTGCTGTCGGGTGCCCTTGCCGATGGCCATGATCTGCTGCTTGGTGGCCCCGGTGCGGCCGATGGCGATGCGGAGCTCCTGGGCGGTGTCGTTTTTCCAGTAATCCTGCGGAGCCGGCGTGATGGCGGAGAAGGGCACCTCCACGCGTCCGGAGTCCACGCTGGCCCGGCCGATGGCATGCAGCAGGGCGGCGGCCTGCTCCGCGGGCGGCGGCGGCAGCGGGGTGATGGTCACCCCCGCCGCCGGCGTGCCGGGCAGGGTCCATGCTCCGTTTTCCTGACAGAGCACCAGACTGTCCGTTCTTTGCTGGATGCTGCCGGATTCGGCAGGCGCCAGGGCGCGCTCATTGGCGTGCATGAGCGTGAAGACCCCGCAGCGGGGACCGCTGGCGAGGATGCTCTCCAGCCGCTGCATGGCGGTCTCGCTGAAGTTGGCGGGATAGTCGGCAATGACCAGGAAATGGTATTTTTCCGCGACGCTGCCGGCTTGGGCATTGTATTCGGAAATAGTGGCGTACTCGTTCCGCAGATACATCTGGATCACTTTCTCAATGTGCTTGCTCAGAGTGGCCAGATGCTCCTCAATCTGATCCCGCTGGGTCCAGATACGGTGGTTGATCAGGCTGTCCTCGTAGTCGGACAGATTCATCAGCCCGGCGAAGTTCTGACCCAGGCCGACGGGATCGAGGATGGTGAAGCTGGCCTTCCCTGGCGGGAACGAGGCCAGCAGGCGGAGAATGGTCAGATTCAGCATGTCCGCCGCCTCCCCGCGCGCCGGGCCGGGAGTCCGCAGGATCAGGGATCCCTGAAGCGGAAAAATCAGGCTGAGCGGCAGGCGCAGCGGCTGGATGTCCGGGGGCAGTGGCAGGCGCGGGGTGCGGGGCAGAGCACCCGCGTGTTTTTCAAGATCCACTGCCAGCTCCGCCACCGGCAGGAGGGAGCTGAATTCCGTGGGGGGAGTCCAGCTTTCACCATTCCCGGGCACCGGCGTGCGCGCGGTGGCCTGACGTATTTCGTCCAGCTCCTGAAAAAGGCCGGGCACCGCCTCCTGCCAGGTTTTCTCCACGGTCTGCCAGCGCTCCTCCGTTCTGGCGGAAAGGGCCGCGGTTTCCCCGGCTTGTTTGGCGGTAAGGGCCTCCCGGCGGGCATTGAGCTTTTCCTGCAGCGTGGCGGACTCGGCGGCGTGGCCCGTCTCCAGCACATTCCGCTTCATATTCATCAGGGACTCATTTTTGGTGGCAATGCGGAGAGCCTGAGTGCTGATTTTCCGGCGCGCCCCGCTGGCAAACTCGTTGCCGATGCTGTCCACGGAGCCGCGCTTGGTCTGCATCTCCTGGGCAATTTTCTCCTGCTCCGCCTTGAGGCGGTCGTGGTGCGCCGCCAGGGCGGCATCCACCTGCGGGCGCAGCCGCTCGGTAACGGCCAGTCCCCCGGGAATGGCCCGTGCCAGCGCCTCCGCCGCCGGGCGCGCGGCTTTCATGGCTGTGAAATACACCACCGTCAGCACCAGAAGCCCACCTCCGGCGGCGATACCGGCCAGGCGCAGGGTGTCCGGATTTTTGAAACTTGAAATGCCCGCCCACGCCACCGCGCCGGCGATGAGGATCATGGCCACGATCGCGGGGTGGACGGTTTTGAAAAAGCGGGGCAGGGCCTGGGCCTGATAGGCGGCCAGCAGCTGGTCGGTGGCGCTGAGGCCCTCCTCCACGCCGGTCAGTTCCTTTTCAGCCTCCTCCAGGCTGAAGGGGCTCGTCTCCCGGTCCGATGGTGGCGCAGGCACCGATGCCGGTGCGGGCGGGTTCAGAAACCGCTGAAAGCCGGGCGATCCCTGAAACGCGGTGCGGGCGGCGCGGAGCTGTTTTTCCAGCGCGGGCCGGGCACCATCCAGCCGGGCGGCCAGGCTTTCCAACTGCCGGGTCAGCGCGGAGGAGCCGCCCGCCAGGGTGCGCTCCATCTGCATGCGCTCGCGCTGGATGCCGCCCAGCCATCGGGCCCGCGCGGCCTCGGTGCGCTTGGGAAGATCGCGCAGGCAGTTGCGTTCCGCACGCTCGATGCGCAGCATGCGCTGCTCGTGGTGCCAGCGGGTGCTTTCCCATTTGGCCACCCAGAAGGAGTCCAGCGCCTCCAGCTCCTGGGCGATCCGGTCCTCCAGAAGACTGGTGGCCTCCTGCTGCCGGCGCTCCAGGGTGAGCCGCTGGACCCGCTGCTCACGGGTGAGGTCCTCCACGGCCCGCGCATGGCTGGCCAGGGCACCGGTGAGTTGGTGCAGCAGGGAGGCGGTGCGGGCGGCGGAAAGATCGGGGGCGGGGAGGCTATTCACAGTCGTGTTTGATTTTGCGCAGAATGATTTCCAGATTGGAGAGGGCTTCCCGGGACTGCGCCAGCAGCCCCGGCAGGGGGGCAAGATGGGACTCTTCAAACTGCCGGCTTTTCTGGTCGCGCCATTGGTCCTGGGTGCGCGCCCAGGCGGCCATCATGTCACGGGTGGCGGTTTCGAGGTTGGAGGAGGTGCCGGAGCTCATGGGGAGGAGTTTTCAGTTTATCAGTTTTCAGTTTTCAGCGGAGGAGCCGGGAAATCCGGTGGGGATTCGGATTGTGGCTGATCTCCGGTGCTGGAAAGAGAGGTGGGGAGGTTCATTCCCGCAGGGGCTCCGCCGATGGCGCTGATGTAATCTGAAAGGGTGATCTGGGCTTGGTGGAGCCAGGTGACGGCTTTGGGGAGATCGTGCTGGAAATGCTCGCGGACGCTTTCCAGGCGGCGGATGTGGGGGCCGATGACGGTGTCCAGATCGCGGGACCATCTTTTTACCAATCTCAGTTTTTCCTGGGCATGGGCCAGGGCCCGCTCGGTGCGCTTCACAGCCTCCCGCTGCATGACGGTGTGGTCGGCCAGGGCGGACATGCGGACGGTCATCAGTTCCGCGCGGGCGCGCTCCAGCAGGCGCTCCTGTTTCCGGATTTCCTGCTCCCAGCGGACACGCTGGTCCTCCCGCACCCAGCGCTCCATGGCCCGGGTCTCCTCCAAGGCCATATCGAGCGCCCGTTTGGCCTTGGTCTGGTAAATGATCAGCGCGGCCCGGAATGACTCCAGGGCGTCAAGGGACCGGATGTTCGCCTGCTCGGACATGGCGGTGGCAGTGGCGTGATGACAGGGTTGAAGGCTTCAGCGCTGGTCAAGGTACTCCTCGATGCGGGCCGCCTTGCGCATCAGGAAGGGGGTGTGCTGCTCGCTGACCTCCATGAATTTCTTCAGCACCTTCATGGTGGTCACGAACTCCTCGGCGAACTTCAGCTGCTCCTGATCCTGCCAGCTGTTGCCAAGTGCGGTGAACCGCGCCTGCAGGGCCGCCGCGCGGGACTGCATGTCGTCGTTGAAACGCTTCAACTCCTTGGCGAAGCGCCGCACTTCCTCGGGATCCATGATTGCCTGGGCCATAGCTGAAAATTGGGTGAGGGATTGGATGCGTGACCCGCAGGCCGCGGAACGGCGCACGGGAATTATCCGAAGACTAGCCGGGGGACGTTCAATGATCAATCTTTCCGTGATGATTCGCTGCACGGACAAAAAAGCCCGCAGCCTCCTGCCGCACGTCCTTGAGGAGTGCCGGGAAAAGCTGCGGGCAAACGGCAGTTTTATTTGTATATTAATAAATGAAGCCGGAACCCAAGACCGCTTGGAATACGGTCATTTGGTTTGACCGGTGGCGCGGGCGATGCGGCCCTGAAGCTGATTCACACGCTCCTGATAAGCCGGGAAAAAGCGGTCCGTGCCCCAGGGATTCGCCTGGCCGTTCTCCTGCTGGCCGGCAGCGTTGAATTCGGCCACCAGCCGGCTCTCGAACGCGGGTGTCAGGATCTCCGTGCGGCCCACCATGACGCGGACGGTTTTGGCGGGGGCGGGGATGATGGCCATAGGCAGGGTTTTGTCCGTGAACTCCGAAGGCACAATCCAGAAGACGCGGGTGCCTTCACGCTCAAAATAGCTGCCCCACCAGGTCTGCATCATGGCGTCCGCCTCCTTGCGGAAGAGCCCGGCGCGCTCCAGCATTTTCGCCCCCTCCTCATAAACATCTGTGCGCCAGTTGTCCCGCAGCGGCTGGGAATGGGGATTGGCGGCGGCGGACTGACCGCCCTGAATGGCCGGCAGGGCGATCCAGCGGGCCTTGCCACCGGTGTTTTCAAACAGGATCAGTTCGCCGGTGGGGCTGCCGCCGGTGTTGCTGACGGTTACCGCGCCGTCGCCGGACGCCGTGAAGGTGACGGGCGGCTGGAAATTCCCCAGACCCCGGTAGAAGAGGTATTTCTCCGTTTCCCCCTCCGCCGTGCGCACCAAGGCGCTGTCCGTCTGGCGGGGATGCAGCCAGCTGGTGGTCTCGTTGAATTTGAAGACGCGGCCCGCGGCGTCATCGCCGGCGGGAATGACATCCACCTTCCATTGGATGGAGCCCTCGTACGGTTTGCCGAAATCCAGAGTGGTGGCTTTGAAGTCCAATTTGCCGTTGGCACTGCGGGCCGGGGCCGGGGCCGTCTCACCGGCGCTGCGCTGGGGATACCACTGGCTGATGGAGCCTCCCTTGAAGCCCACATCCACCTGGGCGGCGAAGGGCTTGTCCGTATAGAAGTAGATGACAGGTGTCTCCATGCGGACGGTCACATTGGCCAGCGGGCGCAGCCATCCCTTCGTGAGCCCGCCTCCATAGTTGGGAAAAATGCCATCGTGGGCATATACAAAGTAGGGCAGGTCCTCCTCCCCGCGCTCCACGCCGGTGAGCAGTTTGCCGCCGGAGCCGGCCACACTGGTGAAGGTTCCCCATTCATGGACGGTGAAGTGGGGAGGATTCTCCGTGGACGCTTTGGGGGTGGGAACCGGAGCGGAAGCCGCCGGAGACGCGACGGCGGATGGCGCGTCCCCGCCGGGCGAGGCATGGAGGGAGGGCGGACCTGAAAGAGTCAGGATGGCCGCGGCTGTTTTGAAGGCCGCTCCGGCCGTGGAGGCGGCGGCATGGGTGGTGGTGCTGGTTTTGGTTTTCATGGCTTGATGTTTGTTTTGTTGGCGGGTTGGCGGTTGGGTTGTTGAATGCGGGCAATGCCTGCGGAATTGGCTGAGGGAGCCGGACCGCCGCCTGGAGCGGGCCTGGCGGGCGGCATGCTTTACTAACGTTAGTGTGGATGCTGGACAGCACGGGGCCTTCAGCGGGGCGGGAACATCCTGCGGTGGCGGCGCTTTGGACTTCGCGGAAACCCGCAGGCCCGGGCCTGCGGGTCCGTCGGGGGGTGTCAGGAGCGGGAGCGTTCCCCCAGGGCTCAGTTGCGGTTCACTTCGATGAAGCCATACGGGCCAGCCGGTCGGCGGGCCAGTTGGAGGTGTTGAGAAAGGTGTTGGCCTCCGCGGTGTCGCGGGCGTGCCAGGTCTCCCAGATATGGTCGATGGTGCCCTCGCGCTGCGTGGGATCAGTAACGGTCTCCGCCCACCGCAGGGCACTGGCGGGATCGAGGTCCGCGACCTGCCGGGCGAAGGTCATGCGGGCGGTGTCGCTCTGCGGGCCGGGCGGCTGCCGGGAAAGCCAGGTGCCCGCGGCGTTGGGATCCTCCTGCGCCCAGACGTTGATGATCTTCACCAAGGTATCAGGGCCCGGCGCGCGCCGTAGCCACCAGTCGGCGGCGGCGGCGGGATCCGACTGCAGCCAGGCGTAGCCCAGGCTGTCCATCAGGCGGGTGCGCTCCCAGGCGGGCTGGGCGGCGTCCACCCATTCAGCAGCTGCAGCCGGGTCCCGCTGCGCCCAGTGCTCCACCACGGCCCGGCGCGCCTGCAGGCGGAGGTCGCTGTCCTGGCAATTTTTCGTCAGCTCCAGCATCCGCACGCGGTCGGCATCGGTCTGGATGGTCTCCATTATGCCCCGCAGGGCCTGGGCGCGGCTGTTGGCGGCCGGGGTCTGCTCCAGCCGGCGGAAGGCATCGGCGGGGTCGCGGGAGACCAGGGTTTTGAAAACGGTGGCCATCAAAGAGTCCTGAATGGGCGGCGGGGCCACGGCCCGGGTTTTCTCCTGCCACCCCAGCAGGGATCCGGGATCCCGCGCGGCCCAAGCGGTCAGCACTCCCTCGCAAACCATGGCCCGCTGGTTTTCCGGGATTTCCGTGCGGGCGAACTGCAGGGCTTCAAAAGGCTGGCTCTCCGCCCAGTAGCTGAGCAGGTATTTGTAAATCATGCCGCGCGCGGACTCGTCCGCGATCCCTGCGGTGCGGGTCAGAGCGTCCCGCATTTGGTCCGGGGGAATGCGCGTCAGCAGAGCCAGGGCGCCCGAGATGGCGGAGACATCCTGCCGGCCCCCTTTCAGCAGGGCGGCGGCTTGGTCGATCAGATCCGGAATGCTGGAAGCTTGTGCGATGCCGGGCTTGGCTTCCGGGAGCGGCGGCGCGGGGGCAGGCGCAGCGGGAGCCGCAGGCTTGGCAGTGGCCGAAGCCATGGCCCGCCCGGTCTCCGTCAGCCTTCGGTGCTGCAGGGTCAGCGGCACGGCGGCCACGGCGGTGGCGGCGGCGAATCCCAGGGCGGTTTTCCGCCACCCGGAGGCGCGGTGGAAAGCGCCCAGCCATCCGGCGGGCTGAGCGGCGGCCAGCGCGAGAGCCCGGCCGGAGACCACCGTTGCCAAGGCGGCGGGCGCATGCGGGGCGGCGAAATTCAGCAGCAGGCCTGGCAGGGCAGCGGCGGTGACGGCGGCGGTGGCCGCGCCGCGCCGGGTGAGGTGGGCGCGCAGTTTCTCCAAGGCGCGGCTGACGCGCTTCTGCGCGGTGTCGTCGCTGATGCCGAGGGCCGCCCCTACCGCGTGGAAGTCCCGGTGCTCGAAGAAGCGGAGCACGATGGCGTCGCGGTCGGCGCGGGGCAGGGCATCCAGCGCGGCGTCAAGCCGCGGCGCGGTGGCGGCCCAGGCGGGATCGGCTTCATATTCGGTGGGCGTGTTCATTTGGACGGCCTCCTGCTCGCGCCGGCGGTGGCGGCGCTCGCGGTCGATCAGCTTTCCCGCCACAAACCCCGCATGCCGGTGCAGCCAGCCGCCGGGCACGGCGAGGTGGGTCAGTCCGGGAGCTTTCCGGGCAAAGTCCGCGAACACCGTCTGCGCCACATCCGATGCCAGAGCGCGGTCGCCGTTCACCCGCCGCAGCGCCCCGGCGTAAACATGTGGAAGATGACGGCGCACGAGCTCCGCGAAAGACCTCTCCGAGCCCCGGTCCACATAGTCGCGAAGCAGCGCCGGATCATCGGCTTCAGTGGAAAGGCTGGCGGCATTCATGGCGGGCGGGAGGCGGAAAAACGCTTCACAGGATAGGAACCACCCGCCGGGCGGAATCCGACAATTTTTTCCGGAAGACCGTCTTTTTTCCACCATCATCGTTCATTTCCGCGATGGCGGGGCAGTTTTGGAGAATTTTAACGGGGGTGTTTTGGGGGTTGTTTTTTGGCTTGGCGGCCTTCATGCTGTGAATTCGGCTTCTTTTCACCGCCTTCAGACGTAAGGATGTCCAGCTTTCCTGTTTCCCATGGCCCGTCCCAGGTCCGATACTCCAGCCAGCCCGGATTCCCCCCCACAGCCCTCTCCTCCGGTCTCCTTTGAGGAGGCGATGGGGGAGCTGGAAGATATCGTGCATGCCTTGGAGTCGGAGCCCCTGCCGCTGGAGGATCTGGTCGGCAGATATGAGCGCGGCATGAATCTGCTGCGCCACTGCCGGCGTCAGATCGATTCCGCACAGCTTCGCATTGAACAGATCACCCAGCGCGGCGATGATGCCGTGGTCGTGACCCCGTTTTCCCCCTCCGAGCCGGCAACCGCCAACGCTCCCCATCAGTCCCCGTCCCGTCCCAAACCCTCCGCCGCCACCGCCGCCGCACCTTCCCCAGCCGATGATGACATCCGACTCTTCTAGCTTCGCCGAACTGCCAGAAATTCACAGTCCTGCGGACGTGAAGCGCCTGTCCGAGAAACAGCTCGGCCTGCTCGCCCAGAAAGTGCGCCATGATCTGATTGCCACCCTGGCCAACACCGGCGGGCACCTTGGGCCGAACCTCGGCGTGGTGGAGTTGACCATCGCCATGCACCGGGTCTTCGACTCGCCAAAGGACAAGTTCATCTTCGACGTCAGCCACCAGGGCTATGTCCACAAGATGCTGACCGGCCGCTGGAATCGCTTGGAGACCATGCGCCAGTACGAGGGGCTGAACGGCTTCCTTCTGCGCACGGAGAGCGAGCACGACTGCTACGGCGCCGGCCATGCGGGCACGGCTCTGAGCGCCGCCCTGGGATTCGCCGTGGCGCGGGATTTAAACGGCACGGACGAGAACATCGTCTGCGTGGCCGGCGACGCCGCTTTCACCTGCGGGCCGACCTTCGAGGCGCTGAACAACGTGTCCTCGTCCACCAAGCGCTTCATCACCGTCCTGAATGACAACGAGTGGTCCATTGACAAGAATGTCGGAGCCATCGCCCGCTACTTCACCGCCCTGGCGACCAACACCGCCTATGCCCACCTGCATGACAAGGCGGCGCAGTTCATTGAGAAGATCGGCGGCAAGGCCATGCGCAAGCTGGCGGCCAAGGTGGAGGGCAGCGCGAAGAACCTCATCCTGCCGAGCGTGATTTTCGAGGAGTTCGGGCTGCGCTACTACGGTCCCATCGACGGCCACAATCTGCCGCTGCTGGTTAAAACGTTTGAGTTTCTCAAGACGCAGAACGAGCCCGTCATTCTTCACATCATCACCGAGAAGGGCCGCGGCTACCAGCCGGCGCTGGCCAATCCGGGGAAGTTCCACGGCTTGGGCACCTACCGCATTGACACTGGGGAAACCGATCCCACCCCCACGCCCGCGTGCGCCCAGATCTTTGCGGAATCACTGGTGAAGTTCGCCCGCGCAGACAAAAAAATCACCGCCATCACCGCCGCCATGCCCGGCGGCACGGGCCTGGGTTATTTCAAACAGGAGATCCCCGAGCGGTATTTCGACGTAGGCATTGCCGAGGAGCATGCGGCGCTGTTCGCCTGCGGTCTGGCAGCCCAGGGGCTGAGGCCCTTTCTGGCGATTTACAGCACTTTCATGCAGCGGGCCTATGACATGATCATCCACGACATGGCGCTGCAGAACCTGCCCGTGCGCCTGTGCATGGACCGGGGCGGTCTCAGTGGCGATGACGGCCCCACACATCACGGTCTCTTTGATATCGGCTACCTGCGCCACATTCCCAATCTCATCCACATGCAGCCAAAGGATGAGGACGAGTTTGTGGACATGCTGTGGACCATGGCCCACTACGAGGCGGGCCCCACCGCCATCCGCTACCCGCGCGGCGCGATCACCGGCAAGCCGGTGAAACCCGAACCGCAACTGCTGGAGATCGGCACTGCGGAGGTGGTGGCCGACGGCACGGACGTGGCCCTGATTGGTCTCGGCAGCATGTTCGAGATGGCGGAGAAGGCGAAAGTGAAACTGGAGGCGCTGGGGTACTCCGTGGCCCTGATCAATCCCCGCTGGATCAAGCCGCTCGATACTGCGGTGCTCGAGCGCTACGCCAAACGCTGCAAGGTGCTGCTGACGCTGGAGGACCATGTGCTGCACAACGGATTCGGCTGCGGGGTCATCGAGCACCTGCACACCGTGGGGCTGCATACCCCGGTGGAGCGCATCGGCTGGCCTGACCAGTTCGTGGAGCATGGAAAACCGAATATTTTGAGGGAAAAGCACGGACTCACCGTAAATGACTGCGTGAAAAAAGTGCTCCAGCACCTCCAGCCGGAAAACACCGCCGCCGCGCACTCCGCGGAGGCGGCCCAGGTGTGAGGATTTGACAGGGCGCACTGTTTCCGCTCCAGTCCCACTTCTGTTTTTCCATACGCCTCCCAGCCTGTCCATCCGGTCAGGTCAGGTCAGGCCTCCCATCCAGCTTCACCGACCATGCCCGCCACCTCCTTTGATCCGTCCGGCAAAGCGTTCACCGTCTGGCTCGATCCCGCATGCTGGCCGGTTGCGGCCCTGAAACTTCCGGGCAACGCCACTTCCATCTGGCTGGAGCCCGCCCGCTGGGCGGTGGCACCGTTGAAGCCGCCAGGCAACCCCACCTCCGTGAGGCTGGACCCCGGCCGCTGGCCGGTGGCACCGTTGAAGCTGCCGGGCAACGCCACTGCGGTCTGGCTGGATCCCGCGCGCTGGCCGAAGGCGAAGCTCAAACTTTCCGCCGCCTCCGCCGCCTTCACCCATTGGCTGAATCCCGCCGCCTGGCCGGCGGTGATCCTGCGCCTGCCGTCCGCCGCCTTCACTTATTGGCTGGATCCGGAGGTCTGGTCAAAGGGGCAGGCCCCTACACCCGTGGCCACCGCCTCTTTGGTGGAACCCGCCCCGGAGGCTGCTTCCGTGCCTGTGCCTGTCTTGGAACCGCTGTCGCTGGCCGCCCCGGTGTTCCTGGTGGACAAGCCGGTCATCCGCGTGGCGCGGAGCCGTGCCTTCACCCTCTGGACCAAAAAGGCTGCGGAGGCGGTGTCCCCCGTGGCACCCACCCCCATCAAGCTTCCTGGAAAAGCCTTCACTCTGTGGGCGAAGTCCACGGTGTCGGCCCCGATCCCCATGCGCAACGGCATGACCGCCGCCGAGCTGGAGGCCTCCAACCGCCGGGCTGCCGCCGCTCCCGCCCCGCGCCCGGTCCATCCCGCCCATACGGCTCAGCCCCAGTCCGTTCCGTCTGCCAGCAACCGCTGGCTGCCGCTGGCCGCCGCCTTGGCTCTGGCCGCTCTGGCCGGCCTGAAAATGGTGGCGGATCGTTCCACACTGGCCAATGCCGAACGTGAGAAGGCTGACCTGAGCGAAGAGGTGAAGGCTGTGATCAAAACCGCCAAGGCTGAGAAGGAGGAGAAAGCCGCCCGCGACCAGATGCTGGTCCTCAAGGCCGCCGAGATGGAGGCCCAGCTGAAGACACTGACCGAGCAGAACTCCAAAGCCGCCAGCGATCTTGCCGCCGCCCAAGCCGCCGCCGCCCAGGCCAGCAAAGCCATCACTGAGAAAGCCACCGCCCTCGACAAGGCCATCACCGATCTTGAGGCCACCAAAAAAGAGGCCTTCGGCACCCAGTCCCAAATGGTGACCACCACCGAGGAGGCAGCCCGGATCAAGCGCGCCGCCGCCGCCGAGGTCGTCACCCTCCGCGAGTCCCTGGGCAAGCTGGAGGCCGAAAAAGCCGCCGCCCTCAGAGACGCCGCCCAGGCCGCCCAGGACAAGGCTTCGCTGCAGACGGCATTGGACGCCTTGAAAAAGCCCGCGCAGTGAGTGGCGATAATTCCCTGAAGTTGGGGATAAGGGTCTTCTGATTCAAAATTGGTATGTTCCAGGACTATGCCAGTTGCAGAGCGGCCCATCTCCGGTTTGTGGAGCGGGTTGTCGCCAGTCAGAAGGTATGGTACCTTGAGAACAGGGGCGGCACTGCCTCCGCCTGCTCGAATCAGGACACGGAGGAAGGGGAGGACAGTGAAATCACCATTTTGATGTTCTGGTCAGACCGGGCTTATGCCACACGGGTTAAAAACAATGGCTTCGGGGACTAGGATCAGACCGCGATGGATCTGTTTGATTTTTGGTTCCGCTGGCTGCCCGGAATCAGCGGCGACGGTATCCTGGCGGGCACCAACTGGGACGGGGAACTGAGGGGCGTTGAATGCGATCCTTAGGAGCTGCGGCAGGAGATCGAAGCCGTGATGCCTGATGAGCTCAAAGAGGCTTATCAGGCCCGATATGACTTACTGTCATGAGGCTTTGGTTGTGAATCAGGAATTGCATCCATAGTCTTCAAAAAGGCCCTGAATATGGTTGAGCCGGATGGTCTATTATTGGGAATCGGGTGAAAGCGGCCCGCGCACCTCAAACCAAGTGTGGGAGCAGTGCAGGCACAGGCACGCCTTCGAGGTGCGGCACAGCGAGCCGCAGCGCGGGCAGGTGTTGAGCGGTTCAGGGCACTCCCGCATGATCTCCTGCAGCGTCCGGGCGAAGAATGGCTGCTCACCCTCCGCCAAGAGTTGGGAAATACTATCATCAGGTGTGGTCCAATGGCGCTCCATCATGGATTTCATCCGAAGGTTTTCAACGCCGGCGATTTTGTGGAGCATCATGGACCTTCGCCATGCACGGCGTTCCGAATCCGTGAGCAGGCCGAAATGACCCTCGAACAAATAGCAGTGATCGTCAGGATGGCCTCCCGGTTGGAATTTCGGACTGGAAGTGTTTTCCCTCATAGCGGATTCAACAGGAGTTCGACTGGTCAGGGAGGTTTGGAAAATCAAATTCCTTTGAAGCATGCCTTGGACCGAAATGGCCTTCACGATTGATGGGAAATCACGTGCCGGCCGCGCCATAAAAAGCATGGATTTGGACAGACCATCAGGCACCGGATTTGATGGCCATGCAGGGTGCCGGTCCGGCAATGAAACGCCCGGGCCGCCGATGCTGATTTTGACAACGCGGTCCGGCATGCGGCAGCTCTGGACCGCATGCGGTTTAACCCTTGATTCCCGCACCGTCGATGCCCTGAGTGCGGGCTGTATCCTTTTTCTTTCCCCGTGCTCCCCACCACCCCCGCCGCCCGATACGCACTGCTGTCCGTTGCAGTGGCGTTGCTCACATTTGCGCTGAAGCTGGTCGCCTGGCACCTCACGGGGTCGGTGACGCTGCTGTCGGACGCCTTGGAATCGGTGGCGAACCTGGCGGCGGCGCTGGTGGCGGTGGCGTCCATTTCCATTGCAGCCCGTCCTGCGGATGATGAGCATGCCTACGGGCATTCGAAGGTCGAGTACTTTGCAGGCGGGGTGGAGGGCGCGCTGATCATTTTGGCGGCGGTGGGGATTGGGTGGACTTCGGTGAACCGGTTTTTCAGTCCGCAGGAACTGACGGGATTTGTGCCTGGTATCAGCGTTTCCGTGGCGGCTTCGGTGCTGAATTTGATGATGGCGCGGGTGCTTTTCCGAGCGGCGCGGAACCATCACAGCATCGCCCTGGAGGCGGACGCCAAACATCTGATGACGGATGTCTGGACCTCGGTCGCGGCGCTGCTGGCGCTGGTGATGATCCGCCTGACCGGGTGGCTGTGGCTGGATCCGGCGATCGGTCTGATCCTGACGCTGCACATCGTGCTGACAGGAGTGAAACTGGTGCATCAGTCCATGCTGGGCCTGATCGACACCAGCCTGCCGGCGGCGGAGCTGGAGTTGATCCGCGGGATTCTCGACCGTCAGGCGGAGCAGGGTGTCATGTGGCACGCCCTGTGGACAAGGGAGGCCGGGACCCGGCGGTTCATGACCGTGCATGTGCTGGTGCCGGGGGAATGGACGGTCACCCGCGGGCACGATCTCGCCGAGGCGCTGGAGGCGGAACTCCGCACCGCAGTCCCCCGCCTGCATGTCCTGACCCACCTGGAGCCCATTGAGGACCCCATATCCTTCCGCGACGAAACCCTCGACTCCCCCCTCCCCGTCATCTCCGTGGAGGAAAAGCCCTCACTTTCCCACAGCCCCTCCCCATAACCAATAACTAATAACCCTCAACCTCATGCCCCTCCCCCCCCTCCTCCTGGCCTCCCGTCCCAAGACGCTGCCGGCGGCGGTGGCCCCGGTGGTGGCGGGATCGGCTCTGGCGTGGAGGATAACCGGGGAATTTCACGGGCTGCTGGCGTGGTGCACGGTGCTGAGCACCATGGCGATCCAGATCGCGACCAACTATTTCAATGACGCGGTGGATGCCCGGAAGGGGGCGGACACCGAGGCCCGGCTGGGGCCGCTGCGGGCTACAGCGGCGGGACTGGTCACCCCGCGGGGCATGCTGGCGGCAGGGGCGGTGATGCTGGGGCTGGCGGTGCTGATTTCCCTGCCCATGGTGGCGGCGAGGGGCTGGCCGGTGGTGGCCATCGGGGTGGTGTCTTTGTTCTTCACCTACGGCTACACCGGCGGGCCGGTGCCGCTGGCTTATCGGGGGCTGGGGGATTTGTTCGTGCTGTTGTTTTTTGGGCTCATCGCCGTGACAGGCACCGTGTTTGTGCAGACAGGGCAGTGGCGCCCGGAGGCGCTGCTGCTGGGCGCCCAGATCGGGATGCTGAGCACGGTGCTCATCGCCATCAACAACCTCCGCGACCGGGAGGAGGACTCCCGGTCAAACAAGCGCACCCTGGCGGTGCGGTTCGGAGTGCGGTTCGCCAGGGTGGAGATCGCGGCGCTCTGCCTGGGACCCTATCTGCTGGGGCTGGGCTGGGGGGCCTTCGGTCTCCCCGCCGCCGGGCTGTGGCCGCTGGCCGCCGTGTGGCTGGGAGGCCTTATCGCGGTCTCCGTCGCCAAAACGCCCCCGGGCCGGGTTTACAACAAATTTTTAGCGCTCTCGGCCCTGCATTTGATGGGGTGGACGGGGTTGTTTGTGGCGGCTTTAATTTAATGAGGTGAAAGGGTTCAGGGTTCAGAAGTCTGAAACAGTGCCAGTCCACTCAGTCCATCCTGCGGTCTTTGCTCTGAACCCTGAACCCTTTCACCTCAACTTAGCCATGAACCACGACCTTGACTGGTGGCGTTACCGCCTGCGGCTGAAAGGCGTTCAGGACAGCGGTCCCAACGCCAGATCAGCGCGGCGGGTGCTGGAAGGCATACTGATCCGGGCGCGCGGAGGGTATGGCTGCCTTCATCCGTGGCCGGAGCTGGGGGATGAGCCGTTGTCTCATCAGTGGGACGCGCTGCATGGACGGCGCCCTTCCACGCGGCTGGTGCGACGGGCGCTGGAGTGCTGCCGGTTGGACGGCGAGGCCCGGCGGGAGGGAAGATTCCTGTTTGAAAACTTAAGGGTGCCGGAAAGCCATGCCACCTTTCTGCCAGGGCTGGTGGGGAAAAGGGAGGGAGCAGGGGAGGGGAATGGAGGCGCGGGCGCGGGCACAGCGGAGCTTTTCCGCCAGTGGAGACGGGAGGGGTTCACCATCGTGAAGCTGAAGGGGAACCGCGGCTGGCAGCCGCTGCTGGAGACCATGGAGGCTGCCATGGAGGCAGGGCTGCGGGTGCGGCTGGATTTCAATGCGGTGCTGACGGCGTTGGAGTTTCAGGAATTCGCCGGGGCGGCGGCGGCGCGGGGGCTTGGAGGAATCGTGGATTTTGTGGAGGATCCGGTGCCTTACGATCCGGAGGTGTGGCGACGGCTGGCGGACTCCACCGGCTGGCGGCTGGCCTTGGACTGGCTGCCTGAGGGGGCGGTGGAGGCGGATGGATTTACCGTGCGGGTGCTCAAGCCGGCGGTGGAGGCGGTGTCGGATCGCAACCGGGATCGGAACTTGGATCCCGGGGTGCCCGTGGTTTTCACCAGCGCCATGGATCATCCGGTGGGGCAGCTTTTTGCGGCTTGGGAGGCGGCGCGCTTTGAGGGAGCACAGCTGGAAGCCGGGCTGCTGACGCACCGACTTTTTGAGGCGGACGCCTTCACGGAAATGCTGGGAAGCGCAGGGCCGGTTCTGCGGCTGCCCGGTGGCACTGGCCTGGGGTTTGACCGTCTGCTGGAGTCACTGCCGTGGCTGCCGCTGGTGCGGCGGGGCAACCGGAGGATGCCGGGAAGGGTGCTGCAGAATCCCCGCGATCCGCTTGGAGGAAAGCCGCTGGCGTTGAAGGAGGGGGAGATTGGTTTTCCCACCTCGGGCTCGACCGGCCTGCCATCAGTGGTGGTGCATACGGATGACTCCTTGGAGGCCTCCGCCAATGCCGTGAATGAATGGCTGGAGGCGGGAAGCCAGGATGTGTGGCTGCGGGTGCTGCCGTTGTTTCATGTGGGCGGGCGGCAGATTCACACCCGGGCGGAACTGGCCGGCAGCCGGGTGGTGGAGCGGGAGGGCAAATGGGAGGCGGCGGCGTTTGCGGAATGCTGCCGGACGGAGGGTGTCACCTTGGCGTCGCTGGTGCCGGCGCAGGTTTTTGATCTGGTGTCCGCCGGACTGCGCGCTCCGGGGACGGTGCGGGCGGTCGTGGCCGGCGGCGGGGCGCTGGAGCCCTCCCTGTGGCGGAAGGCCCGGGATCTCGGCTGGCCAGTGCTGCCGAGCTATGGGGCCAGTGAGGCTGCCTCCCAAGTGGCCACGGCGCGGATTTCAGAAGTGGCCGTGTCGGATGTCATGCCGCCGTTGGAACTGCTGCCCGGCTGGCAGGCGCGGGTGGCGGATGTGGACGTAAACGGCACGGGGCTGTTGGAGCTCAGGGGCCCGGCATTGGCGTCGGCCCGGCTGGTGTTTGATGGCACGGACTGGAGGCGCATTCCTTTCATACAGGCGGATGGAGGCTGGTGGCGGGCCTCGGACCGCGCGGTGGTGCAGGGCCGGGAACTGCGCTTCGCCGGGCGTGCGGACCGGGTGGTGAAGGTGCTGGGGGAACTGGTGAATCCAGCGTCCGTGGAGAGCGCGCTGGTGGAGTCCGGACTGGACTGCGGCGGGTTCGCCGTGGTGCCGGTCCCGGATGGGCGGAAGGAAAACGAACTGGTGCTGGTGACGGAAAGGGAGGTGCCGGACAGCGTTTTGGAGCGGTATGCGGCCACGGCGGCTCCCTTCGCCCGCCTCAGCCGGGTGGTCCGGGTGGACGCCCTGCCGCGTTCGCCTTTGGGAAAAGTGCGCTACGGCAGCCTGCCGGGGCTCATTCCACCTTCAACTCGCGGATGAGTTCCCGCAGCCGGCCGGCCGGCCATTGACCGGGCACTGTGGGACGGTCCAGATAGCCATAGTTCAGCACCGATCCCAAACTGGCCAGCAGCAGCCGGGAAACCCGCCCCATCGGCCCCATCCCCATGGTGGCCATGGGCACCGCACTTTCCTCCTGCAGCGCCATCAGCGTGGCCAGATCAGCGGTGCAGCGCAGGGTAGTGGCGAATTTGACCGCCGCCGCCCCCATGCCCACGGCCCGCTCCGCGGCCGCCTCCAGTGCGTCCTTGTCCGGGGTGCCGGTGAAATCGTGAAGAGAGGCGATGAGAGGAATGCCCAGCGACTGGGCTTGGCGGAGAATAGCGGGGAAGTCCGGCAGGGAGGCAATTTCCAGATCCAGCAGCCGCGCGTGGGGCAGCAGGGCCTCAATCCTGGCTTGGCGCTCCGCCGGGGACAAGGCATTCAGGCCACCCTCATCGGGCCGGCGCACGGTCAGCAGGATTGGGAGCGGACAGCAGTCCATGGCCGCCGGCAGCCCGCCAAATCCGGCGGGAAAGCCATCGGCGCGGAATTCCACCACATCACATAAAATATTAATATTCGCGGAATTAAGACTCCGCAAAGCCTCCGGGCTGATAACACTGCCGACCACCTGCCTTGGCAGCAGAAGGCTTGATTTGTCCGGGGAAGTATGGCTTAGCATGGCGCTCGGGGTCGCTTGAGGGGTTTCATACCCTGCGGTGATGCCGGGCAATTTTCTATTTTTATGCTCGGACGCCAACAGGAATTCAACCTCAAGCTGAACCAGCTTTTCGACTGTGTGCTGGTGGGAATGGCATTCTGGCTGGCCTATTGGCTGCGGGCCTCCGCGGCGGTATGGTTTGACCGGGTGGCCCCCTTGCCTGAACTGGCGAGATTCTACTGGCAAATCCTGCTGGTGGTGGCCTTTACCCCGCTGGTGCTGGAAAAGCTGAGGTATTATGTCAATCCTCTGCAGAAATCCATGGCCAAGTCGCTGCGGCATCTCTGCCAAGGGCTGGCGATCGTGGTGATCCTGATTCTGACCATTGCGACCTTCGCCCGCCAGAATGCGGAAAGCCGGGCGGTGATCCTCCTGTTTCCGCCCGTGGCGCTGCCGCTGCTGCTGGCGCGCGAGTCCATGGCGCGGACGTGGATGCGCGGCCAGCTGAAATCCGGAAGATTCCGGGAGCAGGTGATTTTCGCGGGTCCACCGCAGGACATTGAAAAGCTCCTGAAGTCGCTGCCGGAAGACCATCTGATGCAGATGGACATCGCGGCGCGGATCGACATCTCGGTGGAGCCCGTCGGCAGGCTGGTGGACGCCATTCATGAGTCCTCCGCGGGGCGCGTGATCTTTGCGGCGGCCCATGTGCATTTCAGCCGGATCGAGGAGGCGGTCAACGCCTGCGAGCTGGAGGGGGTGGAGGCTTGGCTGTGGGCGGACTTCATTCAGACCTCCATCGCGCGCCCGACCTTCGATGCCTTGGGCAGCAAGCCCATGCTGGTCTTCCGGTGCACTCCGGAGATGTCCTGGGAGCTGATGATCAAGAATCTAATCGACCGGGTGGGAGCTTTTTTGGGAATTTTGGTGTCCTTGCCCTTCTGGGTGTTGGCTTTCATTGGCATCAAGCTCAGTTCACCGGGGCCGGTGATTTTCTCCCAGATGCGCAGCGGACGCTACGGAAAGCCCTTCCGTATGTATAAATTCCGCACCATGGGCACGGATGCCGAGGCCCGGCGGGTGGAACTGGCGGCGGACAACCAGATGAGCGGCCCGGTTTTCAAAGTGGAGCGCGACCCCCGGATTTTCGCTTTCGGGCGCTGGCTGCGGAAGTTCTCCATCGATGAACTCCCCCAGCTGGTGAATGTGCTGCTGGGTGATATGAGCCTGGTGGGGCCGCGACCATTGCCGGTGTATGAGATCGAGCAGATTTCAGAGGTGGCGCACCGCCGCCGGCTGAGTGTGAAACCCGGACTGACCTGTCTCTGGCAGGTGAACGGGCGCAACGAGATCAAGAACTTCGACCAATGGGTGGAGCTGGACCTGAAGTACATCGACAACTGGTCCCTCTGGCTGGATATCACCATCCTCTTCCGCACCATCCCCGCCGTCGTGTTGGGCTCAGGTGCCAAGTGACTAAATCAGAACTGATGAACAGTTTAAAGACTGTTCATCTGTGAGATATGCCCAGCCGGTCCAAGTCATCAGTCCGGATGCCATAACTATTCCATGTCCTTTCAGGGGCATAAAAAAGCTTCCCGTGCATCTCTGAACTATAGGTCAGGGATGCGCAGGAAGCGGGAACAGAAGAACTTTCCTTCAGGTAAATAAAACGTGCCGGCGACCGGACCGGGCAGAGAGGCTTAGTTGCTTTCGCGCTGGGAGACACTGCCGCGCACCAAGCCGCGCATGACGCCTTGGACAGAGAGTTCGGTGGCGGGGGTGAGATCCGGGTAGGCCGGGTTTTCGGCATGCAGCCAGCGGCGGGGACCGTCGATGACGAGGCGCTTCAGAGTGGACTCGCCGTCGATCAGAGCGGCCACGATATCCCCGTTTTTGGGAGGACGGTTGGCTTGAAGGATCACATAGTCACCGTCCAGAATGTGGGCTCCGGTCATGGAGTCGCCGCGCACACGCAGAGCGAAGCAGTCACCGGGCTTCTCGATGCCGCTGGCCTGGGTGTCCACGCGGATGTATTCGTCAAAATTCTGGATGGTGCCGGCGGCAAAGCCGGCGGAGACCTGGCCGAGCACGGGAAGAGCCACCACGCTGGAGGTGGCGGGCGCGCCGACACCGCTGGTCAGCACGATGCCGCGGGCTTTTCCGCGCAGGCGCTTGAGGACCTGCTTGCGCTCCAGAGCCCGGATGACGTCCACGGCGGCGGTCTGGCTGGCGAAGCCGAAGTGCTGCTGAATTTCCCGGGTGCTGGGCATGACACCGGTTTCCTCACGGGTGTTCCTCAGAAAGGTCAGCACTTCCTCCTGACGCTTGGTCAGGGCTTTTCTGCTGCCTGTATTGCCGGTGAACGGAGGCCTGGGTGGAATCGTGTTGATCATGATTGGGACATATACGTCCAACTGTTCCACACTTGCAAAAAAAATCAGCGGAAATTCACTGCCCGTCCGAACGGCCTAGATAGGTACTCCGGCAGGGGGCGGGAGCGCCTCCGCAGTCGGAACCGACCGGTCGGCGGGGATGGGAGCGGAGGCCGGGGCGGCGGTGGGATCCTGGCGCGACAGAAAGATTTCAGCGATCTGTTTGTAGGCCTGGGAGGCTTTGCCGTGGGGATCGTACTCCAGCAGAGCCTTCTCAAAGCTCTGGCTCTCAGCCACCGCGATGCTGCGGGGGATATTGATGGGGTAAACGAGGTCGGCGAAAGCCCGCCGCACCTCCTCCACCACGGCCCGGCAGTGACTGGTGCGACCGTCGTACATGGTCATCAGAATGCCCTCGAGGGTCACAGAGGGATTGATGCCGCTGGTGGCGATCTGGTCGTGGATGTCCACGATGCGGGCCAGACCCTCCAAGCCGAAATACTCGCACTGCATGGGGATCAGCAGGCCATCCGCCGCCGCCAGCGCGGAGGTCATGAGGATGCCGAGGGAGGGGGGGCAGTCGATGAGCAGGTAGTCAAAGCGCCGCTCCCGTTTCAGAGGCTCCAGCACCTCGCGCAGGCGCACGAGGTGGTTGGCGGACCGGACCAGCTCCACTTCGCAGCCCGCCAGCTCCATCTGGGCGGGGATGATCGACAGGTTCTCAAAGCGGGTGGTCTGGATTTTCCCCTCCAGGGGATCATCCCCGGTCAGCACGCTGTAAAGACTCTGCCCCTCCGCTGCCCGGTGTCCCAGTCCGCTGGACGCATTGCCCTGTGGATCCAGGTCGAGAAGCAGCACCCGCGCGCCCGCCACGGCGAGACAGGTGGAGAGATTGATGGCGGTGGTGGTCTTTCCCACTCCACCTTTTTGATTGGCGATGGCAATAATTTTCATTCCCGGCGGTCAGCTGAATAGGGTGTATCCCACACCTTGCCGGAACGCGCCAGGGCTTTCCACTGGTTTTGTGTTATCAGGACAACACTCCGGAAATCAGCTTGGAACGCCCGCTGAGGGCCCCGCCGCGGGCGGCTGCTCCAGTGGCAGATGCAGGCACAGGCTGGTGCGGTCCGGCACGGAGGCAGCGGTGATGCGGCCCCCGTGGGCCTCTGCGATGAGCTGGGCGATGCTCAGTCCCAGGCCCACGCCCTCCTGCCCGGTTCCCCGGTAGTCGATGCTCCGGAAGAAGCGGTTGAAGATCTGGGGCAGCTCGTCGGGCGGAATGCCCCGGCCGCCGCTCTCCACGGTCACCGTCACCCAGGCTCCATCGGTCTCCAGGGTGTAGCTGATGTGGCCGCCGGGGCGGTTGTACTTCACGGCATTGTCCGTCAGATTCAGCAGCAGCTGCCGCAGCCGGTGGCGGTCGGCGGAAATGATGACCGGTCCGCACAGGTGCAGAACGACCTGAAGATGCGTGGCCTGTCCCAGAATCTCGGCCTCGCTGGCGGCGTCGCGCACCAAGTCGTGCAGGGCCACGGTCTCCCGCGTGAGGGCGAACTGCCGGGCGTCCGCGCGGGTCAGCAGGGTCAGGCCGCTGACGATGCGGTTCAGACGCTCCACCTCGTCCATCCAGTTGATGATCTGGTCCTTCAGCGCGGGATTCAGCCCCGGCCGGGCCAGGCTCTGCTCAAAACCGCTGCGGAGGATCGTCAGCGGGGTCTTCAGTTCATGGGAGGCGTGCAGAGTGAACTCCCGGATGCGCTGGAACGAGGTCTCCAGCCGTCCGGTCATGTCATTGAGCACGGAGGTCAGGCGGTCCAACTCGTCGCCGGTGCCGCGCAGGGGCAGGCGGCGGTGCAGGCTGGCCTCGTGGATATGCTCGGCGGCGTTGGTCAGATCCACCACCGGCGACAGGGAGCGGTGGATGATCCACCAGCTGATGGCCCCCAGCACGGCGAAGGGCACACAGGACTCCAAGGCTGTGTGGACAAAATACCGCCACGTGGCGTCCTCGCGTTGCGGCACGCTCTCATTCTCCTCCGGCATGGCCCGCCAGGCCAGAATGAGGGAAATGGCGATGGCGGCGGCGAACAGGGCCGTGTGCCACCAGCAGAGCTGCCTGCGCAGGGAGCGGGTCATGCGGGAGGCTGCTCACTCATCATGTAGCCGACCCCGCGGATGGTGTGCAGCAGAGGCAGGCAGTCATCGCTGTTGTCGATTTTCTCACGCAGCTTGCGGATGTAGACATCCACCAGATTGGTGCCGGGATCGAAGTTGTAGTCCCAGACCTCGCGCAGCAGCAGCGAGCGCGGGCACACATTGCCGGCCTGCCGCATGAGCACCTCCAGCAGGCGGAACTCACGGGAGCTCAGCTCGATGAGCCGGCCTCCGCGCGAAGCCGTGCGGTGGGGCACATCCAAAGCAAGGTCCGCCACCCGCAGCAGGATGGCCTTGGTGTCGCCCCCGCGGCGGGTCAGGGCGTTCAGCCGCGCCAGGACCTCGCCCAGCGAGAAGGGTTTCGGCAGATAATCATCCGCGCCGGCGTTCAGTCCCTCAATGCGCTGGTCCACCTCACCCAGCGCGGAGAGCAGGAGGATGGGCGTGCTGTTGCTGCGCTCCCGCAGCCGCCTCACCGCTGTCAGGCCATCGCAGCCGGGCAGCATGATGTCCATGATGACCGCATCCCAGGACTGGGTGCTGATGATCTCCACGGCGTCATCGCCGCGTTGGACCATTT
This sequence comes from Verrucomicrobiales bacterium, assembly GCA_028293125.1. Taxonomy (GTDB): domain Bacteria; phylum Verrucomicrobiota; class Verrucomicrobiia; order Verrucomicrobiales; family V1-33; genus CAIZWU01. The sequence continues at coordinate 76,377 of JAQGPJ010000021.1, read as the reverse complement.
CCGGCTGGTATCCCGCATCCTGCAGCCCCTGGTGCAGACTGGATGCGGTGCGGGGTTCATCTTCGACAATAAGGATGCGCATGGTGGCGGGAGTATAATAAAGGCGTCACGGAATGATGCGCCGCCGGGGGATTCATGCATCTGAAAATCAGTGCCGGCCCGGGGGGCTCCCGGTGTGCGGAGCCCCATGCGGACCAAGCTCCAGGAAGCGTTTTTCTCTGATTTGACGGGCAAAAGCACGTATGCGGCAGGTTCAGCGCCCATGCTGGAAGCTATGTTTTGCCAGGGTATTAAAACTCTGTCATTTCAGCAGTGCGGGTGTGGAGCACGGCACATTTCACCTTGGCCGGCTTCAGACCCAGCAGTCCGGCCAGCGCGGCGCGCTGGTCGGCCATCCGTTCCCGCTGCGTCTCCAAAGCATCCGCCGCAGCCAGGAAGGGCCGGGTTTCGAACCCCAGCAGCACCGCCTCCACCGCCCGGCCGCCGGTATCCCGGCGCACCAGCACGCGGTCAAAAACCCCGCTGCTCCAGCTGCTGTCCAGCATCACATCATAGTCCCGTCCGCGCCAGACCTCCCAATCCTCCCCGCCCGCGGGCCGGGCGAAAATTCCGGCCAGCGCAGGAGCCTCCAGACAGGCGGCCACATCCGCCAGCGCCTGGCGGGCGGCCTCATCCGGCTGCGGGAAAAGACGGGCGGCGCTTTTTCCCAACGCCTCCCGCCCGCCGGCATCCGCCCACTCCACCAAGCCCAGCAGCTGATGGGTTACGGAGCCAGTTCTCCCGGCATCCGGACGGGTGGCTTGGAACAGGACGGGGAGACCGTTGTCCTGCCCGTCATAGGTGGGGCGGCGGACACGCAGGGGAATAGTCTTCTTCGGCAGCAGGGCCTGACCGGCACCGGTGCCTTCCGGCGGCTGCGGGTCAAACAAATCCAGCTGGACCGGCGGCTCCCGAATAGCTTTGGCTGCGGGCGGCGGTGGCGGGGCCGCCATTGGAACCGCCGGCTGAGGAATTTCCGACGGTGCGGAAACAGCAGGTTCCACTTGGAAGGCATGATCCTGAATCCATTCCGGATCCCCGAACCGCGCCAACAGTGGATACTCGACGCCCGCGATGCTGAGCGTGCCGGCATTGTCCTGCTGCAGCATGTGCCGCACGGCGCCGTGCAGGCTGGGCCCTGTGGCTTTCGATGATTTTTTCGGGGACGGCAGGATCACATAGTTGGCGAACTTGGCCCGCGTCATCATCACATACAGTCCGGCGATGCGCTCGCACCAGAGACCGCCGAGCGACCGCTCCAGCGCCCGGCCCAGAACGCTGTCCGCCTGGGCGATGTCCTTGCCGGGCAGGCGCGTCAGCCATTTCACCTGGCCCTGATGATCCGTCTCCCGGACCATGGGGATCTGATTGATGAAAGTGTAAGGATAGCCCAGATCGGGCATGATGACCACATCGAAGGTCAGCCCCTTGGAGCGGTGCACCGTCATCACCTGCACGGCGCCGTCGTGGCTGGCACCGCGCTCCGTCCAAGCGCGGGCGAAGGCGGCGAACTCGTCCGTGTCCCGGCTGCCGGTGCTGTCGAAGGCCGCCGCGCAGCCGCACAGCTCATCCAGCCGGCCGCGGCTGAAGGCGTCCAGGCTGCGCTTTTCCCCGGTCAGGGGATCAAGGCCCAGCGTTCCCACCCACCAGCGCAGGGTGTCGTGAAAGCCCAGCTCCATCACCTGCTCCAGCACCATCACCGGCAGCATCCGCCGCACACCGGCCTCATCCCGCCCGCCGCGCGGGGCACACACTTGGAGGATCACCTCCGCCAGCGGGGTCATCATCACATGCCGCCAGGCGAACTCATCGCCCGGATGGGCAGCCGCCTGCAGCAGCGCCAGCAGGGCGGAGGTTACGGGATTGTCCCGCGCCATGGACAGGTCGCTTTCGCACACCACCTGCAGACCTGTCGCCCGGCGCAGGTAGTCGGTCAGCTTCAGCGCCCGGTCATTGCGGTGGCACAGCACCGAGCAGGTCAGGCCGCGCCGCAGCGGCTGGAGGTCCAGAATCAGCTCCGCCGCCCGCCGCCAGCAGATGTCCGCCTCCGTGTCGCCGTCCGCGTTCTCCGTCTCTGCCGCCACCACCGCCCGCGCGAGGTCCTCCGCTTTTTTCGGATCCGTCTCAATCACCAGCGCCGTGCCGCCGTAGTGACGGTTTTTGCTGGTGTGGGGCTGCCAGCGCCAGCGGGCCACGGCCTGCGCCGGCAGCACCTCCGCCAGCGCCGCGGGATCGCCCAGCAGGGTGTTGACCATATCGATCACTGCCGGCCCGGACCGCTGGGAGAGCGACATGGGCTCCACTTTCAAAGGCCAACGCTCCGGCGGACAGTCCGGCAGGTTGTACTGCGCCTGCAGTTCGTCAAAAAGCTCCGGCGTGCCGCCCCGCCATTCGTAAATGCTTTGCTTCTGGTCCCCCACCGCGAAGAACGATTTCCGCCCTCCGGCGTCCTGGATGGCCTCGTCCATCAGATTGGCCAGCACCCGCCACTGCACGCGGCTGGTGTCCTGGAACTCATCAAGGAGCCAGTGGTCGTAGCGCGAGTCCAGCCGGTAGTCCATCAGCTGCCGGTTGTCCGCATGGGTCAGCAGCCGGGCTTCCCGCGCTGCGTGGCCGGCGGTGTCCGCCCCCAGCCCCCCGCTGAGGATCAGCTGCACATCGTGAAAGGTCAGCCGGCCTTGGCGGCGCACCAGGGTGTGGTAGGCGGAGTCGTATTTCCGCACCACCTCAAAAATCCCCCGTGTCTGCCGCAGCGCCACCGCCAGCTCCCCGGCGATGATGTCCCGGCAGAGATCCGCCACCGCCTCGCCCAGCGGGCCGGACAGGGCATAGGATTTGCGGTTCAGCTTGAGTTCCGCTGTGCCCCGGGGCAGCTCCTCCAGCAGGGCCAGCAGCTTTTCCCAGAGATAGTCCATGTCCTTGCTCATCGGCGAGCCCGGGAAATGCTCCGCCACCGCTTTCAGAAAGGTGGTCCAGCAGTCCCGGTGCTTCACCTCCATGCTCAGGCGGTCCAGACCGGTTTCAATTCTCCGGATCAGATTCAGCCGGTCCTCCCGGGAGCCGGGGACCACCGGCGCGTCCGGTCCCCAGATGACCAGCGGATTGCCCCACTGGTCCCCGTCCTGGGCGGCCAGATATTCGAAATGCCAAGCATTCACGAAGTCATCCAGCAGCGCCCGCACGCGGATCTCCTCCTTGCCGAAGGTGGCCTCGGTGAAGGCGCGGCGGAACTCCGCGCCGGCCGCCTGCGCGGCGGTGCCGCCGTCCGGCGTAAACACGCGGTCGTAAACCCGCAGCTTCTCCACCGCCAGCTGATGCCCGTCCAGCAGCGCGAAATCACCGCTCAGCCCCAGTTCAAAGGGAAAGCTCCGCGCCATGCGGATGAAGAAGCTGTCCAGCGTGCCCAGCATCAGAAAGGGCAGGCGGGAGGCCAGCCGGACCAGCGCTTGGCAAAAGTCCCCGCAGGCCATGCCCGGCATTTCGATGTCCCGCGCCAGCGCCGCCGCTTTCCCCTCCCCGGACGCGGCCTCCGCCAAGCGGTGCAGGATGGCGTTGAAGAACTCCCCCGCCGCTTTGCGGCTGAAAGTCAGGGCCACGATGCTCTCCGGCTCCGCGCCCATCATGACGAGGCGAAGATAACGCACGGTGAGACGCCAGGTCTTGCCGGAGCCCGCGGAGGCGGTGATCAGGGTGTGGGGCAGCATAGTGGTAACGGATAACGGAAGTCCGGAAAAATTCAGGAATGGTCCCCGGAGGCCGCCAGCGCACGCAGGCGGCTGTGCGCCTCATGCAGCAGAGCGGGATCGAAACTGTTCTCCGTGTCCTCAAAGACAAGGGATTCAAAATCATCGTATTTCAATCCTTGACCCGGCGGCCAGAAGAGGCCCTGCCGCACACTGTCGATCACGCCCTCGGCGCACGCCCAGGCCGCCGACTGCAACCCGCTGTCCAGACCGTCCCACACCTCCAGCCGGGCCTCGCTCACGGCGCGGGGCAGGCTGATATAGCCCACCTGCACGCGCTCCACCTGATAGTGGGCGGCCATGATTCGGGCATAAAGGGGCAGCTGCAGATTTTTCCAGAGCCAGAGCTTGCCGCTGTAATCCACCACGGCCCATTCCCTGCCGGGCAGGCGGCGCAGGCGCTCCTGCTCCGTTTTGGAGCGCACGGACTTCAGATGGGCCTCCGCGGGATTCACCGCCTTGGTGGAGGTCTTGTAATCGAGGATGCGGTATCCGAGGTCCGGATGGTGCTGGATGAGGTCGATCCGGCCCCGGATCTCCGTGCCCTTCAAAGTGACCAGGGTGGGAAACGCCAGCTCCACCCCTTGGAACCGCCAGCCGAGGGAGCTTTCCTGGGCATGGATGATGGCGGCGCGGGCCAGACAGTTGCGGACCACCTCCAGCTGCATATCCACCGGCACGGTCAGGGAGCCGCCGTACTCGCGGCTCACCCGCTGCTCCAACCGGTCGTGGAGAAACTCGGTGATGCGCCCTTCGTCCTGACTGTCGCGCAGGTCCGGCTGCTTGTGGAATTCCTCCATGGCGCTGTGGAACAGACTGCCCACCGCCCGGCTCTCCAGCTCGGCCCGCGTGGCGTCGAAGGCCTCCATTTTGAGCACATGCCTCAGGTAGAAGCGCAGCGGGCACTTCAGATAATCCGCGAAAGCCGTGACGTTCAGCCGCTGCAGCACCGGGGAGTCCTCCAGCATGGGCGGCACCCTCAGGCTCCAGGCGCGCTGCCAGGGCGGAGCCGGAGTGCGTCCACGCTGATCATCCAACTCCCTGGGGAAAAGTCTCAGCGCCCGCTCCGGCAGCTCCGCCGGCGGGCAGCGCAGGAGCAGGCGGCTGGGCTTGAGGGGATCGCCTGCCGCGTTCATCCGGCCGCAGAGAAGCCGCAGGGCACCGCTCCGCTGCCGGCTGGCGGTCATGGCCGTCAGCAGATAGCTGTCGCGGGCCAGCCGGGTGTCGTTGGTCTTCAGATCCAGGCTGGCGCGCACACTGTCCGGCAGCCAGGCGTCCCCCAGCACGCTGTCGGGCACCATGCCCTCGTTCAAGCCGGCGATGATCAGTTCCGGGGCATTCTGCCAGGGCAGCTCCAGCCAGCCGTGCAGGGCGCGGGCCTCGTCGGGGTGGGCGGTGTAGAGTCTCGCATCCTTCACGAGCACCGCCGCCAGATCCAGCCGGCCGGCGGTGGAGAGCCGCGGCAGAAAGGCCGAAGCCCCTTTTTCCACGGACACAGCCGCCTCCTGCCAGGCGGTTACCGCCGCCACAAACCGCTGGCGGTCCGCTCCGGTGCTGAATTTCCTCCCGCTGTAAACCCTCTCCAGCAGGCCCGTCAGCGCCTCCGGCAGCGATGGATTTTTGAACTCCGCCAGCAGGCGCTGAAACCACTCCAGCACCCGGGGCAGCGTGCGGACCGGGGCGGGAAGCAATGGCCTGCCCCCGGCCAAGGCTCTTTCCTCCGCTCCTTGGCGGCACTGCTCCGACCAGTCCTCCGCGGGACCGGCGGCCTGCGCCAGGCTCTGCGGCAGACGGTCCAGCTGGAAGGCGTCCCATTCCTCCAGAAGGCGTCGTGGATCCGTCCCCCCCACCGTTGAAACCGCCAGCGACAGCACATCCGGGATGCGCAGGAGCTGACCCGCCGCCTGCCAGGCACCGGTGTGCAGCAGGCGGGTCAGGGTTTTGACCAGCCATGAAATTTCATGGGCCAGCAGCGGCAGGCCCTCGGGATCGAACACGGGAATGTCCGCCGCCGCCGCCATCCGCCGCAGCGGACCCGAAACCTCCTGATCCGCCGACCCGATGGCCACCGAATCGGGATCCGTCCGCGTGGCGGCCAGCCGCTCCATCAGCAGCGCCGCCGCATCCTCCGGGCGGGAGGTCAGACGGATGGCGTCATGGCCGTCCGGCAGGGTGATCTCCCGCGTCATCCACACCTCCGGCAGAGGCCGGCCCCATACATCAAAGGTTTCCGCCAGGGAGGCCGGGGCATGGGTGAGCACGGTCACCCGCGCCAAGCCTTGGGCGTCCATGGCCTCCAGCGCCATGCGTGTCAGGCGGTTGCTGTCGGGCACGCCCGCCAGGATCACCTGGCGCACGGCTTCCGGCAGCACCGGCGAGGCCGCCGCCGCCAGCCGGGCGGTGACCGGATCCCGCCAGCCGCCGCGCTCCAGCCGCTTCACCGCCAGCGCCTCCAGCCGCGCCAGGGTCTGCCAGCGGACGGATTCGGGATTGTCCGGGCCCAGGGTCTCCGCGGCCATCCGCAGATCCCGCGCCCCTTCCTCCAAAGTCCGCCGCAGCTTTAGCAGATCCCCCGCCGCACTCATGGCCCAAGGGAGATCCTGGTTCACCGGATCCACCGGAAACAGAGCCCGCCACTGATTCAGATCCAGCCCCGCCAGCACCGCCGCCCAGGCCATGACCTGCTCCCCGCGTCCGGCCATTTCCCCGCCGCCCTCCGCCGGGGGATCCGCGCCCCAGGCGATCAGGACCTCCGGGGTGATCACCACCGGGGAAAGAACCCCGGCATGACGCTTCGCGGCCCATTGGGCCAGCGCCTGCCGCAGCCGGCGGCCCGCCCCCGCCGTGGGCACCACCACGGCGGCGTCCGACAGGTCCAGAAGGCCCTGATCCTGCCGCCATCCGGACGCTGCCAGCCATTCCGTCAGTCCGCTCAGAAGCGGCTGTGCCCAGTCCAAAAATACGCGCTGCACCATAGAGGATTGAAAACAGGAATCGGGGGAAGGGTGGAAACGCCGACCCTGTCAGGCGTTTGTGGTTTGTGCAAGGCTGTGGAGGAAATTACTTTTCAAAAAAACAGCGTGCAAATGGACGGGGTGGGCGCAGTGAAAGGGTGGGGGGAGTGGTAGGGTGTTTATTCGTTGACGGCCTCGTTGGCGGCCACAGGCCCCAAGCCCTCAAAGATCAAAACGGGGCGGCCGGCGGCGCGGGCAGTGGCCAGGTCCACGCGGAAGGTGGCCTGCCAGTCGTTGTGACCTTCGGGATCGGTCAGGATCTGATCGATGCGCCAGGACTGGCCGTCCTCGGAGGCCTTGGTGTAGGTGTGGCGGGCGTTGCGGGCTTCCGGATCGAGGAGGAGGCGTTCGTGGCCGGCCTCGTAATAGGCGTCCATCAGGGCCATCAAAGCATCCCCCTGCCAAGGGGGCGGGGCGGTGGGCAGGGCATCCGGGGGAACCAGCGCGGCCACGGCGGCGGCAGGGCGGTCCTCCGCCAGCGGGCGCAGAAACTGGAAGACGGCAGCGCGGATGAGGGCAGTGAACTCCCGCCGGTTGCGGGTGATGTCGTTGTGTTTGGGATCGTTGGCAGTCTCTGCCGCCTCCGCCGGTTCGGGCGGGCGGTAGTTGGGGTCGCGCAGGCGCTCCCACTCCTCCATCAGGCTGGAGTCCGTGCCGCGCAGCAGGCCGCCCAGCCAGTCCTGCATCTCCGTGACGGCCTCGTTTTTGAAGGCTGGCGGCACGGTCTGGGCCAGGACCTTGTAAACGCTGGAGATGTGGCGCAGCAGCACGCCCTCCTGCCGGTGCAGTTCGTAGCGGTGGACGTAGCCCGCGAAGCTCTCGTAGTCCTCGTACATCTCCCGGACGATGCTTTTGGGCCGGATGTTGTCCTGCCCCACCCAGGGATGGGAGGCGGCGAAGGCGTTGTAGGTGTTGTAGATAAAGTCGCGTCCCGGCTTGGGATATTCCAGCTTCTCCAGTTCGGCCAGACGCTCTTCAAATTCCACGCCGGCGGCTTTCAATTCACCCATTTTCTCGGTCTTCAGCTTGTCCAGCTGGCGGCGCAGGATGATCTCCGGATTCTCCAGGATGGCCTCCACCAGGGACATCACCTCCAGCGGATAGAGTGGTCCGTCGCGGTCCAGCAGGGCCAGGGTGTCGATCAGATAAAGCGACAGCGGATGGTTGAGGGCGAAATCATCCTGAAGATCGATGCCCAGCCGCAGCTTGGGGCCGCTGCCCCGGTGTTCGCGGGGGATGATCTGGATGATTTTCCGCTGCACCAGCGGGCGGAACAGCTGCCAGGCGCGCTTGCGGTGCTGCTTTTTGGCGTTCTCCGACTCGTGGCTGGCGGTGATCAGCCTCTGCATGGCGCGGCAGCCGTCATCCGGGCGGCTGAGCACCTGCAGCAGCATGCCGTGCGTGACTTGGAATTTGGATCCCAGCGCCTCCGGAGCCTGTCCCTGGAGTTTTTTAAAGGTGTCCCCGCTCCAGCCCACAAACCCCTCCGGCGGCTTGCGCTTCACCAGCTTCTTCATCTTCTTGGGATCACCGGAGGCCTTGGCCGACTGTTTGGCGTTCTCGATTTCATGCTCCGGGGCCATGGCCACCACGTAGCCCACATCGTCGAATCCCTTGCGCCCCGCGCGGCCGGAGATCTGGTGGAAATCCCGCGCGCTCAGGGTGCCGGTCTTCACGCCGCCGAATTTGGTCAGGCGGGTGAGCAGGACGGTGCGGATGGGCACATTGATGCCCACCCCCAGGGTGTCCGTGCCGCAGATGATCTTCAGCAGCCCGCGCTGGGCCAGCTGCTCCATGAGCACCCGGTAGCGCGGCAGCAGGCCGGCGTGGTGCAGGCCGATGCCGTGCCGCAGGCAGCGCTTCACCTCCTTGCCGTAGGGGCTGTTGAAGGGCACATCCACGATGGCCTCCGCGATGGCCGCCTTCTCCGCCGCTGTGCAGTAGTTCACGCACAGGAGGGTCTGCGCGGTCTCCGCCACGTCGTTCTGGGTGAAATGCACGATGTAAACCGGCGTCTGTTTCGCCTCCACAAGCTCCTGCACCAAGGCGTCTAGGGAGGTGTCGTCCACATAGCGGAACTCCAGCGGCACCGGCCGCACGGCGGAGGAGATGACCGTGGATTCCGCGCCCGTGAGTTTGGTCAGTTCCCGCTGGAAGAAATCCACCGCGCCCATGGTGGCGGACATGAGCAGAAAGCGGGAGCGGGACATGGTCAGCAGCGGAATCTGCCACGCCACCCCGCGCGAGGCGTCGGAGTAGTAGTGAAACTCATCCATGATCACCTCCCGAAATGGCGCATCCGCCCCCAGGCTCAGGGCGTGGTTGGCCAGGATCTCCGCCGTGCAGCAGAGGATCGGCGCGTCCCGGTTCACGGTGGCATCGCCGGTGGCCAGCCCCACGTTCTCCGCTCCGAAGTCCCGGCACAGCGCCAGAAACTTCTCATTCACCAGCGCCTTGATGGGGCAGGTGTACACCGACCGGTGCCCCTGCGCCAGGGACTTGAAGTGCATCGCCGTGGCCACCAGGGATTTGCCGGAGCCCGTCGGGGTGTTGAGAATGACGTTCTTGTCGTCGTAAAGCTCCAGAATGGCCTCCTCCTGCGCGGGATACAGCTCCAGTTTCTTTTCCGCGGCATAATCAAGGAACCGGTCCAGCAGATCGGCGCCGGACAGGTCAGGGGTGGCCGGCAGCCGCCGGAGCAGGGGATTGTCACTCATGCCGCCCCCCATAACGCGGAAATCGCCGGCGTGAACTGGGGATTTTCAGGGGGGCGGCCGGGTTGTGGCGGTAACTGTCTTTCCTTGCACCTGATCGGAAAAAGGTAAGCTTTTCCCCTCTGCACGGAAAACCCATCAAGCATTTCAGGGTGCCAGGGTGAGCCGGATTCTGGCGAAGCGTGGGGCAAGGGAGCCTCTCACCGCATCCTCCACCGTCACCCGCTCCCAGCCGCTCTCCAGAGCCTCCACGGTTTCGGAGCCTGTGACAGGGCTCCACTCGCCTGCTTGGGCGACGGGATCGAAGGAAAACTCCGGTGTGTAGATCAGGCCCTCGTCCACAGCCCCTTTTATCCGTGAATACCGCATTGCCAACACCGCTCCATCCGGCTTTTGAATCACTGAAATCGATGGCAGACCGCTGACAATTACGCTCTCCTCGGAGAGCACTGTGCGATCCGCCTTAAGCGGGAGCAGGCTGAATGCCCATTCCAGAAGATTTGGCACATCGTCCCCATCCGGGTCCGCCGTCCAGCCTGCAATCATGGAATTTTCCGCCTGCTCTCCAAACTGCTCCTTCTGCCAGCGTGTTGGCGGAGGCACGATAAGGGATAAAATCCGAACAGGAGTGGAAGTAAATGGGGTGCTCCGTTTCAGGCCCAGCTCTCCATACATATTAGAGCCTCCCCCCCAGACTGTTCCGTCCGTTTTAAGAAACAGGTTATGTGCCCATCCCGCTGCGATGGACTGCACTCCGGACATCACCAGCACCGGCGTTTTACGGAATTCCGTTGTTCCGTCACCCAATTGACCATAATTATTGATTCCTGTAGCCCAAACTGAGCCGTCGATTTTGAGAAATAAGCTGTAATATCCGTTTGCCGCAATTGACTGCACATCACTCAAAACAGGGACAGGCTGGATTCGTGTTATCAGAGTCCCGTCACCAAGCTGACCCCATTGATTGCGGCCTGCAGCCCAGACTGTTCCGTCCGTTTTCAGGAACAGGCTGTGCTGTTCGGCGCCTGCGATCGCCTTCACGTCGGACATTACGGGAACCGGGATTCTGCGGTCCGCAGTTGTTCCATCGCCAAGAAGTCCATATTTATTAAAGCCCACAGCCATGGCCGTGCCGTCCATTTTGAGAAAGAGGCTATGGACCGAACCTGCCGCGAGTGCACTAACATTGTCCAATCCTGTCACCGGGACAGGAGTGCTGCGACTTATGACGGTGCCATCTCCAAGTTGTCCGTAATCATTAAAGCCCACAGCCTGGACGGTGCCGTCCGTTTTCAGGAACAGGCTGTGGCCTCCTCCCGCCATGGACTGCACTCCTGACAATACCAATACCGGTATGCTGCGGTCCACGAACGTTCCATCGCCCACCTGTCCTAAGGCATTTGAGCCCGCATTGTAAACAGTTCCAGCGGTTTTGAGAAACAGGCTGTTATCGCCGGATGCCATGATGGCCTGCACTCCTGACATCACAGGAACAATTGTACTGCGGTCCGTGGTGGTTCCATCGCCCAGCTGGCCATGCCGGTTGTTGCCAACCGCCCAGACAGTGCCGTCGGATTTGAGAAATACACTAAAGCCTGCTCTTCCGGCAATGGCTGGCGTCCGGGCTGGCAGCAGAGTTGGGTAAATGCCCAAAAACACAAGGATGATGAGGTGATAAACCCGGGACGGATAATGCATGATGGTAATCAATCGAAAAATCAGGAGAGGCCGAGGCTAAAACGGATATTTTTTAAATAGTTTAAGGCAATATTCGCCACGCGGCACGGGCTGTAAAGCCGGTGTTTTCCAAGCTCTGGCGGCTGAGGACTTCCAATCAGCCGCAGCGGCACGCATAGGAAAAGGCTGCCAGCTTTCCCACTCGCCCCGCGCCGCCGTCACGATAACGTAACATGACTTGCCGGCGCCTTTCCCTTTAGGATGGCGGTCCTGATTCACCGGGTCCGCATCTCCATCCAAAAATGAACCACCAAAAACAGCCCTCCCGTCAGGCAATGGCAAAGGCCGCGACGGCGGCGGCATTGCTGCTCTCCGTCCAGGCCGGTCTTGCCCAGTTCACCACGCCGAACATCACCACCCGCCTGGGAGCGTCCACCGTCACCTTGGGGGACACCGTCTTCATCAACCACGGTCTGCAGGGCGTGGGACGCATCTCCGGCTCCGCACTGGACGCCTTCGGGAGACCTTCGGCTCCGTCTCCTCCCTTCCGATCATCAATTGGAGCGGCGGCGGCGGCGCTTACACCGGCACCTTCAACATTCTGCCGGACCGCGGCTATAACAATAACAACGCGGGCGGATTCTTCTCCGACTACGCGGCGCGGCTGTAGCAGGTGAATTTCACCTTCACCCCCTTACACGGACAGCGTCAACATCGGGGGCGGCGACACCGCCAGCCGCATCGCGGCCCAGAATCAGATCGGCTTCACGTCCCCCATCACGGGCGCGAAGTTCACTTATAACGATTCCAACACCGGCAGCGGGACCGCCACCACCGGCCTTGACCCCGGAGCCACGGGCAATGCCGTGATCTTCGGCAAGACCGTTCCCTATGTGAACTCCTACACCGGGCAGCCCACCCCCGGCGCGCCCAACCAGACGTTCACCGGCATCAACAAGCTCGCCATCGACGCCGAGGGCCTGGCGCTCAAGCCGGACGGCTCCGGCTACGTCTCCGACGAGGACGGCGCGAATGTCTATTACTTCAACGCCAACAAAGAGATCACGGCTGTCATCACGCTGCCCGCCGCCGTGCAGCCACACACTGCGGGAGGGGATCCGAATTTCATCTCCACCACCGCTCCCGCCGATGGCCGCCGCAACAATCAGGGGCTGGAGGGTGTGGCTCTCAGCCCGGATGGCAGCCGGCTCTTCACGCTTCTCCAGAGCGGCACGGTGCAGGACAGCGGATCCGCCCAGCAGAACCGTCTCTATACCCGTTTGACGGTGTATGATGTGGCCGGCAACGCCACGCCGGACGCGCCACTGAGCGAATTCGTCCTGCAGCTGCCCACCTACACGCAGAACGGCGGGGGCACGGCGGTCAACGCCACCGCCGCCCAGAGCGAGATCATCTCCCTGGACAACAACCGCCTGCTGGTGCTGTCCCGCGACGGCAACGGTCAGGGCAGCGTGGCCGGGAATCCTTCGGTTTATAAGAGCGTGCTGCTGGTCGATCTCAACGTGGGCGCGCCCACGGACATCGCCGGCACCGCAAGTGACGGTGTGGGCGGCCTGGTGACCACCAGTCCCGGCATGCTGAATCCCGCCATCACCCAGCTCAGCACCGTGGAGGCGCTGAACATGCTCAACAACACCCAGCTGGACAAATTCAATATCAGTCTGGACCTGGGAGGCCCCAATCAGGTTACCCAGCTCACCCTCGGGGAGAAATGGGAGGGCATGTCCCTGGTCTCCGCCAACGATCCCGCCGCGCCGGATGACTACTTCCTCTTCATCGCCAATGACAACGACTTCCTGACGTCCGACGGCCAAATGGTCGGCCCCGGCGGTACCCTGGTGGACTACAACGCCTTCGTGAATCATCCCGCCAACCGCCTGATGGGGCCGGACGCCATCACCGGCGTGAATCAGAACGACACCATGTTCCTGGCCTACCGTGTGACTATCGCCACAGTGCCCGAACCCGGCTCCACCGTTCTTCTGGGTCTGGGCGCAGTGGCTCTCGCGACTCTGCGCCGTCGGCGGCAAGAATAAATAAGCGCCCCACCCGTTCTCCGGGATATTCGGATAGTGGACTATCAGTCCTTCATCCACTTCCCGCAGATCGCACCCGACATTCCGCAATTCCCAGCCGCTGGAAAGGCTTTATCCGACAAAGGCACGCTGTCCTTTCGGGTGAGCTTGTATCGTCTATGACTTGGCAACCGGCAGAATGGAGATTTGATGTTGGAAATCCAAAGCTGAAGGGCAAAGTGTCTGTCCGTATGAGTCAGCGGAGCCGTATCACACCAGCACCTCCCGGATCACATGCCCATGCACATCCGTCAGCCGGCGGTCGATGCCGTTGTGGCGGAGGGTCAGTTTTTCGTGGTCGATCCCCAGCAGGTGCAGGAGGGTGGCGTGGAAGTCGTGGTTGGTGGTGATGCCTTCGCGGGCTTTCCAGGACCATTCGTCGCTTTCGCCGTGGGCGGTGCCGGGCTTGACGCCGGCTCCCGCGAACCAGGAGACAAACGTCCCGCCGTTGTGGTCGCGGCCGACGCCTCCCTGGCTGAAGGGCATGCGGCCGAACTCCGTGGTCCACACCAGTAGGGTGTCGTCCAGCAGGCCGCGCGCCTTCAGATCCATGAGCAGTCCCGCTGCCGGGCGGTCCATGCGCAGGGCGGCGTCGCCCAGCTCGCGGGCGATGTCGGTGTGGTTGTCCCAATTGTTGGCTCCGCCACCGTGGCCGCTCCACACCTGCACAAAACGCACGCCGCGCTCGATCATGCGGCGAGCCAGCAGGCAGCGCCGTCCGAAGTCGGCGGTCTCTGTCTGATCCAGTCCGTAGAGGTTCTGCGTGGCTACGGTTTCCTGGGAAATGTCCAGCAGTTCCGGCGCGGCCAGCTGCAGGCGGGCGGCCAGTTCATAGCTGGCGATGCGGGCGGTCAGCTGGGAATCCCCATGCCGGCAGGCGGCATGTTCCGTATTCAAATCCCTAAGCAGATCCAAGCCCTCACTGCGGCTGGCCGGGGTGATGCCCGGCGCATCCGCGGGCGGCCGCAGGTGGGTGATGGGCTGCGGGGCCGAGCCGCTGATGACCGTGCCCTGATGGTTCGCCGAGAGGAATCCCGAGGTGAAGGCACTCTGGCCGTTGTAGGGCAGGCCGCGGGCGTCCGGCAACACCACAAAGGCCGGCACATTGTCCGCCATGCTGCCCAAGGCATGGGAGACCCAGGCACCGGCGCAGGGAAAACCGGGCAGGGAGAAGCCGCTGGTTTGGAGATAGGACGCCGGGCCGTGCACATTGGAGCTGGACTGCATGGCCATCAGGAAGGCCATGTCGTCCACATGCCGGGCCAGATGCGGCAGCGCGCTGCTGACCCACCGCCCGCACTGACCGTGCCGCGCCCATTCAAACGGACTTTTCATCACATTGCCGGGAATGCTGATGCTGGCCTCCACCCGCTGGCCGGCGCCGGGATCGAACTTCTGCCCGTGCCGGGCGATCAGCTGCGGCTTGTAGTCGAAGAGATCACACTGGCTGGCCCCGCCGTTCATGAAGAGCTGGATGACGCGTTTGGCCTTGGGCGCGAACATGGGTGGCCCGGAGGCCAGCGCCTCCCGCTGCAGCAGGGAGGTCAGGGCGATGCCTCCCAGCCCGCCGGAAAGACTGCCGAGAAAACCGCGTCGGGTCAGAGGAAGGGGGCGGGGCGTGTTCATCGGTCGGTCCTTCAGTCAATCAAGGTGGAGGAATTCGTTGCTGTTGATCAGCAGCTGGCAGGCATTGGCCGCTCCGTGCCGCTGGAGATAGCCGGCGAAGGCCGTGCGCTCGGCATCGGTGGGCTGGCGCAGGAGGATCAGCTTGAACGCGGCTTCCACCTGATCCTCCGGAGTGGCGGCCGTCGCCGCCGTGACGCGGCTCGCGATGTGGCCGCTCCACCGGATCACAAACGGATTGTTCATCAGGGCGAAGGCCTGCACCGCGGTGGTGGAGACGCCGCGCACCGCCGCGACCGAACCGCCGTCGGGACTGTCCAGCGCCGCCATCAGCGGATCCGGCACCGTGCGGAACAGGAAGCGGTAAACCGCCCTGCGGCGGGCCTCCGAGGCATCAGGATTGAAATGCTCATAATCCACAAAGGGCGGATTTCCGCCGGGGTTGAAGGTGGCGTCGCCTTTGGCGTTGAACTGCACCGCCGCCGGGCCGCCCACAGTCAGATCCAGTTGCCTGCCCAGCATCAGCAGGGTGTCGCGCACCGCCTCGGCGGAAAGCCGGTTCCGGTTTTGCCGCCACAGCAGGCGGTTGTCGGCATCGGTCTCCGCTCCCTGCCAGGCGAGGGAGCTCTGCCGCCAGGCGTGGCTGGTGACGATCAGCCGGTGCAGGGCTTTCAGCGATCCTTTGGCATCGTCGCGGAACCACACCGCCAGCCAGTCGAGCAGGGCGGTATTGGAGGGAGTGCCGCCCATTTTTCCAAAATCGTTGGGCGTGTCGCACAGTCCGCGCCCGAAGTGCCAGTGCCAAACCCGGTTCACAATACTGCGCCAAGTGAGCCCATTCCGGCTGTCCGTAAGCCACAGCGCCAGAGCGGCGCGGCGGGCCGATTCGTCACCGGCATCCGTAATTCCCAAATCAGCCGGCATGCCGGGAATGCAGCCCAGCGCCGCCGGACCGATCAGGTCTCCGGGCCGGCTCAGCTCCCCCCGCGCCAGCAGGTGGATGGGGCGGGGCTCCGGCGCGGGTTTGAAGTTCTCCCCGTCCGGCGGGAAATCACTGGCCACCGCATAGACCATTTGGGGCGGGGGCAGGGCCTCCAGCGCCCGCCGGTTCTCCTCTCTCAGCACCGTCAGCGCCAGTTCCCGGCGCTGGGCGGGGGACCGTTTGTCAGCCGGCAGGCGCAGCACTTCATCCAGCGCGGTGGGCATGGGTGTGGCCGCTTCACTGCCGGCGCTGATGCGAAACCGGCCCAAGCCGTGGCCGGGGGCACCGCTGCGGAAGTCCATCACGATAGTGAAAAGCGTGTCCTCCGGAAACTCCGCCGGCTCCTTCAGTTCGAAAACCGCCTGATGCGGTTCGCCATAGCGCGGATGCACGCCCCACTGTGTCTCCTCGCGTCCATCGACCGCCTGGGCCGCGGAGATGCCAGGACCCTCGTTGTGGTCGGCGGTGGCGCGGGCGATGGGCAGGGGTTTGGCGCTTTCGCCCGCACTGGGGGCGGCGGCGTAGGCGCGGAACTCCGACAGGTGGAAATTCCCATTGTCCCACCGGCCCGGACCCCGCTGGGGCAGGCGGTCATCCGCCATGGCCTCCAGCCGCAGGGCCCCCAGCTTCCCCGCCGGGCGGCGGGCGGTGAGGATGTAGGTATCCCGGTCCGGACGCGTGCCGCCGGCCAGCCACGATCCATCTTCCTGTCTGGTCAGGGTGGCCCCGCCGGTGGACACCACGCTGACCGCGCTGAGCGGCTGCCATGCCTTTTCCCGCTGTTTCCAAGCCTCCTCCCAGGCGGTGACCTTCCGGGTGATTTCAAGCGATTCCAGACGGGTCAGAAAGGCTTCGTCCGGCTGCTTCAGCTTTTTCTGCTCTGCCAGCAGATGCCGGCGACTGACGTGAATGGAGGGATTCTCATCGAACGGACGGTCGGCCCGGTCCACCCCGGCGAAGACGGCTTGAAGGGCATAATACTCCCGCTGGCTGACGGGGTCGAACTTATGATTGTGGCATCGGGCGCACTGCACGGTCAGGCTCTGGAAGGTGCCCATGGTGGCGGTCACCATGGCGTCGCGGTCCAGATTCTGCGCCATCCGGTGATCCACCGTGTCCTCCCGCACCGTGACCATCAGCGTGTGGTCCCACGGACCCGCGGCCAGGAAGCCCAGCGCCACCGTGGCCTGCGGGTCATCCGGGAACAGCGCGTCCCCGGCCACCTGCTCCTGCACAAACCGGGCATAGGGTTTGTCCTCATTGAAGGCGCGGATGACCCAGTCGCGCCAAGGCCACGCGTGGGGGCGGATGAAGTCGTGGTCATTGCCGTGGGTGTCGGCGTAGCTGGCCACATCCAGCCAGTGCCGCGCCCAATGCTCCCCGTGACGGGGACTGGCCAGCAGCCGGTCCACCAGCTTTTCGTAAGCCTGCGGATCGTCATCCTCTATGAATGCCGCCATCTCCTCCGGAGTGAGCGGCAGCCCGGTCAGGTCATAACTCAGCCGCCGGATCAGCGTCCGCCGATCGGCCTCAGGCGAGGGCTCAAGGTGATTCGCCGCCAGCTTTTCGCGGACAAAGGCGTCGATCGGGTTTTCCTCCCCGGTTCCTGGCACCGCAGGCCTCACCAATAGAGCCAGCGACCACCATGGCGCGGGCGGGCTTTCGGCGGATACCTCCGGCCCCTGGTGCCGCGGCTGGCCGGATGGCTCCGGAGTTTCGGCTGCCCCGAGCTTGGAAAACCCCGCTGCAGCCACAAAAACCAGCACTGCCGCCCGGATTCCCGCATGCTGTGCTGCCGGTTTCATGGACGGGACGCTGTTCATGGGGTGAAAGGGTGCGTGGGGCAGGGCTGGAAAATTTCCGGGACGCGCCTGATTCAATCTTAATCCCACGATCAGGATACGCCGCATCCCAAGCCTCCTTCCGGATTTGGAGCGCGGGAAAAGCGTTTCATCCTTTCAGCGCCATCACCAGCGGACCGGAACCATACGGGTGGGAAGCGGGGGGGCCTGCCATGAAGCGGTGCGGCAGGCGGTGTGGAAACAAGGCATAGGGGCACCTCCCATCCCACGACGGTCCTACTCCGCATTTTAGGTTTGCAGGCGGGAGAAGACAGCCCGAGCGCAAAAAAGTGCCGAAAAATTGTCCAAGCCGGGGTTTCCGCCGGAAGTAATCAGTGTGTTTGCAGTAGATGCCCACCAGAGTTGCCCATGAAGGACCTATCCGCCTCCCAGGAGCAGTTTCTCTCCCTGTTTCTCCGCAGTGAGCGGGAGATCTTCCGTTACGTGGCCGCGCTGGTTCCTTTTGTATCGGACGCGGAGGACATTGTCCAGGAGACAGCGCTCGTGTTATGGGAGAAGTTTGATTCCTACAACCCGGGGCTGCCATTCACCCCGTGGGCGTGCCGCTTCGCGTTGAACAAGACACGGCAATGGCTGGAACGGCGGCACCGCTGGAAAATCCTGCTTGATAACGGACTCGCCGAGGAATTGGCGCAGCGGCGTGAGGATCTGAGGCCGGAGCTTGATCTGCGGCTGAGCCATTTGGCGGGATGCCTGGGCAAACTGCCGGAGGATCAGCGGTCGTTGGTCGAGGGGTATTACTACCGCCGGGACGGAATTGAGAAACTGGCCGCGGAGTTCAGCCGCACGGTGGCGGCCACCTACAAAACGCTGCAGCGCGTGCGGGGAGCCCTGCAGAGCTGCATCGAGGAGGCCATCAAGCCGGAGGGCATCACCCCGTGCCGCTAGCCTTTCCCTCATCTGAGTTTGACGATGCGGTGGCCGCTGTCTGTCACGGGTTGGTTTCCGCGGACCAGGCTCAGGCTCTCAACGCACTGCTTCGGCAAAACCCCGCCGCCCGCGATGAATATATTCTGCGGATTGAATTGCATTCGCGGCTGGCCGGGCAGCGCGAGCCCTTCATCACGGGGGCCCGCGGAGCGGAGGGGTCCACAGCCACCCCTGATCCAGGCCCCACCCTTCCCAGTGCCCTCCCGGTGAGCCAGCGAAGCCGCCTTCCGAACTGGACCGTAGTTGCCGCCGCTGCCTGCCTTGCTGTATTGGCCGCAGGCTGGTGGGGGTGGAACGGAGGGCGGAAGGATGAGCGCAAGGGAGCGACAAGCCAGGCGGTGGCGGTTCTGAACCGGGTGGTCAAGGCGCGCTGGACTCCCGGAAGCCAACCCTTGGAACCGGGGTCACCTCTTGAGCCGGGTTGGCTGCGGCTGGACTCGGGTTTGGCACAGGTGGTCTTTTACAGCGGTGCCCGGGTAGTGATGGAGGGGCCTGCGGAATTTCAGCTCATATCCCCGGGGGAGGTCATCTGCCGCACAGGGAGATTCATGGCGGAGGTGCCCACGCAGGCCATCGGATTCAGACTGCGCACTCCCTGGATGGACATCACGGATTTAGGCACCCAGTTCGGGGTCGATGTGAGTGCGCTGCGAGCAGAGGTGCATGTCTTCAAAGGAAGCATTGAGATCCAGCCGGCCATGGCTTCCCCCAAACTGAAACTCGATGAGGGATCGGGTGCGGCGGCGGATCATGCCAATCCGCCTGTCCTGATCACGGCCAACCGGACGGGATTCGCCTCCCTGTTCGATCTGCAGGCCAAAGCGGTGGATTCCGACTTTTCGCGGTACGCCCAATGGCGTGAAGCCAGTCAGGAACTGAACCGGGATCCATCCCTGCTGGTGCATTTTGATTTTGAACAGGCTGCCCCTCCGGACTGGCTTCTGCCAAACACGAGCCGCGCCAGCACAGCGGAGCCCAGCGGCACCATCGTGGGCTGCCAATCCACGGAAGGCCGCTGGCCAAAAAAACCGGCGCTGGAGTTCCGGGGGGTGAGCGACCGCATCCGCCTGCGCGTTCCGGGTGAATTCAACTCCATGACGCTGGCGGCGTGGGTCCGGATCCAAGGGCTGGACCGGGAGTTCAACTCCTTATTCATGTGTGACGGCTTCAGTCCCGGAACGGTGCACTGGCTCATCCGGAAGGATGGGGTTCTGGGCTTGACCATCATCGGCCCGCCGGACAACTACCAGATCGTGGCCAGCCCTTCGGTGCTGCCGCTGGATCAGTTCGGAAGGTGGATCCACCTTGCGGTGGTTCTCGACGGGAATGCCAAACGGGTGACGCATTACCTCAACGGGCGGCCCGTGGCCGGCAGGACCCTGAGAATCCGGCCTCCTTTCCGCGTGGGCATCGCGGAACTGGGAAACTGGAACGCGGATGGTTTCACCCAAAATGATCCCGCTCTGATTCGGAATTTCAGCGGAGCCATGGACGAATTCTGCCTCTTTAACCGCGCCCTGACGGCTGATGAAGTCAGGGCTCTCCGCGACAGCGGCAGGCAACAGCCTGAACCCGGGGCCGGACAACGGTAGGAAACCCCGTCAGGCAGACGCTCCCCATCCCCATCCCCATCCTCCTCCACTGCACCAACCACCATGATACAAAAGCTGCCATTCCTAATGATTCCATCGGTTCTGTGCTGCCAACTGGCCGCGGCCCAGGACATATCGCCGATCGACGACTGGAAACCCGCCCCCACCAATCAGCAGGGCCGGCCCTTCCCGCAATTCAACTCTGAAGGGCGCGCCCGGTTCCGCATCATGGCTCCCCAGGCGCAAAGCGTGTCCGTGAGCTTCAAGGACAGCAGTCCTTTTATAAAAGGGGAGGACGGGGCGTGGACCGGCTACACAAGGAAGCTGGATGAGGGATTCCACTACTACACCATCAAGATCGACGGAGCCGAGGTTCCGGATCCTGACAGCCGGTATTTTTTCGGTGCCGGACGATGGGGCAGCGGCATTGAGATCCCGGCGAAGGATCAGGATTTCTACGCGCTGAAAAAGGTGCCTCACGGTCAGATGCGGGAGATTTACTTTCACTCGGAAAGCACCGGATCCGAGCGCCGCGCTTTTGTCTATACCCCTCCCGGGTATGATCAGGCAGCGGATCAGCGCTATCCCGTGCTTTATCTTCAGCATGGATACGGGGAGAATGAATACGGATGGAGCAACCAGGGCTGCGCCGGGCAGATCATGGACAACCTTCTGGCGGAGGGCAAAACGAAACCGTTCCTCATCGTCATGACGTATGGCATGACCAATGAAATCCGCTTCGGTGGAATGAGGGAGTTCAAAATCGAGCCCTTCCAAACCGTCCTTCTGGACGAGCTGGTTCCCTATATTGACGCCCATTTCCGCACGCTCAGCGACCAGCCGAACCGCGCGATGGCGGGCCTGTCGATGGGCGGTATGGAAACAAAGACAATCACGCTGGGGAATCCTGATAAATTCTCCCATATCGGCCTCTTCAGCGGCGGAAGCATCAGTCCGGGAGACATTGCGGACATGACCGCCTTCAAGCAGAAAAACCGGCTGGTGTTTGTCAGCTACGGCAGCCGTGAAATCGGTGACGGGCAGCAACCGCGCCGTGGGGGTGATCCCCGGGCGGCAGCGGCGGCGCTGGCGGAAGCGGGTCTTCACAGCGTCTTTTATGTCTCTCCAGACACGGCCCATGAGTGGCAATCCTGGCGGCGCAGCCTTAAGGAATTGGCTCCCCTTCTGTTCCAGCCCGCCGTGATGGTGAAGGAACCCGGCAGACTGAGCGGCACTTGGAATACGGAGTTCGACTCCCTGATCGGAGTGCAGAAATATTCGTTCCATTTCCAGTTGGACGGCGAAAAGATCTCCGGAAAAGCGGACGCGGAAGCGCGCGGGGAAAAACGCGTGGTGGAGCTGAAGGAGGGCAGAATGGACGGCGACAAAGTCTCCTTCGTCGAGATACTGGACTTTGGCGGAAATCAAATACGCGTCACCTATACAGGCACGCTGTCGGGGGATGAGCTGAAGCTGACCCGCACGGTGGGGGATTTCGCGACGGAGCAGATCACGGTGAAACGTGAAGCGGCGGCGGCTGCCCCCGCCGCAACCCCTGCGCCTGAGTCCCCCGGGCCTGCCAAAGGGGCGTCCTTGAAAAGCGGGGCCCCGGCCAGCGGTGCCATCCGCGTGCTTTTTCTTGGCTCGGAGGAATCCCAGGGCCGCGCGCACTGCCACACCATCATGCGGGATTTGGGGCGCGAAGGATTGTGGTTCGATTACACGGCGGACCCCGCACTCGTCACTCCGGAGTGGGTTGCAGAATTTGATGCCGTTCTCCTGGATGCTCCCGCCGCCGGGTTTCCCACACTGGCCGGAGTGGCCGCATCCAAAATAGTCACGGTGGACTTTGCCACGGCGGGCGGAAATCCCGCACCCGGGGCATTTTTAAAACCGCTGAAGGAAAAACTGCTGACCGCCGCAGGCGCGCAGCGTCGGGCGGAGTGGGAGCAGTTTCTGAAAAGCCTCGAGCCGGAGGAGCGCTCCGTGAACGGGAATGTCGCCAACTACGAGCGCCGCCCGCAGGCGCTCACTTTCCAGCAGCCGATGAGTGTGAAGGCGAGCCTGGCGCGCACGCAGGCAGCGCCGGATCTGCGGCTCGAACTTTTTGCAGCGGAGCCGGACATCTCCAAACCCATCGCGATGGCGTGGGATGCGCGGGGCCGCTGCTGGGTGGCGGAAACGAGTGACTATCCACACGGTGTGGTGCCCGGCGGGGAGGGAAATGACCGTATCAAAATCTGTGAGGATACGGATGGCGATGGCAGGGCGGACAAGTTCACCATTTTTGCCGATCACCTGAATATTCCGACAAGCCTCACGTTCGCGAATGGCGGAGTCATTGTCTCACAGCCGCCCCGCCTGCTGTTTTTGAAGGACAATGATGGCGATGACAAAGCGGATGTGCGTAAGGACGTCATGACCGGCTGGGGAATCGGTGACACCCACGCCCAGGCCAATAACCTGCACTATGGGATCGATAACTGGTTTTATGGCTGCGTCGGGTATTCAGGCTTCGATGGCCGTGTGGGCGGGGAGCCCAAAAAGTTCGCGCAGGGCACTTACCGCTTTAAAGCGGACGGTTCAGCGCTGGAGTTTCTCCATCAGTTCACCAATAACTCGTGGGGGCAGAGCGCAAATGCGGCGGGGGATCAGTTCGGGGGCACGGCCAATGGCGCGCCGCTCTTCTACGGGGGCATCCCGGCGACCCATGTTCCGGCGGACATGCGGGTGATGACTGCCAAAAAAATCAATACGGAGGAGAAAGTCCACACCATCACGCCCAACTTCCGTCAGGTGGATGTGCTGGGCGGCTACACGGCAGCGGCGGGCAGCAATTTCATCGAGTCCGCCAAACTGCCCCCCCGGCTTCAAGGCAAGGTGATGGTCTGCGAGCCCACGATGAAAGTCATCACGCTGATGGATGTGAAGCCGGATGGCGCGGGCGCGGTGGCGGGCGACGCGTTCAACCTCGTGGCGAGCACCGATGAGTGGATGTCGCCGGTATTCGCCGATGTCGGTCCCGATGGCGCGGTGTGGTTCGCCGACTGGCAGAATTTCATCATCCAGCACAATCCCACGCCCAGCGAGCGGAACGGCGGCTACAACGCCAAAACCGGCCCCGGCGGAGCACACGAGAATGAGCTGCGCGACCACTCACGGGGCCGCATTTACCGGGTGGTGTGGAGTCAGGCGAAAGAGCCCGCCGCTCTGCAGAAATTGGACCCGGCGGATCCCGCACAACTGACCGCGGCGCTGAATTCCGATATTCAGGAACGCCGCCTCTCCGCCCAGCGCCTGCTGATTGAGGGCAAACACACGGCCGCCATCGCCGGTCTGAAAAAGTTGGTGCAGGCCAATGACGGAGCGGTTGGGGCATTGCATGCCCTGTGGACTTTGCAGGGTCTGAATGCCTTGGATGAAACCATGTTCAATGCCGCCCTGTTTGCCAGGGACGCGCGCCTCCGCCGCAATGCGGTGCGCGCGCTGCCGGCCGACGCAGCGGGACAGAAGCTGTATTTCGGCTCCGGTATCGTGAGCGATCCCGATCCCGTCACCCGGCTGGCGGCGCTGTTAAAACTTTCGGAGTTTCCAACCACCCCGGAGATTCAGACGCTAGTGAAAAAACTTGCAGTGAATGACGCCAACCGGAAGGACGAATGGCTCCATGAAGCCGCGCGCATCCTGATGAGGAGGCACAAGGCCGAAGCTTACAAGGAAGGACCGAACCTGCTGCCCGCCGATGGCTTTGAAGTCACTGGCGCGGACGGGCTGCCGGAAGGCTGGAAACCCCGCGGGGGTTTTGGGCGAGCGGGCTTTGGTCCCCCCGGAGCCGAGGCGCCTCCCGCCAAATGGACAGTCATCGAGGCCGCCGGCAGCGTCCATGGCGGGACCAGGGCCTTGAGCTGCAAAGCTGAGGGAATGGGCGGTTCCATTCTCAATGCGGAGGTGGATCTCAAGCCTCAAACCGAATACCGGCTCAGCGGCTGGGTCAAAGTCTCCAACTTCGGAAATGCGGGATTCCCCGGTCGCGGTGTCACCTTGAGCATTGGAGCCGCCGGCGCTCCAAGAGGCAATCCTGGCAGCCGCGTGGAAACGGAGCGTTTCCTCCGCAACGTGGACTGGACCTATGTCGAGACCACCTACAGCACTGGCTCCAACCCCAAAGCGGCGATTCTCATTTCACACCGGGGGCAGGGCGAAAGCTTTTTCGACGATGTGAAACTCTGCGAACTGGTCCCCGAAACGGAAACGGAATCCGTCACCGCCGGAGTCGTTCAGCGCGGGGAGGACATTTTCTGGAAGCACCCCGTTGCCGCCTGCGTGAACTGTCATGCCCTCGCCGGCAAAGGCAGCACCGTCGGTCCCGCGCTGGATGGCATCGCCAACCGGAAGGACGCGCCTTACCTGCTTGAAAGCCTCACCGACCCCAATGCCAGACTCGCGGACGGCTACACCGCCACGCCCATCTCACCGATGCCGCCCATGCGCCTGATTCTGAAACCGCAGGAGTTCGAGGACGTGATCGCTTTTCTCAAATCGCTGAAATAGTCCCGGTCCGTCACTCCTGACTTATCCTCTGCACCAAAAACGAACCAAGGCCCACCTCCGCATGAAATTCCACCATCCGATCCGAAATGCCCCGCTAGGGCTTCTTTTGGCGGCCTGTTTCACCTTGGCAGCCGTCGTAAGCGCTCAGGAGCCAAAACCTGCCGCCCCTGCCGGCTCCTCACAGAAAGGCCAATGGCGTCCGCCGCCTGCTCCGAGGAATCCCGTGCCCATCCTGCCCGCTTTGCCGGCTCCGGATGACACCGCGTTCTATGCAAATAGGGATGTGCCGCATGGACGCCTGGAGGTTGTGAAATACACCACCACCCAAGGGCGGGAGAAATCCATGAACATTTATATCCCGCCAGGGTATGAGGCGGACCCTTCAGGACGCTATCCCGTGCTTTATCTGAATCATGGCGGCGGCGAGAACGAAACCCACTGGACCGCCAAGGGCTTTGCGGGGTTGATTCTGGATAATCTCATCGCCGACAAAAAAGCCCGGCCGATGATCATCGCGATGCCGAACACCGGCGGCGTGGTTTCCGGAACCCCTCCCCAGCCTGGGGAGGACGACGCCTGCACGCAGGAATACCTGAAGGATATCGTGCCTTTCGTGGACAGCCACTACCGGACCCGGACCAACCGCGAAAGCCGCGCTGTCGCCGGACTGTCCATGGGCGGATTCGTCGTCCTCAACACCGGCCTGACCCATCTGGAAACGTTCGGTGAGCTCTATGTCTTCAGCTCGGGTTTCTGGCAGGATCAGCTGCCGGCGTTTGAGGAGCGTATCAAGCCCCTCCTCAGTCAGGAAAACATCAACGGGAAGTTCCGCATGCCCATCTACTTCGCAGCCGGTGAGACGGACATCGCGCTGTTCAACAGCATGCGGACTCTGGCGGTTTTCAACAACCACGGCATCCGGAACTTCTGGGTATTGAGCTCCCACGGCCACGAGTGGCTGAACTGGCGGCGATATTTATTTCAAACCGCACAGATCATGTTTCCCGAGGACCACTGATCCACCCATCTAACACCGGATGCCGGCAGGAACAGGATTTTCCGCCAAGGAAAATCACCTGGATGAATGTCTGGCACCACCCATCAAAAGCCTCCACCTTACTCAAATGACCACAGCCAATTTTTTCGTCCGCGCCAGCCTGCTGGCGGCGGGTCTTTTGACAATCTGGGCTCCTGATGCCCCGGCGGAAGTGAATCCCGGCACTTTGAAGGATGCCTTCAAGGAGCAATTCAAAATCGGCACGGCGATCAACCGCGCCATCACTTCAGGGCGTGGATTCCGGCGCACCCCGGAGCAGGTCGCCGCCGATATTGCCCTGGTGAAAGCACAGTTCAACCAAGTGGTCGCCGAGAATGAAATGAAATGGGGCCCGATCCATCCGCGGGCGGGAAAAGACGGCTACGATTTCACGGCGGCGGATGCTTTTGTGGAGTTTGGCAGAGCCAACCATATGGAGCTCGCCGGACACACGCTCGTGTGGCACAGCCAGACCCCGAATTGGGTTTTTGAAGGCATTCACCCGTCTCCGGACGCGCCCGCCGTTCCCTCGCCGGAAAAGCCAGTGCCGGAGACGGCTCCGGCACTCCCGTCCAATGGCACTCCTGGTCCCGGCCAGGGCGGAGGCGGCCCCCGCCGGCCCGGCGGTCCCGGCACATTCCGACCCTTTGATCTCAATGGCCCCCGGGCGTCCCGTGAGGAACTGCTGGAGCGGATGCGGGAGCACATCCATACGGTCATGGGGCGCTACAAAGGCAAAATCAAAGTCTGGGACGTGGTGAACGAGGCCCTGTCGGATAACGGCCCGGACATCCTCCGGAAATCCCCATGGTCGGTCATCATCGGCCCGGACTTTATCGAAAAAGCCTTCGAATATGCCCATGAGGCGGACCCGGACGCCATTCTCCGCTACAACGACTACGGACTTGAGAATCCCGCCAAGCGCGAAAAGCTTGTCAGGCTCATCAAGTCGCTGCGGGAGAAAAAAGTGCCCGTCATGGCCATCGGGACGCAGGCCCATCTCAATGTGTCCATCACCTTTGAGAAAATGGACCAGTGCCTGACGGAGATCGCCGCGCTGGGACTCCCGATCCATATCACGGAGCTGGACGTCAACAGCGCGGCCGGCGGTCAGCGCGGCACGGAAGCCGACATCGCGGGCAATGCCGCAGCCACCCAGGGTGGACTTGTGGAGGAGGCCAATACCCGCCTCACCGAAGCCTATACCGGCATCTTCAGGGCGTTCATCAAACACCGCAGTGCGGTGAAGCTGGTCACCTTCTGGGGACCAAACGACGGCAACTCATGGCGGGCACAGGGCAAGCCTCTGCTTTTCGATGCGGATGGCAAACCGAAGCCTGCTTTCGATGCCGTGATCAGGCTCGCGGGGGCCGCCCCTAAGCAAGCCCCAGGCTCTTAAGGGCCATGGTAATGATGACAGGGTCCGCCGGAACCATGTTGGCCGCCTCATGATTGCGTTGCACTGCGCAATCGGTGCTGTTTTTGTGGCAGCCGGCAGTGGCAGCCGGCAGCCGGTAATCCCTCCTCAGATCAGCCGCAGAACCGCCATGGACAAGTTGAAGCGCATGACATTCATCGGTCTGCCATGCGCTTTTCATGGGCCCTTTTGAGGAAAAATCCTCCAGCGCAACATACCCATCCTCTGACTCCATGAAACTGGCCCTTCTGCTGCTGTCTCTTTTTCTGATTCCCTCCGCGCACGCCTTGGAGAAACAGCCACCTGCCGCTGGCGGAGCTGCCAGGCCCAACATGGTCTATCTCCTCGCCGATGACCTCGGCGGCAATGATGTCGGCTGGCGCAATCCGGCCATCAAAACTCCGAACTTGGACAAGCTGGCCAACAGCGGGGCCAAACTTGACCAGTATTACGTCCAGCCGGTCTGCTCGCCCACCCGCGCCGCTTTCATGACAGGGCGCTATCCGTTCCGCTACGGGTTCCAGACGGGAGTTGTCAGGCCATGGGCGCAGTATGGTCTTCCGCTGGAGGAGCAAACCCTCGCTCAAGGTCTGAAATCCGCCGGTTATGAAACCGCCATCACCGGAAAATGGCATCTTGGCCATTTCCAGCCCGCATACCTCCCCACCAGACGCGGATTCGATCACCAATACGGCCATTACAACGGTGCGCTCGACTACTTCACCCATATCCGTGACGGCGGATTCGACTGGCACCGGGACGACAAAGTGAACCGCGAGGAGGGGTACGCTACGGAACTGGTGGGCCGGGAGGCCGCGCGTCTGATCCGGGAGCGTGACCAATCAAAGCCGTTTTTCCTCTATGTGCCCTTCAATGGGGTGCATGCGCCCCATCAGGTTCCGGAGCGCTATTTGACCCTTTATCCGGATCTTCGGGGAAACCGCAGGATCTACGCCGCAATGATCACCGCGCTTGATGACGCTGTCGGCATCATTGCCCAAGCCATTGAAAGCGAGCGTCTGCTGGACAACACCCTGATCGTTTTCTCCAGTGACAACGGCGGTCCGAATCCCGGCCGGCTGTCCGACAACGGGGTGCTGCGCGCCGGCAAGGGCAGCGTTTATGAGGGCGGGGTCCGGGTTGCCGCCTTCGCCACCTGGCCGGGCAGGATCCAGGCAGGAACGTCCATCCGGACGCCCATCCACATCACGGACTGGTATCCGACTCTGCTGAAGGTGGCTGGCACCTCCATTGAGCAGAAACTGACTGTCGACGGACAGGACATCTCCAGCGTCCTCACCGCCACCGCCGGCGGGGCGCTGCCCGACCGGGAAATCCTTATCAATACGACTCCGGGCAACGGAGCCATCCGGGTGGGTGACTGGAAGCTGGTCATCAACGGCACCCGCATCGAGGATGAGGATGCCGGCGGAAAGGAAAAGGCAACGGGTGGCGGGGAACGCGTGGAGCTGTTCAATCTGGCGCAGGATGAGTCGGAAAAAACCGACCTCTCCGCCGCCCATCCTGAAAAAGTAAAGCAACTGCTCGGGCGCTACCGGGATCTGGCCTCGCAGGCTGCGGAGCCAAAAGCGAAGCCCAAAATACCTGGCTTCAAATCCCCCGCTATCTGGGGTCAAACCGAATAGTCCCTGGCCCACCCCTGCGCCATATGCATATGAAATCCTTCACCGCTCCGAACGCATTGCTATGGTTCGCGGCGCATAGTCCCTCGCCTGCGCAGGTGGCGGCAAAGCCGAATATCCTCATCATCGCCGTGGACGATCGGAATCATTGGGGCGGCTACACCGGACGCAACAAATAGACAATCACCACCAACATTGACCGCCTGTCCGCCCGCGGGATCAGTTTCACCAACAGCCACACCTCCGTCCCGGTCTGCAATGGCTCGCGGGACTGCCAAGTTTCGGTTCTTCCTGCTCAAAACGCCCCGGACTTGGATAACAAAGGAAACAGCAAAGGGGGCAAACGGCGATGAGCGTCCGGAACATGTTTTCCCGCGGTCCTTTCATGGCTGGCGGAAATGACCGGTCCTCAGCCTTGAATGGGGACGGTTTTGTCAGGATGAAGTGGTGTTGGAAGGAGATAAAATCATCGGCGGAGGCACGCCGGTCGTAAAAGCTTGGGAACATCCCCGACAACGCCATTCCATGAACTCCATAATCCCTTCAAGTGAGGACCG
This sequence comes from Verrucomicrobiales bacterium, assembly GCA_028293125.1. Classification (GTDB taxonomy): domain Bacteria; phylum Verrucomicrobiota; class Verrucomicrobiia; order Verrucomicrobiales; family V1-33; genus CAIZWU01. Next base: position 46,901 of record JAQGPJ010000021.1, on the reverse strand, counting down.
TGTGTCCCATGCCACTGATGCTGAAATCAATGAAAGCATCGCCACAGCGACAGAACTGGCCGTGCTGAAATTCCGCGGAGCTTCGGCGGCGGCACTGACCGCGCGTATCGAGGAGCTGAAGCGCGAATGGGATGTGGAAAGAACTTTGGAGCTGAATGCCGGGCTGCTCACCGCAGCCGCGTCTTTCCTGGTTTTGAAACACCGCCGGCCCGGCTGGGCGTTTGTGAGTCTGGCCGTTGGGAGTTTTCTGGCGCTGCACGCGGTGCAGGGATGGTGTCCGCCTCTGCCCATTTTAAGAAGGGCAGGGATAAGAACTCCGGCTGAGATTCATGAGGAGATTCTGGCTTTGAGAATCCTGAGAGGCGATTTTGTGACCACACACGATCCTGCGGAGGCGCTGCAACAGGCCCGGAGAAGCGGCCTGCAGTCCTGAAGGCTGGCCCAACCGCAGTTCAGTTGGAATTGGCAATACCGTCACATTTGAGGAATTCACCCCTTTTGGAAACTGGAAGGGAGGTGTTAACTGTCTGCTCCGGATGTGGATGGAGCATTACAGGCAGAGGATTTCCGGGGAGTTTGCAGGTTTTTCATATCAGCGGTAGTGAATGAAAACCAAGAAACGCCGTGCTATTTATTCTGTGGCTGCGGCGTTTTGCCTGCCGGGGACTGAGGCGTTACGATGGCCCAGGCGATCCGGTCCTGGCGTCCCGCTGGACGACCGTGTTCCTCAAGGGATCCGGCGGCGCGGGAGAACGGGAGTTTATCATGCACAGAGCAGGGGCTGCTGTTGCGGGGGGTCATGGCTTTTGGGGGGTTAAAAAAGTCAGGTCAGAGCCACCACTCCATGAACCTCACCCTCTTCGATATGGGGGGTGGTGCCCTGCATGCGGGCCTTGGCTGCCTCGTAGAGGTAGCGGATGCCTTTGCTACCGGAGTTGTCCCAGAATTCCGCACGCTCCGGAATGACCTTCACGAGCGCCAGATCGGGATCAGCCACACCATCGGGAAACCAGGAGCGGTAAGACTCTTTCCACAGCGCCTCAATGCGCGTGCGGTCAGTCACAATGTCCGCTTTTCCGGTAAGGGTCAGATACTTGCGATGGTCCTTTTGGAAGGTCAGGAGCACGTTTTCATCCTGACGGATTTCCCCCACCTTAGGGCTTTTCAGGGAAGTAAAGAACCATACGCGGCAGTCTTTGTCCAGATGTGCCACCTCCATGGGACGGGCGTGAAAGGGGGAGGAGGACTCCCCCGAGGTGACCAGCATGGCGGACTCGAAATCCTCCAGCAGTTCATGGATTTTCTCTGGAGTGGCAGTGGACATGACAGATTGCATGGCAGGAATTGGCACAGGCAGGAAAGACAGACGAAAGATTTACCGGTGCTCAGACAATCTCCGCTTCAACCCCAAGAGGCTGCAGACGGCCTTTAAGGGAACCGCGCAGCTTCTGCAGGCCGCGGCGGACGCGGGCTTTGATAGTGCCAAGGGGCAGATTGAACTGCTGAGCGATTTCCTGATGGGTCATACCGCCGAAATATACCAGATTCAGTGCCTGACGATGTTCAGCACCCAGACGGCTCACCGCTTCGCGCAGCAGTTCACGCTCATCGCGGTAGAGCTGGTTATCGGAATTGCCGCGTTGGCAGGGATCAAATTCCTGAAGGGCGTTTTCGCGTTCCAGCAAAGCGTGGCGGGATTGGCGTTTGAGGACCCGCAGACGGTCCAGAGAGCGGTTGCGGGTGATCGCCGCCAGCCAGGAGGAGGCTTTGCCCAGACCCACATGATACTGGTCAGACTTGCGGTGCACGGTCACAAAGACATCCTGCACCACATCACCGGCGTCGGTGGGATTCGCCAAAATCTTCAAAGCCACGGAGTAGGCCAGCGGGGCATGACGGTCATAGAACTGACGGAAAGCCTTGTTGTCGCCCTCGCCAATGCGGCGCAGAAGTTCGGCATCATCAAAAGTCGAGGGAGCGTAATCAAGGGCGTTGAAGTCGCGGAGTGACATGGCTGGTGTGGTGGCGAAAGTTGAAAGTGCGCTTGGGAAAGTGACTGCCGGGACCATTTATTTTTGCTGGCGGGTGGCATCGGCCGCATCCTCCAGTTGATCGGCTTTTTTCTCCGTGCTGTTCTTGGTGGCGGCAGCATTGGCCTTGCCTTCCTTCTCGCGGGTTTCAGCGGCGGCCTCGCCCACCTTGCGGGTGGCATCAGCCTGCTTTTCCAGCTGGTCGGCCTGAGCCTCCAGAGCTTTCTTGCGGGCCTTCTCCTCAGCGGAGTCACAGGAAGTGAGGGTAGCGGCGGCCAATGCAGGGATTAGAAGAAGGAAGGTGGCTTTCATGTTAATTCAACAGGTGGGAGTCAGAGGGTTTTAAAGCCCTCAGGGGTTTTGAAGGGCACAGACTCCTCTTGCAGGGGACGTGCCGGGGTCGTTTTACGGGAAAACCCCGGTGCCAAGCCCGGAATGCGGGCGCATTTTGCCACCTGCAAAATACATGCTGTGGTGGAATGCCGCAAAATGCAGGCTGTCCCAAGTTCAATCCCTGCCGTCCGGAGCCCCGTGTGCATTTTGCACTCCGGAAACCGGTCAAAACCGCCGCAATTGTTGTTAGGATAGGCGAAAAAAGCCAAAGAACCCCTTAAAACCCCAAAAAATTCATTTCATCAAATTTTATGGTACCCATTCATGCGGAAAATTCGTTTACGCCCTGCCGCAAAAAGTCAGAGATGCTTGACAGAGTGGTGGGCTTCAGGCTGGAATCCGTCCGTTCCCGGCCAAGGCGGGAGATGGCATCAATCCTGTTTGGAAACCCTTACCCTCATAAATGGCCGGACGCCTGCCGCCGGAACAGGCAGTGTCAGGGTGGCGCCGGCCGCCTGGGCTGCGGAGTCTGAAGGCAGCCAGGATTGCAGATCCGTGGAGGTCTCCGGCAGATAGCTCCAGCCCGGAGTGGAGGTGATTTCAACCTCCGGAGTGCCTTCACCGGTCAGGGAGACCCGCAGGAAGCGGGTCAGCACATTCGCGGTGCCGGGGGAGGGAATGGTCAGGGCCACTCCAGGTCCGGAAGCTGCGGCGGCATCGCCGTCCAGTGGCCGGCCCTCGGAAACATTGGCGCTTTGGGTGCTTAGGGTCACGCGGTCAATCTCCCGTCCGTCCGGGGCGGACAGCAGCAGGGTTTCACCCTCCTTGCTGAGCTTGAATCCGGCGTGGAGCGCGTCACCGGCCTTTGGAGTGGCGGGGTTCTGTGAGGGCTCATTGTCCGCCCAGATCAACAGAAACCCTTTGGCCGGGATGGACCAGCCGCCCGGGACGGTGAAAAGCGCGGCATTGGCGGGATCGTCGCTCAGCCGCCAGCCGGTGAGGTCCACGGCCTGCTCAGTGGGGTTGTGAAGCTCCAGCCAGTCCTCGTGTTTACCGTCGGCGGGATCGGTGATGGAGTTGGTGTTCTCCGCCATCCATTCGCTGAATTTCAGCGCGGCCCACGGAGAGGCTCCGCTGTTCTCCACAGTCAGGCTGGAGGAGGCGCCGCTGACGCCGTTTCCGTTTTTGTCCAATCCCCGGATGGCCAGGGTGTTGGAGCCCGGGGACAGTGGCACATTCAGCCGCCACGCGGTGTTGGAGGTCCACACCGGCTGATAAACCATGCCGTTCACCTCCAGATTCAGCACATCGATATTCGCCGTGCCGGTCAGGGCCAGAATGCCGGCAGCGCTCACCGCGCCGGCGGTGCCGGTGAAGGCCGTGCCGGACGGCACCTGGGTCCTTACAAAGGCCGCGCGGCTGCCAATATAGCTGAGAATGCCGGCGTAGCTTTCCCCGGCCACTGTGCCGTAGTGCTGGGTCCAGCGGGTCATGTAGGCGGTGTTGAACACGCTCTTCACGAGGTCGTTCAGCTGCCAGTAATAACGCCGGCGGTTGTCCGGGGTGGAAGTGACCACCTTGGCGAAATTCCCACTGCCGACAACCGGGGCGTTGGCGCCCAGCTGGTACGCGCTGTCCCAGTCCCATGGCATGTAAAGCGCCCGGCCATCACTTGGCCGGACATAGACCCGGAAGTTGTGGATATTGCTGCCCGTGAAGGCGGCGTCCGCCGTGCCCACCAGGCTCTGGAAGGCCAAGGTGCGCAGCCAGGCCTCCTTGTCCAGCCGCTGATTGGCCTCGGTGTCGAAGGCGGCTCCGGTTTTGGAGAACAGGCGGGACATGTCCACGATCCGCGAGTATTCATCGCGGCTGCGTCCCATGGACTGAAGCATGGTCCAGCGGTAGGCCTCCTTGTCGGTGCCGTAGTCGGCCACATCGTAGTTCTGATAGCCGGTGCCGCCGCTCTCATTGCCGGGCAGCTTCAGGGATTCGGGTTTGTTGTCCACGGTCCGGAGATTCCACCGGATGACCTCCATCTCGTACATTTGGCCATTGCCTCCGTTGGGATACTGGGTGTCCAGATAGCCGTCGTCGAATCCCGTCAGGCGCATCTGGCATTTGCCCGTGTAGGTGGTCAGGGGGTGGATAAAACGGCCCAGGTCGTCATACATGTTGGGGATGCCGCCGGCGGCGCTGGCGATGTGCTTGACGATGATCTCCCCCTGGCCGAGGGCCGCATGCTGGCTGCGGTCGATGGCCACCTTGTCATGCACACCCCGGAAAAGCTGGTCGCTGTTGAAAATGATGGTGAAGCCCACCCGCGCCACATTGCGCCCCACAAAGCTCCCTTTGAGGCGGATGCCGGCATTGTAGTAAACATCCCTTTCCTCCGCGATGATGGTGCAGGGCACGAGGGCGTTGCTCAGCGTGTTCACCGGCGTGTGCATGAAGGCCACATCCGCCGGCTTCATCACCACGCGGAATTTCGGCAGGGTGCCGGTGGCCAGATTGTCCTGAACCTTGTACATGGCGCGGGAGTCCGCTCCCGCGGCCGGGAAGGTGCTGACAGCCCCGGCGGTGTCCTGGCCCGCCACATAAAACTGCACGGCTCCGCTGGCTTGGCCGGGGATAGTGCCGGTGAACAGCGGACTGCCGCCCGCCGCTGTCATGGGCACGGTCTGCCAGGCACCGGCGCCGGCGGCGTATTTCAGCGACAGGGCAGCCACCCCGTCGGGATCGGAGGCCTCCACGCTCACCGTCACCGCCTGGTTCGCCGACGGAACCACAGGGGAATGCCGCAGCTGACCGTAAACCGGTCCTGTATTGGCCACGGCGCGGGAATTGGGCGCTCCGGGAGTGCCGCCGTTGGAGACCACATTCAGCAGGTTGGTGCGGGGCAGCCGGTTGAAGTAAAGCCGTGTATTCAGCCGTCCGCCGCCGCTGAGCCAGCGGGCGCGCAAAGAGATTTCATACTCCCGGTTGGTCACCAGCGCCTGGTTGTTGAGAAAAGTGCTTTCGATCTGGTTCCCTTGGTATTCCCCAGGACCGGTGGCGGTCACATGGAGCACCTTGTTGCCGCTCTCATTGCCGGGCTCGGCCTCCACGCGGGAGTTTCCGTGGGTGCCCAGCAGCCGCCAGTGGTTGGCCCCGTCGTCAAAGGTGCCGTTCTGAATGAGATTGTTGCCCGTGACTGTGTCCGTGACCTTCACATCATCAACGAGGCATTCCCCTGGACCATCCAGCAGCAGCAGATTCAGCTCACGCCAGAGCACCGGCTCGTTGTTCTGGGAAGGCTTGTTGGGACCGCGCCAGGTGAAGGTCTGCCAGGCGGCTTTGTGCGACTCGTCGCTGGCGGCCCAGGATTCGGCGGTGTTGTTGTCGGCCTCAGGCTGGCGGAGTTCCAGACTGGAGCCTCCGGCATTGGCCTCCGCCGGCCAGCGGCCCTCGGAGAAAAAGGTGACCTCGTCCGCCGGATTGCCGGCGGCGTCCTTCAGGATCAGGGTGTCGGAATTATGGGAGAGATTTCCCATCCATGGACCGAACACCGCCGTGCCCGCCGGCGGCGTATGGCCGGTGGCGAAGGACGTGGGATTCTCCACCACCAAGGCATAGGCTCCGGCGGCCAGCACCGTGCCGGGGGGGAAGGGGAAGGTGACCGCGCCGTCGAGGCGCCAGGCGCTGAGATCCACGGCGGCTCCGGATTTGTTGTAAAGTTCCAGCCACTGCCCCGGCCGCGGCGCGCCTTCGGGCAGCAGGGAGGAGTCCGGGTGATCATACATGATCTCATGGATCACGATTCCATTTTGAAGTGTCACGGCGTTGGCGGCGCCGGGTGTCTCCTGGGTGGCGTAATACCAGGGGCCGGTGCCGTCGGGGAAACGCGCACGGGGTTTCTGCCGCACCAGCACGGCGTCCAGGCAGGTCACGCCATCCGGGGCATACAGCACTGCCGGCTGCTCCTCCGCGCCCGCCAGCGTCACATTGAGCCAGCCGCCGGGCGGGATCGGCTGATCCGGCAGATCCACCCCGGCGCCCCCCGTGATTTGAAGCCGGCAGCCCGCCGGATTCACGGCCTCCGGGCCCGTGTTCATGATCTCCAGCCGGGCGGTCCCGGCCTCATTGATCACCAGCGTCGGGGATGGTCCGGGATTGTCAGGGAAATTGTCCGCTCCCGGCGTGCCGCCGGTTTTGCGGCTGGCCGCCCACGAGGCGGTTTTGCGGGTGTCCAGAAACTTGGCTTTGCGCGCCAGCGACGGGCCGCCGCCATCCGCGGCTGCCGGCCATTCGCCTTTGTTGTTGTAATCCACCTCATCCATCGCGCGGCGGTTGTTATTTCGCAGTTCGATCTTCTCACCGCCGTTGTTCAGCTTGCCGGACCACGGGCCGAACACCCCGGTCAGACCGGGCGTGGCGGCCATCAGGGCCGCCGGATTCTCCGCCACCACAATCAGGCCGCCCGCAGGAATCACGGTGCCGGCGGGAAAAGTATAGGCCACGGCGTCCGCCAGACCCCATAGGGAGATATCCACATCGACTCCCATCTGGTTCCGCAGCTCCACCCATTCCCCCGCCGGCTCATGGACGGGAGAAGGGTTGTACATGATCTCGTTGAAGACCACCACACTGTCTGACCAGGCGGGGGACAGGAGGCACCCAAGGAAAGACAGGGCAAGGAGAGGAGAGGGGGTTTTCATGGAATGCGGCACAGGGGATGGAAATCTACGCAGGCGGGAGCAGGACAGGTCAGGAAGGAAAATCGCGCTGGAGCGTGAGAAAACCCGGACGGGACGCAGTGGCGGCGGCGTAGTCCACATTGAAGAGCGTGGCGAATTCCGTCACTGTCAGGCTGTCCACCGGCACGCTGCCCTCAGGGGTTTTGATGAAGAAAATCTCCATGGCCCCGGTATTGTTGGCCACGGGGCCGCCAGTGCCCAGGGTATCCACGTCCAGCCGCACTTTGGCAGCGGTGACCGGGGAGCCCAGGGAATGCACCCCGCTCACCCCCCGTTTGGCCTCGCGGGTCACGGAGACGGTTGCCGCGTCATTCAGCGTCAGGGTGAAATCCCCGACCCAGTCATCCCGCGCCGGGCTGTCGCGGTTCATGACCACAATCCGGTCGAAGGTCTGCGCGGCGGTGAACTGGAATTCCAGAAACGTGTCCAGGCCGGCTCCTTGGGAGGCAAAGTCCGTGGCATCGCCGTCGAAGACATTCAGGGCCGCATACTGGCCGCTGAACTCCGTGGAGAAGGTGATGATGTCCGGAGGCGTCAGGATTTCAGCGCGGGCGGTGAATAATGGCAGCAGGGCGCAGGCCGTGATCAGGGCGGGACGGATGGGAACAAAAGGGGACTTGAGCATTTAGGGGGCGGGGCGGGGGGATGGGCATTCCTTCCGGTCCGGAAGGACCCGGAGGAATAGGAAACATTTGAAAACAGGTGCGGGCCGGATAGGGCGGCACGGCACCGCATCAGCGCCGGCGGCGGCGGCGCAGGCCCAGACCTGCCAAGGCGGCCAGGCTGACCGCGGCGGACGAAGGCTCAGGAATGGCGGCGTAGAACACGATCTCGCTCAGGCCAGTGTTGACGCCGGCTCCCGATTTGGCGGTCACGTCATACCTCACATACTGGGCCTGGATAGAGGCGAACTCCCCGCTGGTGGCCATGCCCGTGCCATTGAAGGACAGGGTGGTGTCATCCCCGTCGCCGAAGACGGAGTTCACACTGAAAATGAGGTCGAAGGCGCTGACCCGGTCCGCGCCGGCGGGGCGGTCGAAGAGATCGAAGCCGCCCACAGGCAGGATGGCCCCCAGATTGAAGTCCACATAAGCATCCACTCCCAGGCCGGCGGAGGCGTACTCCGGCGTCACCCCGGCACCCTGACTGCGCCCCACAATGCCGTCCAAGGCTCCGGCGGCGGCGTAGTCCGCACTGAAGGGAGTGGCACTGCCGGCCACCGTGACTCCGGAGACAGCGACTTTATCGGTCATGGGACTAAGGAAGAACACCTCCTGGGCTCCGGTGTTCCCTCCGGGGCCGGCGCTGCCGGTGGTGTCCACATCCAGCCGCACGCCGGTGGCGGTGTAGGTCCCGCCCAGGGAAATGATGGCGCTGCCCCCGCGGATGGCGGTGCGGGCGATGGAGGTGGACAGTCCGCCATCAAAGGTCAGGGTGAAATTCCCGATCCAGTCCGCCTCCGCCGGGCTGTCGCGGTTCATGACCACCACGCGGTTCACCTGCCGGGCTCCGGGGAAGGCAAACTGGAGGAAGGTGTCCGCTCCCTGATTTTGGGAGGCATAGTCACTGGTGTCGCCGTCCACTGCCTTGTCCGCGGAGTAGTCAGGACTGAAGGCGGTGGCCGAATCGGTGACCGTGACACCCGTGATGACGGCGGCGTGGGCGGTGGCGGGGAGGCTGGCCAAACTGCCGGAAAGCGCGGCAGCGAGTAGATAATAGGAACGGATTTTCATAAGGAAATAAAAGGGATAGTTTCAGTGCGGGGGGGCGGATGGAAGTTTAAAATGAGTTGAATCCCAAAGCTGCGGTCCAATGGCCGGAGTTTGTTCATACGAAGGCTTTTTACGTCTCCAAAGGGCACAGTTTGCTTTGGCGGGCAGGTGAATTCCTCTGTTCTTTACCGTTAAAAAAACAGCAATCTCTTTTTTGTGCCACAGACAGCCGACACGGAGCAGAGGCATTATAATAAAAATAATCGATGCCTTAACTCCACCTTTGCACGCAAATGCGGGCCGACTGCGTCTGACGGATGCCCGCATTTCTGGAAATGACCCGTTTTCCACCGATCGGAGGACGGCCCAGGACTCGCGATGGACAATTGAAAAAGCAGTGTCACACGTTTCATCGGACGGGGAGGCAGGTCTGCGCCTCCTCCGCCTGAAGATGAATCCAGAGCACCCTTCTGTCCTCCGCCTGCCGCGACGCGCGGGCAGGCGGATTTTTTGGCCTGCAGCCATCCATCCCGGCCAGCGGCAGATTGTCTCCCCCTATCCATGAGCCAAAACCACGCCTCCCCCACCAGTGCCAAATTCGGACTTCTTTGTCTCACGGCGCTGGGCATCGTTTTCGGCGATATCGGCACCAGCCCGCTCTATGCGATGCGGGAGTGTTTTGAAGGCAATCCGCACCACATCAATCCGGAGAGCGTCCTGGGCGTTCTGTCCCTTATCATTTGGACGATCGTCATCATGATCTCCATTCAGTACGTGGGACTGGTGATGAAGGCGGACAAGCAGGGGGAAGGAGGTATTCTTTCGCTGCTGAGCGTGGCCTTCCCCGAGCGCAAGGGCATGTGGCGCACCCCGGTCGCCAAACTCATGCTCACGCTGGCGGTGTTCGGCGCCGCGCTGCTTTACGGCGACGCCATGATCACCCCCGCGATTTCCGTGATCTCGGCGGTGGAAGGGCTGACGGTGGTGATGCCGGACCTGGATCCCAAAATCATCGTGGCCATCACCCTGGTCATTCTGGTCATGATGTTCTCGCTTCAGCAGTTGGGCACCGCCAAAGTGGGGGCCGCGTTCGGGCCGATCATGCTGCTGTGGTTTGCGACCCTGGCCGTGATGGGCGCCTTCTGGGTGGTGCGGGCTCCGCAGGTGCTGGCAGCCTTCAATCCCTGGCTGGGAGTGAGGTTTCTTCTGCACCACGGGCACGAGTCGGTGGTGGTGCTGACCGGGGTTTTCCTGACCATCACCGGCGGCGAGTCGCTGTACGGCGACATGGGGCATGTGGGCCGGCGGCCTATTACGCTCTCTTGGTTCACCGTGGTGAAGCCGGCCCTCATTCTGAACTATCTGGGCCAAGGGGCGCTGCTGCTTCAGAATCCGGCGGGCATTGAGAACCCCCTGCAGTTCATGATGCCGTCCTGGGGCCGCATGCCGCTACTGATCCTGGCCACCTGCGCGGCGGTGATCGCGTCACAGGCGCTGATCTCCGGCGTTTTCTCCCTGACCATGCAGGCGGTGCAGCTGGGGTATCTGCCGCGCATCCGCATCTCCCACACCTCCTCCTCGGAGCGCGGGCAGATCTACATCAGCCGGGTGAACTGGCTGTTGATGTTCGGCTGCATGGGACTGGTGCTGGGCTTCCAGTCCTCCAAGGGACTGGCCGCCGCCTACGGCATCGCCGTCAGCATGACCATGGCGGTGACCAGCATTCTGCTCTTCTTCGCCGCCACCCGCGCCTGGAAGTGGACCCCGCTGAAGGCCGGGGCGGCCATCATCGTGCAGGTGGTGATGAATCTGGTCTTTGTCTATGCCAACTCCCTGAAGATATTCCATGGGGGCTTCGTGCCCATCATCGCGGCTCTGGTCCTCTACACCATGATGACCACCTGGAAGGCCGGACGCCGCTACCTGTCCCACAAGCTCCAGGAGCAGGCGCTGCCGCTGAAGCAGTTTCTGGAAAGCATCGAGCGCGGCAAGACCGTGCACCGGGTGCCCGGCACCGCCGTCTTCATGGCGGGCTCCACCGGCCTCACCCCCATCTCGCTGCTGCACAACCTGAAGCACAACAAAGTGCTGCACGAGCGCATCATCTTCCTGACCATTGATTCGGAGCTTCACCCCTATGTGACCGCGGACCAGCGTCTGACCATCGAGAAGCTGGCGGACAATGTTTACCGCATCGTGGGCCACTTCGGCTTCATGGAGCAGCCGGACGTGACGGAGTTGCTGCGGCAGTGCGGAGAGCACAATCTGATGCTGGACCCCATGCAGACCTCTTACTTCCTGGGCCGGGAGACCATCATCCCCACGCACCACACCTTCGCCCGCTGGCGCAGCAAGCTCTTCTCCACCATGTCCCGGAACGCCCAGAGCGCGGTGGCCTACTACAATATCCCGCCCAGCCGCGTGGTGGAGTTCGGGATTCAGATTGAACTGTGAAGGTTCCGCCGCTGGATGAACGGCATGCCTGCTTTACTTCCTTCCTTTTGGCGCGGCATGGAGTAACCTTCCTCCTTTTGCGTCCGTGTCCGTTCCCGCCCCGACAGCCTCATCCTCCCGCCCCAGCCTTCTCCCGGAATCCGGACCCGCTCCAGCCGCCCCGCCCCGCCGGCGGCGGCGGTGGAGACGGCGTCTGACCTGGGGGCTGGGCGGCGGCGCGGTGGTGATCGCGGTGCTGGGCATGGCGGCATGGGCTGGACGCGTGTCCCTGCTGAACCGGCTGCTGGCCTCGGGGAACTCCGTCTGGAAGGTCCGCATGGACAGCCTGGCCTTGGAGGGTGGGCTGTGGAGAATCACCGGCCTGAAGCTGACCCATGCGGACCAAGCGGAGCCTGTGTTCCAGTCCGCGTCCGCCACCAGCAATGCCTCCCTGACCGGTCTTCTGGCCGGGCGGCTGGGCGATGTGGTGCTCGAATCCCCCGCCGTCGTCTGGCGCCGCGGCCTGCGCCATGATCCCCCGCAGCCCCTCACGCGCGTGATGCCCTTGGTCTCCTGGAAATCCATCAAAATCGCCCGGGGCCGGATGGATCTGGTGTCACTTGGGCACTGGACGCTGACCGCCGCCCGGACCGAAGGCCAGGCGGGCCCCGGCATGTGCCTGAATGACGGGCGTGTCCAAGTCACCGCCGGTGCGCTCAGCTTTGACGATCCCCGCTTTGCCCTGATGCTGTCCGGCGTGCCTGTGCCGGGCTTCGAGGCCAAGGCCCGGAATCTCACTTTCACCGGATCCCTCAATCCGGAGGACGGCTTGCTGGACCTGCGCGATGCCCGGTTCACTGGCACCTCCGTGCAGGCGGTGCGCGCGCTTCCGGCGGCCGGTCCGGCATCCGGCACCGTGCTTGGCCGCCAGGAGACGCAAGGACAGGCGGTTGCGGTGCTTTATAATTCCGAACCCGGTGAAGCCCTGCACCCTGACCGCAATCCGGAACCGGAACCGCAACCGGAATCAACGGCTTCCTCCTTCTCCGACTCCGATCCTGTCAGAGCCGTCGCTATCCACGGCCTTAATGCCGAAGCACTGGAGATGAAGGCCGTGGCCCCTTGGAAAATCGCGGTTATCTCCGACTTCAGCGTCCAACAGTTCCTTTGGGAGTCAGCCAAAGCACTGTCCACTGCGGAGGGAATCCAGTTTTCCCGCTCCTCCCTGGCCTTGGGCGGTTTTCTGCGGATTTGGCTTTTCCATGCCGAAGGCAATCTGACGCCGCTCGGGCCGCAGATTTCCCGGCTGAAGCCCAACTCCAAAGTGGGGTGAATTTGTTGGATGCATCATCATCACCACCCGTCCCCACCATTTCAGAGCGGTGACGCCGGCATCACAAAGGTGAATATGGTCTCCTGCTCATTGGAAATCACGGACAGGCTGCCCCCATGGGACCTGGCGATTTCCGAGGCAATGTAGAGTCCCAGCCCCAGTCCCTCCTGATGGCCGGAGGGTTCTCCCCGTGAAAAAGGCTTGAACAGCCGCGCCAGCACTTCCGGAGGGATGGGATCGGCGGCATTGGAGACCGACAGCTTCAATTCCTCCACGCCGCCGCCGGTGGCGCGCACCTGCACAGGGGTGCCAGGCTTCCCATGAAAGATGGCATTGGAGAGCAGATTGGCGAAAAGCTGGGACAGCCGCTTCCGGTCGAAGGAAACCTCCCCACTCAGGGCGAAAGTGGTTTCGATTTTGCGGTCCGGCCTCACCGCGCTCATCTCCCCGATCACCCCCCAAAGCATCGGCTCCAGCGGCTCCGGCAGTTTTTCCCCGATGGGGATGCCTCCGCCCAGTCGTCCCCGGGTGAAATCCACGACATCGTCGATCAGTTCGGACATTCGGGAAATGCTGCGGTCCATCATTCTCACCACTTCCTTGTCCTCCGGTTCCAGCGGGCTTTCGCTCAGCAGCATGGTGCCCATGGAGATGGCGTTCAGAGGATTCCGGAGATCGTGCCCCAGCACGCCGATAAACTGCTCCCTTAGCTGGGAAATTTCGCGGACCTCCTGTAACTGGGACTCGCTGCGCGCCAGCGTTTTGGCCCCATCAATATGAAAAGCGATCAGCTCCGCGAAGAGCTTGAACATGCTGAGGGTTTCCGGTGTGTTCAGACGGGCGGGATTGGGGTCAATAGAGCACAGCGTTCCGAAAAACTGCCCGTCCTTTAAGAAAATAGGCATCGAAATGTAGCTCTGGAAGCCATATTTCAAAGGCGTGTGGTGGCCGCAGTAAACCTCATCCCGGGCCACATGATCGATCACCACCGGTGCCTGGCTTTGCCTGATCTCATGGCAGATGGTGGTCTCCAGTTCCAGTTCGCCTCCGGCCGGCAGTCCGAACTGAATATGGTCAAGCACACTGCAGGCCACCCAGCGGCTCTCCGTCACCCGTGCCACGGCGGCGAATCCCATGCCGGTTGTGCGGCAGATCACATCCAAAATCGCCGGCACCGCCGTGATCGCCTGAATAAGCGCGACATCCTTCGATGTGCTGTTCACCAAATCATCATCATCCATCATTCAGGCGGTGGGGCAAATCATCATGAGTCCGGGGAAGTGGAACCGTTGATGATTCTGAGGGTCTTGCCAGCGGGAAAACATTTCCCGTTCAAATGATGATCTGCCCTTTTTTACAAATTATCCGGTGCGGTTCCGCAGCATTTGATCGCCGACCTCACCGCGGGGGAATAAATCCCCCAGGAATTTTATTCGGGCTGACTCCCTTTTTGAACGAGGGAGCCAGCCTGCAAGGGCCGCCCGACAGGGGCAGGTTTTTTCCACCCCTCCGGGCACACGCTCCGCCAAGTGCCGACTGATGGCCTGAACCGGCATGTTACACGCCGGTTTTCAAAGTTTTGTTGAGAAACTCCACGGTCCGCGTCCAGGCCAGTTTGGCCGCCGCCTCGTCATAGCGCGGGGTGGTGTCGTTGTGGAAGCCGTGGTTGGCTTTGGGATAGACATGGTCCGTGAAGTTCACACCCGCTTTTTTCAGCGCCTCGTTCCAAGCGGCGCGCCCTTCGTTCACCCGCTGGTCCAGCTCGCCGTAGTGCATCAGCAGCGAACCCTTGATCTTCGCAGCGTCCTCCGCCGCCGGCTGGCGCCCGTAGAAGGGCACTGCGGCCAGAATGACATCCGGCAGGGCCACGGCCAGCACATTGGAGATCATGCCTCCGTAGCAGAATCCGATGACGCCCACCTTGCCGTCGCTTTCCGGATGGGTCTTCAGCCATTGGGCGGCGGCGATAAAATCCTCCTGCATCTCCCGGCTGTCGCGTTTGGCCTGAAGCTCGCGCCCCTTGTCGTCATTGCCAGGATAACCCCCCAGAGGAGTCAGGGCATCGGGAGCAAAGGCCAGAAACCCCTCCACCGCCACCCGGCGGGCCACGTCCTCGATATAGGGATTCAGACCCCGGTTCTCATGGACCACCAGCACGGCGGGCAGTTTTCTGTCCGTATGGGCCGGACGGGCCAGATAGCCCTTCATTTTGCCGCCGCCCTTGGGAGAGTCATACTCTGCATAACCGGTTTTCAGCCGTGCATCCTCTTTGGCCACCTGCTGGGCGAAGGCATAATTCGGGCTCATGGCCTCCAGAATGGCCAGCGCCGTCATGCCCCCCACCGTGTATTTGGAGGCTTTGTCCAGAAATGTCCGGCGGCTCACCCGGCCGTGCGCGTAGTCATCATAAAGATTGAGCAGTTCCTGATCAAAATCGGCGGAGGTTTGTCGGTTCATAATGGAGGCGGATTATGGCGTGCCTTGGGCGTCCGGGAAGCATTTCCCCGCACGGAAACGCGGAATGCCTTAACGATGAGCTTTATTTGTCGGCTGTTTGGAGCATCACAGCCGCCCCATATCCGGCTCTGTCAGGGATCAAGCCATGTTCCCGGTGACAAATCCGGCCGGTGCTGCCAGGATGGCGGGAAATGAAAATGCCTCCCGTCCTCCGTTGTGCGTCCCTGCTGGGTCTGATGCTGCTGCTGTCCGCGCCCGCGCGGCTGTCCGCGCAGAATCCCACGCCCACCACGCCTCCGGCGGGGGGAAGCGTGACGGACACAGACTCGAAAAACGCCTTCTGGGACTGCACGCTGCCAGGCGGAAGCTACACCGTGCTGCTGAGCAGGGTGAACGTGGTCAGCCTGCACGAGTTCAACCTGACGGGAGGCCGGGTCACGGAAATGAATGTGGTGACAGAGGGGTCCGCCCTGGCGCGGTTTTATTTTATGGAGTCACTGCCGGTGGGAACGGCCTCGGGTGCGGCGGAGGCCGCCAAGGCCCGTCTGACCGAGCTGGCGGACAGCGCCGCCGACCGCACGGGCACCGACAAGGTCTGGCGCAAGGTGGTCAAGGACTATCCGCTGGCCACCCATGCCCACACCATTGAGTTCCGGCTTCAAAACAAGGCGGACCTGCTGGCTCTGCACCAGAGCCTCCGCACCGCCTGGATGAGAGGCCAGGGACGCACCGTGAGGGTGGCGGGGGAATAAGCGCAGGCCCGGCATGGCAACAGAGCGGCGTGCCGGCAAAAAATTCCCTTTCCGACCGCAGCCGATGGGGGTATTCCGCACAGGGAGCAGGAGGGGAAAAATGGAGCTTTGTAATTTGCCGTTTTTCCTCCCCCTTGTTGAAGCGCGGGTGGCAGTGGTTTGCGCCACCTTGGCGCCCGCCGGCAATGCCCTTGCTTTTGTGACTGGCAATCCTGCCCCCGGCAGGCGGGAGAGGAACGTGGTCCTGCAGTTCATTCAAATTTCCGATCGAAGTGTTCAAGTTCTCCAGCCAGGTTGAAAACCTTTGGCTGGAGACTCTTCCTGCTGGGGGTACTCATACAGGCACCACGAGTGGGGTTTTAAAATTAAAATCTCTCCTATTTCCCTTTGGGAATTCTGCGCGGTCCTGTAATAGTTCAAATGTTTCCGTCAAAAAATTTGACGGAATCCGAATGCTCAGGTGTTCCAAATGAACTTTAAACGAATCAGGACATGGCTTCGGCGGCAGGGCTTTGGTGCCCTGCGGATGTTGCAGGAACGTTGCGATGGATTGCAAATTCCGTGCAGCTGCAATGAAATTTGGGATTCCCGCCGACATGAAATCCTTAAAAAATTCGTAAACCGTTCAAAATAAATGATTTAGATGAAGGTTGCATTCATGGCATCCAAACTGCATTAAAATCATCCGTTGCTGAAAATTAACATCGAAAAGTCTGCTACTGTGAACAAATCCAAATTCCTCACTGCTCTTCTTCTCATCTGTCCCTTCGCCGCCGCTCCGGCTGCCGTGACCTCCCTCTCCCTTGGGATAGCCGGAGACACCAATGTTTTCGTCAGTGGCAATGCCTATGCCCCCGAAGGCGGGCAGGCCCAGGGATCGGTGGTGGTGGGAGGAAACTTCTCCGGCGTGAATTATGATGTCCGTCTGGTGAACGGCACCACCCAGCCGGGCAGTCCTCTGCCGGACAACACCTCCCTCTACATCGGCGGCGATAACACCGTGGCCGGAAACAAAGGGGCGGACGCCGCCGTGCGTGCCAACAGTGGTGACATTTACATCGGTGGCGACTATACCAAAGACAATCTGGTTGCCAAAAAGGGGGACATTTACAACAAGTCCTTTGATCTCGCTCCGACAGTCGAAAATCTGGTCAAGCTTTCCTCCGATCTGGCCAAAATGGACAGCGTGACCATCTCGCTGGACCCGAAGGACGTGAGCGTCAAGGTCGACCTTTCCCAGAATACAGCCAACGGGGACGGCCTGAAGGTTTACACCATCGACGGCTCCAAAATCGGCGGCCTCAACAACATCAGCTTCGGTGGCGGCACCGGTGAGGAGACCATTGTGGTCAATGTGCTGGGTCACAGTGTGGATTGGGGCCTGTCCACCAACGCCACCGACGGTAAAATCCTCTGGAACTTTGTGGACCAGGCGAGCGGCGTGGAGGGGGACACTTCCGCGCAGACCCTTAACGTCAACCAGATGTTCAAAGGCACCATCCTCGCTCCGGCCGCCGATGTGAATCAGAGCGCCAATATCAACGGAACTCTGATCGCCAAAAACTGGAACATCACCGACAAGAACGCGACCATGATGGATAATCCCTTCACTGGCAAAATCACCCTCGTGTCCGCTCCCGAACCTGCCGGAGTCCTGACCATGGGTGGCTTCCTCGGACTGGCCCTCTTTTCGCGCCGCCGCTCCGCCGTCCGCCTGTGAGCGGGATGCGGTTCTTCAGTCCATTGAAATTTCCAATTGGAATGCCCAAGCCTCCAGCCCGGTTGAAAACCACCGGCTGGAGGCCTTCCTCTTCATTCCATTAAAAGCAAGGCGGTTTTCAGCAGCGGCAGCGGTGGTCTGAATCCAGCCGCCGGGCATTGCGAAAGGGCAATGATCAGGAGAGTGGATCACTCTCTCATTGAAACTATGGGATAGTCTGATTGCAGTGATCGTGCATGTGCATTGCATAATTAGTTAATGTATTAGTTTAATAAATTGGATTTAGCGGCTTAAATGGTTCAAAATGAAGGATTTGTGATGTTTATTACGGTTTGGCCTCCAACTTGCATAATGAGGGTTGTCCACGCCTCAGAATTTCACCTCCCCCTCCTCCATGAAAACCTCAAGGCGCCTCGCCGCACTTCTGCTGACCGCGTCTCCCGCAGTAGCCCAGGCAGCGGTAACCCGGACTGTTACACAACTTGACGGAACCGGCACCATCTTTAGCGTGGGAACCGTTTTTGACACCCTGTATGAGACCCATTACAGTCGGGGAGCAGGTGCCAGGAATGTTTCCGAAACTATCAATGGCTCCTCTGGGGCTTTTGAAACCTACCCCCCTGCCGGCGCCCTGCCGGACCACAGTTCGGTTTACACCGCCCGGAATAACTCCATGACGGCGGGAAAAGCGGTGGTCACGAACGGAGCCTCGACCGGCTTCCTCGGCGGTTTTATTGGGGCCTCCGGCAAATCGTCCGGTCCGGCGGCAAAGCTGGATTCCAAAACTTCCGGGGACACTGCTCCTGCCGAAGGATTGAAATCTTTAATGGCCAACACTTTCTCCGCCAGCTTCCTTGGCACCCTCCAGCTTCAGCCCGGCACCGGGCAGGGAGTTTCTGAGGGCAGCGCTCTGGAGGATCCGGTGGATTGGCGCTGGGCCAGCCTTTACGACAGCGACAAGAGCATCTGGAAATTTGCAGACCGCACTGGCGGAACCTCCGCCGCTGATGGTAAGGAAAAGCCGCAGGCTCTGACCATGGACAACCTGGGTGCCCGCAGGAATGTGATTCCAAAAAAGCAGTCCTTCATCCGCAAATTCTTCGTGGTGTCCGCTCCCGAGCCCGCCGGAGTCCTGACCATAGCCAGCTTCCTGGGACTGGCGCTTTCCTCCCGCCGCCGTTCCGCCATCCGCCTCTGAGCGGAGTGGCCTTCAAAAAATTCGTTCACAGTAACACCGGTCTCCAGAAGGGTTCCAGCAGCGCCCTCTGGAGGCCAATTTTTTTCCCAGACCAGGCACCGGTTGCCGCAGAAGGATGACAGCTGAAAGTGCCGCCCCTCTCATGCGGCGGACATCCGCCGCTTCCCTCCTGGCATGCGATTTTCCTTTCTGACCGCTCTCCTTCCCACCGTTGTGGCCGCCGTGCTGTGGCTGGCTGGCTGTCCCGCCATCGCTGGACCGTCCGGATCCGGCCAGGAGCCCATCAGCAATGCGGCGTTGATTCCGAAGGTGCTGCCGGACAGCGAGGTCGGGATGGAGGGGATGTCACCGGACTGGGTTAAAACCCTGATCATGGCGGAACTGAGAATCGAGACCGCCACGCCGGAGGGCACCTTCGCCTCCGCAGTCAAAGTCCTCGATCATTACGCGGAGATGGGCGTGAACGGCCTGTGGATCTGTCCGGTCCAGGAGCGAGGCTCCCGGAAAAATGGCTATGGAAACTTCGGCCCGGCCACCTTGGAGCCGCGGCTGACCGCCGGGGCGGATTTTCACGAGTCCTGCAAAGTGGTGAGGCGGTTCGTGGAGGAGGCGCACCGGCGGAATATCCGGGTGATTTTTGATATCGTGGTCTGGGGCACGCGGAAGGACGCGCCATTGGTCACCACCCATCCGGAGTTCTATAAGCGGCTGCCGGACGGGAAATTTTGGGAGGTCTGGGGCGGCTACGGCTTTGACTGGAGCCACGCCGGATTCCGGAGCTGGTACCGGGATGCCGCCGTGAATTTTATCATGGAGACCGGGGCCGACGGCTGCCGGGTCGATCTGGCACCGGACACCTCAGGCTACTTTTTTAAAGAGGTCCGGGAGGCGGTGTATGCCAAAGGCCGCAAAATCATTCTGATGGCTGAAATGCCCGCCGGGCGGGAGGACACCTTTGACTTTGAGCAGAACGGAGTGACAGGGTGGACCGAGGAGCCCGACTACGCCCATCCTGACCGCCTGAAGCAGCAGCATGAGCGGTTCGGCAAGCACAGTGACGCCCTGCTGAGGTCCAATTTGGTGGAGATGATCCGCACCGGTGCCGGCATCGGGCAGGCCACAGTCCAGCAGCAGGGCAGGGGCGGGGCCTTCCGCTTCTACACCCAGAATTTGCTGAACCACGATGACGGCGAACCCTTTGTGCTGGGCAGCCGGGTGCGGTTCGGCTACACGGCTGTGTTCGCTCCTCTGATCCCCCTGTGGTGGATTGGCGAGGAGTGGAACAATCCCAAAACCTTGATCCCGGAGGCGGAGGGCGGCGTCATGTTCTTCAACTTCATCGATTGGGCGGCAAAGGAGCAGCCGGGAAACCGGGAGTTTTTTGAGGACGTCAAAAAATACCTCCGCATCCGTCGCAGCCATCCGGACATTTTTGAGCGTTTCCCGGACGAGACCCGGCAGGCCAATCTCACCGCCGTGGACTCCACACGGAACGGAGTTCCCAATCCGCTCCAAGCCTATGCGCGTTATGCGGGCCAAAAAGCAGTGCTGGTGGTGCCCAACTATGAAGGGCCGGCGGGGGAGTCCGGTTTTGAAATCCGGGTGCCGCTGGAGAAGCTGAAATTCCCCGCCACCGCCGGGAAACTGCGGGCCACCGACCTGCTGACCGGCGAACGCCTGCTGGAGATCGCCATCGCCGCGGCATCAGTCCCTAAGCCCGCTCTGACCACCAAAATCCGCAATGACCATCTGGCGGTCATTCTGGTGGAGACGGAGTGAGGGCTTCCCGGGGAGGGACGCTGAAGCCTTCCAAATCAGGAGTGTCTTCACGCTTCCGGCCGGGTGGTCCGACTGGGAGGGGACGGGATTCACAAGGTCGTGGAAAATACCGGGGAATCCGGTATGGGAGGCACCGCTCCGTCCCCGGACCCATGCTGCGCCAGCTCCCGTTTCCATGTTTCCATGAGAATGACCCTCTGTCCCGCCGGTATCCAACTCCACGAATGGACTTATCTGACGCTTTTTGCCGTGTATGCCGCGCTGCTGGCGGTTCATGGCCTTGCGTGGACCGCCGCTTTTGTGGAAACGGCCGGGGTGGCGGTGGCGACGCTGCTGACCATCGCCTGGGTGCAAAGCCTGCCGGGACTGGTGGCCTGTCGGGTGCGGTGGTTTTATTTCATGGCGGCCATGGCGGCGTGCTATCACGCGCTCGGGGCCGGGGTCCCGGCATTCCGGCCCGATGGCGCGCGGCTGCTTCAGGAGGCGGACCGGCTGCTGACAGGCGGTTTCGGCGGGGTGTGGATGGAGCGCTTGGGGCATCCAGTGCTCACCGAGCTGATGTCCTGGTGCTATATGGGACTTTTTCCCTATCTGATGCTTGGTCTGTGGCGGCATGGCTGGGTGCCGGGGCAGCGGGCGGGACCATTCTTCCGCGCCCTGGGGCTGGTGTATGCGCTGGGGTTTGCGGGGTATATTCTGTGCCCGGCGGCTGGTCCGTATCTGGACGCGGGTTCCGGATTCACCCCTCCACCGGCGGGATGGCTGGGAACGCGGCTCGCGGAGGCCATGGTCGTTTGGGGCAGCAACCGGGTGGACTGTTTTCCCAGCCTGCACTGCGCGGTTTCGGGGCTGATCCTGGTTTTTGATGCGCGGGCGGACCGGCGGCTTTTCCTCCGGCATGCTCCGGTGGTGGCCGGGATCTGGCTATCCACAGTGTGGCTGGGGCAGCATTATTTTGTGGATGTGCTGGGAGGCCTGGTGCTGCTGGCGGGTGTGTTGTGGCTGGTCCGGCGTCCGGCCTCCGGCGCGCTGGCAAACTGACGCGGACCCTGTCAGGGTGTCCGGACACCGTTCTGCTTTCCATCCGTTTCCATCACTCTTTCCAAAATCTGCCCGTCCGCCCTGCCGCTGCCCATGAATCCTCAACGCTGCCAGATTGCCGGACTCGGAAAATTCCTTCCGGAGCGGCGGGTCAGCGCGGAGGAGACCGATGCGCTGGCCGGACTGGAGCCGGGCTGGACCATAAAGCACTCCGGCGTCCACAGCCGTTACTTTGCCGCCGTCCACGAGACCGCCTCCTGGATGGGCGCGCGGGCGGCGGAGCGGGCCTTGGCGCAGGCCGGCCTTTCCCCCGGGGATGTGGACGGCATCGTGTGCGCCAGCGGCACCATGCAGCAGCCCGTGCCCTGCACGGCGGCTCTGATGCAACGGGAACTGGGACCTGCCTTCGCCGGGGTGCCCTCTTTCGATATCAACGCCACCTGCCTCAGCTTTGTGGTGGCGCTGGACCATCTGGCACCCGTGGTGGCTTCGGGGCGCTACCGGAATCTGCTGCTCATCAGCAGTGAGCTGGCATCGCCGGGCATTGACTGGTCGCATCCGGAAAGCTGCACCATCCTCGGGGACGGCGCGGCGGCCGCGGTCATCCGGCCCACCCCCGCCGGGGAGTCCTCGGCGGTGCTGGCGTCCGGCTTGGAAACCTGGGCTGAGGCGGCGTCCCTGACGGAGATCCGGGGCGGCGGCACGGGGATTCCGGGATCGCGCCATGATGGATCCAACACCGGGGATTACCTCTTCCGCATGGAGGGCAAAGCGGTGTTCCGCTTCGCCAGCGGACGGCTGCCGGCCTTCACCGCGCGGCTGCTGGGGGCCGCGGGCCTGCGCGGCTGGGAGGACCTGAAACTGGTGATTCCCCATCAGGGCAGCCTCATGGCCATGCGCCTGCTGCGGAAACGCCTGGGCATTCCGGAGGAGCGGTTTTTTGTGCACGCCCAGGACGGGGCCAACACCATCGCGGCCACGATTCCCATCGGGCTGCACGACGCCTGGGCGCAGGGGCGGATCGGGCGCGGGGACAGGATCGCACTCATGGGCACATCCGCCGGGCTTTCCATTGGAGGTGTTATTCTGGAATTATGAAACCGCGCGCGCTGGTCACCGGAGCCACCGGATTTCTTGGCGGAGCACTGGCCCGCCGCCTGCGGGACATGGGCTGGGACGTGACCGGAGCGGGGAGAAACACTGCCGCCGGGGAGCGTTTGGACGGGCAGGGCATCTGCTTTCTGCGGCTGGACCTCGCCGGTGCGGAGGCGGTGGGCGCGGCCTGCGCCGGGCAGGAGTATGTCTTTCACTGCGCAGCCCGGTCCTCGCCCTGGGGACGGCGGGCGGATTTTCTGCGGGACAATGTCCAGGCCACCGCGAATGTGGCGGCGGCCTGTGGAAAACACGTCGTGCGGCGGCTGGTCCACGTCTCCACGCCCAGTATTTATTTCGAGGAGCGGGACCGGTTTGACCTCACGGAAGCCTCGGCCCCCGCCCGGCATCCAATTAATGACTACGCCCGCACCAAGGGGATGGCGGAGGGCATCGTGAACGCCGCCGGCTGTGAAACCGTGATCCTGCGTCCGCGGGCGGTTTTCGGGCCGGGCGACACCTCCCTTTTCCCGCGCCTCCTGCGAGCGGCGGGGCGGGGAGGGTTTCCGCTGATCGGTCCCGGTGATCCGTTGGTGGAGGTGACCTGGGTGGGGAATGTGGTCGATGCCCTGATTGCCGCCGCCGTGTCACCTCCGGCGGCGGGCCGCGCTTTCAACATCACCAATGGCGAGCCGTGGCCGCGGGAAAAACTCCTGAGCCACCTGTTTCGCGCCGCGGGCCTGCCGTGGAAACCACGGCGCATTCCCCTGCGCAAAGCCCGGTGGGCGGCCATGGCGCTGGAGGCCGGTTCCCGGCTTTTCACCGGTGCGCGCTGGGAGCCGCCGCTCACCCGTTACAGCGCCGGCGTGCTGGCCTTTTCCCAAACCTTCGACCTCACCGCCGCGCGGACCGTCCTTGATTACAAACCACGGGTTTCCGTTGCTGAGGGCCTTCAGGGGTTCGCTGAATGGTGGAGGGGGCAGCAATGAGGCCTGAATGCCTGCTGTGTGATGCCATGCCCCCGGTGAAGCTGACCCTGATGACCGACGGCTTCTGCCGCCAGCTGGAGGGTCTGTCCCTGCGCGGCGCCCCTTGGCGGGTGATGCGGTTCGAGGCCCTGTCCGCGCTGCTGGAGCACCCCGCCGGCCCCATTCTGTTCGACACCGGCTACTCCGGGCGCTTTTTTCAGGAAACCCGGCGCTGGCCCGCGCGGCTCCACCGCTGGTTCACGCCGGTGCGGCTTCACTCCCGCGGCTCCGTCATGCGGCAGCTGGCTGCCATGGGCATTTCCGCCAGCGTGGTCCGGCATGTCTTCATCTCGCATTTCCATGCCGACCACATCGGGGGGCTGCGGGACTTCCCAGAGGCGCTTTTCCACTGCTCCCATGCTGCTTGGCAGGACGTGGCGGGACGGGAGGGATTCGGCGCACTGCGCCGCGCGTTTTTGCCGGGACTGATCCCGGAGGACTTTATGCAGCGCGTGCGCTTTCTGGAGGATGCCCCCTGTGTCCGCCTGCCTGACCGGTTTTCCCCGTTTGCCGAAGCCCGCGACGTGCTGGGCGATGGCAGCCTGCTGGCAGTGGACCTGCCGGGCCATGCGGTGGGGCAGATGGGGCTTTTTCTCCGAGATCAGGAAAGAGGGCCAACCCTGCTGGCGGCGGACGGTGCATGGTCTAGTGAAGCCATCCGCTCCCGGCGGCCGCCCTCGCGCCTGGTGCGGTTTCTCGGAGACTGGCGGGCTCTGAACGCAACCTTGGAAAAGCTGCACCGGCTGCACCTGGCCCATCCGGAAGTGACGATCATCCCCACCCACTGCCCGGAGGTCTGGCGGTCATGAATTCCCTCCGTCTGCTTTGGTCCTATGCCCGGGCGCGGCGGAATGCCGGCCGCTGGAAAACGCGTGAGGCTCTGGAGCGCTGGCAGGACACAGCCGTGAGGCGGCACCTGGCGTGGGTGAGGCGGCATTCTCCGTATTACCAGGAACTTTATGCTGGGTTGGACCTGCGGAATTGGCGGGATTTTCCCATCATTGGGAAAACTGAGATGATGGGGAATTTCAGCCGGCTGAACACCGCCGGCCTGGACCTCGGGGAGGCGTTGCGGGTGGCCCAGCGCGCGGAGGAGACGCGGGATTTCCTGCCCATGGTCAAAGGCCTCACCGTCGGCCTGTCCTCCGGCACCAGCGGCAGCCGGGGCCTCTTTGCCGCCAGCGCCGCCGAGCGGGCGGAATGGGCGGGCACCCTTCTCGCCCGCGTGCTGCCCCGGGGGCTGGCCGCCCATGGCCAGCGCGCGGCGCTTTTCCTGCGGTCCAACAGCAATCTCTACCGCAGTATCCAAAGCCGGCGGCTCTCCTTCCGCTACTTTGACCTGCTCCGTCCCTGGGAGGAGCTGCTGGAGCAGCTCGAAGCCTTTGCACCCACCCTGCTGGTGGCCCCGCCCAGTGCGCTCCGGCGGCTGGCCGAGGCGCGGGCCGCAGGCCGGATCTCCGTCCGCCCTGACAAAATCTGCGCTGCCGCCGAGGTGCTGGAGCCGCAGGACGCCGCCTTCATCGCCGCCGCTTTCGGGCATCGTGCGGTGCACGGGATTTACCAAGCCACGGAGGGATTTCTCGGTGCCACCTGTGCCTATGGAACCATGCATCTCAATGAGGACGTGGCGGTCATTCAGCGGGAGGAGCTGGGTGAGGGCCGGTTTGTGCCCATCATTACCGACTTCCGCCGCCGCACGCAGCCGGTCATCCGTCACCGCCTGAATGATGTGCTGCGGGAGCGCCGCACGCCCTGTCCCTGCGGCAGCCTTTTCACCGCGCTGGAGGCCGTGGAGGGCCGCTGCGACGACCTGCTGGTCTTTGAGCGCGTTGGCGGCGGCACGGTGGAGATCTTCCCGGACTTCATCCGCCTGGCGGTCATCACCGCGCATCCGGCCATTGAGGAATACTCCGTGGTTCAGGATCCGGAAAATGGAGGGCTGCGCGTGGCATTGAAAACCCCTCTCCCGATGGCCGGAGAAGCCGCGCGGACCGTGGAGCAGTCCCTGCACCGGTTTTGGAAAAATCAGCGTTTCCGGCCTGTCCCCCTGCGTTTCGGCCCTTGGTCCCCGCCGGAGCCCGGACAAAAGCTGCGGCGCATTTTGCGGACCGTGCCTCAGCTGCCATGAGGCTGATGGCTGTTCAGGGAATTCATTTCATGTTTCCTCCAGCCGCGCCCGTCCGGGCACTGTCCATGCAAAAAGCAGCGGAGGGCCGCTCTGCAGTCGAGGAATGTCACATCGGACCGGGAAAGGAGGCGGCTCCACCGGGGAAAAGCCGTCCACACACTTCATGCAGCGGGCGGAGCGATCTCCCACCTCCGGGCCGTGCCCGCTTGTCTGCAGGAGCAAAATCGGTCTCCAACGAATCCGCAGGCACCCCCGCGCCACTTTACACTTCAGTATCCAAAAGCCGCCGGGCCACGTTGTAACTGCCCAGCCCTCTTTCTTTGATGCCTGCGGATAATCATTCCTGCTTCGCGCCGGGCTGGCCGGCGCATTTTCAATCCATGAGGCCTGTCAAATTCCTCAAGGCGCAATTCACCACATCAAACAAAATTCATCATTATGAAAAACACCCCTCAAGCTCTGCGTCAGGCAGGCGTCTGGCTTGACCAGCGCGCCGCCGTCATTATCACCCGGGATGCCGATGACGGCGAATTTGTGATTCAGGAAAGACTTCAGGCGGGCGGGGAGCAGCGCGGGGGCAGCGAGCATACGGTGCACAGCGGCAAGCAGGCTGACACTCTCAAGTATTTCAAAGCGCTGGCCGCCCTGCTGGCAGGATATGACGGAATCCTTGTTTTCGGCCCCGGAACCCTGCAGGAGCAGTTCCGGAATTTTCTGGCGGAGGACACGCATTTTGCCCATGCAAAAATCACCCTCGAAACCGCCGAGCACCAGACGGATCCGCAAATGATCGCTCAGGTCAGGAACTTCTTCACGTAAGCTGTCTGTTCAGGACTGCCGGTCTGTCCGCTTTGTTGAATCGGACGGGCCGGCGATGCTGCAGTCCTGCTGAAGGCCTTTGATTCCACCTGCGCCCAACCACGCCGCGCCCAGCTCCATGAATGCCCGCCGCCTGCCTGAGCTGCTGAAAGAAGCCGCTTTCGGCTGGGTGGACGACGGGGCGATGCGTCTCAGCTCCTCGCTGGCATACTACGCGGTTTTCTCACTCGCGCCGCTGCTCGTGATCGTAATCTCCATGGCCGGCGTGGTATTTGGGGAGGAGGCGGCCAGAGGGGAACTTTCACATCAAATAGCGCTGCTCGTCGGAACAGGGGCAGGCGAGGCTATTCAGGCGGCGGTTCAGTCAAGCGCCGAGCAGAAAGCAGGAGGGGTGCTGGCAACGGTTCTCAGCACTGGCCTGCTGCTTTTTGGCGCGTCCACCGTGTTTGCCGAGCTGAAGGACGCCCTGAACTCCATATGGGGCGTTGCCGTGAAGCCGGGCCGTCCCTTGCTCACGCTGATGCATGACCGCTTCTTTTCGTTTTCGATCGTGCTGGCCATTGGTTTTCTGCTGCTCGTCTCGCTGGTCATCAGTTTTGTTCTCGCCGCGCTGGGAAATTACATGAGCGGGCAGTTTCAACTGCCTGCCGCCGTGTGGCGGATCTGGGATTTTATCATCTCGTTTGCCGTGGTCAGCGGTCTCTTTGCGATGATTTTCAAGCTGCTTCCAAATGTGAAGCTCCTCTGGCGCGACGTCTGGCTTGGGGCTGTGGCCACCTCCCTTCTTTTCACCTTCGGGAAGCTGATCATCGGCTATTATCTCGCCACCAGCAGCGTGGCCTCCAGTTTTGGAGCCGCCGGCTCCGTGGTGATCATCCTCGCCTGGATTTATTACTCCGCGTGCATCCTCTTTTTCGGCGCGGAAATCACAAAGATTTATGCCCGGAAATTCGGTTCCGGTGTGGTTCCCAACAGCCGGGCGGTTCTCGTCGATGATCTGCTGCGGGCGAGGCTGGGGCTGTCCGCCGCCATTATTTCGGCGGCATCCATCCCTCCTGAAGTTCCACCTTGCGGGGACAGCGGGCCGGAGGATGAAGCTGATAAATAATATCCATGGCCTGAGAGCCTGGCTGGCTGAAATCTCCTGATTTTCGCGGTCTGAGTATTGTGGTGAACTCCGAAAACCGGGTCACTTGCTGCAGCTCGTCATGGCGGTGCTCGGTACTGCCGCCTTTTAATCCTTCGTCAGCGCCTTCTCCCGGGCTTCCGCCGGCAGATTCGCAACAATCCACGTCCGCGCCACCTCCGGAGACGCCTCATTCCATTTCCTCGCCACATCAATCTGAGTGTCGAGGCGCAGTTCCGGATCACCAATCGCTGTCGCCCACACGATGGCGTCCTCCGGGCTTTCCCTGGCCACGCTGCCCGCAAACGAATGGATTGCATTATCCCGCTCCTGCCCCTGCGGCATGCGCAGCAGTTCCTGACTGGAAGCCATGGGATCCTTGCGCGCCCATTCACTGAAGACCTGCTGGTACGCCTCCTCCTGCCCCGGCCCGGGCGGCAATTGCCTTGTCCAATTCAAGGCGGCCGTTACATCCTTATCGGCAATCCGGTCCGCCACCCGTCCCACCGCCTGCCGCATCTCCGACGTGACGGCTTTTTCCGCCGCCCATGCCATGCCCGACGACGGGTCCACCTGCATGTAATGGCGTGCCACGGCTTCCAGTGCGGAGGCGCGCATCTCAGTATCCGCCAGTCCGGCCGCCCACTGCGCCGTCGCCGGAAGCCCGTGCGACATCTGCTCCATCGTTACTGCACGAATTAAATCTCCGCGATCACCCGCAGTGATTGCCGCGATGTGGTTGATGGCCGCCTGCGGATTGCTCCGCGCCATGCCGCGCAGCAGGCTTCGCTGCAGCCCGCGACGGGTGTCATCATCCGTCTCCTCCGTCAGTGCCGCCAGCCATTGTGCCGCCGCCGCCGGATCACTGCGTGCCCAGCCCAGCATCGCCGCCCCGCGGTCGTTCCCCGCCGTCACCCCTTCCAGTGCCGCCGCCCCGGCTTTCGCTCCCCATGCGGTGCAAAACATGCTGACCCACAGCGCCGTTTCAGGCGGACCGGAGTGATTTTTCAATGCCATGAGCGCCGCCGGTGCATTCTCCGCTGTCAGGCATTCCAGCAAATGCGTGAAGTGCCGCATACCGCGCACGGAATCCGGATCGCCCAGTGCCTCCATTAGTGCCGCCGTCATGTTTTCCGCAGAGATTGCGCCGTTTCCACCACTCCATTTTGCGAGCCAGCCAGCGGTTGCTCCGAGGCTCGCCTCTCCCAGCATCCGGGCTGCGGGTCCGGAGACCGTCCCCACCCCCCTTGCCTTATGCTGCATACCAATTACCTCCTTTGCCCATAGTCCGGTCGTCCCATCCGGGATCTCATTCCAGCCGCCCAGCCACCAGGCTCCCGCCGCAATGGCTCCCCATACAAAATGAATCACAAAAGGACGTTTGATCATAAAAAAGCGAACAGCAGACCTTCAAAGAGGCTCCGGAACCGGCATTTTTCATCCAATTTATGAATTTTTCATAAAAATACGTCTCCGCCTTGGATTCAACCGGTTCCTCCACAGAAATTATGGACGGCGGAGGCAGCCGTCCCGGCTTTGGCCACCTCACTCACATTGCCCGCCACTCGTGCCGGGGGTAGCGGCGCTCCATCTCCTTTTTGATGGCCGGGTAGTGATTTTTCCAGAAGCCGGCGAGGTCGCGGGTGACTTGAATGGGGCGGTGGTTGGGGGCCATGATGCTGAGGACCAAGGGAACGCGGCCGTTGGCGATTTTGGGGGTGTCGCGCTGGGAGTAGAGCTGCTGGATAAAGACGGCGACGCTCGGCTCCTCCGGGCGGGTGTAGTCGATTTTGACCATCTTGCCGCCGTCGGTGGCGATGCGCTCCGGGGCGTGGCGGTCCAAAGCAGCTGCCTTCTGATGGCCCAGCCAGTCGCGGAGGGCGGGCAGGGGAGGCAGGTCCTTGATCTCCTTGTAGGTGCGGCAACCGTCGAAGAGGCTCTCCAGCACCAGGCGGTGGTCCTCGGGGGTGAACTCCGGCACCTCCAGATCGGGCATGGCGCGGCGCAGAAAGTCCAAGCGGGCCAGCCACTGCCGGGTGGCGTCATTCCACTCATTGAGCGTCAGATTGCCCCGCAGCACCTCATCAGCCAGGATGGCGGCGGCGGCGTGGGGCTCGGCCTCGCCGGACTGGCGGTCGCGCAGGATCAGATCACGGAAGCGCACCCGCTCGCGTTGGCTGACGCGCCGCTGCTGGGCGTCAAAAAACGGGGCGCGCTCCAAATGGAAATCCTCCGGGAAAAGATCGCCCAGCCAGTCCTCCGTGATCTCTGTCAGGAGATTCAGATTCACATTGAGATCCCGGCCTTGCACCTCCGCGATCTCGGCGGCCACGAGGAGCATGGAGCCGCGCACTACGCTCTCCTTGGAGGCCGCGCCGCGGCGGCCGCCCACGACATCGCAGGCGCCGCTGCCGGTGCTGGTGCGGCGGGCCACCTGGTCGGAGTAGCCGGAAAGCAGGCACTTGGCCAGGGACTCCCCGTCCGGGATCTCCAGCGGGGTGTCGCGCCGCGCGCCGGCGATGCCGGTCAGCTGGGCGGCCAGGCGTCCGGCCTCGGAGGCGGCCCGCCCGTTCAGCGACATCTGGCCGCAGGCGTCGGGGTGGAAATTCCGCTCCGCCGCCGCCTGCCAGCCGCGCAGCAGGGGCAGGAAATCACTGTCGTCGTCCGGCGTGCTGAATTTCCGCCACGGTTCGCCTGTGCCTTTGACAAACAGGGAGCGGCCCTGCTGCAGGGCGGTGATAAGAGCCATGGCGGGGATGCAGCCGTATTCCGCAGCGGCCTCCATCAGGCGGGCCTGCCGCGGGTGCAGCGGGTAGCGCGTCAGACGGCGGCCCTCGCCTGTCAGGATCAATGACTGCCCGCCACCGGTGGAAACGGAGCCGGACCCGGAACCGGCCGCACTGTCCTCCGGCCGCAGGGCACCCAGTTGCTCCAGGAGCACATTGGCGCGGTCCAGCGATTTGGGATCCGGAGCCTCGAACCAGCGGAAGCCGGCCAGATCACCCACGCCGGCGGCATGAAGGGTGAGCACCACCTCCGCCAGATCCAGGCGCAGAATTTCCGGCACCTCCGCGGCGGGGCGGCGGCCATGGTCATTCTCGCTCCAAAGCCGCCAGCACTCCCCGGCGGCGGTGCGTCCGGCGCGGCCCGCGCGCTGGTCGGCGCTGGACCGGGCGATGTTCTGAATGGTCAGGGTGTTGATGCCGCGGTTCACGTCCCAGGCGGCCAGGCGGGCCAAGCCGCTGTCGATCACCATGCGCACGCCGTCGATGGTCAGGGAGGTCTCCGCCACATTGGTGGAGACGATGATGCGCCGCTGGCCGCCACTGCCCACGGCGGCGTCCTGCTGGGCGGGTGTCAGCTCCCCGTGCAGCGGCAGAATGTCAAAACCGCGCGCCCATTTCTCCCGGCCCAGGGCCTCCATGGTTTTCCGGATTTCAAAAGCGCCGGGCATGAAGATGAGCACATGCCCCTCCGGCTGGCTGGCCAGAGCCTCGCCGCAGACACGCGCGGCGTGGTCCCAGATCTCCCCGCGCACCTGCGCCCGCTGCGGCGCGTAGCGCACGGTCACGGGAAAGGTGCGCCCGGCGCTGACCAAGTGGGTGGCGGGCTCCAGATAGGACTTCAGCGCCTCTGTCTGAAGCGTGGCGGACATGACCAGCAGGGACAGGTCGGGCCGTGATTTCTCCTGCACCTCCAGGCAGCGCGCCAGGGTGATGTCGCCATAGAGATGGCGCTCGTGGAATTCATCGAAAATCACGGCGCTGATCCCGCGCAGGGACGGATCGTCCATCAGCTGCCGCAGCAGGATGCCCTCCGTGACGAAGCGGATGCGGGTGCGGTTGCCGGTCACATTCTCAAACCGCACCTGATAACCCACCTCGTCGCCCAGGCGCACGCCCATCTCCTCCGCCACCCGGCGGGCCAGCATGCGGGCGGCAATGCGCCGGGGCTGCAGGATGACCACCTCCCCGTTCCCCAGCAGGCCGTGCCGGGAGAGCATCTGCGGCAGCTGCGTGGACTTGCCGGATCCCGTGGGGGCTTCGATCACAAACCGCCGGCGCTCCCCTGCGGCCCGCCAGGCGGCGAGCAGGGCGGGTTCGATCTCATAGATGGGCAGGGCGGATGCGGCGGTGGCGGCAGCGGAGGGGTAACTCATGGCGGGCGCGCAGTCTCCGGTGCCCCAGGAGGGGAATCAAGTCCTGTCAGGCCGGCGGCGGGGATTTCAGCCATGCCTCCGGAGAGTGGAAAAAGAAGCCTGGGCCTCACACTCGCAGCATCCCGCGGAAGGCCCGCACACTGTAATAGGACTGCGCGCCGTTGTGATAGACAAACACGCGCCCAAAGCGGCGGTCGCAGAAGAGGGCACCGCCCAGTTTCCGCATGTCAGCGGGTGTCCACACCAGCTGGAGGTTTTGGTGTCGAAGCTGCCCAGAGTCTGAAGTGCGCGGTACTGCTCCTCATCCAGCATTTGGATGCCCATCGCGGCCGCCATGTCCAAGGCGCTGGTTCCGGGTCTGTGCTCCTTTCGGGACCCCAGCGCCTCCCGGTCATAACAGATGCGGCGGCGGCCTGGAGGGGATTCCGGGGAGCAGTCGCAGAAGAGGTATTCGCCTGTCTCTGAATCATGGCCGGTCACGTCCGGTTCGCCGCCGGTGCGCTCCATTTCGTGCAGGGACCACAGCTTTTCGGGACTGGATTCCAGCCTAGCCTCCACTGCCGCCCACTCCACACCCCGATGGCGGGTCATGTTTTGGGCGAAGCGCTCTTTCAGCGTGGCGAGCAGTTCCGCACGCTCTTTCCGGGGCATCTGCCTGCTGGAATGACCGGGTTTTTCCATGGGATCAGTTTCAGAAGTTGAGGGCATGGAGGATTGAAACTTCCGCCGGCAATGGCAGTCGGCAAGGCAGGGAAGTGTGGCGCGCGGCAAGGGGTTTGCACACGGGATTCGGAAGGGAGGGACCGCCGGTTGAGCTGAACTTTGGCGGATGGGCCGGCTGCCTGGCCAGTGTTGGGCGAGCAGTCAGGCCTCCGTTTTTCCATAGGCACAGCCTATTTCAAGTAAAGGAATTAATTATTTCACCTATGCTACGGCCGCCTCCAGACTTCCCCTGTTCCTCGGCTCCCCATCCGGGCGGCACCAATGACGATTCAGTCCCATGTCCCATCAGACCACTCCAACCTCATCCGCGGCGGGCCAGTGCCCGTTCCACAACGGTGCCGCCGCCACTGGACACGCCACCACCAGTCAGGACTGGTGGCCGAACCGGCTGAAAATCGAGCTGCTGCACCAGCATTCCTCCAAGTCCGATCCCATGGGCGCGGACTTCAACTATGCCGAGGAGTTCAAAACCCTCGACTACGAGGGACTGAAAAAGGATCTGGCCGCGCTGATGACGGATTCCCAGCCTTGGTGGCCCGCCGACTTCGGGCACTACGGCGGTCTTTTTGTCCGCATGGCCTGGCACAGCGCCGGCACCTACCGCACCGGGGACGGACGCGGGGGCGGCGGCCGGGGACAGCAGCGCTACGCCCCGCTGAACAGCTGGCCGGACAATGTCAGTCTGGACAAGGCGCGCCGTCTGCTGTGGCCCATCAAGCAGAAGTATGGCCGCAAAATCTCCTGGTCCGACCTCCTGATTCTGACCGGCAATGTCGCGCTGGAGACCATGGGTTTCAAAACCTTCGGATTCGCCGGCGGAAGGCCGGACACGTGGGAGCCGGATCAGGATGTTTACTGGGGAGCGGAGACCACCTGGCTGGGCGGCGACAAACGTTATGCCCATGGTTCCGAAGGCGTGGAGAAGCCGGGCGGGGTGCTGGTTTCCGATGACGACGCGGACGGCGATGTGCATTCCCGCAATCTGGAGAACCCCCTCGCCGCCGTGCAGATGGGGCTGATTTATGTGAATCCCGAAGGCCCGGACGGCAATCCCGACCCGCTGCTGTCGGCCAAGGACATCCGCGACACTTTTGGCCGCATGGCCATGAACGATGAGGAAACCGTCGCCCTCATCGCCGGCGGCCACAGCTTCGGCAAAACCCACGGCGCGGCCCCGTCCTCCCATGTGGGGCCGGAGCCGGAGGCATCCGGACTGGAGTCCCAAGGCCTTGGCTGGAGCAACAGCTTCGGCACCGGGGCCGGACCCGACACCATCACCAGCGGTCTGGAGGTGACATGGACACAGACACCCACCCAGTGGAGCAACCACTTCTTCGAAAACCTTTTCAATTTTGAGTGGGAGCTGACCAAAAGTCCCGCCGGCGCGCAGCAGTGGGTGGCCAAAAACGCGGAGGCTGTGATCCCGGATGCCCACGATCCGTCCAAAAAACGCCTGCCCACCATACTGACCACGGATCTGGCCCTGCGCATGGATCCGGGCTTTGAGAAAATCTCCCGCCGGTTCCTGGAGAACCCGGACCAGTTCGCGGACGCCTTTGCCCGCGCTTGGTTCAAGCTGACCCACCGCGACATGGGCCCCCGCTCCCGCTACTTGGGACCGGAGGTGCCCGCCGAGGAACTGATCTGGCAGGATCCCATCTCCGCCGTGGACCATCCGCTGGTGGATGATCACGACATTGCCGCGCTGAAGGAAAAAATCGCCGCCAGCGGCCTCACGGTTTCCCAGCTGGTCTCCACCGCCTGGGCCTCCGCCTCCACCTACCGCGGGTCCGACATGCGTGGCGGCACGGACGGTGCCCGCGTGCGCCTGGCCCCCCAGAAGGACTGGGAGGTGAACCAGCCCGCCCAGCTGGCCACCGTGCTGGCCAGGCTTGAGTCCATCCAAAAGGAGTTCAACGCCTCCGCCACCGGCGGCAAAAAGGTGTCGCTGGCTGACCTCATCGTGCTGGCGGGCGGCGTGGGGATTGAGCAGGCCGCGGCCAAAGCCGGCCAAACCATCGTTGTGCCCTTTACCCCCGGCCGCGCCGACGCCCGGCAGGATCAGACGGATGTCGAGTCCTTCGCGGTGCTGGAACCCATGGCCGACGGTTTCCGCAGCTATCTCAAGGGCCGCTACACTATTCCCGCCGAGGCGTTGCTCATCGACAAGGCGCAGCTGCTCACCCTCACCGCGCCGGAGCTGACGGTCCTCATCGGCGGCCTGCGCGTGCTCGGCACCAACGTCAACGGGGAGAAACACGGGGTCCTGACAGACCGTCCGGAAACCCTGACCCATGACTTCTTCGTCAATCTGCTGGACATGGGCACGGAGTGGAAATCGGTTTCCCCCTGTGGCAATGCCTTCGCCGGCGTGGACCGCCGCACCGGCACGCCCAAATGGTCCGCCACCCGCGTGGACCTGATTTTCGGCTCCAACTCCGTGCTCCGCGCTCTGGCTGAAGTTTACGCCAGCTCCGATGCTGCGGAGAAATTCACGACCGATTTCGTGGCCGCCTGGACCAGGGTGATGAACCTTGGCCGCTTCAATTTGGGGTAATCAAATCCCTCCCCAACGGGGCTGCCGCCACCGGCCTTCCACCGCGCGGCGCAGCCCCGATCCTTTGCAGATAGCCGCCCTTCCGATTTCCGGGAGGGCGGTTTTTTGCTGAGTTTTTGGCTTTCGCCTGCTTTGCCGCCTATTGGCGTTCAGAGCCGGAATTGCTGCCGGCAGCCGGCTGGTGGCGGAGCATCGAAAAGCCAATTGCTGCGGAAAACTCAGGTTTCCGGAAGCGTCAGATCCCAGTATTTGAAAGCGTTGGCGTTAAGGTAAGGGAGATGCCAGTTTATCAATGCCCAAAATCTGCGCTGCATGAACTCCAAAAAGGCGCGAACCGCTTCCTTTTGCGAAGTGTTACATTTGTTCCTGAAGCGGTCATCCAGAAACATCATGAAGTGCTCCCCGAACCACTCTTCATCTCCATCATGTGGGAGCAGTGCCAGCTTTGCAAAATCCTCAAAAAAATACACCAGAGCCTCCGGAAGGATCTCAGTGAATATGGAATAACCGGGATTGAATGCCTCCCGCAGAGTGACTTGGCCTTTCCGCATTGAATGCAGTGTGCGGTCTTTGTCCATGCACTCGAAATCCCCGTCCGCAACGGTCATGCGGGACGGCCTTTCCACCGACTGGAAAGCGTGGTGGATTTTTTGCAGCAGTTCCTCTTCTGTCATGCCAGTAAGGCGCAGTCTGGTATCGGATATTTATTATTGTTTCACTTTTAAACTGAAATCGGAAATCCGCACATTATTTGTTTAAGCGAAACCGCTTGCCCGCCGGCGGCGCTCGGCAATGGGATACTTTGCCCATGCAGGAAAAAGCCGGCAGGTGGAACCGGCCAGAGTAATGAAGGCTGCATCCGGAATGGATCCCGCTTCAGCCCGACACCATTGTCACCGCTGCTCCCGTTGAAGCAGCAGTGACGCGGTGCCGATTCCGGTATAAGGATGGGAATACGGGATGAAAGTGAAGCTCCAAGAATGAAATCAGGCTGAGGGAAGGGCGGAAAACCCCCGTCCTGTCACCGCCTCTGCTCTCCACGTGCCGTCGTTTCCGGCTGCCGGCTTCCAACCGCTACTTCTTCTGCTTCAGCGCGGCCTCGATGAAGCCGGAGAAGAGAGGGTGGGGGTGGTTGGGCTTGGAGAGGAACTCGGGGTGGAACTGGGAGGCGATGAAGAAGGGGTGGTCGGGGACCTCGATCATCTCCACGAGGCTGTCATCGGGGCTGGTGCCGGAGATGACTAACCCGGCCTGCTGCAGACGGCCGCGGTAGTCGTTGTTGAATTCGTAGCGGTGGCGGTGGCGCTCGCTGATTTCGGCGGAGCCGTAGAGGCGGTGGGCCAGGCTGCCGGGCTTGATGACGGTCTTCCAAGTGCCCAGGCGCATGCTGCCCCCGAATTCCGTGACTTCCTTCTGCTCCTCCATCAGGCAGATGACGGGATCCGGAGAATCGGAGGCGAACTCCGTGCTGTTGGCGTTGGCCAGGCCGCAGACATTGCGGGCATACTCGATGGTGGCGATTTGCATTCCCAGGCACAGGCCCAGATAGGGGACGCGGTTTTCGCGGGCGTAGCCGGCGGCGATGATCTTGCCTTCAATGCCGCGGTCACCGAATCCGCCGGGGATCAGCACGCCCTGAATATCGTCGGGAATCTGCCGGGGATTGTTGTGCTCCAGATCCTCGGCGTCCACGCGCACCAGACGCACTTCGCAGTCATGCATGGCACCGGCGTGGGTGAGGGCTTCGTACACACTCTTGTAGGCGTCCTGCAGTTCGATGTACTTGCCCACCACGGCGATGCGGACGTGCTTGGTGGGGTGGATCACACGGTTCACAAAGTTCTTCCACTCAGTAAGATCGGGCTCACGGGTGTGCAGGTGCAGCATCTCGCAGGCGAGGGCGTCGAATTTCTCGCGGTAGATCATGAGCGGCAGCTCGTAGATGGACGACTTCACGTCCCGGGCCTCAATGACCGCCTTCAGCGGCACATTGCAGAAAAGGGAAATCTTCTCGCGCACTTCCTTCTCCAGCGACTGGTCCTCCGTGCGGCAGACCACGACGTGGGGCTGGATGCCGATCTCGCGCAGCTTGGCAACGGACTGCTGGGTGGGCTTGGTCTTCAGCTCGCCAGCGGCGCGGATGAAGGGAATGAGGGTTACATGAACAAAAAGACAGTTCTCAGTGCCCTCCTCGTGCATAAACTGACGGATGGCCTCCAAAAAGGGCAGACCCTCAATGTCGCCGGTGGTGCCGCCGATCTCGGTGATGATGACGTCGGCTTTACTGACGGCGGCGGCCTCGCGGATGCGGGCCTTGATCTCGTCCGTGATGTGGGGGATGACCTGCACCGTCTTGCCTTGGTAGCCGCCCATGCGCTCGCGCTCGATCACGTTCAGATACACTTGGCCGCTGGTCAGGTTGTTGAGCTTGGTGAGGTTGGAATGGGTGAAGCGCTCGTAGTGGCCCAGGTCCAGATCCGTCTCCGCACCGTCGTCCAGCACATAAACCTCTCCATGCTGGTAGGGGCTCATGGTGCCCGGATCCACATTCAGATACGGGTCGAATTTCTGCATGATGACCTTCAGTCCGCGCAACTCCAGCAGCGTGCCCAAGGAGGCCGCCGTTAACCCTTTGCCCAATGAACTGACTACTCCCCCCGTGAAAAAGATGAACTTCATGGAGGCGTAGAAAGGTCAGTCCCCAAGGGGGCGCAACAGCGGAAAGCATGACGGTGGCGGAACTTCCCGGAAATGGGTTTTACTGCCCGGCCTGCTCTGACATGGCTGGGGGATTAAGAGGGAATGAGGCAGGCTGATCCCCTGGGTTGGAACTGGGTGAAGCTGGGCTGATTCGGTGTAAAATGAAAACACGGGCTCCGATAAACAGCTGTCCGCTCATATCCTTTCCGGAGCCGCACCGGAGCCACGGTGGGCCCGCTGCATGTCCGCCATGGTCTGGAAGATGCGGCGCTGGGCGGCAAAAATCCGGGCTTTGGCCTGCGGGTCCGGGGCG
Source organism: Verrucomicrobiales bacterium (assembly GCA_028293125.1). Classification (GTDB taxonomy): domain Bacteria; phylum Verrucomicrobiota; class Verrucomicrobiia; order Verrucomicrobiales; family V1-33; genus CAIZWU01. The sequence continues at coordinate 8,735 of JAQGPJ010000021.1, read as the reverse complement.
GCATCCCACTGGCCCGTTTCGTAGGTGCCGCCGAGGAGGATGCCATCGCAGCGGGGGAACATGTAGCAATCCCCGCTCATCAGGTTGTAGCGGACCTCCGGCTGGGGCATCAGAAAGGTCAGCTGGCCTTTGATGGGCACCAGCTCCGGGTCGTTGAAAAGGGTGCCGGCCCCCAGTCCGGCGCAGTTGAAAATCACTGGCTGGGGAAGGGAAAGCACCTCCGCGGCGGCGGCGAAGGGCCGCACCGTGATCTCCCCGCCCGCCTCCCGGAATTCCCGAATCAGACGCGGCAGATAGACCGATGGCTCGATAAGCATGCTGTAAAAGCGCCGTGCGTGGCCTTTGGAAAACACATGTTCTCCCGGCGCGAAGTCGCGGAAGTCCGTCTGCAGGCCGTGCAGCACGCCGCCCGGCCCTCCGATCCATCCGTTCATCGGCTGCCCGTCGCTCAGATAGTAGTTCGGCATCCAACTCACCCCCCACTCCGGGCCGGTGTGCTGCTGGAAATACCGGTGTGAGAACTCCGCAGCCTGAACGTATTGCCGGGCAAAGGCGTCCGTGCGCCGGCTGTTGTCGAACACGGAGAAGGGCCACCACTGGGCTCCCGCCACATTCGAGGTGGTCTCCGGCGGCAGATCCCTGGCGTAAATGGCCACTTTGGCCCCGTGCTGCTGGAGCAGGCGGCCCGTGCACAGCCCCATGATCCCGGCGCCCACAATGGCGCACTCCAGTCCCGCCATCGGCAGGGCCAGATCCACTGCCAGCCGGGCCGATCCCCATGACAGGCTGAAGCCGCCGCCGCCGTGGCCGTAGTTGTGGACGAGGGTCTTTCCTGACACATCCTCCCGCCGCACCACAAACCCTGATGGCCGGTAGGGCCGCAGGCCGGCGATGGTCCGAATCTCCAGACTCTCCTCCACCCGCACCGGCACCAGATCATGGCCCTCCGGTGGCGGTGCCATGTTTTGCGCCGCCGGATTCGGATTAGCCCGTTCCGGCGGTCCTCCAGGAGCGGAATCCCCTTTCCGGCACCCCGGAATACCCATCATGCCGCCGCCGATAGCCAGTCCGATTGCTCCGCGTCTTTTCATGGCTGTAACCATGCCTTTGCCGACAGGGGTTTCAACCGTGCGGGGCCGGGGGACGCTGCATAGAACCCGGCTGCAGTCAGCCAAGGGCAGGACTGCGGCGTGCCTGTTGCCATCAGGCCGCGGTTTGGCTGATGACTGGGACGGTGCCGGTGCGGGACAGCCGCGCCTGGTAAACCAGATTGCCGCAAAACTCCCCTGCGGTCACTTCCTCCACGCGGTAGCAGCGTCCCCGGAAGCTGATTTCCTCGCCTTCCTCCACCGGTGAAAGCAACGCCACTTCCCACAGTCCCTTTTCAGGGATGGGGATATGACGGGTGAAGCGCAGAATGTCGTTCTCAAAGAGGGATTTCATGCCCTGCTTCAGAGCGGGTTTCGTGCCTTGGAGGCGTTTGGATAAAATAAGGTTGAGAAAAAGGGAGGCTCTCCATGAATTGCCGTGTTTTTAGAGGGGCAGCCGATATTAACCGGGCGGGGACAGGCCGTGGGATGCTGATGGACTGGATGGGCTGACGCATGCATGCCGGTGTTGAAACAGCCAGCCGCCGGTTGAGCCGTCCGGCATTCACCGTGCTCCTTTGGAAGCCTGAGGTCCGCTCTTTTTGAGAGCGGCCAAGGCTTCCATCTGCTCTTGGATCTCCTGGATCTGCATGCGGTAATTCCCCGGCCAGTTGCGGCGCGCGCGCAGCCAGATCTCCTCCCACTCCTTTTTGGAAAGACCGGGGGGCGGGGTGCCGGACCATTGAGTGATCTGCTGGCATGCCTCCTCCTGCCTTGCCACCTCCTTCCGCTGCATTTTATAATCGCGGGGCCAGATTTTGGTGGCGCGGTCGCGGATTTCCTTCTGCTCCCTGGTCATGGCCACGGGCGGATCAGGTGACTCCGCCGGGGCAGGCTCCGGATTATAATCCGGGCCGTGGGTCATGATATCCACCAAGCGGACCTCCGGATTCCGCTCCGGCGCTTTGGGCGGGGTTTCCTTCACCTGCTCAATAATTTCATCCGTTTTGCCGCTGCTCCCCCCCGTCTCCTCTTTGATATCCATCATGGACAGCCGGTCCGCCGTCGCCGGATGGAAATAATACATCCCCACCCATGCCACCGCATAATAATTGCTGAAGAGAACGTCCGATCTCCGGCCCCGGAATCCCAGCAGGACACCTTGCATCATGGTGCCGTCAGCCTTGGTGACGCTGCAGGGCACATAGCACCTCTCATCGGCCAGGGCACGCATTTCAAACGCCCGGTTCGACAGGCTTTTCACCTCGGCTTTTTCCTGGCCGGTGATGTTGACTGTGCCGATCGCATTTCCTCCCGGGCCGATGCCGCGCTGCGCCGAGATCCGGCGCTGGCCCTCCCGTTTGTCCATGGCGGAAGACCACAGCGGCGGGACGCGCTTCTCCGGCACCACAAGGTTTCTGCCGCCCTTGACCTTCAGCTCCACCTGGCCTCCCGGCACCCGCGCCACGATCTGCACCTGCTCATAGATGACGTTGCCGATGATCAGGGTCCGGTTCACAGCCTTCGCGCCGTCCTCGTAAAACAGATCGTCCGCCCGCGCCGCGGACGCTCCCAGGAGGGCAAGGAGACAGAAGGCATATCGTTTCATCGCAAATGGCTTATAACATATGATGTGGGCGCGCAATCCAAAATTGTAACCAATCTTCGAAGCCCGCAGGATCCAGAGACGGCAAGGCCGGACCCCTGTGCGGGAATACGTCCGGAGGGTTCCACTGGAAGCCGGAAACGCCGGTGCGGAACAGGTGTTCCGTGCCGCGCAGCGGTGGCAGTGGAGACCATAGTCCAGCCCCGCCCCGCTTGACGGTGACGGTGCGGGGGCGAAGGTTGGACCTGTTATGGAAACGACACCCGCCGCCGCCCCGGTCAAAGCCCAGTTTCAGCAGGAGCAGTCCTCCGATGGGGAGTTCCAGCGCCAGGAGGATGAGTTCCGGGACTGGATTTCGGCGGCGGAGGGGGCGGAGTTTCCGGCAGTGGCGGGACGTTACCATCTTTACATCTCGCTGGCCTGTCCGTGGGCATGCCGCACGCTGATCGTGAGGAACCTGAAGGGGCTCCAAAAGGCGGTGGAAGTCACGGTGGTGGATCCGGTGCGCGATGACCGTGGATGGGCCTTCCGGGAGGGGCCGGGGCACAGTCCGGACCCGGTGAACGGTTTCCGCTTTCTCAGCGAGGCCTACACGGCCTCGAAGCCGGACTTCCAAGGCCGCGTGACCGTGCCTGTCCTGTGGGACAGGGAGAAGGGACGGATCGTCAACAACTCCGAGGACGATATCTGCCGCATGTTCCATGAGGCCTTTGCCGCTCTGGGGGACCCGGCGGGGGCGGCGGATCTGTTTCCGGCGGACATCGCGGAGCAACAGGAGGAGCTTTCCCAGTACATTTACGAAAAAGTGAACAATGGCGTTTACCGGGCGGGGTTCGCCACCAGTCAAAAGGAGTATGAAAAGGCCTGCCGCGAAGTCTTCGCCGCGCTGGACACTTTGGAGGAGCGTCTGGCGGGCAGCCGCTGGCTCTTTGGCTCCCGACTGGTGGAGACGGACTGGCGGCTCTTCTGCACGCTGGTCCGGTTTGACGCTGTTTATCACGGTCACTTCAAATGCAATGTGAGGCGCATCACGGACTATCCGAATCTGGAAGGCTATCTGCGTGATCTTTATCAGCAGCCGGGCATTGCGGACACCGTCAATTTGGACCACATCAAGCGCCACTACTACATAACGCACGATGATATCAATCCCACCCGCATCGTGCCCATCGGACCGGAATTGCATCTGGACCAGCCGCATGGGCGTGGGAAACGGTGAAAACAGGGTGGTTTTCCGCAAAATGAGGCGGCCTCAGCCGATGATTTTGGCTGGAGCTGCGGTTGCGGCCCGCTCGGGGCTTTATCCTTTGGGCCTCAATCCCCTCCATCAGGCCGGCAGCCTGCGTGCAATCAGCCACGGGACCCGCTGTAATAGTGACCCGCACCGGCATGCCATGCGCATCCCGGCCAAATGTATTTTGGTGTTCCGCCCCCTTTTGTGAGGCCGATGCCCTCATGGCCTCCAACCGCCCCCGCCGCATGGGCTTGGATTTGCCTGTCCCGCCTTCGTGGGGGTGCGGGGCTCATGCCGCCGGGGCGGGCTCAGCGCGCCAGCTTTTAAACTCCACCGTCTCCCTGCCGCCGCTCCAGTTCAGCAGGATGGCGTCAAGCCTGTGGTCTTTCGGCAGCGGCAGCGGACGCAGCCGGCTCCTGCCGTAAATGCGCAGCGGCGCGCTGTGCAGGCCCGTGGGCTGAAGCGTGACCGGGCTGGGATAACCGGCATCCGCCAGCGCGTCCCGCAGCCTCAGAAGCCGTCTTTCCTCCTTCCTGTATGCCTCCGCCACACGCCGCAGGAGGGCGACGGAGGCGGACGGCACGCTGAATCCCTCCGGCAGGACATCGGCGATAACTTTCCGCGATTCAGGGGGAAGGCTTTCAAAGGGCAGAATCACGATCCAGTCCGGGACCGGATTCAGATTCCAGAACAGGCCGGGGTCTCCCTTCCAAGTTTGAGGGCCAGTCCGGATATGGACCTGCCCCCGCCGGAATTCGCAGCGTTCGGAGGAGTCCCCGTCATCGGACACCTTTACGCCCGCATCGAAGGCCAGCGGGTCGCACACCGCAAACCCCTTTTCTGTCAGCAGCGCCGGGCAGCCACCGGCTGCGCCGATGCTGCAGACCGGTTCGCCAATGATGGAACTGAGATAATGCATTGCCCAGGCTTGTGAAGCTGCCATAACAACGGTTGGCTCCATCCCCGCGATGCCTGAAAATTCAATCCAGCGCCCCCCTGAGGCACCACCGTGGCTGTGGTGCGCCGGAGGCCCTGGGTCCCGGAGGCTTCCCATGCAGTCCGTAAAATAATGCAAGCTCAATCCCTTGATCGGAGAACCGCGCTCCCCGGGATGCCCCCATGCGCCTTGCCGAATTCATCCTTGCGGGAATGAAGGAAATCCTTGTCGACGGCAGCAGAACGGAACTGACACTGGAAGGGAATCTCCATGGACACTGGGACGCGCCGCGTCTCCGGCAGGTCCTCCGCAGCCTCCTTTCAAACGCCAGCGCCTATGGAGAGCCCGGCAAGCCGGTGCGCGTGGCGGTGTCCGGGGGGTCGGACGCGCAGACAGGGAATTAAGCGCGCAGGCCCGCAGGTCCGGAACATCATTCCCCGCAGCTCCACCGGCTTCCCTCCGCACTCCGGCCTCAACACTCTGATCTGTTGGGAAAACAACCGGCGCAATCCCGCCACTTTCACGCTCGCAATGCTCAACCAGCTTCTGGATGAGATCCTTGCCCTGGATCCACCCGCGCACCGTCCCGTGAATCATTGCGTCACCAGTCTGCCGGGTGGGGCCGCAAGATCTCAAAAGGGTGATGCCGGTGCCTGCCGCGATGCCCCCGAAAGCGGTTGATCCCCGGGCGCGGGATTCCCTCTTTCGGCATAAAAGTTCCCTCAAATGGTTTGACGTCATCGTCACGAACCGTATTTCCGTAAAGGCTGGCATGCAGCTGAACCAAGGATTGGATACGGATTTGGAGCACGGCGGGAGTCTGCCCGTGCTGGCCCTGCTTTGGGATGAACTGGCGGGCAGCCACAACTATGGCAGCTTCAGGCAGGAGTTCCGGTCGGAGCTTGAGCACCTGGACCGCTTCCAAAACGATTACCCGGAGATCCCGGCCAGGGTGCTGACCGGCATTCTGGAGGCGAGAGTCATTGATGCCTTCCGGGAAAGATTTCCAAGAGAGGCGATTCTGGCGCTCCGGGCCCGGCTGAACTGCTCGAATTAGGGCTGCGGTCTCCTGCCGTTCCTGTTTGGGCGCCGCGCGTCTGACCAGCGGACTGACCGCTTTACGGATCCGGGATGAAGGGAATGCTTTCCGCCTTCTCCGCAATGATCCCGATCCGCCCCACAGTCCTTTGCGCCGCCAGAATCCTGGCAGGGTTTGCCGCCGGCTGGTATTGCAAGCCGGCCCCGGCGCCGGGGACTCCCAGACAGGGCGCGGATGCAGGGAGCCGCAGGACAGGCCTTCCAACCTCACTGGCGGGAAGGCCTGTCGGAACCGCCGGGGAAACTTGGCTGGATGCTGCCGCAGCCGATGCGGCTGCCGTGCGCGGTGCCGCCCGGTCAGGGAAGGTCAATCAGGTGCTGCTGGAGAAGCTCGGCACGGTTCTGACCATGACTGATCCAGTGGAGAGGCTGGCGCGGTGGCAGGCGTTGCTGCCACTGATGGGGGTGGAGGATGCGGGGGCTATCAGGGCCATGCTCCGTCAGAGCCTGTTGGAAGGACACGCTTGTCCTGCGGAGACCGCCGCTTTCTTTCGGCGGTGCGGACAAATGAGCCCGGGCATCGCTTTGGCATGGGCTCAAGTGGAGGGAGAGCAGGCCATATCCGATGTGCTGGGGGGATGGGCCTGCCGGGACAGCGCCGCCGCCGTCGCATGGCTCAAGGAAAATGCCGGTGGGTTGCCTTCCGAGCCCGGCGCAGCAGTCAAAGGCCTAGTAAGCGGCCTGGCCGCCCAGTCGCCGGAGACGGCAGCGAAGCTTTTGCAGGCCCATGCGGAGGATCCCCTTTTCAGCCCGGCTCTGGGCATGGCCACGGATTTCATCATCCAGAGCAGGGGAATTGCTGGTGTCAGGCAATGGTTCAGTAAGCTGGCGGACAGCGGCGCTCTGGCCTTGTTCAAAACCGCCAGCCTTGAAACGCTTCTTTCCTACGGGGACAACCGTGCGGGAGAGTTTGGCCTGTCCCGGCGGAAGGAACTGGTTGAAATCGTGGCCCCGTATGCCGGAGAGCCATGGTTTTCCCAGTCCGCAGCCCATGATTTGGGAGGTTATATGGGGTATCTGGATCCCATGACGGGCACAGCGGTGATGGAGCGTTTCCAGGATGAGGAGACAAGGGAATGTTTCATGGACACCTTTCTCCTGACGTGGTTCGCAAGCGATGCCGCTTTGCTGACTGAATGGCTGGAGCGCAACCCCGCCAACCCCTCCTTTGACGCCATGGTGTGCCGTCTGGCCAACCTTCTTGCCAAAGATGATTTGGATGCAGCGCGCATCTGGGCGGCTCGAATCACTGATCCTGTGCAAAGAGAAGGACTGAGGGAGGTGTTTTTTGGGACTCAGGACAAATGAAGGCGGCAGCGCCCTTCATGTCGCAGAACTAGACTACCCTCCCGCCGGCTTCCGACGCCACCAGCATGGCGTTCCGGCGCAATAACGGGGCGCTGGTGGCCGGGACCTGCAAGCCGGCAGGCCGTCCCGGTTACTCCGCAAAGCCTTCCGGAGCCCGTTCCGATCCGTGAGTGGGAACGGAATTCGGGAGGTGGGCACGGTCAGGCAATGAAGGCGTGGCCGCTCCGACCGGGCAACCCTCATTTTTCCGCATTGCCTTCATAATACCGGGCAAAATAGTGAATGCGCGTCATTTCCCCATCTGTCTCAGTATGAAATCACTGCTTAAACCATCCTCCTGTCCGTCTCCCTGAGCCGGGCGCTCCATGCGGCTGTGGTGGCCACGGATATTCCCGGCTGGGAAAATGCCCTCCCGACAACCAGGCGGACATTCGAATCGTTGGACAGCTTGCAACCGGTTCCAGTGGTTCAAGGGGACGTGTTTCACACGACCACCAACGTTTCAATTATCGGAATGGGAACGGGAGGGCTTGCCGTCGCGGGAGCAATGGGAGGCGACTTTCCCACCCCCTGCATCAACACGGATTTTGAGGACACATCCACGATGCCCGTGTTTGCATTCCCGAAGCCCATCTGGGGTTTTGGGTTTGATTATGTGGGCCCCGACGATGGCGGCTCCATCTGGGTGACGAGTTATGGATCCGACCCTGTCGGGACAGCTCCAAACCCGCCGCTGGGCACTCCGCGCTTTTTCGGGCTGGTGTTTGACACCTGTCTCCACTGTTTCCCTGGCCACCAATTCCTCCGATCAGGATTACTCCATCGACAATCTGCGGTTTGCGCCTGCCTCCGAGCCCGTCACCTGGGCGTATTGCGGAGGAACAGTTCTGCTGTGCCTTTTCAACCGGAGGCGCGTGCCCTAAAGCGCGGCTCCGCGCGGGATCGGCACTGATTGCCCGGAGCCGGCATTATTATCACACACAGCCGGCACCATTGCCGGCAGGGCAAGGAAGAGCCGCTTTGCCCGCGACTGCCACCCACCCGGCTTGAAAAATCACGGAGCATCCATCCAGCGTGTCCTGTGCGTTTGGCTGTCCCGCCAGCACCGGGGTTAAATGAAGAATCGCCCTGGCCTGCAGTTTGCTGATTGGCTGCAAAACAATCATGGGGCATACCGGGCGCAGGAACTTGCATGGGAACCGTCAGCGCGGAGGACCAGGCCAACGGCCACAGCCATGCGGCAAGGCCGAAAGGCATCGCCACCTTCGCCCTGTGCGCCTTTTCTAATTCCTGCCGAATGCCTCTTTGGACTCAAGCAGCGCCGCGAGATTGTTGAAGGAGGTGATCGTGTCGGGATGCTCCGGTCCCAGCACCCGCTCCAGCGCCTCCAGAACCCGGCGCAGAAGTGGCTCCGCCCCCGCATGGTTCCCCTTGGCGTGAAGCAGCGCCGCGAGATTGTTGAGG